>NZ_JBHUMY010000006.1:0-628796 GCF_042685365.1 Paenibacillus thailandensis | reverse complement strand
CGAAAATTCTACTTTAATACGGTAAATCGATAAAATTTGTGTCTACTATCTTGACAGAGGTCCATGTCGGCCATATGATTTATTGGATGGATAAGTATTCTCCCTTGATCTTCGATTCCCCCTCGGCAATACCGGACTTCTATGATTCGCTGTTTAACTCTGGAACAAAGCCCTTGGACTGGACATTTGCTCCTCCATCGAAGGAAGAGTTGGTCGAGATGTTGACTGCGCAGCTTTCCCGCCTATCTGAGCTGACACCTGAAATGCTGGGCGAGAAGCTTTCAACTCCCTTTGCCTTGGGACCGTTCCAATTCAACGCCCCCGGCGAGTTATTAAATTTCCTTCTGATTCACGAAGCTTTTCACCTGGCTACGATATCAAGCCAGCTAAAAGTTCTGCCGCATTAACCGAAGAAAGCTAGGGATATTTGGAGCGACTTAATAAGCCGTAACGAGGAGGATTTTTCTCATGGAGAATTCCGTAAGCCCGGTCTCATCCCGAACATATGAAGCGTTTGATGCTTTTAGGAAGGCTTTAGAAACAGGATATACAATCGATTTTCTTAACAAGGTTACGGATGATTTTCATTTCTTCGTCCCGCTTCCGCTAGAAGAGTGGAATCACAAGCAGCAAGGCAAAGAGCGGTTCGAAGAATTGGTCAAGTTCGAGCGCTCTGTATTTCAGATGCAGCTGACCCCGCTTCTCGTGCTTGAGAATGCGGACAACGGGATGGCGGCATTTCGCTCGGAAGGTCCTTTGAATGGACGCCCTTTTTCCAATGAGCTTGTGATCGTTTTCGAGTTCGAAGCAGAGCGTATCCGCTCCTTCCGCGAGTATGTGGGTATGCCTTTAAAAAACTACGAGAATCCATAACAGATCCGATCCGGGAACCAAATTTTAAACCTCTAAAAAGCCGCGGAAAGATGAAGAAAGTTCGGTTGCAATCATACATCTGTCGAACTTTTATGAAGCTTCATTCAATGGCTATCGTTAAGTGCAGCCGGCCCAGACCCATTCTGAGCGGCTGCTTTTTGTTCTCGTGGCGGTCGGCAAGGGCAATTCGCGGATCATAACCTACCCGTTAAAAATTGAGCCTCACCCCGTCCAAAACTCCAATCGGAATCCGTATTTTCAACGATAGACACCATTAGATCGCTTGGCGCAATCCCGCACTCAGCTTCTAATCGTTCGGATAGTAAGGAATAGAATTTTTGTTTCTTCTCTTTTGGCCGGGCTTTGCTTACAATCGATAGAACAACTATATTATTCGTGCGGTTAAGTCCTAACCCCGTATCTTCAATAATCATATGTTCTGCTGGGTGTTCATGAACGATTTGGTAACGATCCCGCTCGGGAACTTCGAAAACCTCTACGACAACAGTATGAACAACATCTAAAAGTTTTTTCAGACTTGCTTTATCTCGCCCTTCTATAAGGTCAAAACGAAGCAACGGCATGCAATTTTCTCCTTCATTATGAATTGTAGATAAAACTCTTTTTAACAAGAGCCTCTGCCTGCTCGATGGTTTGTTTGACGATTGCAGCTGCAGACTGGTCGTTGACTAGCCTTAGACCCTGCCCCGCCCAGAGTGACATATACTCCGGGGCGTTCGCTTTTGCGGCCGCCTGTCGAATGTCTCGCGTCAATGCGTTTTGAATGGGGAATGCCGGGATGGTTCCGGGATACCGATGCATGTCATCCATAAACGCAGTTCGAATGCCTCTTGCCGGTTTACCCGAATATGCGCTTGTAATTTCAGTGGAGTCCTCAGTTGCTGCAAGGATCTTCTGTTTGTAGACTTCGTGAGCGCCACTCTCGGGACAAACGAGGAACGCGGTTCCCATCTGTACAGCACCGGCCCCTAATGCGAGGCTTGCTACAAGTCCCCGTCCATCCATGACGCCCCCCGATGCGATGACCGGAATCGACACATGATCTACAATCTGCGGAACAAGTGCCATGGTGCCAATCAGAGACTCGGAAACCTTTTTCAAGAATGTGCCTCGGTGACCTCCTGCTTCACATCCCTGAGCTACAATTGCGTTGACGCCAGCCGTCTCCAGAAGTTTAGCTTCTTCCACTGTTGTTGCAGTGCCTAATACGACAGTCCCGCGCTGCTTCATAGCTTCGATCGTCTCATGTGGCGGTATGCCAAAAGTGAAGCTAAATACCGAAATTTGCTCTTCCAGAAGCACTTGCACTTGCTCCTCAAACGACTCCGAAAACTTTGGAATGGCTGGATTGGGTACAATGCCAAGTTTGTCGCGGTATTTATTGAGATAATCTATCATTTGACTGACGGCTTCTTGCGATTCTTCAGGTTGCTCAGGTACAAACAAGTTTACCCCGAAAGGCTTGTCTGTTAATTCTCTGGTCTGATGGATCGCGCCGCGGAGCTGTTCCGGCGTTAAATATGCAGCTCCCAGATTGCCTAAGCCTCCGGCGTTGGAAACTGCTGCTACTAATTCGGGCTTTGTAGGGCCGCCTGCCATCGGGGCTTGGAAGATAGGGTATTGAATTTTTAGCTTGCGTGTTATCTCCGTTTCAAACACTGTTAAACGCCTCCTATGCGCTAGTTCCAAAACTATCCCGGCCCCAATCGGACCAAGAACCATTACATGGTCTCACCATTCGGGCTGCAGCGATTACGAGGATGGAAATCCCTAAAAACGTTTCGCCAAAAAACGGTTATCGCCATGAGTACTGCCTCCTTTACTGAAATTATTGTAACCCTCCGATAATATTGTGTAAAATGAATACAAACGATGATTTGCATTAAAATATTTAATACTATAATCGGAGGAAAAATTATGGACATCCGAGACCTGCAAATTTTTTTGGCTGTTGCCAACGAGGGCAGCATTACAAGAGCAGCTGAGAAATTAGAATACGTACAGTCGAGTATCAGTATCCGAATCCAGCAGCTTGAAAGTGAATTAAAAACAGTACTTCTTCATCGCAATCGGCAAGGAATTCGGCTCACAACATCAGGTGAGGCACTCAAGTCTTATGCCGAAAAAATTATCTTTCTTACACAAGAGGCAGAACGGGTCGTATCGGACAACTCCATCCCCCGTGGTCGACTTCGGATCGGATCGCTTGAAACGACAGCAGCGATTCGACTTCCGTTTATTCTTGCCGATTACCATAAGTCATACCCCGAAGTCGACTTGACATTGAAAACCGGAACGACGGAAGAACTCGTCCAATCGGTTTTGAAATACGAATTGGATGGAGCGTTTGTAGCAGCACCGGTCGATCATGCAGAGCTCGAAATTATTGAAGTTGGGGCCGAGGAACTTGTGCTCATATCTAGAGGACAAATCGGCTCTATAGACGGACCGGACAAGCTTCGCAATCTTACTTTACTGGTGTTTCGTGTTGGATGTTCTTACCGTCGAAAACTAGAGGACTGGCTGCACCTAGAGGGTATTATACCCGCGAAGCTTATGGAATTCGGGACATTGGAAGGAATTTTGGGATGTATCTATGCCGGACTGGGGGTCTCCCTATTACCTCGTTCGGTCATTGAAAGAGCCATCGTTCGGTATAACTTGCAGTATCATGAAATCTCGGATAAGTTTCTAAGAACGCCAACTCTGTTCATACGGCGCAAAGACAGTTATAAAACAGCAGCCGTGTCGGAATTTATAAATATTTCAAGAAAGCGATTCAGCATCGACGAGTCAGGCCGGCCGATTTCTTAATTATCCGGCTCTTTCTACTGAAGCCCGGGAAACGAAAGTGGTCACCTCGAGTTTAGTCGGTCCAGCTGGTTCCGTTCTCGAAGATCAGCCGATTATCCTGGCTCTACAGATAATGCATCCCATACGCTCATCAGTTGAGTTATGGCAGCATCAATGGCCTCGTAGGGTACACCGTCCCGGGCTTGCGTGGAAATTCCTCGCAAGAATGTTTCAAATAACGTCACAACCATGGAGATATCCGTGGATTCGGGCAACTCCCCGTTGGCTACGGCTCGTTCTATACATTCTTTTATCCAGCCCCGGACCCTCTCTCGTTCCTTGGACAGCAGGTCTCGGATATGTTGTTGCTCAGGCGAGCAGTTTACGGCGGACAATCCCAACAAACAACCTAAAGGATGGGAGTTCTCCGTCTGCATCCGCGCCGATTGCCGCAGTCCCAATTCCATGGCTGCTTTCGATGTCAAGCTTGTATCCCTGAAAGTTTCCGAAACATGTCCATAAGTAGATAGATATCGATTAACCGCTTCGCGGAATAGCGCTTCCTTGGATTCAAACGCCGCGTAAAAACTCGCCGCCGATATATTCCCCATCGCCGCCCGCAGCTGAGCCAATGAAGTCGGTTCAAAGCCGTGCTCCCAGAATAAAAGCATGGCGGCGGCAACCGCCTCGTCACGATTAAATGAACGTGGACGTCCCGTTCGTGGCATAAGACGACCTCCTTTAATATTTTTATACTAATCGATCCAGAACTCCTTGACAAGGAAGAGGGTTGAACATAACATATGGAATGATCGATCCGCAATTCAATTCTACTTAAAGGAGAAACGAATTGTATTAGCTCTATTCTTCCGAAAGGGATGTGTAGATAGATGATAACCTTTAGAGACAAAACATTCCGCTGCACTTCGGAAATTGTACTCGGCTTAATCAGCGGCAAATGGAAAATATCCATCTTAAACCAGTTGGCCAAGGGTCCGGTTCGGTTTAATCAGCTGCAGCGGCTGCTTCCTGACGCGACCCAACGCATGCTTACGATGCAGCTAAAAATGCTGGAAAGCGACGGACTCATTATTCGCAAGGTTTATCCGGTTTCACCGCCGAAGGTGGAATATTACTTGTCCGAGCTGGGCGAACAATTGGCTCCCATGCTCACGATGTTATGCGATTTTGGAACCGCCTATATTGAGAGCTTTCCCGGTGAAGTATCGTACACCAATCCAAAGCATACCGGAGCAAAAACTTAATTCAGCGCGGATCGCGGTTACCGGTTCACGCCTTGCCTGAAGAGATCGCATCAGCTATTCAAGCATTAAGAGGTACCCCAGAAGGGTACCTCTTAACCTTAGATGGCGTGATCACAAGCTTCCTTCGTATTGGCCGCGCAGTCCATTCTCCTCTTTAGTACCGCTACGAGACCCGCCTTCCAAACGATAGTTGATAAAAGCCAACGCGGCTGCCAAAACGGCAACAATTCCCCCGGACCAGGAAAGATCAATGAGCTCCATGTTCGTCGTTACAAATCCTCCCAAAGCGGATCCCATCGCGATGCCGACATTGACGGATACAGAGGTTAAGGATGAAGCCAAGTTTCTGGCCTCCGGAACATGCCGATCGGCCCAATCAATGAAGTACAACTGCATCGTCGAGTTCATGAGATAAACGACGATAGCCATGAATGAGATGCTTATGGGCTTGTGTTGTCTAGTCAAAATATTTCTCCTCCCGCTCCTGTCCAGAATGGTATCTCGTTTGGTTTTACAGCACTAAAAATTGAGCTCCGAAGCCTTTGCCGGAAACATAAGCCGCTTCCAGCTCCTCCTCATCCCCTTTGTCCAATAAAACCACATTTTCGGGATACTGCTTCCCTAGCAAAGCCCACAGCACGAGTTCATTTCCGCCGGTCGGAATGAAATGAATGCCGTCCGTATTCGTCACCAATCCGGAATGCGAGAGAATGTCTGCCGCAAGGTGCCAGCTAAGGGAGTTCCGCTTCGCAAGTGCGGCGCCGGCATCGCCGCTTCTTTGCGGCCGATACAAAAAGCGATGTCCTCTAAAAAGCTGACCGAGATCGACCGAAAATTCGCCTTCTTCCATTTCCAGGCTGAATCGAAGGGTCGTTCGATCGGTATCCGCATTTGGCAGCAACCGGGCGATGGATGGTTCATCGTAATGCTCCCCCGTAACCGGAAACGCGTCCTTGCTCACCGGCGTACCCTTTCCTGTCTCGATTCGCGGCGCGGCATAATAATCGTCATATTCATAATCGAAAGAGACCGCGGCGAACTCATCATCTGCAGCGATGGTATGTACCGGATGCCACTTCAGCAGATAATGCGCCGCCGTCCGGGCCGGCTCTCCCAACCCAGCCGGCAGAACTGTCCCCAGACGATATTGGAAGCCGTAACCGGCTTTGCTTAACCCTGAGCTGACCACACTTTGCGCATACTGAACGATCGATTTGTGCGTAAGCTTTTTCCCGAGCAATTGCGTTAAAAAGACCTCCCGGGCCGGCTCAAGAAACCGCAGCCCTTTGAACTCCGTATATTCCTTGACTTCAAACGGAACTTCCTCCCAGTTGGCAAACGGAAGCAAGGCATCCCGCAGCAAAACGAATTGGTGCAGGTATTCATTATAAATTTGCATGATCCTCGGGCCGCCGAATGGCCCCCATACTTGAGCGACGGCTTCCGGAATCAGAGGATGACCATAACAATGGCTTCGAAATTCCAGCTTGCCAAGCGCTTCCGGGCCATATTTGGCGAACGCCTTTTTCCCGGCATTAATCTCCCGAGCCCAGCTTACCAATTGTTCGCCGATGCGCACCGCCTGAGCCGTAATTTCGACGCCAGCTTTATCCTCAAGAGCCAATGGCCCCAGCGGCAAAGAGGATACGCGTCCGGAAATCGCCAAGTTGGCCTGAAGGCTGTCCAAGAGCACCGTCGGATCGCCGTTTACCGGTTCGCCAAGCTGGACCAGCATCGCCTCAAGCATCTTATCGAGCTCGATAACAACCTCTTTCGCCCGATATACACCGGCAGGCAAATTCCAATCCAAGGCCGCGTTTACGTCCTGTCTGAAGGAATCTCCGCGATATTTGCCAATGAGCGCCTCGATATCGAGAGCCTTCCCCCATGCGATTCGCTTATCTTTCAAAGCAAGTTGGTATTCCTGCATACTTTCGCACCTCACCTATAAGTTTTTAAACGACCGTCCGACCGCTGAAATCTGGATCGATCGTTCTGGATGTTAGATTATCAGGTTCCCATACCCTTGAATAGTACGCACTTTTTTGTATGATCCGATCATTTTTGTAAGGTAGGATACAATTTGATACTGGGATATGAGGAGTCAACAATGATCATCGGCGGAAATCGAAAAAGGTCCATGACGTTTAATGCCATGAACCTTTCTCATACCTAGAAAGATGTTCTTCAGAATGTAAAACCGGATCACAAGCGAATGGCTTGCTCCGTTCGATACAGCCGCTTCGATATATTCCTCTTCTTTATCCTTCCGGCTACCTAATACTCTACTTCCGGATCATTATCCGCGTTATACGATTTTGCTACGATATTCGTGAAATCTATTATTCCATAATCGCGAGAGGCAGTGAAACGAACATGTCGATTCCAATGGATTTGCGTTTGAATCCATATCCGTGGTATGGGGAAATGCTCAAGCATTCGCCGGTCGCATATAACGAACAATACGGCGCATACATGGTATTCCGATATGACGATGTACGAAGCGTGTTTCAAGACTATAAAACGTTCTCATCCGCGTTGTATGACGGATTATCGGAAGAGCTTACGTTCGACAGTCAAATTCAGGCGTTGGATCATCCGAGACATACGCAGTTAAGGGCGCTCGCAACCCACGCGTTTACGCCTAAAGCCGTTGCCGATCTTGAACCGCGCATCCGTACGATTGCCGGAAGTTTGATCGATGCCATGCTTACCGGGCAGGATATCGACTTCGTGAAACAGTTCGCCGTTCCGTTTCCGGTTACGGTCATCGCGGAGATGCTCGGCGTGCCCGAAAAAGATTTCGAGCGTTTCAAACATTGGTCGGACATTATTGTCGAGATTTCGGAGCGCCTGTTAACCGGCCAAACCGAGGAACTGCCCGAGCATATTGCCGCTTATAGGGATTTAAAGCAGTATTTCCAATCGTTGATCCATCAGAGAAGAACGGAGCCCCAAAATGATCTGATTTCCCGGCTGGCTGCAGCCGAAGCGGACGGAGAAAAGCTGACCGATTTGGAGGCCAGTAACTTCTGTTCACTCCTGCTGGTTACCGGGAATGAAACGACAACGAATTTGCTCGCCAATCTCATTCGCACCTTCGCCGAGCACCCCGAGCAATGGAAGCTGCTGCAGCGCAATCGAGACCTGATTCCCCAGGCGGTCGAAGAAGTGCTGCGATTCCGTACGCCCGTACAGCTTATGTTCCGGCTGGTGACCAAGGAGACGGAAATTTCCGGGACGAAGCTTTCGCCGGGTGACCGGGTGGCCGTCTTCCTTGGGGCCGCAAACCGGGATCCGGCTAAGTTCGAGCGGCCCGATGTGTTTGATATCACAAGGCCGTCCGGGCCGCATTTGACCTTCGGTCACGGCATTCATTTCTGCCTGGGGGCGCCGCTTGCGCGGCTGGAAACCTCGATAGCGCTGCAAGTGCTGCTAGACCGGATAGAAGCCTTCGAAATTCCTGCGGCCGAAGCATTAGAACCGTTAACGAGCTTTAATTTACTGGGCTTGCGCAAGCTGCCGCTCGCCATTAAGTTCAAGTAGCCATTTAGGACAGGCCCATTCTTTTCCCCATAAGAAGCTGTTTAGCAAAAAAAAGGCCGAAGACGAAAGGACATTCTTTCGTCTTCGGCCAGTTCTATAGCTTGGTCTTATTCTTGTTCAGCAAGCGGCGTCTGCTCTCCTATGCTCCGCGATCAGCATGCGCTGCAAGAGGATGCCCCGCTATTCCGGTTCGAACGGCGAGGCATCCATTGGACTTGGGATAACAATTTACATAAGCGGATAATGATTGGCTGCCTCATTTTCCTCCTGCATGTCAGAGATGGCTTGAGCAAGGCGCCCGTTCACCCCGTCAAGCTTTGTCAGCTTGCGGTAAATATCGCTCAGATTTTGTTTGTTTCGTTTAATTAGATCTTTCTCCACTTGCGTTTCCGGAACCATCGCATCGAGCTTATCATTCAGCTCCTTGTATATAGACTTCGTTTCCTCCGAAATCCGGCGTCCCTGATCCCCGAGTTCGACGAGGGGCTCCAGAGCGGCTTTGGTCAGCTCGCGCTGCGTTGTGACCGTGTCGTTGTAGAGCATCTTGAATACAGGATCGTTGGCGTAAAGATAAAGTTGGGTTGCCGAATAATTCCGAAGGGGATCGGACGGCACCTCCGCCGCGGACTGCATTTCCTTTTCCGCCGCAGACATAAAAGCGTTAAGATTCGCATCCAGCTGCGCAATGGCGCTTCCCGCATTCTCCACTTTTAGAACGGCGGCGTACACGATGGCGAGGTATTGCATATGAACTTTGTGGAAGTCGAGCACAAGGCCTGCTTTTCTTTTATCCAGCACTTTTTTAAGGTACTCGGCCGCTTTCTTGTAAAGCTTAAACAGATTGTCTTTATCCGCCACGAGCTTCTTGGCTTGCTCCAACGCTTTTTCATGAAGGACGGCGCTCTGCGTTTTGTCGTTTCTCGCGGGTTCCATGGGCTGTTCTCCCTTCACCTATGCCGTAACGGCGGCCGCGCCAGATTCTTCCTCTTCGGCGACAGGCGCAGGATTCAGCATGCCGTAAATTTTTGCGGCGGTTTCGTCGCGCGCCTCCAGAATCGCCAGCGCAAGCTGCTTCATCTTGATCTCCGCTTCCAGCATGTCGTTGCGGAGCTCCTTCTCGCGGACGGTTTGCTCCTGCAGGCTGCGGGAGTAGTCGTCGAGCGCTTCGCCTTGGCCGAGCAGCGCATCCACGGCTATGCCGTCCGTCCGGAGAACATGGCGGTTAGCCGCCATAATAATGCCGGGCACCTTTATGGTCGATTTGGTCGATTCGTCGTAATATTCGGAGATGTAATCTTTCTTCACCCGCAAGTAGCTGGAGTTAGGAACAGGCTTGCCGTCCGAACCGGTAAACAGCTCTTCCTCGACGAAGACGTGATGGCGATCCTGATAATCGAAAATATTAGTGAGCTGGTTCAAAATGGCGTTTCGGATTTCCGTTATTTTCTCCGGCACGATAACTTCGTTCAGAAGCGTGTCGAGCTCGGGAAGGGTGACCTCGCGGTAATAATTATTATCCGCGCAGAAATAACCGATCCTAAGGTCAACCAGGTGAAGCAGCGTAATAAATTCCTGATTCATTTGGCGGAAGACGAAATTGAGGGTACGGCTCATATTGACGTTTTCGATTTCGCGTACGATCACGTTTTCTTCCGTATCCGTCGTTTTGATTTCGTAAGTCGTTTCCACCTTCAGATCGCGGCGGGCGGAAGCTTTGGCCACATGTTTTTCGGCGGCGTTTACAATGTTCTTCGTCAGCTGTTCGCGCGCGGCGTTGGTCGTGCCGCTGGTCGATGCGCTGGCCGACGCGCTCAGGAAGCCGCCCCAGCTGATGCCCATGTTTCCTTCCAGCTTATATTGGTCGCTCTCCTCATAGACCACCTTATTCGACGTTTCGGCCCCGATTGACTCCTCGAATTCCTTGGCGATTTCGTCAGTGACGGAATCAAGGATGCTGGACGCCTCTTTCCGGCTTTCTTCGCTTTGCGTATAAGATCGAACCGTGATTTTGCTTTTTTCCCCCGGAAGAAGGGAGAACGTGTTCAGCTCGCGGCCAAGGCCGTATTGTCCGCAGAAGGAGGACAGACGGTACGATTCGATCAGGATGATACGGTTCGTGCGGGATGCGATTTCCGGCACAATAGTGACGTTCACCATAATCGTCGTAGTAATCGTATTGCCCGCTAGATCTGTCGCTCTGGCTGTAATCGTCCGCTTGCCGGGCTGTTCGATTTGAACGGAAGCCTTCCATGTCGACCAATCGTTCGGCGCTTTTTCGACTGCGCGCGTATAGACGGGATTGTTGTCGACGGTCACCTCAACGACGCGTATGCCGTTGCCGTCGTCCTTTGCGGTACCCGTCACCTCCAGAATCGCGCCTTTCGTATGCGTGCCGGCTACGTTCCCGTCCGCCTTCGGCGACGTAATTTCGATGACCGGCGGTGTCGCGTCGACGAGCACCGTGAGACTGGTTTCGGAGGTTTTGCCCGCGCTGTCCGTAGCGCGTGCCAAGATGGCGTGATTTCCCGGGCCAAGCGTTATCACCTTGCCCCAGTTCGCGTATCCGTTTGTCGTATCGACCGGCTGCGGGGTGCCGCTGCCTACGACGAGCTCCACCTTGGAAATGCCGCGCGCATCCGATGCCGTTCCCTCGATCGTAACGGAGACGTTATCTTTCCCCGCGGCGCTGTATTGCTGACCCGGAGCGGGAGACGTAATCGCCACGGCCGGCGGAACGGTATCGGGCTCTTCAAGGTCGACGTTTACGGTTATCTCGGCCGTGCTCGTTACAGCTGATTGATCGTGGGTGGCTTTTGCCGTAATCGTGACGCTTCCTTCGGTTTTCAATACCGTATTATAAGACCATGTGCCGCCGGCTTCAAGCGTAGCGGTTTTGAAGTCGCCGTTACCGATTTTAACGAATACATCCGCAACAAAACCTTGCGTTGCGCTGGCTCTACCTGTAATCGTAACGGGCGCTCCGGTATGAGGTCCGGTAATGGCTGTGTTTGTAACTGGCGACGTAATCGAAACGCTGACCTTCGGTTCGGGATAGTTACCGCCGCCGCCGGTATCCGGATCAACGGGGATCGCGTTCGGAACATACCCGCCGCCGTCGGTCGTTGGCAGCGCTGCAAGCCGTGAAGCTGCGGCAAGCGTATTGTCGCCAGCGGTAGGGACATTTCTAAACCGATGTGCCAACGCGCCGGTCATCGTCCGGTAAATGGACAGCTTTTTGCCTTCGCGTTCCGCCTGCTCAACCTCTTCCTCGGTAAGCTTCGCCAATGTTTCCGTCATGCGGGTTCCCGATTGCTTTGCTTTCCGCAGCTCCTCCACCGAAGAAACGGATTTGGCGAGTGCAGCCCGCGAGGCGTTTGCACGATCTCCGGCCGCCGACGGAAGGAAGCTGTCGTCGGGGAACGTCAACTCAATGTAAGTACGACCGGTGTAGGACGTAGGCTCCGGTACGTTGTAGCTGATTACGGGCGCGTTTGTCTCGCCCGCCAGCTTCAATGGGGTGTCTTTTTTACTGCTGGACATCACAAATCTCTCCTTTAAATGGGAATTTTTTTCACCCCTATAGCCTATCAAGCGTTCATGAGGATGCCTATTATCCAAAAGGATAATATTGGAGGTCTGAAAGGATACAACCGTCCTTCGTCCTTTTAGGCGTCCGCCGCGCTGCCGCTTAACGATCTTCATTTTCTTTCTTTACAAGGAGTAATCCCAACTGCTCAAATCGTTTTTCATCTTTCAAGAACGAAGCCCCTTCCTTCACTCCTTCCCACCTTCATCTTCACAAAAAAAGTGGACATTCCGTTTATCTGAAACAGATGTCCACTTATGATGTATAACACTATAGTATCAACGCTAATGATTTTTGATCGTTTTGGCATGGTGCGCTAATCAAAAAACCGCGCAGTGCGCGGATTCTATAAACATATATTGATTATTCTAGAATTGAATTGGCTGGCGGTTCGATACAAGCCTGCATGGGGAGACGGCGCGCTTCTTTCTCCGACGGAGTGGCATTCCCTGCACGGTAGCCGATTTCACGGTCAATAGAACAGAGCAGAAAACAGCAAAACGGGAAGCCGAGAACCTTTATTCTCGACTTCCCTTTTACATCGTTTACAACGACTGAATTGCTGCGATGATCGCCCCGTCACCAATATGCGCACCGGGCATTACGCTGACATCTTGACCAATCCATACATCGTTCCCATCACTGTCCAATGTAAGTATCCAGGAACGCGTTCCGAAACTTCTCCGCTGGATCGTATCGAAGCAGCAACTGACGGAAATCGGTTAGCCGTTCGTACAGCGCCTGCACCCTTGCCGGCTCCATCGTGAACAGCTTGCCCCAGTGCGGACGCGCTTCGAACGGCTCCAGTTCCCGTTCTATTAGCGGAAGTACCTGGCGAACGCGCTCCCAATCCGGCTTCCACGTAAAATGCAAGCCTACACTGTCCTGCCGGTAGCAAGGGCTCATCCAGAAGTTGTCCGCGGCAATGGTACGTACCTCCGAGATAAAAAGCAGCGGCGCGATTCGGTCGCGAAGTCCCTCGAGCGCGCGCAGCGCCTCGAATGCATGCCGCCTCGGCACGAAATATTCGCTTTGCAGTTCGTTGCCCGCACTCGGCGTAAAATCCATCCGGAAATGAGGCAACCGCTCGTACGATGGGCCCGGGACACCTAGCTGCTCGCTGCAGTTCACTGCAGATTGGCCGGGTACAGGATGCCGTTTTTCCGGAGCGGGCGAAGCCCCGAAGAAATTGGACGACGCTCCCGCCGAAGCATCCTCCCCATCGGCTTCGACCTTCCGTTTCACCCACACTTGATTGAATACAGGCCTTTCCCAATTCGTAAACAAACTGACACTGTATGCTGAAGAAAAAATCTCGTTTATGCCGCTATCCAGTGCAGAAAAAGGAAGCTCGTCATATACGGTCTGACTTACTTGAAACGCGGGCACTACGTCCAATTTAAGCTTTGTAACGACTCCAAGCCCGCCGAGTCCGACGACCGCCCCCTCGAACTCGCCGTCTGTCCCGCGCGTGAGTACCGCAGTTTCTCCATCCGACTTCACCAGCTCGATGGCCCGGACGGCATCCGCCAGACCCGCGTTCCGATCGCCCGATCCGTGTGTAGCTGTCGCAACGGCGCCAGCCACGCTGATATGCGGCAGCGAAGCCAAATTGTGCAGCGCGTAGCCATGATCGTTCAGGTAACGGCACAGGTCCCCGTAACGAATGCCGCCCTCGACCGTGACCGTCCCCTGCACCGGGTCGAGTTCGATTACCCGATTCAGCTTTCGAAGCGAGAGCTGGCTGCCGTCGGTGTCGGCGATCCCGTTAAAGGAGTGGCGCGAGCCAAGCACGCGAATGCGGCGGCTGCGAAGGACCATTTCGCGGACCTCTTCCGGACTTCCCGGTTCAAGCAACTCCAATGAGCCGTAGCGGTAGTTCCCGGCCCAGTTCATCTTATCTTCCATATGTACTCCCCTCTCTGTGATCTTGCTAGTTTTGGTTCTGGTTCTAATATTATCATAGATTTGTTGACAATCGTCTGCTGCCGGCAAGCGAAAAGCACAAAAGCTGGGAGTCACAAACGGTACGCTTCTTGCGTATCATCCTACTAGTGTCATGGCTAATTCATTACGGTATCCCTCGATTCCCTTAAATATCCATTTTTAATCTAGGTTTCTACTTAGCTAAATCCACTGTAACTGCAAGCTCCTCCAAATAGTGAATGTTAACCTGCGCTGTGCAGATGTAGATTGTGTCGATGTTAGTTACGTTTGAAAAAGTTACTTGATATTGACTGCTGCCGTGGATACGAATAGGCGCGGTTTCCTTGAAGTATCTATTCCCGTTTCGATCTTCGAGCCAGATCTGATTCATTTGCTCGAAAATGCGCTCACCCGTTACTTCATACGTGAGCGTTAATTGGTTATTTTCCCACTTCCGATCCAGAATCGTTAATGCCCCCGCCTTCCCTTGCGATAAGGTTATCGGCGTTCCGTTCCACTTTCCGCTCCATTTTGTATCGGATTCGAAACTGCTTAAATACGGTTTAATCGTTAATTGCTTAGGGATTGTCTCAAGCGGTTCAAAGTAGGTCTTAACTTCTACTTGGTTATCCGAACCGCGGGCGTGATGACTTATGGGCTGCAGTACGCGCCCTTGTTCGTCATAAATCTGTAATTCCCAGAATGCAGAATCCGTGTTTCGGAGCTGAAAATTAATTTCCGTTGTAGTCGGAAACAACGTGACCGCTTCATAATTTACTTCGATATCGTTCCATATTCTCGTTTGGGCGATCGTATAGGTATGGCTTCCTCCTTGACGTTTCACCGGAATCTCGGCTAAGGTTTTCGTTTGATCGCGAGACAAGATGCCAAGAACAAACGAATCCGGCAGCTGCCTGTCTGGCGTAATGCTTATTGTCCCCGCATACGTCCCATCTCCCAGCTTTTCGAGGCTAGAATTTCCGCCATACTCCAGCACCTCGCCATCAACCGTATATACAATACCCGTTGCAAATGCCAACGGATCCTCATCTTTCTCCGTTACAATGATACCAAGGTTAATGTTGGAGCCATCATAGAGACTTTCCGTAAATGTTACCAACTGATCTTCAATTTGGACTTGCTGGCCAATTTTCGCCGTCAATTGAAGCTGGTTTCCTCTCTTCATACCGGCATCGCCACCCAGCTCGAAGATAGATTCGACAAGAGGGAGCGACTTCATGGCCTCAGCAAAGACGGGAGACAGCGATGATAGGCCAAAGATAAGAACGAGGGAGGCCACTGCCGCAGTCGCGCCATGACGAAGCTTTGAAGATTTATTATGCTTTCTTTTGATTTGACTGAGCGTTAGCTGGATCCGTTCATCGATGGAATCGGGTAAAGCTAGATCAACATGTTTTTTTAATTCCTGTTCCCATTTATCCATTGATACCCCTCCCGTTCTTCCCAAATCAGACGTGCATTCTCCCGCGCGCGGCGTAACCGCGTTTTGATGGTGTTTTCCGGCTTCTGATAAATGTCGGCCAAATCCTTAATCGAAATATCGTCCATGTGGTAAAGCTTCAGAAGGCTGCGTTCTTCCTCCGGAAGTGCCTCCAGCAGCTGCTTCAACTCAATCTTTTCATATCCGCTCTCATTTGAAGAAGGCACCGTAACTTCGTTGAGTTCAATGACCTTTTTATTGTGCCGGTGAACTTGATTGCATTCATTGATTAAAATCCGAAGCAGCCAGGTTTTGAAATAGGCCGGTTCTCTTAAGGTCCTTATGTGCTCAAAAGCCTTTAGAATCGCTTCCTGGATGGCATCTGCACAATCCGCATCGCTTGCAAGTATAGTTTTCGCAACCTGATACATGATAGTTTTATGGGCGTGAATCAGGTGCTCAAAGGCGTGAAGATTGCCTCTTTGAGCCTTTTTCACTTCTTTTGATAAGTCCACATATTGCCCCCCTTTCACTTTGACGTATGTTAGATGTACGAAACGGTAAAAGGGTTTCAAAATTAAACATTTTAACAAAATCTTCATATGGGAACATGATCGCGCTTCGCTTGTTCATCATTCCTTGCCGTCCGTCTCACTGGCGGAAATCCATTAGCGAATACGTTAATTACCTTAAAAGAAAAAAACCGCGTGTTGCGCGGTTTTTTATCGGCCGATATTCATATCACCGATCGTTGATGTTATTTCGCCTTTATTGATCCAACGCCTGTTCGAACTTGCCGAACCATTCACCCCAACCGTATCTGGCGCCTTCGAGTCCATGAACATTAGAGAATCCGGTTTGCTCGAGATGCAGGTTCACCTTACCGTCCCCCAAATCCTGGATCGTCCATGTGACCGTATGCCTCTCGTCGCCGGTAGCCCATGAATAGGACAACCGGTTCGGCGGATCCACGATAAGCACTTCGCCGTCAACGATTCCATCCCAATATTCGGACGGCTGATGGCGAAACTGAAAACGATGCCCTACGACGGGTTTAAAATCATTTTCCGTGATCCACTTGGCTAGCTTGCTTGAATCGGTTAAGGCGGTCCAAGCCTTCTCGATCGTTGTCTTGAACTCAAAATCCATAGATAATGCCAAACTCATTCATCTTCCTCCTCTAACAATTGGCTTAAGCGCAACATATTCGCACTCCAGAACTTGCTGTAGAAAGCCACCCAATCTTGGATTTCTCTGAGTGGAGCGGCGTTCAGCCGAAATCGCGTTTCTCTTCCGACTTTCCGGTCAAGCACCAGTCCGGCCTCTTTAAGAATGGTCAAATGCTTGGAAACCGCTGTACGGCCCATGGAAAACTGTGACGTCAACTCATGAAGCGGCAGCTCCTCCGCCTCTGCCAACAGGCGGATCAGTCGGCGCCTCGTCGGATCTGCGATAGCGTCAAACACATCCCGCAATTGGTTGTTCTCGTTCACAACACCCCCTCCAATAATCTTGTTTTTTGCGGCCGTCATTCCAAAGCTAGTGTCGACGTACGACCAAAAGAACTATCCGCTTACCGGACACCATTTGGTGTCTATTTGATTATAGGTCACCATTCGGTGTCGTGTCAACCGCATTTTAAACTCCACTTGAAAATGGTCAATCGGCGGTTTCGGGAGTTGTGGCCATCGGTGAATATATACAACATTTATACGGTTTTGTTCTTGCGACCCGGCAGCTATACTTTTTTATATTTTGTGATCGCTTCCGATTGAGCTCCAGACTCCGGCATGTTTTTTCGTGAATTGCAGGAAGGAAACAGGCGTTTTTCCGCTCACCCTTATGACCGTGTCCGTACTTAAATCTTCGGACCGTTCCTCGCGAATTTTGCGGTCAAGCTCGGTCATAAACTCGGCATATTCTTTGCTTAACCCTATTGCTAACCAGCTGCGTGTCAATTCATCGTCTGAAATCGATTTGTGGACTACATTTCTTCCCGTTACCTCGCTAATAATACGGCTGACGTCATCGTACGAAAGCGAATCCGGCCCCGTAATAATATGTTCCGTATTGTGGGCCTCCTCATCCATTAGCGCTCTTAAAGCGACTTCAGCGATATCCTCAGCTGACACAAAGCCAATTTTCCCTTGCCCTGCTGCGCTAATGATCAAATCCTGCCGAGCTATAGTCGCTGCATGTTGACCTTCGGTGAAATTTTGCATGAAATAGGAAGGCCTGAGCACCGTCCATTCCGGAGCAAGCTTTTTCAACAATTGATGAACCGGCCCAAAAACCGGACCTTCCTCCGATATGGATGCGCTGCTGAGCAGAACAAAACGTTTTACTCCCTGTTTCAATGCTATTTCAATAAACGGCTTCATGACTTTAACCGGTTCAGGGTCACCTACGGGTGCAACCAAATAAACTCGTTCAACATGGTGCAGAGCCGGGAGAAACGTAGAATCGTCATACCAGTCGAAATGAACTTCTTTCAACGGGTCTGTAATGGCCTGGGGATTCCGAATAGTCGTCTTATAGGGATATTCCAGCACATCCAGCCTCTCCGCAATTCTCGCTCCTGTCTTTCCTCTTCCTCCTGTAATGAGCAGCTTTCCTTGCTTCATCATCTTGGTTTCATCTCCTTCAATATGAATTTCTGAACTTAGCCGTTCATCGATTCGAGCACAACCGTTGGGTCCCAGCAATCCTTAAAGTAAGTTATCTTTCCATAAAAAACGCTCATCATTTCCTTGGCTTGCCTCTCGTTTAATTACCATTCAGTCCAGGCATATTAGACTAAACGGTCTGTAATTGAGAAAATAAGAATGAAGCTATGTCGCTTCATTATCCATTCAAAGCTGATTGGGCCAACGATCCCGGCGGACTTTCATCCTCCTTTGTTCGCTAGTATACTCATTCCGGACTGAATAGTCAATAATCTTTTGATGTCACTAACCATCTTCGATTTGGTTAAGAGCCTTCTCCTTTTTATTTGGATTTACGTTCAGTATAATAATGGCAATCGGTCGCAATTAAAGCCGAATCCGATCCAATTTCAAGAACCAATTTGAAGGAGGAACGCCCCTTGTTCGGGTTTCAACCAACAGCGAATGCAGGTTCTATCACGAAGCAATTATGCAGTTTTTTACGTGACAAAATCGAGAAAGGAGCGCTTTCCCCCGGCCTCAAGCTTCCGCCTACGCGCAAGGCCGCCGACGAGTTAGGGATCGCCCGAAACATCGTCATCGAGGTCTATGAGCAGTTGGCCGCCGAAGGCTACTTAACGTCCAAAGCCGGTTCCGGAACGTATGTCTCCGAAGGCATTGAAATCCGGTCTCGAATGAAGCAACCCCCGACCTCCTATCCCATACAGCCGCTCTCCGTTATCCCTGCGCGGAGAATGAAGGTGATCAGCTTTGACACAGGAACTCCGGATTTGTCTCGCTTTCCGCGAAGGGTATGGAACAAATGCGTTAGGGAGATCATCGATTCGGAGCCTGCGGAAGTGTTTGCTTACGGCGATGTCCAGGGAACGCCGGCGCTTCGGGAAGCCATCGCCCGATATTTGTTCCGGATGAAGGGCATCACCTGTGACCCCGGGCAAATCGTCATTACGTCGGGAACCTCGGAAAGCTTCCTGCTGCTGGCCGCCGCCTTCTCGGACCGATACCGGAACGTCTACGTCGAAGAACCGACGGTCGAATTTGTCCGAGATATTTTTCAGAAAATGAAGTACAGCATTGTTCCGGTCGAAGTGGACGATCAAGGGATGGATATTAGCCGAATCGAACGGTCCGCACCAAGCGGATTAATCGTTCTGACGCCCTCCCATCAATACCCGACGGGCAGTATTCTTTCCATTCAGCGGAGACAACAGGCTGTCGCGCTAGCGAATAAGGACGGCCATTATATCATCGAAGACGACTATAATAGCGAGTTCCGTCATAAAGGTGAACCGGTCCCGCCGCTGCAGCTTCTGGCTCCATCGCGTGTCATTTACGCCGGTTCGTTCAGCAAAACGTTGTCGCCCGCGCTGCGAATCGGCTTCCTCATCGTTCCTCCGGGCTTAATCGAGCTTATCGTTCGGACGAAAACGGAATTAAATCTGACAGCTTCCTCCATCACGCAGTCAGCACTAGCACGCTTTATGATGGAAGGCTGCTTCGACCGGCATATCCATAAGATGAGGGCGGTTTACAAGCGAAAACGGCTTTTTCTCGCGGATCAAGTCCGCCTTCTATTTGGGGAACATGTGGAAGTTGCCGGAGACGAAGCCGGCATGCACGTCCAGCTTGTTTTCCGGCAAGACCGGTACGGATCCATCGATTGGCACGGAATCGAAGCATTCGGCGCGCACTTCTACACCTTCGATGACTACGCGGTTTTTAAAGGGCGTTACCCCGGCAAAGTGGTGCTTGGCTATGGGCATCTATCTGAAGAAGAGATCGCCGAGGGGCTGCAAAGAATCCGCAAATTTACGGAAGTTTGGAAGAAAGGTCATCCTTCCTCGGAAGAATATCAGAGTTTCCGATCGATCCCCGGGGCAACTTATTGAAACTCAAATGGCCCACAGGAGGGGCACTTTTTTCAAAAGTGTTCTTCTTGTGGGCCAAAGTTCATACGTCAACCGAAGACTCTTTGCTTTGCTATTTCAACGAATGGTTCCATTTTTTTGCCGGTTACTCAATTGTGTTTTTTGCTGCGTTATACATATTTTCAGTATAAATGTCGATTTCATCTCGAGACATGCGCAGGCGGTTCACAGAGGTACCGTATCCGATTTCCTGTTTACCCTCTTCTAAACCTTGGAAAATTCCATCTGCGAACGCATCTAATGGTTCGCCATGAACATGCAACCCCGCTCCGCCTAAATCTGTATTCACTGCCGGAGGAGCAACTTCAATTACTTCTACCGACGTATCGGAGAGCTGGTGTCTTAGGCTCATTGTAAAGGAATGAAGCGCCGCTTTTGTTGCCGAATAGATCGGGGTAAGCGCAAACGGCGTAAAAGCGAGCCCGGATGTCACGTTAATGATAGCCGCCTCATTCTTTGCTGCAAAAAATGGAGCGAACAGCATGGAGAGATGGAATGGCGCTTCAATGTTCGTTGTGATTTCTTTATTGAAATAACTCCAATTGGTTTCCGCATCCGTTTTTAACACATTAAAGCGATGTTGAATCCCTGCATTGTTGACTAACACATTCACTTCCGGATAGTTCGCCGTTACCCAATCAAACAAGGCGACGCGCTCGGCTTCATGACTCAAATCGCTTACATGTGTAATAAGGCCAGGGCATTGTTCTTTCGCTTGTTGAAGAACATTTTCACGTCGTCCGCTAACAATGACTGTGTTCCCGGCTTTTATAAAGCGCTCGGCAAAAGCTAATCCTATTCCAGAACCTCCGCCGGTAATCAGTATTGTATTTCCTGAAAGCTTCATTATAATTCCTCTCCTCCGTTATTTTTTCATCCTGTTATGTTCTTGTCTTTCCTGAATGCGTCCGGTATATCGATTAATTTTTACGTCTATTGCTTTTAAGGATTCTGTCATTAGCGAAATTTCGGCCAGCACATTCCGTTTGTGGTTCTTCATCATTTCAAGCCGGAGTTCAAGGGTATCGTCTCCTTGGACTACCCAATCAACATATTGCTTGATGCCGCTTATTGGCATGTGCGTGTTTTTTAAATAAATAACAATTTCAAGGAGCGTCATTTGATCTTCGGAAAATAACCGCCTACCCGCTTCATCACGTTCTATTAGCGGCAGCAGTCCTTTTTTTTCATAATAACGTATCGTTGATTCTGGGATATTGAATTTGGCTGACGCTTCGCTAATTGAACAATACTTCATCTGGAGGCCTCCAAGATTAATCTTTCATGTCGACAAATATATGTTACGACTTAAACCATGGTTTAAGTCAACATCAAATAAAAAATAGTTTGTCTGCCGAAACGCCGGCTGCCTCCGGCACCTGCTTAGCCAGGCCCATCAATGCCAATCCTATAAATCAAAAAGCCGCAAAAAATGCGGCTTTTTGAACGTGGTTAATTTTTTGACTTGTTATTCTTTAGCTTGCTGCGGATTCGTTCGGTCAAAGTCGGATTTATTGTTTAGATTTCTTAACACCATTGGCATTTTCGCATTTGCTTCGGCATTGGCTTCATTCGTTTCCTCTTCCTTTGACTTCTCGTGCGGATTGCCTGAATTAAACCTCGCAGCATCCATTCCGTCCATAATATTCAATGGAGATCCCTCACATCATTTTGTTTCTTTTAACATATCCAGTTGAAAAAATATCATTCATCCCGTCACCCTTTACGAACTAACGTTCAGTCACGAAGGTGTACGCGGATCACAATATCCTGGTCATGATTGCCGAAACCGGAACCGTAGAGCGTCAATCCCCCTATGTGAACGGCCTCCTCGTCAACCGTGAACCGAAGCGTCCAGAACGGTTCCTGCAGCTTGATATCCGCGACGGTTACGTTCGACATCCGCTCTCCATCCATAAACGTGCCCGAGGCGTCAATGCGGATCGTCTTGAGATGGCTGGTTTACGGCAGGACATAAAGGGACCGCTCTTGCGAGCTTCGACACCGACCGTATCCCGGACACGGTGATTCAACAAGAGAAAAAGCTCTATACGTTCGAGAACACGGATTGGAATCTGGACTGGTGTTATCTTCGTCATCCCGTTGCAGAACATTACCATTTGGAATCCGACAAGTTGAAACTGAAAGGAACCGGAGTGTCGCTGGATGTTCCGGCATCCCCGACATTCATCGGCATACGGCAAAAAGATTTTGAGGCGGCAATCTCTTGCGATGTAAGCCTTTCGAATGGAGAGGCCGGCATTACGCTCTATATGGATGAACATCATCATTATGATTTGGCCATCCGCCAAGAGGATAACGGGTATAAGGTTGTTGAGCGCCTTAATATCGGGGATATCAAATCCATCGAAAATGAAGTGGACCTGGGAAGCGACAATCATGCCACGTTGGTTATACGGGCTAGCCATGAGCGCTATAGCTTCTTCATTCAGGCAGACGGTAAGGACATCCTCTTGGGCACGGCGCAAACGAAATACTTGTCCTCGGAAGTTGCCGGAGGATTCACAGGCGTAATGATCGGGTTATATGCCCATGGAGAAGACGCTTTGGCCGAGTTCTCTAAATTTAAGTGCGAGTATGTTTGAAGACTACAGGAATGGGACGGTAAAAAGAGAGGCAGCTTTATGCCTGCCTCTCTAATCTACCCATTAACCTTCTACTACATCTGCTCGAAGATCGGTCGCGATTTCGACCATCATGGGCACGACCTGTTCATGGGAAACGGCTACATACAAATCCCCCATATAGTGCCGGAACGGAATATGCGTTTCTCCAAGCTTCCACATGAAGAAATCCCCTTCAATGGACATGGTGCTCTCCGGCCCTTTCACAGTGAGTACCGTCTGATAAGCGAAATCGCTCTTGGACGAAAAATAAGCTTTGCATTCTTCCAAGGAAATCTCTTGAGTCTCAAGGTTATGCTGCATGGATCTTGTAATTCGAAAACGTTGATTCATAAATATCCTCCAGAATTAGAAATGTCCATTATAATAAATGCTCTTCCTTGACGTATTCAGCCACTACAATATTTCGATATACCCTTCCGTGCCATGCACTCGAATTCGCTGCCCGTCTTTTATCCGTTTGGTGGCATTCTCCACTCCGACAACTGCCGGTAAACCATATTCACGCGCGATAACGGCTCCATGGGTCATCAGTCCGCCCACTTCGGTGACCAGGCCTTTTATGGATACAAACAATGGCGTCCAGCTAGGATCCGTAAAGGAGGTGACTAAGATGTCTCCATCTTCCAGATGAGCATCTTCCATGTTTAAGATGACGCGCGCTCGCCCTTCTATAACTCCGGAAGAAACAGGCAGACCTGCAATCGCTTCGGCGGGGAGATTTTCCCGTTTGTACTCGCCTGCAATGATTTCGCCATCAGACGTCATCACGCGCGGCGGAGTCAATTTTTCATATAATTTGTACTCGTCTTTTTGTTTGCTGATGATCCGATCATCCAGTTTATTGGTGCGTACGACTTCATGAAGTTCTTCGAAAGTGAGATAGTAGATATCTTCTTTTTCATGAATAACGCCCGCTTGTACGAGTCGTTCGGCTTCTTTCAGTAAAGACTGTTTATAAACGAAGTAGCGATTAACCATTCCGTATTTTGGATATTCCCTATACCCGCTGAAATTCCGGATGAGGTCGATCATTCGTTTTGTTTCTTTAGCTTTTTGTTCGCCATCCGGTAATTGCTTCAATCGATCTAATAACTCTTGTTCCTTCGTCAAAGCTTCCTGTCGCCCTTGCTCAAATTTCCGATTGCGGGCATTAGGCTCGAAGTTTTTGATATTGCTAACAATCATGGGAACAAGCGTAATTGGTTTTTCGCTCCAACGAGTTCTTGTAATATCGATTTCTCCGGGACATCGCATTCCGTACTTGTCGAGATAAGCATAGATCGCGTCTTGGGCTTCCTGCCCGCCATCGAACTTAACCAGTTCATCCCAAAAGTTATCGTCTTTAACATGCTGTAAATAATCAACGACTTCCGGATAAGGACGAATTACGTCCGCGACATCCAATAGCGCCAGACCCATTTCCGAAGTAATATTGTTGGGTACGGATTGAGAAAGCGTATCTGCTGCGTTTTTTTCACCTAACCACTGCTTCATGTTTTCATTGATCCATGCTGAGGCATCCATAGCAGCCATAATGACAGCTGAGCTTTGCGGGTCAAATAAAATCTTCTTGAATTGCTGGAGATCTTCCAGAATAAAATCGAACAATTCCGGTCCGGATTTCGTTTGAATGTTTTGTTTTAACTCTTCTATCGATGCTTGACTGCGCTTAATCAAATCAGAAACGATGGCCGGGTCGTTGTCGATTTGTGCTTGAAAACCCGCGGACGGCATCCCTTTATTGCTTTTGCCGGGACTCGATTCTATTTTATCATTCGGTAACGATTTGATAAAATCTCGCTCTATTATGGTCATAAGCGCGTCTTTTATGAGCGGATCGGATTGTCCCAGCGTATTTAATAAAGTTTCTCTGCCGGCAGGCGAAGCAAGCATAGGCGTAACATCAACAAACAGCCTTCCGCCTGCTTTGCGCATGGGTGCCGGAGTCGTTAACAGGTAAAAGGACAGTCCCAACGGTTTTATGGGGTCTGTCATCATTTGCTGATGACCGACAGATACGTATACGTGATTGTCTTGATCATTCGCTTCGGGGATCGGATATAAAGTCGTGATTGGCCGACTCTGGACAATATAAAATGCATCATCCGCCAAACACCATTCGATATCTTGCGGGCAGCCAAAATAAGCTTCGATCTGTCTTCCGATGCGTGCCAGCTGTAAAATTTGTTGCTCCGTAAGGGTTTGAGTCTTTTGCCGATCGGGTTCCATATGCCGTGTCTCGGTTCCGCCTTCTTTTCGTCCATATATAGCCAATTTTTTGGCTGCTATCCTATTCTCGACAAGTTCCCCTTCGTATACTTTATAACAATCGGCAGATACCAAGCCGGAGACCAGCGCTTCTCCAAGCCCATAACCGGCCTCGATGGACAGCAGCTTCCGGTTGGAGGTAATGGGATCGGCGGTAAATAATATCCCCGAAGCATGCGGGAAAACCATCCTTTGAACGATAACGGATAAGTAAATTTGACTGTGGTCGAATCCGTGCTGCATACGGTAGATGACCGCGCGATCCGTAAATAGGGAAGCCCAACATTTGCTGATATGGTGCAAGATCGCTTCTTTGCCGATAATATTTAAATAGGTGTCTTGTTGACCGGCAAAAGAGGCATGCGGCAAATCTTCGGCAGTCGCGCTAGAACGCACGGCATAAGCATGTTCCTCGCCAAACCGGGAGAGATTGTAAGCAACTGCTTCCGCAACGTCGGAAGGAATTTCTGCTTCCATAATGGTTTCTCGAATCTTCCTGCTGATTTCGCCAATGTGCTCTCGATCTTCTACTTTCAGCATGGTTAGTCGATCCAACAAAGCGTGATACGTTTCGTTTTGTTTGATGGCTCTCTCATATCCCGCTGTTGTCACACAAAATCCATCCGGTACTTGTATTCCTTCAATTTTTGATAATTCCCCTAAATTCAACCCTTTTCCGCCAACGAGCGAAAGCTGCGTTTTTTCCATTTCCTGAAAATCGAGAACCAGCGGACTCATCCTACATCTCTCCTAACCATTAAAATGAGAAAAAACATTTGACAAGACTTGACCCGGCGTGGTACAATTAAATTGTAAAATGCGATTACTATGATCTTTTTGCTATACACAGTACTAATTGATTTTAGCATCGTCTCTGTTTATTTGCAATATAAAAAGAACCGGATATAACTATCCAGGTTCTTTTTTGGTTTCCCGCTATCAATAATTATGGGGCGCCTTCTATTCTTGCTCTAATACTCCCGTTGTTTCTTGAGAAGCCATTTGTTTTTGCGCTTTTGCTGCTTGGTTGCGTTCATGGCCCATTTCGTTCGCTTCGCTGTATTGTATATTGGTCTCTTGATGCTGATTTTTTTCTGCGTTTTCAGACTTAGGCATTTGTTTCCCCATTGGCCCTTGTATGATCATCACCCGGGAGTTCTCTCTCCTCTACTTCAGGGATGTCAACCTGCGGAATTTCCCGAATTTCATCCATTTTCTTCATTCCTCCATTTTACTTTAAACTTTTACCCGATCTATTCTTTGTATTTTTCCACCTTCTATTCGCTGTATTCGCCAATCTCGCCTCATCATCGGCATCTTACTTATGTAAACTCTAACTGTTCCTCCTCCTGCTCTGCATTTTGTTCCCAATAGCTTCCCGAACCAAAATAATCCTGACAAGTACGATCAAGGCTTTGCAAGACAGCAATAAAGCCTTTTAAATCACACGTATGAAAAGTATCGTGAAGCTCACGATTTTCTTCGGTAATGGAATACAAATGAATTTCCATACAACCATCCCATCTGACATTAACATCGAAACGCTTATCGTCCGTTTCCAGTTCCAGCGCAACCGTTCCGCCATCTTCATCTCTTTGATGCTTTGCTTTAATAATCCACATATTAAACACCGCCCTTTGGCTGTAGCATTACCGAAAATAGAGGTTTTTATGGGGCATCCTCAAAAATATCCGCTTACTGCAGAAGATATTGTTGAGCGGCTTGCTCAGCTTCGAGCATTGTCTGATCGTCAATATAGCCAGTATTGGGATTACCTTTCTTTATAAGATCGAAATATAGATCTGTTAACTTTTTGATGTTACTTAGTTGAGCCTTATCGTTTTCATCCAATTGATCTTTTTGGTAACTTTCCCCAGTATTTTTCCTGACTTATACGCAAAAAAAGCCGATCGTTCCGACCGGCTGCAACTGTTACGACATCAGGTTATTCACCAATGTACCTTATAGTTGCTATTGTTTCGCAGTTACTGGCTTCGTTGTAACAATGACGCTTCTTGTTTTGTTGTCCCATTTCACCATGGAACCGGATGCTTCGGCGATGAATCTCAACGGTACCATTGTTTTATAATGAAGAGAAATTGGCTGCACTTCAGGGGGTATTAGTTTCCCGTTTACCGTCACTTCTCCGCTGACCGATTCCCACTTGACTGTTGCTCCAAGCTTTTCGACGATTCGAACATGAACGTATGTCGTGTTATTAATGATGATCGGAGGAACAGACGGCTCAACTTTTTCTCCGTCGATTACAATCGAAACGGCATTACCGACTGGAGTGGGTCTCGTTATCGTTGACGGCAGGCTTTCTAATACCGTTTTCAGCGTTTCGGATTGAATCGCGCCCACGCCGGTTTGCCCGTAAGTGTTGTCCCCCCATGCAAGAACCGTTCCATCCTTTAGCAGGGAAAGCCGATGATTATACCCGTTAGCCGCAGCAACGGCTTCTTCGATAGGTTTCACTTGATAGGGTTGATTTTCGCTTAGTTTGTGCGTGTTCCATTCCCATAACGTACCGTCAGATTTGATAACCGTATAAAAGTTGTTGCTTCCGCCCACGATCGACACGGCATCCGTAATCCCTGCTTCAACAGGCTGCAGCAATTTTTCCGGCTCAGGGTAAGTTTTTGCATTATTCCAAACCCAAACCGTACTGTCCCATTGGATTGCAGCGGCCGTATTTCCTTGAGCGGCAATCGCTTTTACTTCGCCGATACCGCTCAATCGCGTCGGCTTTCGAATCTTATCGGGAATTCCCGACATCCAAAGTTCCGTGCCCCAAACCCATACCTCGCCTCCGCTGCCGAGCGCCGTGGATGTAAAATATCCCGCCGCGACTGCAGTAATTCGAGGCAATCCTTCCACCTTCTTTGGAGTCGAAACATAGCCATTCACTCTGTCGCCCCAACCCCACTGCCAGACGGTACCGTCCTTTTTAAGCGCCAAGCTCAAATAGCTGCCGGCAGAAACAGCAACGACATCCGTCAAGCCTTTCACTTCGGCCGGTTCTAGCTCTTGATGTGAAGTTTCTCCAATACCAAGCTGGCCATAATGGTTATTCCCGACAGCCCATACCGTGCCGTCTTTCTTTAAGATCAAAGTGTGGTCCCAGCCGCTGGAAATCATTTTGACATTATCAATGAGCATTTTGACAGGTGAGTAGACAGGGGTCGTTGTACCTATCCCAAGGACACTTGCGCCCGGTTCCCCTCCCCATGCCCATGCCGTACCGTCCTCCGTAATCGCATAACTTGACGTCTTACCGGCACTGACCGAGATAACGTCCTTTAGCAGCGTTTCCTCATTGCTTTGCGCCACTGAACGGGTAGGCATGACAATTAATGTTAACAGCATAATGATGAGCAAGTACAATTGCAGAATTGTAAGTCTCTTACTTTCTCCCTGCTTCCACATCATTTCTCCTCCGTAGTTCAAAAATGTTCACTCAGAATATACTTTATTTGCGCAAGAAAGCAATTTATGTATACACCTTAATCTCCCCCAACATTAATGAGAACTATATTTCAAGGATAGTTCGATAATGATGATTAACAAAATATTCGATCTAGCAGACAATTATCCTGCCCGTCCGTAATGAAAGTCTGCGAGATTTCCCCAAAGCCGCTGCAGCTCCGTTTCACGGTATAAAAACCGGGACTCCTTAACCTCTATCGGGAATCCCGGTTACCTATCTTGAACTCTTGGAAACTCGCCGCATGCTCGAACTTTCTTGCTTTGTGAGCATCCCCTGAATATATCGTACGCCCCACCCGCACATGACATCGATATTCGGTTTAAGCGACTGGCCCAGTTCACTCAACAACTATTGGCGGCACTTGGTTGTAACAAGTTTTGAGGCTAAAGGAATGACAGCCGCCCGCCAACTTGGCGGATGTGGTTGACGTCGGCCCATAGGACAAAATAATTGTACAGCGTTTCCCCGATTCGGACTGGGCGGGGGTATCTCACAATGAGGGCAGCCTGTTTGTTCATCTCCGCCGGTTGGTCGGCCGACGGAATAATGAAGCATGCCTCTCGGTTTTGTAACCTCGTCATGATAATCCGAGGAGACGAGCCGTAAGGCATCAACGGATGAAAAGCTTCGGAACTGCATACATCGGCAATCCGGTCGCCCCCTGAAATCGCGGATATTTGGAAAAACCCTTCAAGCCCTTCGTACCTCTCGTCACTGACAGGCCGCCAGTTGGCGGGATACGGGAAGGAAACCCGATACACGAAGCTTGTATAGATGTTCTCCGGAACCCTTCCGACGCTAGGCGACCACTGCAGAGCAGAAATCCGGCCGGTGCTGAGGACTTTCACCGGCGTCGGCTCCCTGAGATCGACAATCCGGAGCTGATTGGGTCTCTCTAATCCTGCGCATCCCGATAAATACGCGATTTTATTGCCGTCCGGCGACCAGGCGACGGGAGTTGCGAAGCAATCGGAAGCCGCAGGCGTCCTTGGATTCCGACCGGTACGGTTGTCGATTTGGATGAGAGAATAATAGTTCGGCTCCTCATAGGCGGTTCCGCTGTAGGCGATGCTGCGCGAGTCGGGGGACCATGCCGGAAAATAATTTTTGGCAAGCGGCCCGCCTTCCAGCGTGTAGATGGAGCCTGTGGCCAGATCTATTGTCGAAATGATGGAGATGCTGACACCGGGGTACGTATAAAGCGCGAAGGTTCCGTCCGGGGAAAGGCGAACGTTATGGAGCGGTCCATCCGTATTGTGTGTGATTTGTCTCCGTTCTGAGCCATCGGTCCGGATGCGGAAGAGCTGGGTGTTGCCGGCTGAATCCGGAGCCGCAAACAGAAGTTCCATACCGGTAGGGAACCACTGAACGTCGCTGGCGCCCGGCTCCGGGATGGCATAGCTGCTGTGCGAGAAAGTATCATAGATGACGATTCCCCCGTTTTTGACATACGCAAGAAGCCGACTGTCGGGGGACCAGTCCAGCAGCGTGTAGGGATCGATCTGATCGATGCGGGCGACGGCGCGCGTGACGGTATCCAGCAGGTTGACTACGTTGCCGTTGCCTATGAAAGCGATTCTTCTGCTGTCCGAAGACCAATAGGGAACTGAAAATTCCGCACCTAGCCCCTGGGTAACTTGAAAATGAAGACCGTCCTGCGGCCGGTACAGCCAGATGTCGAACGCTCCGCCGCGGTCCGACGTGTAGGCGATCAATCCTTGATCGAGATCATGAGGAACTGCTTTCACGGCCAACCTCACCTCCTCTCCTGAAAAATCTTCTACTTCAGATGTATTCAGCGGGGGGCGGTTAGGCGACAGTCCCGGAATGCAAAAGAAAACCGCCATACTCAAACTGTCTTCGACATCTTCATACCGAATTTTCTCAAGGAACGGAACAACGCTTATTAAAGAACAAACGCGCTGCCTTAGTGGGCGGCACGTTTGTTCATATCTCCGTTTAGATAAATACCGATCGACGTAAACTTTCTTGAATCCTACATCATCATTCCGCGAAGCTTACGGCGAGCATTAATCGGGACCTGCTCGCACCATCCCGTCGAATAAAAAAATCCGCGGATTCCGCGGATTTTTTTATCGATATTTTTTTGGCTGATGCTCCGACTCGACAAATAGCTCCTCGAAATCGCCGATATAACGGCCGTTCAGATCCTGTCAATCTTGGAGCAGAGAAGCGGAGTATCCGTTTATTTCCATTCCTCGTCGGCCGAGGGGCCGTATAGACCCGGTACCGGATTATCAAGCAGCCGCAAATAAACTCCGAGCTGCGCCCGGTGGTGGACCATGTGGCTTAATCCGAAGGTGCGAAGCGCGATCGCCCGCGGCTGACGCAGAATAATATGGTCGCCGTTACGCAAGGTCCATTCCTCGCCGAGAGATTTCTCGTCGGATTCGGCAATCAGCTTCTCCAGCTTGACGACGTTCGCGTCGAATTCCTCCAGCACGTCTTCGGGCTTTTCCAAAGCTTCCCGCCGAAGCGGCACGGTCGAAAGATCGAATTCCGGGTAAAGAAAAATCGCGACTTGCCAGTTCAGCAGGTTGATCAGGTGCGTCGCCAGCCCGCCCAGCGTCATCGATTTCACGTGGGGCCTCCACGTCATATGCTCCCCGGGCAAGCGCTCCAGGATTCGGCGCGTAGCGGCCAGCTCATGCAAGGCGTCGCCAACGATCAATTGTTTCACCATAGATTCCCTCTCCTCCCTTATATGGTTAGCTTACTATAAATCCGATGGAGTGGAAAGGCTTGACTCTATCGTAATAACTTTGTAACCCGTATAGTAAATCGGTTCGATGCATTACTTCAAGTATCTTCCCGTAATCGACTGCTGCGCATGAACGATCTGAGCCGGCGTGCCCTCAAATACCACCTGGCCGCCCTTGCTCCCTCCGTCCGGTCCCATATCGATGATCCAATCCGCTTGGCTGATCACATCGAGGTTGTGCTCGATGACGATCACCGTATTGCCGGCATCCACAAGACGGTTCATGATCCCCAGAAGGTGACCGATATCTGACATATGCAGGCCGGTCGTCGGCTCGTCCATCACGTAGATGCTGCCCTTCTTATGCAGCTCGCTTGCCAGCTTGATGCGTTGGCATTCCCCGCCCGAGAGCGTGCTGAGCGGCTGGCCGAGCGTAATATAGTTCAGCCCCACGTCGCTCATCGCCTGAAGCTTTCGCACAACTTCTTTTAGTTCGAAAAAATCCAGCGCCTGCTCCACCGTCATCTCCAGCACTTCTGCAATGGACTTGCCGTTCAGCTTGTAGGCAAGCACCTCTTCCTTGAACCGTCTGCCTCCGCATACTTCGCACGGCAGTTTCACGCTGTCGAGGAATGCAAGGTCTGTATACACGACGCCCAGCCCTTGACAGTTCTCGCAAGCCCCTTTGGAGTTGAAGCTGAACAAGCCTTGATTCACCTTGTTCGCGGCAGCGAACGCCTTCCGCACATCATCCATAATGCGCGTGTAAGTCACGGGATTCGAGCGTGTCGACACGCCTACAGCCGATTGATCGATGACGATCGCCTCCGGATGCTGGCTAAGGAACACTTCGTTAATCAGCGTACTTTTGCCCGAACCGGCCACACCGGTAACGACCGTCAGCACTCCGATCGGAATATCTACGGTCACGTTCCGCAGGTTGTGCAGCGTGGCATCCTTGACGGTCAGCTTGCCGGATGGCTGCCTGCAATCGTGCTTCAGCCGGAGCGGCCGCTTCATATGGGTCCCCGTCAATGTACCTGCCTCCAGCAGCCCTTGGTAGCTCCCCTCATACACGATGCTACCGCCGCGGCTGCCGGCGTATGGCCCGACGTCGACAATATGATCCGCGACCTTGATCACATCGGGGTCATGCTCAACGACGATCACGGTATTTCCTTTGTCGCGCAGCTTCTGAAGCAATTCATTTAACCGGTGTACATCGCGGGGATGCAAGCCAACGCTGGGCTCATCAAAGATGTATGTGACATCCACCAGACTGCCGCTCAGGTGCTTCACCATCTTGACCCGCTGCGACTCGCCGCCGGACAATGTATCCGTCTCGCGGTCCAGCGTCAAGTAGTCAAGCCCGATATCCGCCAGATGCTGCAGCCGCTCGGTCAGCGACTTAACGATCGGAGCGGCGACCGCGTCGTCGATCTCCCGAATGACGCGAATGAGCTGGCCGACTTCCAAAGAGGACATCTCCGCAATGTTGAGTCCGTTAATTTTGCAGCTGAGCGCAGCCCGATTGAGTCTGGCGCCGCGGCAGCTGGAGCAGGGACCCTCGGAAATGAACGGAGCAACCGCTTTTTGAGTGCGCTCGGACTTCGTCTTCACATCCTGCTTGATGTATTTGTTGGTGAACTTTTCGATAACGCCTTCCACTGTAATGTTCGTCGCCTTCCCGGCGAAATCCATCTTCACTTTCCTTGCCTTGGAGTACAGCAGTTGCTCCAGTTCTTCGTCCGAGTAATCGCTCAGCTTCTTGTCCAGATCAAAGTCTCCCGACTGCACGATCATATTCCATTCCCAGCCGTTCACCGAATAGTCCGGCAGCAAGATGGCCCCTTCATTCAACGACTTTGACATGTCCACCGCTTTGCTCATGTCGACGCCAAGCTTGCGTCCGATCCCGTTGCACTCGGGACACATGCCTTGCGGATCGTTGAACGAGAACATGTTCGCTTGTCCAACATAGGGCTGACCCACTCGGGAGAAGAGAAGCCGGAGAATGGGAGAGATATCGGTAATCGTGCCCATCGTGGAATGGGATCCGCCGCCCAGCCGTTTCTGATCGACAATAACAGCCATGCTCAGGTTCTCGATCGCGTCCGCATCCGGCTGCGGGTAGCGGGGGAGGAAAGTACGCACGAACATGCTGAAGTTCTCATTCAGCAATCGAGTGGATTCCGCCGCAATCGTATCGAAGACGATCGACGACTTCCCGGAGCCGGATACCCCGGTAAAGATCGTGATCTTTCGTTTCGGAATGCGCAAGGATACGTTCTTGAGATTGTTCTCCCTTGCAGCCGAGATTACGATAAATTCTTGATTAGAATCGTTCATGGCCAACATCCTTTCCGTTCGTGTTAATGTCTGCTTCATTCACAACGTTCACCGAAGCAGACATAAACCGTCTGCAATAATCAGCCGGTTTATCTTAAACTCATACTTTCCTCTAAAAGTTGCTTCAAGCGCAGCATATTCGTACTCCAGAACTTGCTTTAGAAAGCCACCCAGTCTTGAATTTCACTGAGCGGAGCGGCGTTTAATCTAAATCGCGGTTCTCTGCCGATTCTCCGGTCAAGTACCGGCCCGGACTCTTTATGGATTGTCAAATGCTTACTGTGTAAAAATCACTTGGCGGTATGAAGGGACAGCCTTTATGCCCGCCACCTCCCCGTTATGGTTTAAAGTGAAATTTATGCCAAGTCCAAAATTACCCCTTGCTCTTAATCGGACACCATTTAGTGACGATTTGATTATAGTTACCATTTGGTGCAGTGTCAACAGCGTAATGTAATGAAACCGCAATCCATACGTGATTAAGCTGAATTGCGCCTAAAGCGGCCAACGAGTCTCACATGCTCAACCGAAAAAAGCCTGAAGCGCATTTATTGGCTCCAGGCTTTTTTTACATATTACAGTTCCATCCTGCCGGTCAACCGAATTAATCGGTCTATATTCTTGTCACCCGACACCAAGCTTACGACCTGTTAGACATAACAACAATTGTCGAGACGTTTCTCCTTATCCCCCGTTTCTTTCCGGTTCGCTCCACCCTTTTCCCTTAGCCGGGGAGCCGGGCAAAAGCTGAAAATTGCCTAGTGCCGCGTCTACAAACTGAGGGTCCGCAAACAACGAGCTTGAATCGTTGCCTGATTTTGATACATAAGAAGCAAAGCCGGTATATTCGTTATTTTTCCATACCCATTCGGCGTCCTCCGCGCCTGATTCGGCGTAATACAGGTTATGATCCAACACATTGCCCGTATTGCTCGTATATTCGTTGTAAATCAGAACACCCGAATCGCTCGCGACCAGAATGTTATGCGCAATCGTATTCCCGGTCAGAGAGGCCTGCAAATACAACTGGCCGTTCCCTTCTTCCAACAGATCGTTATCGTAAAGCGTATTGGATATGATCGTGCTGTTTGCGGTGCCGCCCCGGTCTTCGTCATAGCCGCCCATGGCGATGCCGGTCAGACGGTTGCGGTAAATCAGGTTGTCCTTCACCGTTATGCCGCTGGTTACATGTCCGGCATGCTCGGAAGCCAGTTCGATGCCGATATCGTTGTCGTAGACGCGGTTCTGCTCGATGAGAATGTTCCTTCCTCCGTCAACATAGATTCCGCCGGCAGAATGGCTGTCATTAGGCAGCACCGTACCGTAAGACGGGTTATCATTCGTTGAAATATTGTACACCGTATTTCCTTTTACCGTGCCGTTGCGAGCCTGATCAACCGCTTCATTGCCTGCAATCCCCTCGAAACCGATCAGATCAATTCCGATGTTGTCATTGTCGTGAATCCGATTGTTCGTTATGGCGAACGTATCGACATTGCCGTTCACCGCAAGCGATTCGCTGGATCCCAGCACCAGATTATACAGCTCATTGCCGTCGATCGTCAGATCGCGCAAGGCTTCCCGGGCGTTAGTTCCGTAAACGGCGATACCATGCGCATCCTTTCCCGCAAGCTCGCCTCCTTCAGGCATAGCCGTATTGGCAATGTCATGAATCCGATTCTCCAGCAGACTGATGCTCTTGCCGGCGCCATGAATATAAATTCCAACCGGAACCTCTCCATTCGTAGAGGTGGTGTAATTGCGAATCTCCAGCTGCCTGATCGTCACATAGCTCGTATTATCGATTTCCACAAGTCCTTCCATCTCGTCAACGGACAGGCCTTCGCCGTCGATGACAGCCGTCTCGTTCGGATACCCGGAGAATACGACCGCTCCTTCCGCCTCCGATCCTCCACGCGTAATGTGGAGTTTCTGACGGTATACCCCTTCCCGGACATAAACGGTACTTCCCGGCTTAACATGGTCGGCCGCATGCTGAAGCGTCTTCCAGGGCGAATCGATTGTCCCTTGGTTTCGGTCATCACCTTTCGGGGATATGTAGTAGACCGCACCGGCATTCGGCATGCTTGCCGGTTCTTCCTGTTCCTCTCCTGAATCGGATAATTTACCCTCGGGCAGCGGCGCGTCGGACGGACCCGCATAGCCCCATAGCCCCAATACGCCGGCCCAAACGGCCAACAGTTGGATTATTTCTTTCATAGCTTCCTCACTCCATTAGAGTTCATTTTTTCATTATGTCGTTCCAAAGAGACACACTTAGAAGTCAAGACTTATCTATTATATCGGTATGCTTTGGAGTATCTGAAGTCATGAAGCAAAGGGGCTCGGACCCGCTCCACTGAAAAAACCGATCTCCCCCGTTGAAAGCCATAAAAAAGATACTTGTCATATTTAGAAAACAAGATCGTTTTTTACTTACTAGCTATACTTTATTATAATAAGCGATAATATCCAATCGATGGGAAAGCGGGTGATATAAAGCATGAAGAAAATGTTAGATAAGTTATAACGGAAACATGCACGAGCCCCTCCTCCTGGGCTAAACCGCGCGTTATTTATAAAATTACGGGAGGAAGACTCTAATGCGAAATGAAGCCGAAATGCTGCGGTTAATCCGTGATTTTGCCAAGGACAACTTGAATGTTCGGGCGGTTATGATGAACGGCTCGCGGGCAAATCCCGCAGTCGCTAAAGATATTTTTCAGGATTACGATATTGTTTACTTTGTTGACTCTGTACAGCTATTCATCGACGATCAAAGTTGGATATCCGAATTTGGCGACATTCTGATTATGCAGACGCCGGACGGCATGGATAACCCGCACGCGGAACCATTCAACAAGTATGCTTTTCTCATGCTATTTAAGGATGGGAACCGGATTGACCTTACCTTTTTCCGGACGGATCAGCTTGACCGTTATGTCCATGACAGCCAAACGGTCATTCTGCTCGATAAGGACGGTCTCTTCGACAATGTTCCATCACCCAGCAATCGCGATTATTTGCCGACTCCTCCATCCGAGATGCAATTTTACAATTGCTGCAATGAGTTTTGGTGGGTAAGCACGTATGTGGCAAAGGGCTTGTGGCGCAGACAGCTTCCGTATGCCATGCGGATGTATGAGGGTCCGGTGCGGGACATGTTGATGCGAATGATCGCGTGGTATATCGGGGTTCGAACGAGCTTTCAAGTTGAGACAGGAAAAGAAGGCAAATATTTCGAGCAATATTTGGAAGCTTCTCAATGGGATTCTTTTGTAAGAACATTCTCAAACGGAGACTATGAGCAAATCTGGCAAGCATTATTTGAGATGGGAGCTCTATTCCGAGATGTAGCGTTAACGGTATCCGAATACTTCGGCTATGACTATCCGATTCATGAAGAGGAGCAAGTGACATCCTATCTTCATCAGATCCACACCCTTCCGCCGGGTGCAACGGATATCATGTAATCGTTCGAAAAAAACAACGGCCGACTAGGACTGGTCACGGTCTTAGTCAGCCGTTGCATGGCCTCTTACATATCGCAAATCATCAATCCGACGGTCTGCTTCGCCTCAATAATTAAGCAATTAGTGCTTCGTCGCTTATGCGTCTAATCGAAAATATTTATTCGCTGCAGGCCGGTACATTAGAATTAAGGCCGTCATTACCGAAGCCAAATGGACGATTCGGCTTATCCCAAACAAACCGGAGTATAATGTCATGCCCGCAAAGGCTTGATCAAGCGAATTTCCTTCCAGGACCCAATTGATCGGATCGATGAGCAAGGACGCAGTTCCAATCCCGCCAAGAAGTATGGTTAAAGCTATCCTGGCCCAATGATTTCCCCGGTACATCTTCACAATGACAAACACCAGTGCGGCAAAAATTATAGTCCTGAGCCCTGCTTGAATAAAAATACCGCTTCCTGCCTCAATGTCTTCAGATAGCGTTTGAGTAACCGCGATCAGCATTTCAAACACGCCGGCCGCAATGGCAACAAGCCAATACCAATATGATTTTTTTACCTCCGACGGAATCCTTTTATTGGTCATGATAACAATCCCTTCTTCATCTGATTATAGCCTAATGTTACTTTGAGAAGGGTATATTCCAAAACCATCCCGGGTCTGATTCATGCATCAATCCGGAGCCCGAATTCTTCTATTATGCTATCAGCCGCCCTTTCCGGCGGTTTGCAAGCTCGAAAAGGCCGCCGGTAGCCGGCAGCCCTGGACTGGGGTATTACTTGGATTTTTTCTTTGCGGCGGACCTTCCCTGCTTTTTGGGATCGTTCGACGGGGGAGCGGCATGTTGAGAACCGTTTGGCTTAATTGTATCGCTCATGTTTCATGCTCCTTTTCTATTCGCATTATTTAGCTTTAAACAAGCCTAAAAAATATCGTTTCACAGTCTAATCCTATGTATTCAATCAATATGAATGTTTATCATCGGCCCGGACAACGGGCGACGAATACGAATTCTAGCCCGGGGCGGTCCGGTGCGTCCCGAATATCCTCGACATGAAAATTCGCCCCGCTTAAGGAGTCGATAACTTCGGACTTGCTCCGGAACTTCAGTGTCGAGTCCGAAGTTATTACCGCTCCGTCCCTATGGAACACGAATGTATGACGGAACGTAACGAAAGGCAATTGTACATCGAGCAGATCGATCCAAGTCTCTATCTTTCCTTTTGCCGGCACATCCATAACCTGATAGGTATGCTCGCGGGTCCACTTCTTCCACGCTTCCTTGGAAGGGTCCCGCACCTCGAATACAAGCCGTCCGCCAGGTCGAATAATATCGCGACATACACGAAGCGTTGACATCCACTCTTCGTCAGTTATAAAGACTTGTGCGACGTTCCCGGTCATCGTGACTAGATCGGCTTGTAGTCCAGCGAGCTTTGCAGCCGTCCCGTGAATCCATCTGACCCGCTCTGCGTATGCCTTGCCGCTTGCAACTTTGAGCGAGGCAGCCGCCGGGTCGATCCCAATGACTTCCTTGCCGACTCCGGCTAATCGACAAGCAAGAGTGCCGGTTCCGCAGCCAAGATCAATGACGGATTTCGCATCGAATTCGTCCGCCATTGCCATATAGGGGTCGAGATCGGGACGTTCCGCCGAATCAAAGAGATCGTAAACTTCTGCAAGCCGCGGCTCTTCAAATAACATGTCAGCCATGTGAATGACCCTCCTTTACAGGTTCGGGAATCCTCTCCGCGTTTATCTTTATGTCAATTGTATCGTGTATTCCCAATGGATAAAGGGTAGAGATCGTTTAAATTTAAACGATACAATTTCTTCCTCAATATTTTAAATGGATTACAACGTTTGGCCGCTATCGACCGTAATCGTTTGCCCCGTCATCGCTTCTTGGGCAAGAACCGCGCATATGCACTCCGCAATATCCTCCGGCGCTGCAAGACGCTGCAACAGAAGATTGGGAGCCAATCTTCTCATTTGTTCTTCCCTTCCTTCCCACCACCTGGTCTCGACTGCGCCCGGTATAACGCAATTGACCTGGATATGCGGCGCCAAGGCGCGCGCTAACGATTTCGTAAGCCCGTGGACGGCAGATTTGGACACGGCATACGGGAGCGAAGATCCGGAGCCCGTCGAACCGGCGATGCTGCCTAAATTAACGATCGCCCCTTGTCCGTTTTTATTCATCCAGGCAGCAACGGCTCTTGCGCAATAAAACATGCCCTTCACGTTCACTTGGAATAACTCATCCCATGCTTCGTCGTTCGCCGATTCCAGATCGTCAAGCGGAATATGCCTCGTTATGCTGGCGTTATTGACAAGGACATCGACGGCGCCGTAACGTTGAGCCGCTGCATCGACCATGCGCCGGACTTCTTCGTCATTCGCAACGTTTGCTTGCACGGCCATTGCCCGTCCTCCTCCGTCCAGAATGGCTTGTACCGTTTCTTCCGCTTCGGCATGAGAACGGGAATAATTGACTACAACGACCGCGCCGCGTTCAGCTAGCGCGAAGCTGGTCGCCTTGCCGATCCCCGTGCCGCCGCCCGTAACCAAAGCTACTTTATTGTTCAAATCCATTACAATCTCCTCCTCGTCTCGATACATAAATTGTAAAACGGATATCTGATTTTGTATAATTGAATTTAATGATTATAAAATTCAAAAATATTGAATCCGACGCGAGGAGTCTACTATGGATCTCAGAACATTAAAAACATTGCATCTCATTATAAAATACGGAAGCTTCATTCGGGCCGCCGAAGAATTGAATTATGCGCAATCGACGGTGACGATGCAAATCCAGAAGCTCGAAGCCGAGCTTGGAATACAGCTGCTTGAACGCGGAAAAACGATCCGCTTAACGGAACCCGGAAGGTTATTCTACGAGAAAAGTCTCGATATTGTCCGGCAATTGGAGCAATTGCAGACCCAAGTAACCGATGTGCAAACCGGCGAAGCCGGAACCGTACGGCTTGGGGTGACGGAGCCAAACGCAAGTTATCGGTTGCCGCGCTTAATGCAGCGGTTTATGGCCGAACACCCGAAAATCCGGGTTTCGATCGAAGTTTCCAATACGCCGGCTTTAGCGGAAGCTCTCATGCGCGGAAACATTGATTTCGCGCTTTGCTCCACGCCCGACAATACCGGTTTCGATCTGTATTTTGAACCGTTGTTTCAAGAGAGGTTCGTTCTGTTAATGCCTCAAAACCATCCGTTGTCCGTTAAAGAAACCGTTGAACCCATCGATCTTCATGAGCACCGTCTTTTCATAACGTCGGCAACTTGTCCTTACCGCAAACAGCTTGAAGTGATGCTTCGGCAATCGGGCAATGTATCGGGCGAGACGATGGAAATCGGGAGCATGACGGCTTTGAAGCATTATGTAGAAACAGGGCTGGGAATAGCCTTAGTACCTCAAATTCAGCTCGAGGCGAAGCCAACGGGCACGACGGTTCGAGCGATGAAAGGCGATTCCGTTCATATGCTTACGGGACTGGCTCGCCGAACCTCGCCATTAATGAAAGCAGCCGAAACGTTATATCGTTTTCTCGAACGGGAGCTCCCTTCGATTTCATTTTGGAATGAATGATAGCGACATGCTATTTTTGGAATGAACTACCCGTTGATCAAGGAAACAACGATCGCGAGGATGAAAGCGAGTACCAGTGCTATCGATAGAACCGCAAGCCGCGTGCCAATCCGAACCGCCCAATGCTTTTTTTGAATTCGGTCATTGATGTGCTCCATATAAAGCGCTCCTCCTGCAAGGAGGATAACGAGGCCGTTAAAAAAGTAGTCTCCCGCAGATTTGGGCTTAGAGGTGAAAGAAGCGAGCCCGATGTTGACTCTCATACCTTCGTCTCTCGGAAAAACCGCCATAATTGCCCCCATTAAGATTTGCAATAAGACATAAAACAAAATAATCTTGCCAATCATTTTAGTGCATCTCCCAACATAAAAATACGCTGCCATAAACGGCAACGCACTATGCTTAACACTCAGCGTTAGTCTTACGTTTTACGTTCTTTTTTTGCCTTTGGTTTCGTAAGCTGGAAGCTATGGTGCACCATCTCGAAAACATCGTCAGCTTGCATGTTCCCGTCTAAAATAACCGTATTCCAATGCATCTTATTCATATGGTATCCCGGCTTCACCTCTTCAAAGAGACTGCGCAGAAAATCGGCTCTGCTCGGTTCACATTTGAGGTTGATGCAAAGGCGGCCATTATGGTTGTAGATCAGCGCAAATATTTTTTTATTGGCTTTATGGCGTATGACCGTCCACTTTTCGTCAAAGGGATGGTCTTCATATACGTCGGGATAGGTCAGACAATAATGAAGGATTTCCTCTTTAGTCATTTAACTTCCTCCAATGGATGGTTTCTCTTGGTCTAATTACGAGCCAATTCGAGTATATCACAAATGTTAACTTATCTGCCGGCCGACTTAACGTAGTCCCGAATTGCCCCCGTATAGTCAGTTATCCAAAAAAAATCCGCGGATTCCGCGGACTCTAATCTTCTTAACTTCTTTGTTTGTTGCTCATTCTGGCAGGCCCTTTCCCCGTTTACCCGCTGCGAACGACACGAAAACCTTGATCTGGGCCGATGCCGCTCGCTTCGAACTTGCCCCGAAAAGCTACCTCGTTGTTGCTGACGTCGCCGATCCAACCGCCGCCTTTAACAACCCGCAAAGAACCGCTTTTAGCATCCGAGTCTCCGAACCAGTTCCAGCACCATTCCCTTACATTTCCCGACATATCGTAAAGTCCTAATTCGTTCGGGTTCTTGAGACCGATAGATTTTGTTTTATTTTTGTTGTTTTCTATGCTTGTCCAGTTCCATTCCCCGGATAAAAATTGAACTCCCGCGTTCCTCCAATACCATGCGACTTCATTTGCATTATTGCTTCCGCTGTACGTGTAGCTTTTGCTCATCTGACCTCCGCTGGCGGCATATTCCCATTCCGCTTCTGTCGGCAGCCGGTAGCCATTAGCCCCCTCATTGATCGTTACAGTCCATTTAAGATTATCGTATTCGCTCTTATTATTCGGGTCCTTTTTACTCTTGTCTATATTGTAATACGGCTCTAAGCCCTCTTTCACACTTCTTTTATTACAGTACTCCACAACGTCATACCAGCTTACCGTTTCGACAGGCAGATTATCCCCTTTGAATGCCGACGGATTCGTTCCCATTACCTCAATCCACTCTTTTTGAGTGACCTCATATTTGCCGATATAAAAACTCGATATGGTTACGCTTTTTCCATAGTAATTGGACTTCGTGTTGATGAAAGATCCTCCTTCGACGAATACAAGGTTGTCGTTGTCGATTTCCGTAGTCTTTTCATTCATATCCGGCTTTTCTTCCGAACATGCGCTGACAACAACCGATATTGCTATTAAGAGGAAAATTAATAGCTTTCTCATGGATAGGTCTCCTTTACACCGATAGGAATAGATACAGGCTGAGACGGCCGACTGGAATCTCCCCCGGCAGCGAAATCCGTTCGTTTTGCGGGAATCGGTCCGCAACGCATCCGGAATGGCGGGTCGAACTGGAGGGAACGGCTAGTCTAGCACCAAGATCTCTGGCTGAAATATAGAAAGCCGCCGGCTGTGAGACCGGCAGCCTTTAGCCCTATCAACGACAAGAATGGCCCGTTACCACACCGTTACGTTTGAGCGCCCGCTGCTTTGATATCCCTCTGTCGCTAACACTTGGTAAGACCAGCTGCTTCCCAGATTCATTCCGTAATTTCTCCATGCGTTAACATGGTTGCTAAACGTGATCGCAACGTTGCTGCCGGTCGCTCTCTTCGACTGCCGGACACTCCAATACTGGGTGAACGTTTGTGTCCCGTCGATGGAAGGAGCGTTGTAGCGCATGGACGTATATACGTCGTATGTGCCCCCATCGCTGGTTACGGTGCCTTTATACGTACCGGTAGGTCTATAAGTACCCCAGCTGTCAACGACGTAATATTCGATGAGCGAGTTTCTCGTCCACCCGTAAAGCGTCAAATACGCATTGCCGGATGGCGCCCAGACGCCGGCATTGTAGTTAACTGTCCTGTTCGGAGATCCGGTAGTCCAGCCTTTACCGACAACAAAGTTCCCGCTATTGGTCCAGGTGACGCTATAATTTCCGCCAGATCCATTGGTTGCATTTACGGTTCCGCCACCGTCGGTCCAGTTTTGCCAATAATCTGTCGCTGCATTGGAGGTTGCAGCGAACATGCCCACACTCATTATAGCTGCAATAAACACCGGCAAAATTTTCTTCTTTAACTTAAACATAAACTACCTCCTTAACCTTTTTTTGTTTCTTTCTGCTTACATGCATACTACTTCTTGGTTGTTTCTCTTAGGGACACTTCATTAAGCTGTGTTATATGCCATGATATTCAGATATCACCCCCTCTCTAAAGTAAACTATAGGAGGAAAGCGCATTCATTACCATCTAACAAATTAAAGATTTGTCCCCATTTTTTTTACATTTTTTACACTCATCCCTTTGACGACATCCCCGATTTACATGCCTGAAGCGCGCTCGACGATATCGATAAATATCATTAACCCGGAGGCACCTCCGAATAGCGACACCATAATGCAAAAAGCCATCCCATTAAAGGATGGCTTCGATTTCTCACCGCTGCCATTGCAGCGCTGTTATACCGTTTTTGAAATGGAGCATGATTTTTGCCACAACTCGCTTGGCGCTTCTTTGCGCAACACCGGTGCAACTTCCGACGCGAACCGTTCCATTTGCTCCCGTTGCTCGGCTTCGGAGAGCCCGTCTACGCTAAGCGACAGAACCTGATGACCGAAAGCAGCTTGGTAGTTCAATATTTTCTCGATGACCTGCTCTGGACTGCCGACAAGGATCGGACCGTTCTCTATATGGTCTTCCAGCGAGGTGAACGGGGATTGGTTATGCTTCGCCGCCGCTGTCGATTGAAACGCCTCATAATAAGGGCGGTAGCGGCGGATCGCCTCCTCCGTCGTATTGGCCAAGGCGACCCGAACCGGATCGAGCACGCTTAGAACCGTGACGGCGGTAAACAGCCGTATGCGGGAAGTCCTCGCGGCAATGGCGGTCAGAAGCAGCGGCGGCGAAGACGACAGAAACGGGGCGCCGTGGCGCTCTCCTACCCCATATCCTTCATATCCCAGCTTCTCGGCAAGCAACGCTTGCCGGATAATGTTCTCGAACTTCTCGCCGGTCGTGAAGCTTTCTCCGGTGACGGGATTCGTGAGATTCATCACGAGGCTAAACCATATAAATTTCATCAGCTTTCGCTTCCCTTCGGAATACGGATCGCTGCCGCCGTTATCCGTTCTCGGGCAGCAGCGCACGGGCGATCATGTTAACGGATAATGGCAAGCCGCGAACCGCTCTTCGTCCAACGAGCGAAGCGCCGGCTCCTCCTCCCTGCATCTCGCCGTCGCAAACGGGCAGCGGGTATGGAAGCGGCAGCCGCTAGGCGGATGGGCCGGCGAAGGGATCTCGCCTTTGACGGCGGCAGCGCTCCGGGGTTGGCCCGGGATAGGCTGCGGAATCGAATCGATGAGCAGCTTGGTGTACGGATGGGCGGGACGCCGAAACAGCTCGCCGCTTGGAGCGATCTCAACGAGCTTCCCCAGGTACATAACGCCGATCCGATCCGAGATATGCCTCACAATCTGCAAACCGTGCGCGATAAACAAATAAGTGAGGCCAAGCTGCCGCTGGAGCTGTTGAAGAAGGTTAATAATTTGCGCCTGAACCGAGACGTCCAGCGCCGATACGGCCTCATCGGCCAGAATGAAGCTCGGATTCAGCGCGATTGCCCGGGCTATGCCGATCCGCTGCCGCTGTCCGCCCGAAAACTCATGCGGGTATTTGCCTCCGCTTGCAGGATCGAGCCCTACCAATTGCAGCAGCTCTTCCGTACGCCGCTTCCTATCGGCTGCAGACAAGACGCCGTGCACCTGGAGCGGCTCCGCAATGCTTTCGCCGATGGTCCACCTTGGGTTCAGCGAGCCGTAAGGATCTTGAAAGATGACCTGCATCTCGCGGCGCAAGGAACGCAGCTCCTTGCTTCCAAGACCGGTCAGCTCCTCGCCTTGAAAACGCACCTGTCCCGAAGTGGCTCGTTCCATCTGCAGCAGAACTCGGCCAAGCGTCGATTTGCCGCTTCCCGACTCCCCGACAAGACCAAACGTTTCGTTGCGCCGGATTGAAAACGATACATCGTCCACCGCTCGAATATAAGTGCGTGCGGCAGTTAACCCTTTTCGTTTTACCGGATAATATTTATGCAAATGTTCCACAACAAAAAGCGTATCGGAGGCGGGGTCATTCGTTTTGCGAGCATCGGGCGCGACCGGCAGCTCGGTTTCGAGTCCGGCCGCCTCCTCCATCCAGAGGTTTCCGCACGGCCCGTTCGCTTCGGCTGCGATTCGTTCGGCATGCCAGCAGGCCACCTCTCTTCCGCTGCGGTCAACTAGCGGCGGCGCCTCGGTGCGGCACCGGTCCGAAGCATACTCGCAGCGGGGATGGAACAAGCAGCCGCTTGGCAGCGAAGCCAAGGACGGAATGGCGCCTTTGATGGAGAACAGCTTCGACCCGCGAATGCTGTCGAGCGGCGCGATCGATTTCAACAACCCTCTCGTGTAAGGATGCCGGGGGTTTTCAAACAACTCGGCGGTCGTTCCCTGTTCGACAATCCGGCCCGCGTACATGACGACGATCCGGTCCGCAATCTCGGCAGCGATTCCGAGATCATGGGTAATGAGCAATATCGACATGCCGAATTCCCGTTTAATCTCCTGCAGCAGCTGGAGAATTTGAGCTTGAATCGTGACATCGAGCGCTGTCGTCGGCTCGTCGGCGATAAGCAGCTCCGGGCCGCAGGAAAGCGCCATTGCGATCATTGCACGCTGCAGCATCCCTCCGGACAACTCGCCGGGATACTGTTTCATCCGAATCGCGGGTTCCGGTATGCCAACCCTCTCGAGCAAGCGGGCGCCTCTCTCCCAAGCCTCGCGACGGCCGATGCGCTCATGACGGAGGATGGTCTCCACGATCTGCTGTCCGATCGTAAAAACGGGGTCGAACGCCGCCATCGGTTCCTGAAATACCATCGCTACCCGTTTGCCGCGAATTTTTCGAAGCTCCGCCTCCGGAAGCGCTGCCACATCCCGTCCCTCCAGGACGATGCTTCCGCCGGTAATCGAGCCGTGTTCATAGTCGATGAGCCGCATGATCGCTTTCGATGTAACCGTCTTGCCGCTGCCGGACTCCCCTACCAGACAGACGGTTTCTCCTTGTTTGATGGAGAAAGTCACGTTGGCAATTGCCTTTAACGGGCCCTGCTTCGTTCGGAAATCGACCGACAGCTCCCGGATATCGAGTAGCGTTTCCATCTGTCACCCTCCTACAACGTTTTGCGGCCTATTGAGCCGCGCTTACCTCGAGGCATTTTTCTTCGGATCCAAATGATCTCTTAGCCGATCGCCGATAATATTGACGGCGAGGACGAACAGCGTAATGGCGAGGCCGGGGAAGGTGCAAATCCACCAAGCCACCGTCAAGTAGCCGCGTCCCTGGGAGAGCAGCGTTCCCCAATCGGGCACTTCCCGGAGAACGCCAAGACCAAGAAAGCTTAATCCCGATCCGGTCAATATTGACGTTCCGATGCCGATTGTCGCCATAACGAGCAGCGGCGACAGCGCGTTGGGCAGCACATGCTTCCAAAAAATGTGTAGGGGCGGCGCTCCGACCGATTGGGAAGCGGCGATAAAGGTTCGCCCTTTAATGCTTATAATTTGGGAACGCATAACGCGCGCATAACCCGGTACGGAGGAGATCGCCACGGCCAGCACGATATTGACCATGCCGGGTCCAAGCGCTCCCGCAATCGCAAGCGCGAGCAAAATGCCGGGAATCGTCATGAGAATATCGTTGCAGCGCATCAATACGGTGTCGACCATGCCGCCGGCATATCCGGCCAAAGCGCCGATCGAGCCGCCGACCACCCCCCCGGCCAATACGGAAGCGAATCCGATAAAAAGAGAATCGCGGCTTCCATGAACGACGACGCTGAAAATGTCTCTTCCGAAATAATCGGTTCCGAACAGATGAGCCGCGCTCGGGGGCTTCATAATGCTGCCGGTCAACATTTCCGTAGGCGAATAAGGAGCAATCCAACCCGGCACGATCGCGCATGCCGCGATAAACAAAATGACAACGCCTGCGCCCAAGAGTAACAGGTCGGCAGCCGTAATGCGCGACGAACGAACGGATGCGAGCGGTTTGCTCCGCTTGCGCCATACGGTTTTGGCGGAAACGGCTTCCCGCATGTGGGTTCAACTCCTTTCTATTACTTAAGCGGAGCGCCTTACCCTCGGATCTATGCCCGCATAAGAAAGGTCGACCAGCAAATTAGCGATCACATAAACAAGAGCCGAGAAAAAGACAACGCCTTGTACAACGGGGAGATCCTTCGCCATAAGGGCGTCCGAAAGAATTCGGCCGATTCCTTGACGGGAGAAAACCGTCTCGACCACCACCGTACCCGCCAGCATCTCGCCGACAAGCATGCCGATCATGGTGATGGCCGGGATCAATGCGTTCCGCAGCGCATGCCGGTACATAACGGCCCGCTCGGTCAATCCTTTGGAGCGAAGCGTTACGATAAAGTGCTCGTCGATAATGTCCAGCATGCTGCTCCGAACCATTCGGACGATAAATCCCGCTCCCACGATGCCGAGGGTTACCGCAGGCAGCACCAGCGTAAGCCAGCCGTCCGATCCCATAGCCGGAAACCAGCCGAGATTTAAGCTGAAGATGACGATAAGAAGAATGCCGGACCAGAAGGTCGGCATCGAGATGCCGAACAGTCCGACGATTCGGGCTGCGATATCGATCAGACGATTGCGATGAACGGCCGAGAGAACGCCGAGCACAAGGCCGACGCTGACCGAGACGAGCGAGCTCGCCGCCGTCAACGCCAGCGTAGCCGGGAAATGCGCGAGTATTTTATCCAGCACCGGCTCGGAATTTAAAAGCGATGTTCCGAAATCGCCCTGAACCATCTGGCTGAAATAACGGAAAAACTGAATATGGAACGGCTGATCCACTCCCAGCTGATGCCGTAAATTTGCGACCATCTCCGGCGTGGCGACCGAAGGATCGAGAATCGTATCCGTCGGGTCTCCCGGAAGCACGTACAGAATCGTAAAGACCAGCACCAGGGAGCCCATGATAACCAGCAAAGATGAAAGAAAACGTCCGGCAACGACTCTGGCCATGCCAACCTGCCCCCATTCTTCAGGAATCGATGGATGCGTCATGGAACAACGGATAACCGAGCGAATCGAATACGATTCCTTTCACCGATTTGTCCGCCGCGACCGTATAGGGGAATACGTAGATCGGAATGACGACGGCCTGTTCGATGATATAGCGCTGAATTTGCTTATAAATGTCCGCGCGTTTCGCATCGTCCGGTTCCACCAGTCCTTGCTCCAGCAGCTCGTCGATAGCGGGATCCGACAACCGCGAAAGCGTCGGACGGCCCTTCGGATCGTAGGAGTGGTAGAATGCATACAGCGCGTTCGGATCCGAATTCACTTGGCTATTCCCGTATAAATCATAGGCCCCGTTCGTGTAAACCACAGTCCGTACGTCCTTCGTAATCTCGACGTCGACCGCAATGCCGACAGCCTTCAGCTGCTGCTGAACGATAACGGCAATATCGTTGCGCTTCTCCCGGTTCGGCGTACCGTCAACATAATGCAGACTGAGCTTCTTGCCGTCCTTCGCCCGGATGCCGTCCGCCCCTTTCGCCCAGCCCAGCTCGTCGAGAAGCGCATTGGCCTTGTCGAGATCGGGCTTCACGCTGTTCTCAAGGGACGGGTCATAACCGAAGGTGCCGGGCGTAAGCGGAGACCATGCGCGGTCGTAGGTGCCCAAATACAACGTTTTGACGATGCTGTCGACGTCGATCGCAAGTTGAACGGCTTGTCTCGCTTTCTCCTCATTCCAGGGCTCCCTCTCCAGATTGAAAAACAGCGTATACGGCAGACCGACCGTATTGGCCTCCAGCAGTTGAAATTTCGAATCGTTTTTAAAGGAAACGATATTTTGCGGCGGTACCGTTTCCGCGGCAAGCACTTGTCCGCTCAGGACGCTGCCGATGCGGGTGGCCTCTTCCGGCACGATCTTAAAGGCGATGCCGTCCAGATACGGCGCTCCTTCGTTCTTTACAAGCTCCGGCGCCCATTTGTAGTCCGGGTTGCGCTCCACTTTAATTTCCGAGTTTTCAGCCCAACCGACAAATTTGAACGGACCGGTGCCCACCGGATTTTGCCCGAATCGGTCCCCATATTTCTTCGCGGCCGTCGGCGAGACGATTCCTAGCAGCGCTTGACTGAGATTGCCGAGAAAGGCGCGCGACGGCGATGCCAGGTTCAGCTTGACCGTATACTCGTCAATGACTTCGGACGACTGATAAGGAGCAAGAAGCGCGGCCGCGTTTCCGGCTTTCGTCGCAGGGTCCAGAATGCGGTCGAAATTGTATTTGACCGCTTCGGCGTTAAACGGCGTGCCGTCCTGGAACTTGACGTCCTGACGCAGCTTGAAGGTATAGCTTTTGCCGTCCTCGGAGATCGTCCATGAAGTGGCGAGCCACGGCTTGATCGAATTATCCGGAAGCTGAACGACCAGCGAGTCGAAAATCGTGCGAATAACGCGTACTGCAACGGCGAGCCCGCTGCGGTGCGGATCGAGTGTATCCGGCGATGTGGCCAGCGCGTAGGTTAGTTCTCCCCCCTGCGTTGCCGTTCCTTCTGCGCTGGCCGTGCCCGGCGCTTGCGATTCGCCGCCTGCATGCTCCGTACCGGGTGTTCCTCCGCATCCGGCAAGCACCAGCGTAAATGCCAGCAGAGCGGCGGCAGCTTGGCGGTATCTTTTTCGTATTTTCATTTTCGCCCCTCCAAAGAATAGAACTTAAGGCCATTTCACTCCGAAAAGGAATTCCCTTTGCCGCACCCAATTACGAATTCACATGTTACGAATTCACAATCGAGTCGGCTGCTTTACGGGCGGCTGTATAGCGGTTTTCGGGCACCGGAATGCCGAGATTGCCGCGCAGCGTGTCCGCCTCGTATTCGGTACGGAACAGCCCGCGCTCTTGCAGGATCGGCACGACGAGGTCAACGAAATCGTTCAAACCGTTCGGATCGCTTGCGCCTACGATAAAACCGTCCGCCGCCTCTTCCTCGAACCACTGCTGGACCAAACCCGCAACGCGCTCCGGCGTTCCGATAAAAGCGGTCCGCGGCGTAGCCGCCTGCAGCGCTACCTCGCGGAGCGTCAGCTGCTGTTCCTTGGCGCGCCGCTTGATCCGGTCGGTCGTGCTGCGGAAGCTGTTAGATCCGAAATCGCCCAAGTCCGGGAACGGCGCATCCAGCTCGTATTGCGAGAAGTCATGGTGCTCGAAGAACCGTCCCAAGTAATCCAGCGCCTGCTCGATCGTCACCAGACTTGCGATTTGGCGATACTTTTCCTCCGCTTCCGCCTCCGTACGGCCGATAATGGGACCGATCCCGGGAAAAATAAGCGTATGCTCCGGATTTCGGCCGTTCCGGATAATCCGCTGCTTCACATCGCGGTAGAACTCTTTCGCTTCCTCGATCGACTCCGGCCCCGTAAATACGGCGTCCGCCGTTTTTGCGGCAAGATTGCGCCCGCTGTCGGACGATCCCGCCTGGAAAATAACCGGCTGTCCTTGCTTCGAGCGGGCAATGTTAAGAGGTCCCTGAACGGAGAAATACTCGCCTTTATGATTCAAACGGTGCATTTTGGCCGGATCGAAGAACACGCCGGTTTCCTTGTCGCGGACGAATGCGTCGTCCTCCCAAGAATCCCACAAGCCTTTCGTTACCTCCAAATATTCCTCGGCGATCCGGTATCGCTCCGGATGGGAAGGATGAGGCTTCCCGCCGAAATTGAGCGCGCTGCCCTCGAGCGGAGAAGTGACGACGTTCCAGCCGGCGCGTCCCCCGCTAATATGATCGATCGAGGCGAATTGACGGGCCACCGTAAAGGGCTCGCTGTAAGAAGTCGACAATGTGCCGACAAGCCCGATATGCGATGTGACGGCTCCAAGCGCAGAAAGGATCGTGACCGGTTCGAAACGGTTCAGAAAATGAGGGATGGACTTCTCGGTAATATATAGGCCGTCCGCAATGAATATAAAATCAAATTTGCCTTCTTCCGCCTTCAATGCTTGCTGCTTGTAAAAGCCGATATTGACGCTTGCGTCGGCAGGCATATCCGGGTGTCTCCAGCCCGACGCGCTTCCGCCCACGCCATGAAGCACCGCTCCTAATTTCAACGTTCTCCTTTTTCCCATGACCACTCCACCTTTGACCCGTTTTTATAAATCCCGATTCGATCTAATATGAATTTCCCTATTTGTTTAATCGGAATTAAACTCGACCATAATGTATCACCCGGAATCCGGCCCTACAATAATGTATAGATCTATTCTATCGACGGTCTACAATGATCTATGGAATGACGGGTTCCGACGCCTTAGCCGCTTCGGAATAGCGATTGGCCGGAATTGGCACGCCCAGATTGCCGCGCAGCGTATCGCTTTCGTATTCGGTACGGAACAAGCCGCGCTCCTGCAGAATCGGCACGACATGTTCGATGAAATCTTCCAGACCATGCGGAACGGAGGATTGAATCATAAAGCCGTCTGCGGCTCCCGCCTCGAACCATCGCTGCACCCGGTCCGCAACCTGCTCCGGCGTGCCAATGAAGGTCGGTCGCGGCGTTGCTGCCGACAAAGCGACCTGGCGGAGGGTCAATCCTTTCTCTTTCGCTTGCGCCTTGATTTTGTCCGTGCCGCTCTGGAAGCTGTTGCGCCCCAGATCGCCCAATTCCGGGAACGGAGCATCGAGATCGTATTGAGAGAAGTCGTGATGCTCAAAGAAGCGTCCGAGATAAATAAGCGCATTCTCCGGCGAGACAAGCCGGACGACCTCTTGATATTTGCTTTCCGCCTCTTCTTCCGTGCTCCCGATGACCGGCCCGATACCGGGGAAGACCAGCACATGATCCGGATTCCTTCCGAACGACGCTGCGCGGCGCTTCACATCTTGATAGAACAGGGCCGCGTCCTCGATCGTTTCGTGGCCGGTAAAAATCGCGTCCGCATGCTTCGCCGCATAATCTTTGCCGACTTCCGAAGCGCCCGCTTGGAAAATGACCGGCTGCCCTTGTTTGGAGCGCGCAATATTAAGCGGCCCTTTGACGGAAAAAAATTCGCCTTCGTGATTCAGCGCATGCATCTTGGCGGGATCGAAGAAAACGCCGGAAGCTTTGTCGCGGACGAAAGCGTCGTCCTCCCAGGAGTCCCACAAGCCGCGCGTCACCTCCAAAAATTCCGTCGCGATCCGGTAGCGCTTGTCGTGGTCGGGATGCTCTTTCTTGCCGTAATTAAGCGCAGATCCTTCAAGCGGCGAAGTGACCACGTTCCAGCCGGCACGCCCGCCGCTGATCATATCAAGCGAACCGAACTGGCGCGCGACGGTAAACGGTTCGCTGTAGGAAGTCGATAAAGTCCCGACAAGACCAATCCGCTTGCTCACCGCAGCAAGTGCGCTCAGAATCGTAAGAGGCTCGAACCGGTTCAAAAAATGGGGGATCGACTTTTCGTTAATATAGAGACCGTCCGCAATAAAGACCAGATCGAACTTGCCTGCCTCCGCCTTCTCGACCCATCTTTTGTACAGCTCGAAATTGACGCTTGCATCCGGCTGGATATCCGGGTGCCGCCATAACGATGTACTGCTGCCGACGCCGTGAAGCATAGCGCCCAGCTTTAATTGTTTGCGGCGCGTCATGATGCTTCCCCTCCTTGCGATGCGGCCTGTGCGGCCGATGCTCCGGAAACATGATCGCGGTAAGCTTTTTTGATCCGTTCGATCTGGCCGATATGGTTGTGTACATGCCTCGTAAATCCGGCGATAATATCCCGGACGCGAACCGTTTCCCCTTTAAAGTTGATGCCGCTCTTGTCGAAATCCCGCTCGCTCAGCCGGCCGAACAGCAAGCCGTTGTATTGAAGCAGCGACCAGAACGCATTCAAGATGTCCGCCGCGTTTCCGTCGTTGGACCGCTGCCCCGATACCCATCTATCCTGATCGAACGCCGGCAGCTGCGCTTTCGTGTCGGCCAAAAGATCGCGAATCCGGAACGACACGACGATATTGTGATCGGCCAGATGAGCGAGAACCTCGGTTACGCTCCATTTGGCTTCGCTTTCTTTCCATTTCAGCTGCTCCTCATCCAGTCCGGCGACGGCCCGGGTCAGCTGCAGATGCGTATCCAAATACGACTGAATATCCGCTTCGCTCATGTCGATTCCCTCCGATTTTAATAGGATGGCCGGCTTTGTGCTCCGACCGTGAAGTTCGCAATCGCGCGTTCTGCGAGTCCGGCCAAAAAATCGGCCGCGATCGGCAGGGCGCGTTCATCCAGATCGAAAGCCGGATGATGCCATTCGTGAGGCCCCGCCGTTCCGAGAAATACGAACAAGCCCGGCACATGCTGCTGGTAGACGGAGAAGTCTTCTCCGGCGGGCGAAGGCGTCGGAACGACGGGCAGAAGCCCTAATTGCTCCGCCTCCTTCCAGCCCAGCCCGGCCAGAGCTTCGTCGTTGCGGACCGGCGGCGGTCCTTCGACCCAGCGTATGGATGCGCTTGTTCCATAAGCGGACGCCACTCCTTCGACGACTTGGGCAAACCGGTCGAGCACGCGGCTGCGGACGCCCGCATCAAACGTACGTATCGTTCCTTCAAGCACCGCCTTCTCGGGAATAACGTTCCAGACGGTGCCGCTATGCAGCTTCGTCACGCTGATGACGGCGCTATCGAGCGCGCTTACGCTGCGGCTGACGATCGACTGCAGCGCCGCCACGATATGCGAAGCGGTGACGATCGGATCGATGCCCGCCTCGGGTACGGCGGCATGCGAGCCTTGGCCGGCCACCTCCACGACAAAACCGTCTGCGGCAGCCATAAGCGGACCGCCTTTAATGCCGATCGTGCCTACGGGAAGATCCGGTTTATTATGCAAACCGAATACGGCTCGGACCCCTTCAAGCGCGCCGCTTTCCACTACTTTGCGCGCACCGGACGCCTTCTCTTCGGCAGGCTGGAACAGAAGTCTGACCGTCCCCTGGAGCTCATCCTCCCGTTCCTTCAGCAAATAAGCGGCGCCGATCAAAGCGGCGGTATGAAAATCGTGGCCGCAGGCGTGCATTTTGCCCGGAACGGCCGAGGCAAACGGGAGACCTGTCTGCTCCTGAATCGGCAGCGCATCGATATCCGCCCGCAGCGCGACGATCGGCCCGCCATGCCGGCCTCCTACCTCTGCGATGACGCCCGTCCTCAGCGGATAGCGCGCAATTCGGATGCCTTCCGCCTCAAGCCATCGCTTTATTCTAGCCGTTGTTTCGAATTCCTCGTGCGACAGCTCCGGATAACGGTGCAGTTCCCTGCGGATCTCCGTCAGCCGTCCCGCAAGCGATGCCGCGCTGCGATACTTGATTTCTTTGCTCATCAGCGCTCCTCCTCAGACGTTTTGTGAAGCTGGGCTTCTTCGAATATCATCGCAACAAAACGTTGCTTCGAAAGCATCCGCTTCGTTTTGTGAAGCTGGGCTTCCAAGTTTCATAAGCTATTTAAGCCGTCACTTCTGCAAACGCCTCGCTTAACAGCTCATATGAACGAACCCGCTTCTCAAAAGGCGCGATATTCGTCGTGACGATAAATTCATCGACGCCGGCCGCTTCCTGCAAAGCAAGGAGCTTGCCGCGCACGGTCTCTTTGGAGCCTGCCGTCACTAACGGCTCCTTCTCTTCGATGGTATACGGCTCGCCGGCTTGGCGTCCGTACTCCTCCGCCTGCTCGACCGTTCCAAGCGTCACTTTGCGTCCGCTGGCGAGATAGACCTTCACCAGCTTGTGAGGCACAATCAAGCTTTCCGCTTCCTCGTCCGTATCCGCAACGATGGCGGACAAGGCCAGAATCGCCTGCGGCGAAGACCCGTGCGCGTAGTTGAACTGTTCCCGGTATTTCTGCACGGCCTCAACGGCCGCCTGTTCATCGCCCCCGATAAACAAGGAGAATACATAAGGGAGTCCGAGGCTCGCCGCCAGCTCCGCGCTGCTGTTTGAAGCGCCGAGCAAATGAAGCTCCGGCTCAATTTCCGGAAGCGGCGTTGCCTTCAAGCCCGCAAGAGGGCCGCCTTCGTCCGGATTTCCCGCCAAATGCTGGCGCAGCTCGATAATTTTGTCCGTCAGCGATTGCGGGTTTTCGACTCCTCTCTGAAGCGCCTGCGTGCTGCGCGGCAAACCTCCCGGCGCTCGGCCGACGCCAAGATCGACGCGGCCCGGCGCAAGCGACGCGAGCACATGAAAGTTTTCCGCCACTTTATACGGGCTGTAGTGCTGAAGCATAATGCCGCCCGAGCCGATGCGGATCCGATTCGTTTTGGCAAGCAGATAGGAGATCAGCACCTCCGGCGACGAACCCGCCAAATGCTCCGAGTCATGATGCTCCGATACCCAGAACCGGCGAAATCCTAGCTCTTCCGCCCTTTGCGCCAAGACAAGCGTATGAGCGAAAGCTTCCGTTGACGTTTCGCCCGGATTGATCGGACTTTGGTCCAAAATACTGATCGCGACGGACATTTTCATCCCCTCCTAAAATCTAATGCCCTATCGGGCGTTAACTGAAAGCGTACGCTTCGTTTAGTTGAGCACGGCCTCGAAGGCAAGCGCTATATCGAATAGCTCGGCTCCGGGGCGATGCGCTTTAGAAACTGCTTCGTCCGCTCTTCTTTCGGATTTCCGAACAACTCGGAAGGACGGCCCTCCTCGACGATCATACCCCCGTCCATGAAGACGACATGACCCGCGACATCCTGCGCGAACCCCATCTCGTGCGTGACGATTATCATCGTTATGCCTTCCTTGGCAATCCGGCGGATGACGTCCAGCACCTCGCCTACAAGCTCCGGGTCGAGCGCAGAAGTAGGCTCGTCGAACAGGATCACCTCAGGCTCAAGGGCAAGCGCCCGCGCAATGCCGACGCGCTGCTGCTGGCCGCCGGAAAGCTGGCTCGGGTAAGCGTCCAGCTTCGCTCCAAGCCCTACTTTCTCAAGAAGCCGGATGCCGCGTTTTCGCGCTTCTTCCTTGTTCATTTTTTTCACGACGATAAGCCCTTCGGTCACATTCTCGAGCGCCGTTTTATGGCTGAACAGGTTGTACTGCTGGAATACCATCGCCGACCGAAGGCGCAGCGCGCGAATATCCTTCTTGCCCGCGCGTCTGCAATCCAGCGTAAAATCCCCGATGCGGATTTCCCCGTCGCTAGGCTTCTCCAAATAGTTGATGCAGCGGAGCAGCGTCGTTTTTCCCGACCCGCTTGGTCCCAGGATGGCTACGACCTCGCCTTTCTCTACCGTCAGATCGATGCCCTTCAGCACTTCATTCCGGCCGTATGATTTTCGGATGCCGCTTAGCTTGATCATGCTACGCCTCCTCTGCTGTAAAGGTTGATTCTCCGCTCGATAACGCCAGCAATGCGTTCAATCAGGATCGTCAAACCCCAGAAGATCAAGGCCGCCGCCAAGTATGCCTCAAAAAACTTCCAGTTGGTCGAAGCGACGATCTGAGCCTTCGCGTTCAAGTCTACGACCGAAACCGTAAAGGCAAGCGTAGACCCGTGCAGCATGCCGATGACGGAGTTGGACAAGTTCGGCAGGCTTGCCGCCAGCGCCTGGGGAAACACGATACGGCGAAGCGCTTGCGGCGTCGTCATGCCGACCGACCATGCGGCTTCGATCTGCCCGCGGTCCACGGCGAGCAATCCGGAGCGGACGACCTCGGACATGTAAGCGCCGGCCGTAATGGAAAAGGAGATGAAAGCAAACGCGATCATCGGAATTTTGGCGGAATTCCATTCGAGCCCGAGCTGCGCGGCAAGCCCGTCCACGATCATCGGTACGCCGAAGTAGATGAGCAGCAGATGCGTCAGCATCGGCGTGCCGCGAATAAACGTCACATAACCGGCCGATAGCTGAGACAGCACCGGAACGCGGTAAATGCGGGATAACGCCGTTGCCGTGCCGATAATAAAACCGCATAGGACGGAAACGACCGTGATGGCCAGCGTAGTCGGAATGGCGGATTGCAGCTGGATGAAAGCCGTCCATATAAAGCCCGGATCAAGCTTCATAGCGCGGGACCTCCTTGTTGTCCGGAATGAGTTCACGGGTCAAGCGGCTAAGCGTCTGGCGCCGTCGGAAGGCGAACCGGCCTCCGTTCCCGGTATCCTTGCGCATATGGCGCTGAAGCCTTCGTTCCAGAGCAAATATGACACGCTCGAGCGTAAAGCAGATAACGAAATAGATGAGAGCAAGCGAAACGTACGTTTCCATAAAATGCTGCGTCAACGTTCCGAGCGTTTGCGCTTTTCCCGTCATTTCCATAACTCCGAGCGTAAAAGCGAGAGAGGTATCCTTCAGCATGGCGATAACCGCATTGCCGAACACCGGTATCGCTATGGCGATCGCCTGCGGCAGCACGATCCGGGTAAAAGCCTGATATCCCGTCATTCCGACCGCATATGCCGCTTCCACCTGTCCGCGGTCGACGGCCGACACCGCAGCCCGGATATTTTCCGAAATATAAGCGCCTGCGTGAAGACCGAAAGTCAAAATGACAAAGAAAAGAACGGGCACTTTCGAAGCGTCGATTCGGATTAGCTTCAATATTTCCGGAAGGCCGTAATAGAGCAAGAACAGCTGGATAAGAATCGGCGTTCCCCGGAAAAAAGAGACGTAAACCATAGACAGGTTCCGAAGGACCGGCACTTGGTACAGACGCGGCAGCGCCGCCAGCAAACCGGCAATCAGCCCTACCGCAACCGCTCCCGCCACGATCTGCAGCGTCGTACTCAAAGTGCTCAGAAGCTTGGGGATAAATTCGAATACATAGGCGATATCGAAGCCGTATTCCATCTTGCGTTCTCACCCTTTTTCTTAAAATCGACCGATGCGCTATTTGGAGGCTTCCGCCGTGTAATCCGCGCCAAGCCACTCCGTGCTCAGCTTGCCGAGCGTTCCGTCGGATTTCAGCTCTTTCAGGGCCGCGTCAATCGCATCGGCCAGCTTCTGCGAATCGGCCTCGTCCTTGCGGAAGGCGAACAAAATATCGGCTTCGCTCAAATCTTCGCCGACCGTCTTCAGCTTGGACTGCGGATCAACCAAGGAAAGCGTAAAGTCGGCCCCGATCGTGGCGGCGACGCGTCCGGTCGTTATTTGGCTGACGGTATCGTTGGCCGCGCCGTTTTGATATACGATATCGATTTTCTTCTCATGGTCCTTGTTATAATTTTCAAGAATTTGCGCTTGCGCGCTTGTTGAACTGGTCAATACTTTTTGGCCGGCCAAGTCGTCGAGAGACTTGATCGATTCGTTGTCCTTGGCGACAATAATTTTATTCCGCCAGTACGCGTAAGGCTCTTTGTTAAACAAATATTTCTGTTCCCGCTCCGGATTTTTCTCGATCTGGTGCGCCACGAAATCGATTTTCTTCGTTTCCAGGCTGAGCAGCAGGTTCGAAAATTCCATCGTTTGGAACTCAAATTCATAATCGGAGAGACGCTTGTCGATTTCTCTCACGAGCTCCACGTCAAAGCCGGTCAGCTTTCCGTTCTCGTCGATGAAGCACACCTTCGGAAAGCCGGTCCCCGTTCCGACGATAATTTTTGTCGGTTCTCCTGCGGATGCAGGGCTTGCGGAACTGTCTTGTCCGCTTGCTTTATCGGCGGAGTTTGTACCGCACCCGGCAGCCGCCAGCGTAAAGATTAAGGCTGCGGACAGCAGAAATGTTTTCTTCATCGAAATGACCCTCCGTTGTTTCTATTTGTTTGGTTCGTTATGATTGCCGGCTGTGCGCAAACAAAGCGGGATTGACCACTTTGCGCAGCAAATGCATGATGCCGTCGCCGTTGCCCGGATCGACGGTACGGATGCTCTCGTAGCCTCTCCGCTTATACATCGGAAGCAGCCAAGGGTGCTTCTCTGCGGTTCCCAGCGTCACTGCAGGAGCTCCAAGCTTGTCGCGTATAACGCTTTGCTCCATCCATGTCAGCAGCTTGTCGCCGTAGCCTTTTCCTTGCTCGCTGGGATGTACGGCAAACCATTTGACAAACGGCAGCCCCGTTTCTTTCGTAATCTGGTCGGTTTTCGAGAGCGTAATCGTGGCTACGATCGTGCCGTTGACCTCCAATACATAACACTCGTTCTGTGCGATGTTATCCCGGATCTGTGCCAGGCCGGCGTTTGCGGCCGGCCAATGAAGCTTCAGCTCCCGGATAAGCGCGTAAGCTTCATGGATTACTTCCCGCAGTCTCTCCGCGTCTTCCAAGCCGGCTTGACGAAAAATTTCGCTCATGACTCCACCCCTTTTCTAAATAAACATAGTTCCTATAAACTTAGTGAGGATTAATATGCTATTAATGTAACACCGCCCGTCTTTTTGCGCTAATAGACTTTCTCTATCGGTCGATTGAAAAACTAATGAACGGCAAGGGGACTAGATGCTGTATACGCTCTCCTTGGTGAGAAGCGCTTCGATAAACTCCTCGTTCTCTCCGGTTAAGGCGATAAGATTCGTTTGAAGCGAGATTCCTTTCGTTTCTTCGATCTCAATCGGGATTAAGGCGCCTCTGCTCGTTTCCTCTTTCACGCATAAGCCGGGAAGGAAGCAGATTCCCGCTTTTTGAAGAACCAGCTTCTTGGCCGTCTCGGAGTTATCCGCATGAAACACGATATTCGGCGGATGCTCCAAATTTTCGAATACGCGATGCAGCCGCAGCCAGTCCAACGAGCCGCATTCAAAGAAGACCAGCGTCTGGTGGCGAATATCGTGTATAGAGACGCGCCCCGCCGCGGCAAACGGGTGTCCTTCGTAAACGTACAGCCGAATCGGGTCCTCGCAGAACGAATAGGATTGCAGCGAAGGATGCGCCAGCTTCCTTACGAAGGCAATGTCGATTTCCCGTTCCAGAAGCTTGTGCACCAGATCGTCCGAGGGAGCTGTTGTCAGCTTGAACGTCAACTCCGGGAATCGTTGTCTCAATCTGGGCAATAAATCCGGGATCAAATAATTCGACACCGATACCGTGCTGCCGATCCGAAGCTCGTTTCGTCGGGTCCCCCGGTTCTGAAGGTGAAGCTTCCCTTTTTGCATCGTTTGAAGGATCTGCTGCGCATAAGGAAGAAATTGTTTGCCTTTCTCGGTAAGCAGAATTTGCTTTCCGAGCCGGTCGAACAGCCTGCAGTCCAGCTCCCGCTCCAGCGTCTGAATCCGTGCGGTTACGGACGGCTGGGATAGGAAAAGCACCTCTGCGGCTTTATTAAAGCTGCCGTAATGGTTCACATACACGAACGCTTCGATGTTCTCGATGTTCATCGTCGCTTCCCTCCGTTAACTGCTCGTATAAATACGTAATTCCTTATCGAAAAACAAGGAATTAAATCAATAGAGAACTACTGGCTCGATAAGGTATGGATAGTTTAAATCAGAGGAAATGAATCTGTCAATTTTTAACTTTGACCCGTTTACGACCGATCGATAGACCTTTTCTATGCATGTATTGAAATTTATTTTACTATATAGGAATAGTCGGAATTATAAACTATAGTAGTTGTATAACTTAGGAAGAGGAGTGGGAGCATGAGATCAGCCGATATCGTTATTCGGGATGCAACGGAGGAGGATCGCAAGTCTTTTATACAGGTATTGTTAGACGCTTATAAGCAATACGCGGATGAGCTGCCCGGCCCGCAGTGGGAGCAATACAAAGAAGCGCTTGGCGCCTCTTTCGATGAAGGGAAACCGATCGGCAGAATCGTCGCAACGCTGGAAGGGCGCATAGTCGGCAGCGTCCAGCTGTTCGCTTCCTCCGCAGAAGCATACGGCAGGCCGGAGCTTGGCATTCATAATCCGATCATCCGGTACTTGGCCGTATCTCCTGAAGCACGAGGAAGAGGCATAGCGGCGCTGCTTATAAAGGAAGCCGTCCGGCGCTCCCGCGCGCTTGGAGCGAAGCAGCTCAATCTTCATACTTCCGACATGATGGACTCCGCCGTCAGGCTGTATGAGCGGCTTGGGTTCGAGCGGGCCTATGAGACGGATTTGTACAACGGCGATACGCTCGTGAAAGGCTTTCGGATCGGGTTGTATGAAGCCGCCCATCGAAAAAAATAACCAGCTTCCGCTGGTTAAGCTTGAATTGGAATACCGATTTATGGAGCGAAAAGAGCTTCTTGCAACCGATTTGCAATTTCGAAGACCGTTTCGTTCGGCGTCATCTCGGAGGAATCGAGCCACAAGCCGATTCGCGGCGTGTTTTGCCGCAATACCCGGTCCAATCCTTCGACCGTCCATGCGCCGTACCCTTTTTTCATTCGCCTTGCCTCCCTGTCCGCAACCGCTTGGGGATTCGGGCACAGGACAACGACATAAAGAGGACGGGTTTGGATATACGAAATCATATCGGTTAGCACCGGACCTACCGCCACGTCTTGCAGGACTACCGTAAACCCGGCTTTCACGTAAGCGTCCGCCGATTGCGCGGCAAGACGGTATCGAAGCAGAAGCTGGTTTAATTCCTCCGTTCCGCTAGGATTCGGCTTCATTTCCTTTCGATGATTGACGATCATTTTTCGAAACGCGTCGCCGCGAAGATGGACGGACTTGTCCAAGCGCTCGGCGAGGAGCTGCGCAAAGGTCGATTTTCCGCTGGCCATGATGCCCGTTATAAGAATGATGCTTGGTTTTTCAGTTATCACCGGCCGCTTCCCCCTTTCGTTTGTCATTCTCCTCCTCTCCCTGTTTAGATTCGATAGTCTTCTTCCTCTTCCCTGCTTTCTTGTTAATCGCATCGCATGAGCAGTAGTCTCCGTTTCTTTCGCTTCTAAGACCGGTTATTTCACGGCTTCAACCGCATAACGGTTGCGCCGCAGCGAGAGTCGTCCCTTTTTACCGCTTTTTATTAAACTCCCGGCTTATTGTCCAATTCCGGTACGCGGGGTTTCTCGGCCATAAAAGCTTTGACCCACCGGGCAGCGCCGAGCAGCGCGAGACCCGTAAGAAGAAAAACGAACGGGATGCCGGTCCGTCCGCCAATGAAACCGCCGAGCAGAGGACCGGCCACAATTCCGAATTGATTGGCGGATTGGCTTAGACTGACGGCTCTCCCGCGAAAATCCGGCTCCGCATATTTGATAATGAGAGCGTTCAGCGCCGGATACACCGCCGCAAAAAACAGGCCGTAGCCAAATCGCAACAGGCCGAAAGAGACGAGATTGGGAGTAACAAGCTGCAGAAGATTCCCGATGCCGCCGCCGGCCAATCCGATAAGCAGCGTTTTCTCGTACCCGATCCGACCTCCGATTTTCCCCCAGCGCGATCCCATGATGACCGTTGCCGCGCCAACCGCCGAAAATACGATGCCTGAGCTAAGCGTTGCGTTCCGGACGGGGCCGCCCAGCTGCACGACATAGATCGTTATTAACGGCTCGAGAATGAGCACGGAAGTCGATACCAGCAAGATCAGCCCGTAAAGTTGGACTAACCGGGGGTTAGCCGCCGCTTTTTTTCAAGTCTTGCAGAATGTTCGATCGATTTGCCGCATTACGCGCATGAACTTCTTTGACGCCCAGGACGATGACGGCGGAGAACAACGTAATGATCCCCGACGCAATGAAACATCCCCATTTGTCGGCGAGCGAACCCCAGAATGGAGCGCAAAGGCCGCTGATCAGAAAGCTGATGGAAACGGAAAGGCCGGACCATGCTTCCAGTCCGCATTGGATTCCGAGATTGTCCTGCAGGAACAAAGGGAAAAACGGAACCGAAAGCGTATAAGCCATATGATTGAAAAACAATCCGAGCCATAGAATATATAAATTCCGCTTCCAATGCATTCTACACGGTTTCGGCCTCGGGCCGGCCAGCGATCAGCTGTCCTTCGATCCGTTGGGGGTTGCTCAGCAGATTGAGAATCGGGCACACCTTTTCGATCGCTTCGTGCAGCGCCTGCAGCGTTTCCTCGGATTCGTCGGATTCCACGATCAACTTGTAACGAATGTTATGGGGATAGATCGGCACATCCTCGTAGCCGGGACGGCCGGCTAACGGGTGCATCTCTCCCTCGACCTCGACTTCAAGCGAGCGAAGGGACACTTGTCTTTCGGCGGCTTGGATTAACGCGATATGCGTCAGGCAGCTGTCAAGAACCCCGAGCTGGAGCTCAGGCGATGACGGACCCAGATTGTAACCCGCGAAATCCGGCGGACTGTCGCTTATTACCTGAAAATCGCGGATTCGGATTTCCCGGACGCCGCTGCGCCCCAACGCTTTTACCTTGGCGCTGAATTTATTGCCGGCTTGAACCGGCTGCTTTTCGGCTTGAGCTTTGCGGGCTAGCAACGCCTCTCTTTTGTGCCGCAAATATTCGTTTAACGTCGACATGCGCGATAATCGCTCCTTTCCAATATAGTCGATTATTCCAATGATAAAAGTTGCTATTATTACTATAGGGTATACGAACGGCGCCGTATAATAGAAAAGATCGATACGGACATATAAGATTTATATTCATGGGTTAACGCCGTCCCGCATCCGAACCGCCGCGTTGCAACAAAAAAAGGCCAACCAGAAAAACTGGTTGACCTCATAATACGAAAAGAGACCCTGACATCGACTTGTCAAGGTCTCGAAGCTATTCAAGCTAATTAGATTCTCATCTTTATTAGACTCCATTCAATCCTGTGCAGCTTCCTTCGGAAGCGGCTTGCCGGCTTCAACCAATCGCTTGTTGGAAATGAAGAAAACGGACAGCACAATCAACAACAGTCCGGTTCCGATTAGCAGCCATTCGATATCGACCGCATCGGCAAGCGGCCCGAATATCAGCATCCCGAGCGGCATCATCGAAGTCGAAATCATCCCAAAAACGCCGAAGATCCGCCCCATATAATTGCCGTCCACCTTCTCCTGCAGCATGACGGTCGTCGGCGTATTGAAAATAGGCATCGCGACTCCGAACACGGCCATTACCGCCAAGTAAATCCAAAAAACAGGCACAATGCCGAGCGCGAACGTGCATACGCCCATGATCAGGCTGGCGAAGGTCATGGTGTGCACTTTATTTTTAAAGCCGCCCCATGCTGCGATGATGCCCCCTCCTGCCATCATGCCGATGGAAAACGCAATTTCGATGGCGGTCAATTGCCAAACATCGTCGCCGAAGGTTCGCGTCACTTGCAAGGGGGTCAAAAAGGCGGCCGGAGCCATAAGGACGAAGAAAAAGGCGAAGAAAATAAAAAAGGTTTTCAAAAAGGCGTGCCGGCCGATATAAGCCAATCCTTGTTTGAAATCGTCCAAGTAGCCCGTCGTTTGCGCATCGGCCGCCTTTTCGTGCAGCGGGATTTTGAGAAAGATTAACAATGTAAAAATCGCAATGGCCGCTGTAACGACATCGATGAAAAATATAATTTCAATCGATGCGATCGACAGGATTGCCGCGCTGACGATGGGCGCAACGAACATGGTGATGGCTTGCAAGCTGCCGTTGATGCCGTTTACTTTCGTCAGCTTATCCTGCGGTACGATCTGCGGCAAAATCGCCCCGACTGCAGGCGTTTGAATGCCCGCTCCCAGCGCGCGAACGGCGGCGATCAGGAATAGCAGCCAAATCGCTTCGTACCCGGCCAAAAATGTAATGGCCAAAATCAGCGTAACGACCGCAATCATAGCGTCGGCTAACATAATGAGCTTTTTACGATTGTAGCGGTCCGCCCAAACGCCCGCGAACGGCGATAAGAAAAACGTCGGAATAAAGCCGCATATAATATAAAGCGTCATCATAATGCCGGACTGCGTATTCAGTGTAATATACCACATGATGGCATATTGTACCAAAGCGGAACCGAACAAAGAGAGCGTCTGGCTGCTTAAAAAAAGGATGATGTCCCTCTTCCATTTTTTCTCTATCCATTCATTGGCATGCGACATCGTCTCTAACCCTTTCACATATAAGACATAGATTGGCCAAGCCACTATTCCTAATCTTCTATTATGCCCATAGAGGTATAATCCATATACGTTAGCTGAGGATCTGCTAGACCGATCCCGTTTTTGTAAACTAAAGTTCTGTCGTTAGCTCTCCCCCTTTCCCCCAATGCAAAGCTTCTTCGGGAAAGTCAACCATACGCTCTGCGATTTAATCAACGATAGCGACCCGGAGCCGCAGCCAAGCTCCAAACCTCTTTCGCCAATTTCTATAATACGTTCAAATGGTTGATCGTTTTCAAAATTCCAACGCGAACGATCTAAATGGCTCACCGGCTTTGATTCAAATCCGCCCTCGCCTCAAATTCACCAGTCCGCTATCGGCAAATTACTATAAAAAGAGCCGCATTTATGCGGCTTTAAAGCGTTTCTGTTCTTGTCGCGCAACATTTATCGTTCCTCTTGGAAATGGAGGTCATGAAAGCGGGAAACGGGGCGAATCTTCGAGAGTTTTCCGTAAAACGTCACTGTTGTGAACCGTAAACCGTCAGCGGTGATCCGTTTAAGCCAAGGTTTATTAAATAATCGGTGGTTTGTTTGTATCCGACAAACAACAAACGGTTGCCCGCACTTTCCCGCCGCCGGCTGCCGCCGGCTCCGAGCGCGCGAATCATCATTCGCAGGCTTGGGGCCGGCGGCAGCCTTCATTAATCCATATAAGGGGAAGAATCAAACTCGATCACGCACATATGGTTGGAATGCTCGATCAGCGAGGACAGCTTCGTCGCTTCGCGTTCTTTTTTCCGGGCTAACGTCAGATAAGCATCGGGGTCGTAAAGCGTCACGCTGAACAGATGATTTGACCGTTCGCCGTAACCTCCGGCATACTGGCGCTCCATTTTTTTGCGGCCGCCCAGTACGCGAAGCTGCTCGATTTCGGACCTCATCTGCTTGGCAAGCTCGATGGCTTCCATGACCGTAATCGTTCCGCCGTCCCACTGAATTACGTTAACCGTATTCGCGGTCGCCATCCGGAGATCCAACTGCCGGTAATCGCGCATTGCCCGCTCAAGCTCCGCCGTAATGATGTCGACCGTCCGCGCCGGGTACTCGGCGGTTTCGCCCTTGTCGATGACGGCTACGCTGTTCGTTATACGCTCCTGCTCCAGTTGATGAATCAGCCGCTTGATCGCCGCACGTACGGCGAGCGCTTCGGCCATTGTAATGGTTGGGTTCATCGATCCTAGTGTCACCTCTGTAGATAATTGTATCTACTAAACGAAAACTCTCATAAAAAGTTGCTAAAACTTTATTTTAGGTTGATACAAAAAGCCTGCCCTTTTTGTTCATAACTACCTCGTAACAGCCGCTTCCCAGAGTGGATGGCTTGAACGATGCCTCTTGACCCGACAATCTATAATGCTTCAAATCGGCCGGAAGCTTCAGCACAAACGACGCATCCCGATCCGCGGCAAGCTCCGCCTCAAACTTCCCGGTCGCCTTGTTCCATGAGATCGCCGCTTTCCCGGCGCAAAACCGAAGATCCGACACTTTGCCGCTCGTCCATCTGTCCGGCAGAGCCGGCAGCAGTTTCACCATTTTCGGCGAGACGTAGAGCAGCATCTCTTGAACGGCATTCACCCAGCCCATGTTGGCATCAAGCTGGATGGGGGCTTCCGCCATATTCATGCAAATTCCCATGTTCCGCCAATCATTGTGCAGCGTCATGAAATTGTTCAACAAGCAGGAGCGGGACAAAATATCGAGGCATTCCAAGGCCTTATTTCCGTCGCCGAGCCGGGCGTAGATGGCGGCCATATGGGCAAGCGACCAGCCGCTTTGTGCGCCGATCAGCCGTTTCTTCACCGCCGTCTCGAACGCTTCGAACCGTTCCGGCAGTTCTTCCCTAGTGAATTCCTGACCGGGGAAGATCGGATAAATATGAGACAAGTGGCGATGGTTATACCGGTCATCGAATCGTTCATGCATCCATTCGCGAATCGCTCCGTCCGAATTTACTTGGTACTCGGGGATCCTCTTCAGCATCGCTTCCCATTTCGCGATCTCCTCGGTATGAACGCCCGCCTCGCGGCTTCCTTCGACCAAATGCGAGAGCAGCTCTTTCAGAAGCGCAAAATCCATCGTCGCATTGATTGTCGTCGGCATCGGGTGGGCCAGAGGCTTGCCGTCCGTCGGCATGAAGTTCTCCGGCGTGTTCTCCGGCGAAACGGAAGGATAGAACTTGTAGTACCCGTCATCGCCTTGCACAACGAAATCCTCGTAAAATAGAGCCGCTTCCTTCATAAACGGAAGAATCTTTTCCACTAAAAGGTTCCTGTCGCCGGTATACAAATAATATTCGTAATAATGTCTCGCCAGCCAGGCGGCAGCACCCGTCCAGTTCATAATGACCGGCACGATCTGGTTCGGTACTCCGATTCCCGGCGTCGACCCGGCAGGAATATAGATACCGCGGCAGCCATACAGCTTTCTGGCATTATCTCTAAAGTCGTCCGTCATGCTGTCGTAGTAGCGGAAAAGAGCGGGCATCAGCTCGGTCAAGCCGCCGGCAGGGACATGCCAATACATCATTTGCACGTTTTCGTTCGCCATGTTGTGACACCAGATCAGCCGGTAGTCTCCGCCCCACAGGCCGTACAAGCCGAAGGGATAACCTTCGGCGCGAGTTCCGGAGATGAACAGATATCGGCCGTAAGCCCACATTTTCCGAACCAGTTCGGTTGGGGCCTCCCCGTCGTAAGCTTCCAGCAGCAGCTCCTCGTTCGTCCGTTCCCCCTCGTCGCCTTCCAGCTCCAGCTTAGCGGTATGGAACAGCCGCCCATGGATGGCGGCGTGAGTCGCCAGAAGCTCCTCATAGCCGGCCGAAATGCCGGATAGCTCGCCCTTCAGCTTGCCCCATTCCTTCTCCCGCTCGCCTTTCACGAACACTTTGACGACGGCCAATACCCGGGACGCTCCGCGGAACTGAATCGCCTGCTTCTGCTCCGTTTCCAGTGCTCCCTTCTCCGGGATGACGCGCATGACGGCGCCAAAGTCCGTTCCGTCGTCATTGCGGACAGCGTAATAGAGATAACCGTTCTCCGCTTTTACCTGAACGGTAGCTTCCATCTCCTTGCATGCCTCAATCAGCCTCGGATTGTCGGTCGGATGGAACGCGAGGCGCAGCTCTCCCTGAAGCTCTTGTCCATCTGTCTGGATATCGTAGACGATCGCCTGGTCGGCTCTTGAGACAAAGAGCCTTCTCACATAAGACGTCCCGCCGTCTTTCCAGCTGACCGCGATCTCCCCCGTCTCCATGTCCAGACTTCTGCGGTATTGCTTGAACGCATGCTCGCAGGCCATGGCCAGCTTCAGCTCCGCTACGGGAAACCTTGCAGCCAAGCGGGTGTTATATCCCTTTTCCTTCAAGGCGTTGGTCAAATGCCAGCTTGCCTCCACATATTTTTCCTCGTCCATCATTTTGCGGGTCTCCGGGAGCGTGTGGCTCACGTCGGGAAGGACATCTTTATGGCCCCAATGCCACAGATCCTCGTGCGTGATCAGAACGGTCTCCTCCTGGACCGCACCATAAACCGAAGCGCCGATCGTTCCGTTGCCTGACGGCAATCCTTCCCTCCACATATTTTTCCACCACGAGGCCGGATATTTTAGAACAAGCTTGTTCCTGCCGCCGGCTGTTGCGTTCATTCCAATCATCTCCTATTCGGCTTTACTGTTGACCGTTAAGACTAGTATAGGAGCGGCGGACGGTTTGCGTCTTTGGATTAAAACGTTTTCATTTGTCCTTTTTTCCAATATAATAGGAGTGATTCGTTTACGCCCATCCCGGCAACTACGGAGGTGCACCTTCTTGAGAATCCCGATTTATAGCTTTCGTGTGGACTATGTTACGTGCTATTCGGAATTTAACCCTTTGCTATTGTTCGCCCAAAAATACGTATTTGGACCGGGCGAGCAATGTCCTTTGCGCAGATGCTACGCCAGCGCCATTATTTTGATCGAATCGGGCAAGGGCCGGCTTGAGCTTAATGGGAAACGCTGCGATGTTGAGCCGGGTTCCCTGGTATATATTTCCGCAGGTTCCGTGCATCGTTGGACGGCCGATTCGCAAGAGCCTATGGTGCAGCGGTGCGTTTATTTCGACTGGAAATATGTGAGCCGGCCGGATTTTCAATACCAGCGCGACTATTTTTGCGGCATCCAGACGTACCGTAAAGAGCTGATATCCCCGCTCCCGGAGCTTGAGCTGCAAGAAGTGATCCGCAGCGGCAATATTCAGCTCTGGGTCTCTTACTTCAACACGCTGACTCCACCGCCGGAAATTCTCGGACAACGGAATCCGTGGTACAAGCTGCAATACAACGGCGCCTTCCAGACGTTCTTGCATCATTATATGGCGTTAGCGATGAAGAAGGGGGCCCGCGACCCTAGAATTTCCCGAATTCTATCGCTTATGGAGAAGGAGACGCCGGAACAATGCGAACGAAATCTGTATCGATGGGCTGAGGAACTGGGACTCAAAAAAAGCCGGTTCCATGCTTTATTTAAAGCGGACACCGGCTACACGCCAAACGATTATGTAAAAAGGCTCAAATACCGCCGGATCGCGGAGGACTTAGCGGGCTCGAACCTTTCCATTACGGACATTGCGTCCAAGCACGGCTTCTCCTCGATTCATTATTTCTCCAAGGCCTTCCGCCTGACAACGGGCTTATCTCCTTCGGAATATAGGAAAAAGTACGGTCCGGCGCTATAAAGAGGAGTGAAGCAAACGATTGCGGCGCAAGCGCATATTATTGAGACATGGAATTTTCACGGTACCACTTTCTAAGCTGATTAATATGAGCTTGATGATAGCGGCTATGGTCGGCCATATGCCATATGCCCCAACGCAAAGTTGCTTGCTTTTCATTTGCATGCCCGAATGTAACCACTTTGTCCAGATCGGCATCCGTTAGTTGCGTACACGAGTCTCTCAACATAGTTAAGACGCCTTCATAATTAGACATAAGGGAACTCAGTGATATCCCTTTTACCATCGGAAGCTTATTATTTTCATCGATCATCGGACCGTATTGTTCCATTAAAGCCTGAGGAAGCGGTTGTCCTTTTATTCGATAAACCCAATTCAAATCGACATACAAGAGATGTTTTATTAATTGGGCGGTACTATTAAACTTGTCATTAGGCCCCTTGTAATCGACTTCTTCCTGCGACATGCCCTCCGTAATGACACGGAGTCGCTCGTTATTCTCTTTTACGGCTGAATACAATATTCCCACAACAGGCGACATGTTGGCTTCGCCTTTCAAATCGTAAAGCATACCGGTTAATCCTCCTTTCCAAATCCGTTATCGATTTGCTTAATTACTTTAGCCGGGCAGCCGCCTACGACCGCATTGTCATCATCCGACTCAAGCGACTGATTGAACTGCCGTGTGAGCCGGCGCGCGTTCAAACGGTCCTGCACTAACTCCGCGTCACCCGTCTGATATAGTTCGCCGCTTATCATCTTTTCTTTTTCGGTTTTTAATCGCATACTGACATCCTTTCGCAGCACATGGCCGATTTTTATAAATGCATGCCTTTAGAATTCGGCCGATTGTTCAACATATAGTTTACTTTCTCCGCGCTCATCATCATCAAAACATTGAAAGCAAGCACAATAAAAGGGAACAAAGCTATACTCGTTTGCGTGGCGATTGCCCCGAATAACGGAGGAAGAAATGTGGTTCCCGTATAGGCGACTGCCATCTGATAGCCCATAAGCTTGGCGGAATTTTCCTTACCGAAGCGCGCTGGCGTTTCATGAAGAAGACCGGGGTAGATGGGGGCAAGCCCAAGTCCAACAAGAATAAGCCCAGCCAGGAAAAGTTGAGGCAGCGGAAACAACAGCATGAGCCCGCCCGCAATGGCGATCATCTGACCGCAGCGGATTAACAGCCGATTGTGGACTTTCAGAGCGATAAAGCCGGTAATGAGCCTTCCAATAGTTATCCCGCCGTAGTATAAAGATATCCATCCGGCAGCGGTCTCGGCTGTCATATTTCTTGCGCCTACCATATAACTCGCCCCCCATAATCCTACCGTGGATTCCACCCCGCAGTAGAACAAAAAAGCGACAAGCGTAGGTTTGACGCCCTTGATCCGGAGCACGTTAGCGTTGGATCCGCCTGCAGATCGTACCGGCTCGGATCCGGCTTGGCCTTGCGGGATCTTATAATTTAGACGCTCAACCTCCCTCGTCGCAGCGATCCGTTTCCAGAGGGGGAGCGTAACCAGCAATATGACCGCGAGTGCGAACTGGATGATAGATACCGCTGCATAGCCGTCTCTCCACGAGTGATGTTCCGCCATATAATAAGACATGATCATGGGTCCCATCGTTGCCCCTACACCCCAGAAGCAGTGCAGCCAGTTCATGTGATGGGCCTTATAGTTTTCCGCTACATAATGATTGAGCGCCGCATCGATGGCACCTCCGCCCAGACCGAGAGGAACGGCCAAAAATATAAGCCAGACCAGCGAGGGTGCCGTAGAGAATCCAAGCAGCGCTCCTGCAGTAAGACAGCAGCTGATCAAAGTAATTTTGCCCGTCCCCACTAGCCGAACCATAGTCCCGCTTGCCAGGCTGGATACGATGGTTCCTCCGGCTACAATCATGGACAAAATCCCCGCGTAGCCAAATGAAGCGCCCAGCTCGGGCCGCATCGCAGGCCATGCCGATCCAAGCAGAGAATCGGGAATTCCGAGGCTGATAAATGCCAGATAGATAACAACTAAAAATATGGTAGCCATCGTGCAACTCCTTCTGGAGAAGATTGTTTATATCTCCATAAGCTTAATTTCTAGCAGCATTCCGTAATCATCAGATTAAGCGCTAATTGCTGCAAGCCGGTCAAGTAGTCCTGTCTCCAATTGCTCATCGTAAGCGTAGGCAAATGCTCTTTCGGAATATAGGCCGAGCTTCGATCCGCGAATCTGGCCAAAAGCGCTTCGTCTACCTCATCGTCGCAAAACACGACTGCCCGAGGGTTAAGGATGGCGGCCAAGGTGGCGATTAAGCGGGCGACGGCATCAATCCGGTTGTCTCCCGCCAATACAATCCGGCGATTGCCCTCTTCCAGCTGCAGCGCTTGCAGGAAAGATCGATTATCGTACTGAGGCACGAAAGAAATCTCGCCCGAGAAAAACGTGCTGCCCCGCACGACATCGCCGTTAATCATAATTCCGGAACCCGGCCCGTTTTGACCGAAGTACAGATAAACCAGCGATTCGTTCTCAAGCTGGAAGTTCGACGCATAGCCAAGCACCGATGCATTCATATCGTTTTCGACCGCGACCGGCATTTGAAATCGGGACTCAAATTCCCCTTTCAAATCAAAGTCTTGGAATTTCTCATATGGCGGGATAAAGATGATTTTCCCATTGTTAACCGCGCCGGGCACTCCGATCGCGACTGAACGAAGCCTTGGATATTTCTCAATCAGCGTTTCGGTCAGGTCCGCCAGCAGCTCGGCATCTTGTAGCAATACGCTTGGCTTTGTCCCCTGCTCTTTAACCTCCCCAATACAGTTAAAAATCGAATAATTCGTCTCGTCCTTCTCGATAAAAACGGCTAGCCCCAACATGTATTCCGGATCATAGGTATAACGCTTCGCCCTCCTGCCTCCGCTGGAATCGTCCTCCCCCGTATAGCGGATTTCCCCGTCCTTCTCCATCTGGGCCAGAAACTTGCTGACCGTCGGAAAGCTAATCCCCAAGCGCTGGCTGAGCTCCGCTTTCGTGGCGCTTCCCATCATGATGAGTCCCGCGCGGATGCGATAAATTAACGGCTCCCTGATCTCCTTGGGCGTCTTAAACACGTTCGTCATGTAATTTAAAACCCTTTCATAAATAAGTCCAACTTATTAAACCGATTTAATAAGTCCAGATCATCGTAGCAGAAATCGCAAATAAACGCAATCTATGTAAATCAAGGATATTATTCGCGTAAGCTGTGCATGTGACCGGCAAATCGATGGGCTTCTCCACATAGGCTTAATATAGTAGCGCTTAATTTTTTTGATTATGGATGAAGATAAACCCGTCCCGGTCCGGAGTTCGGCAACGCTCCGCGACTTTCGTCTTGTTCCGCAATCCTGCCGCAGCCGGTTTCGATTCGCGGCGTTCTCCGGTACAATAGAGCCAAATCCGTTGGAGGAGCGATTGGCATTGAATTACGAAGAGAAGGTGCGCAACGAAATTGCCGCTTGGGAGAGCAAGTTATTCAAGCCGCCAGGCTGGCTGGAGCGAACGTCGAAGACGATCGGCACGCGAATCAACGACCTGATTCCGGCCAAAGTGCACGACGTCATTACGGCCACCATAAGGTCGATCGTGCGTACGGCGCTTTACGGCGCGGAATACACCCCCCAGAGACCGGTCCAGTCGTTTAGCCGTCTCGAGCTTGCCGATCAAGAGGCGAGACGTTCGTTGTCCCTCTACCAAAAAATCGCGACAGCCGAAGGTGCAGGCACCGGAGCGGGCGGCATTATGCTTAATCTCGTGGATTTCCCCGCTTTAATTGCGATCAAGATGAAATTTTTATTTGAATTGGCTCATATTTACGGTTACGATACGAAGCAGTTTTCCGAGCGGATTTTCATTCTCAAGGTGTTCCAACTGGCGTTCTCCGGGGCGGAACAGCGGGCCCGGCTGTTGGATTCGGTTAAGCGGTGGGATACGGAAAAGGAGCTGTGGGTCTCGGATTCCGAGTACTCCAAAAAGATGGATTGGGAGACGTTCCAGAAGGAATACCGCGACGCGATCGACTTCCGGAAAATGCTGCAGATGGTGCCGGGGATCGGCGCGGTTGCGGGCGCTTGGGCGAACTACACCATTCTCGAGGAGCTTGGCGAAGCCGCATCGAACGCTTATCGGCTGCGAAGATTAAACGAAGGGTAAATCGAACGTGGGTTAGTCGCCGCCGCCTCCTCCCCCACCGTCGCAGCCTCCGTCGGAGCTTCCGGAGTCTGCGTATACATAAGAAGGACTGTCGTCCCTGCTGCTTCTGCGGCGCTTATGTCCGGTCTTTGAGTCCTTCGTCGCAGAAAGGACGGCCCAACCGATTAAGATAACGATGAGAATAAGCACAGTATAGAACATTCGCATCTCCTCCTTTTATGGTGTAAGGAAAGCATAACATGGGATTGTTAAAAAGATGTAAACCCAAATATATCATTGCATTAATTTTCTGACAATTATAGTGGAGGTTGATTCATTGCCCTTCTGCTCTGCTCTTGCAAGAAACGGCGGGCGGGGATTTCTCCCCGGCCCGCCGCCGGATTACAAGGCGCTGAATACGATATTGCGCAGCTTTCGGGTAATGGGCAGCGTTCCCGCATCCTTCCTCTGGGTCATGAACAGGAACGTGAGACCGTCCTGCGGGCTGTTGCAGAAGTAAGGCCCAAGCCAGCCGTCCCATCCGTATTCGCCATTGCTGCCGATCAGCCCGGCTTTGCGGCTATCCGTCATAATGCGCATTTGATTGCCGTAGCTGAAGCCGCTTAGCGTATGCCAGGATTCGAAGCCTTTATATTGTCTTTCGGTTAACGTCGCCGTCGTTAAATATTGAACCGTTCGCGGCCTTAAAATTCGAACGCCGTTTAAGCTTCCATCATTCATCAGCATGGTCGTAAATTTCGCAGCGTCGTCTATTGTCGAAGCGAGTCCGGCTCCACCCGATTCGAACGCCGGATCCCGGTCCAGCTGATGCACAATGCCGAGGTGGCTGCCCGTATACAGCGTCAATTCCCCATGTCCGTTATCTTGATAGGTTTTGGCCAGACGCCCTCTTATAGATTCAGGCAGCCAGAATCCGGTATCCTTCATATTCAACGGCTCGAATAATTCCTGCTGCAAAAACTGTCCGAAACGTATGCCGCTTACGGCTTCGACGACCGCGCCAAGCACGTCGGCCGATGTTCCGTACGCCCAAGAGGATCCGGGCTGGAAAGCAAGCGGGCATTGGCCGAGCCGGTTCATGGCTTCAAGCGTCCCCATCGGCGACTCGCCGTACAAACGGCGGTCCATTTCTTGGAACAGAGCCTCCGTTGTTCGTCCGGCCATATGGCTTCCTCCATATACGAGTCCCGACGTCATGGAAAGCAGGTCGTGGATAGTGACCTCCCGCTCCGCCGGCACTAGTTCGCCGTCCTTCTCGACCGTCTGATTTTTAACCCGGGAAGATAGCGGCTGACGGGATCAAATAAATCGATGACGCCGCGTTCAACCAGAATCATGATCGAGGCGGCGGTAATCGGCTTCGTCATGGAATACAAACGAAAAATGGAATCCCGGGCAATCGGAAGTCCCGCTTCCCGGTCGGCCAGCCCGTCTTCATGGTAGAACCACTCGTTACCGTCTTTGATGACCAGCAAATTTGCGCCTGCCACTTCATTGTTTTCGACGCTGTTTCTTAGCGCCGTTTTCAGTTGATGAATTGCAGTTTGATCCAGCATGTGCAATGAGCTCCTTTTTGCGGATATCCAACCAAGCCGGATGATATATTCGCTAAAGGAATTGTAAACTCCTTTTTATTCGTTGCGCTGCGCGCAAAGATTCGTAATCAAGCAAAAACTTATATCGTCTGTTTTGGAAATGCTTCATTTTTTGAAACGTGCACCATCTCCGGCGAAAACGTTTTTTTAAAATACTTTTCCACCCTAACATGGATATCTTTCCGGTACCATTCCGTCAGACCATGCTCTTCAAACAATCGGGGCATCCCCAGTCGTTCCGAACGTTTGCCCAATGAGCCGTCCCCAATATTGAGCGTGTCGATCCAGATACGGTCCACGACTCCCTCCAGCAACCTGGGGAAATCGGGAGTAAAGGGCAACACAGGTGAAAGGGCAGCCTGTGTAGCGATCCCGGCCTCATGTAATTCTCTTAATGCTTGGATGCGCAATTTGATTCCGGGCGCATACGGCGCGAAGATTCGCTTCATGTCCTCGCGATCCGTTTCGATCGTCATGGAAACGAGAACTTCGCATGTCTCTTTCAGCTTGACCAGCAAATCGATATCCCTTGTTATGAGCGGGCTGCGTGTCTGGATTTGAAGCAGATCAGGCGGCGTTTCGATCATCGCTTCCAAAATCCGCCGCGTTATCCCGGCCTTTCGTTCAATCGGTTGATAAGGGTCTGTGGCCGAAGACATAAAAATATTGACGGGTTTGTTTTTACGACGGAGTTTGATCACCTCGGTCCGATAATTTTCCGCCGCGTTTGTTTTGATATCCACCCATTCCCCCCAAGGGATGTCTTTGAACTTTTGAATCGGCATTTCCCTTACGTAACAATACTTGCAGGAAAACGCGCAGCCGCTGTACGGGTTCAAGGAGTGGGTAAATCCGATATCCAAGTACCCCGTCGCTTCGTTCAGGATTTTCTTCGCAACAATCTCTTTTATTTCAATCGACATGCGTACAATCTCCCCCCTTATTCCGACGATGACTGAAATACATGGATCTATTCATTATAATCCTCTTCGACCGATAATGCGTCCAACATCTCCATGCAGGATCGATAACACGCGGCGGGTTCGGCACTTTAGACAACATTAGAATACGTCTTGCGCCACCTTGAGGCAAGGTGATTGGCCGTGCCCTCCCTTCTACTAATTGCATATTATTTTGGTAGTAAGAGATTCAGGAGTTGATCTTATGCCAACCGATTTAAACCGCTCTGCGAATCGCCCGGGAGTTTCCATTATCACCTGCACGAATCGGCAAAATTATAGGGGCAACCTGTTTCAAAATTTCGAAAGACAGCGCCACGAGAAAAAAGAGCTTATTATTATTGTCAATAGCGACGATATCCCTCTTCAGCCCTATCAAAAGCTGGCTGCAAAAGATAAACGGATTCAAGTTTACCGCATGCCGGAAAAACGATCCCTCGGCGCCTGCCTGAATTTCGCCGTAAAAAAAACCAAATACAATTATATCGCCAAATTTGACGATGACGATTATTACGCCCCTAATTACTTAACGAACAGTTTGGAAGTTTTCGCAAAAACAAACGCCGACGTGATCGGAAAAAGAGCCCATTATATGTATTTGCGGGGATCGAAAACTCTTCTTCTGCGGTTTCCCCATGATGAAAACCGATCCGTCAGCCATCTTCCCGGCGCGACGCTTATCGCCAAACGGCAAGTATTCAAAAAAGTCCAATTCCCGAACGTTAGTGTCGGCGAGGACGATCAATTTTGCTTAAATTGCAAGGAAAAAGGCTTTAAGGTTTATTCGGGGGACAGGCATCATTTTGTTGCGATTCGCAGGAAAAATTCGTTCCAGCATACATGGATTATTAGCGACGAAACGTTAATCGCCCATCATCAGGTCATCCCCAACGTAAAAAATATAAGGCGGTTCGTTCAACGGAAACAAACGGATGAGGCTTCGACATGAAGCGGCCCCGGAATGCTGAGCCTGCCGTATCCATTATCGCGTGCACGAAACGGCCGGATTGCATGAATAACTTGCTATTAAACTATGGACGGCAAAATTACAAAAACAAAGAGCTTATCGTCATCTTGAATGATCCCGAAATAAATCCGGCGGCGTATAGGTCGGCGGCCAAAAAATATAAGAATGTTAGAATTTACCGGATGCCGAACCGCTCTTTGGGCAAATGCCTGAATTTCGGCGTGAAAGCGGCCGCATATGATTATATCGCCAAATTTGACGACGACGATCATTACTCTGCAAACTATTTGGCGGACAGCATGCGAGCCATGCAGCGCACCGACGCCGATCTCGTCGGCAAGCGCGCCCATTACATGTATCTTCAGGGCAGTCGGCTGCTGCTTCTGCGTTATTGCGACAAGGAGCATCAGTTCGTCCGGATGGTACAAGGCGCAACGCTGCTCGTCAAACGTCATGTATTCCGCCAGGTTGCTTTCCCAGACCAAACCCGCGGCGAGTGCGTAAAATTTTGTATCGACAGTGCCGCGAAAGGCTTCAAAATTTATGCCTGCGGCAGGTCCGGCTATATGGCCGTCCGCAAAGAAAATATGAACCAACACACGTGGAGGATCAGCGACAAAAACCTTCTTCACCGAGGCAAAGTGAAAGTATGGAAGGCGGCCAATTTCAAGCAAGCCATTCGCCTCTCCCGCCTGCTGGAACCCGATTCCTGATTTATCCGGCTACAGCCAAATCCCCAACGAACCGGCTGGAGAACGCTATAAAGTTACGCTATTCTATTACATGACAACGCTTCATTCCTTCCGCAAAAATGAAAAAGCCGCAGTTATGCGGCTTTTTACGCGCGTATGTCCCTTTCCTCCGACACCTTACGGATTCGTCGACCACAAACCTGCGGACTTCACGAATACTCTTGGATTCAACTTCAGTTGTGCTACGATCAATTCGGCCAAATCTTCAGGCTGCGCCACTTTCTCCGGATTTCCGTCCGTAAGTTTTTGTTCGATCGCAAGATCCGTGGCAATCGTGCTTGGCGTCAGCGCCGTTACGCGGATATTATGCTTGCGGACCTCCTGCATCAGCGATTCCGTTAAGCCTAGGACGGCGAATTTCGATGCGCTATAGGCGCTTGTCACCGCTGCGCCGCGCTCGCCTGCTGTCGACGAGACATTAATAATGTCTCCGGCTTGTCTGTCGATCATCTGAGGAAGAACGGCTCTTGTAACGTTATAGACGCCCATGAGATTGACACGGATAATATTTTCCCATTCCTCCGGAGACAACTCGAGGAATTTGCCGAACTTGGCGGTGCCGGCATTGTTGATAAGAATGTCGACCGGTCCGAGTTCCTTATGAATCTGTTCGACGGCTTGCGTAACCGAGTTTAAATCTTTTACGTCAGCCGAAGCGATCGCCGCCTTGACGCCAAGCGCTTGTATCTCTTCTTGGACTTTCTCAAGGTTGGGTAAGGTGAGCCCGACAAGGCCGATATTTACGCCTTCCTTAGCTAAAGCAATGGCTGCTGCGCGGCCGATCCCGCGGCCGGCTCCTGTAATCAGAGCGGTTTTGCCTTGTAACGTTTGCATGTACGATTCCTTCCTTCTCTCTATACTTTAACTGTTACAGAATGGATTATAGTTTAAATGCCGCTCGGAATCAATTCTACCCTCAATGAATGGAGTAACCCCAGTCATACCGAATACGGTCTTCATTATTGCGGTTCGATTCTTCCAAGCCGTATATCTTTTTCAGTTCTTTTGCTTTTTCCGGAGTAAGATTTGGATCCCGATGCGCCGGTTCCGTTTCCGCAACGGACGTCCCTATGCAGCCGGCTGCGACGACCAAGACGGCGAACAAGGCGCACATACCTTTCAACATGCAGCCGATCCAAGCGAGCATTCTCGGCATCATTTTTTTAGCCGCCTCCTTCAATATATATATCCCCTTGTTATTGTACCATAATTTTACTTTAAAACCGTATATGTTGTTCTTCTCTCCACACAATCAACGACATCATCACGAATAAGATACGCGATAAACGGGATACTAAATGGCAGAACTATCCTTAATCCATACCCGGGAGATGATCTTATTCCAGCTTTTGTTCCCTATTTATTGCTTATCGCGGCCAGTATCGTTTTAATCGCCTTCTCTTGGCGCAAATGCAACAATGCAAAACTTATTCCATTCTATATTTGCATTTCCGGGCTCATCTATATTTTTGAGTTGGTCTCTTTCGTTATTTTGGACAGTTACCGATATATGCCCGGAATTTTCAAGGATCTCTTCTACGACAGCGCGATTGGCGCCGTCGTGTCCAACGGGTTTATCGTCCCTTCCGCTTGCGTTTTTATCGCCGTCTATAACCTGAGCTTTTTATGGATTTTGCTCATTTCCGCCGGATTTATGGGTGTTGAACAGTTATTTCTTCATCTGGACATTTTCGAGCATCATTGGTGGAAAACCATATATACGGGTATTGGCTTAATTGTTCTTTTTCTAATAGGGAAGCGGCTGTGGCGCAAAATGAACGAAGCCGATCTTCCTTATTATTTTCGTTTAATTGCCCTATATATTATCAATGTATCGCTGCAAGGGTCCGTTCAGTTTTTTTATATCGTGTTGTTTCACCAAGTTGAATATCGGCCCGGCTGGTTTGAAGATCCTTCCAGAGATAACATCTCTTTCGCTACAATAATCGTGCATATGGACTCCGTATTGTTTGCGATAGCCATTTCATTGAGGGCCCATTGGCTTTGGAAAGCGGTTATACTCGCCGGCATCGGAGGCGGCCTGCTTTGGCTTATTCAGTTGGATGTTTTAATCACATCGGGAATATGGCCGGTTTTTATATTATTTTTGTTACAGATCGCTCTCCTTCAGCTGCTGAGCCGTTTGAATCGCATTTTAACGGCTAAATCAGGCGCACGCAATTATGGTCAAGCCTGAAGCAGCCGCCATTCGATTAGAAAGGAGCGTTAAGGAATCGTATGCAACCATCCCGCTACCCAATGGCCAGGTTAACCCAGTTCGGCGTTACTTCGATCCATCAGTACCATCCTTTAATGATCGTTTGGTGGTCCGCTGCTTTTCCCGGCTTCGGCCATTTTTTGCTGAATCATTATTTGAGAGCGACGTTTCTTACCTTATCGGAGGTGATCTTTAATTCGTTATCCCATATTAACGAGGCGATTGTTTTCAGTTTTTGCGGACGCTTTGCACAAGCGAAAGCCATTTTGGAACCTCGATGGATTCTCGGTTATATCATTCTTTTTTTTGTCGCGATATGGGATAGCTACCGTTTGGCTTTATACCGGAATCGGCTTGTTGATATGGCGGAGTTTGAGAATGCGCCCCTTCCCAACCTGCGGCTTTTTACGTCCGAAGTTCAATACGTTCAGCGCAAAAGCCCGTTTGTAGCGGCATTGTTTTCGATCTTTTTCCCGGGGATGGGACAGTTTTACAATCATCGGATCGGCCTAGCTTTTTTTGCGATTACTTGGTGGTGGATTTACTTGACGTTATCTCATGTTCATGAATCGCTTATCTACATTTTAAATGGGCGGATAACGGAATCTATCCCGATATTGCGAATGAATTGGCTGATGTTCATGCCTTCCGTGATGGGCGGTTCCATTTACCAGGCTTACATAAACGCTAAAGAACATAATCGGCTTTTCAGCCTGGAGCAACGCCAGTATCTGACACATCGGTACCGTTGCTCGGCTGTGCAAATTTTCAGTAAATCGGGTGGAAATGCATGATTATAATCGGTACCTTCCGGCATTCGATCGAGCTTGAGCAAGCGCTCGTCAAGCTGGAGAAAATAGGAATCGCACAAAACCAGCTTCTTGTCGTCTGTATGGACAGCGATGCCAAAGAATATGTTTCGGCCAAACAAAAAAAAGAGGATTCCTACTCCAAAGGAATAGAGGTTGGCCTTGCTTGTGCTACGGCACTGTCCGTCATCGGCACCAGCGTCGGGTTTATTATGCCGTGGGGTCCGATTATTAGCGGGTTAGCGGCTGCCTTTATCGGCTTTGGTATTGGATTTGGCATTATAGTTATCATTCAGAAGCCGAAAATACGGCATTCAAAGAAGAGTCCGGAGGTTACGGTCATTGTGCAGTGCGATGCCGACCAATCCGAGCTTGTGCAGAAGGCGATGTGGACGAATCATGCATTAGCTGTCGGTCTTGCTTATGCCTCAACGGAATAACTCCTCTGCGCAGCGATTTGGATCATAAGTCAGACGATATCGAGAGGTTATAATGAATAAAATGACCAACTTCCAGTTATTCTCAATTACATTTATTTACCAATTAGGCACGACGATTATATTCGGCTTCGGAGGTCAAGCCGGCCGGGATGCATGGATCGGCCAACTGCTTTCCATCTGTTTGGGTTTACTTGTCATTTTGATGAATATTGCTTTAATGAGGATGAATCCGGGGTTAACGCTGGTTCAATGGTTTCCCGCTCAACTCGGGCGCTGGATCGGGACGCCGATTGCTTTTTTTTACCCGCTTTTGTTTCTGTACTCTGCCGGACGGATTATCGCGGATATTAGGGATATGATTTCAACGGCTTTATTGCCGAATACGCCGCTCATCGTAGTTACCGCGATATTTACCGCAATCATTGCCTATTGCGTATATGAAGGCATCGCAGGAGTTAGTAGGCTGGGTGAATTATTTTTCCCTATCGTATTAATCCTGTTTTGTACGGAAGTCGTTCTGCTTGCCGGTTCCGGCGTCTTGCATTTCCGCAATTTACTCCCCCCTTTGGAACATGGATGGGGGCCTGTCTGGAAAACCGTTTATCCGTCAGGCATCACGCAAACCTTTGGGGAGACGATCATCCTCGCTATGTTCTGGCCGGAAGCCAAAAACACGAATAAAGTGATGAAGATTACCGTTTTCGCCACTTTATTGTCCGGAATCGTCATCACTTGCTTTGATGTTTTGGCTATTTTAGTTTTTGGAAACATGTTTTCGGGCTTTTTGTACCCGCTTTACACTTTACTGAGCGTCATTAGCATCGGACAGTTTATTGAAAACATACAGATGTTCGGCGCTCTTTATTTTTTGATGACGGCGCTTTTAAAGAGCGTCGTTCTAATGTTCGCTGCGGTAAAAGGGTTACAGCAGTTAACGAAGATCAAAAGTTACCGCGTACTGATCCTCCCGGCATGCGCCATATCGCTATTGCTGGGAATGACGATGTCTCGAAACATTGCCGAGCACATATATCGTCATCACTTTGAAATATTCGTTCCCTATATATGGGTACCTATGCTTTTGATCTTGCCCACGCTCCTTCTTATCGTGACGTGGTTTCGGCGATTGGCGAAATGAAGCTTCATTTCTTGACCTCGTTCGGGTTCAAATGCAGCGAAGGCCCCGTTACGCCTATCCGTCGAACCGTTAATTTGGCAGTTACGGTGATTTCGGCTTCCCGAAACTCCTCTCCCCAGTTGTTTTTTATGGATCTCCATAACGGCAAATTTTTCCGGCGAATGACATCGCTGAACCCAAACACATCCGTTCCGTAATTTTGCTGTACTTTGGTAATCGTTTGTTGCACCTTTTTTTCCACTTGTCTGTTCAATGCGCTTTGCAATAGCGAAATGTTCTCCGTCTGCGTAAGATCCAGATCGGTGTTGTTTTCCCGAATCGCTCCTTTGCCCGTTAACGTAACGTCGATTTTCAGCTTTCCCCCTTGGTAGACCGGCTCAATCTTTCTGCCTACCTTGAACACGTCCATACTGACGTTGCCTTTCTCTTGCGGAATTTTTGCTGGAACCGTCAGCTCCTTAAGATTCCCGGTTATCCAGCGTAGGGCGAGATCTTCCTTGAAATTCAAAAATCCAACCAGTTTCAAATCTTTATTGAAAATAGCGGAACCTGCGATTCGAAACCCTTCTTTTTCCGTTCCGGATTGTTGGTTTTGATTTTGTTCTTGTTGCGAATCAGAGTTCATGCCAATTACAATCGAGGGTGCGGTCGGACAAGTTCCTTCGCTGGTCGCGGCAAGCAAAAAATTTAACAACGCGACTTCAGCCGTTGTTCCCAGCTGATTATATTCCCCTAAAGCTCCGAGACCGGGAATACTCTCTAACGGGTACGAGAGGTTTAAAAAGTGGTTGGCGGTCCCCCCCTTGACAATAAAAATATCGGTTCGCAGCTTAAGATTCGGATCTCGGGTGTAGGTGTCGAATATCTCCTTTAACCCCTGCCTGCCCATCTCTTCCCCGATGACGATCACCCGCCGGTGACCGCGGAACATTTGCCGGGAAAGCTTCGTCTGCATCCGCTGCACCGCATCAAGCGTATTGAGGCCGTCGCTCGTGACGACGAAATAAGGTTTTTCTTTGCTTCCTCCGGCAGCGCCTTCGCTCTGCCCGCCGCTAATTTTCGACGGGATGATGGTTTGGGCGCTGATCTTAATTTTATCATCCGGGGCTTTATCGATCCCCCAAGCAAGCTCAAGGGCAATTTCGTTTACTTCCGAACTATCCCAACAACCCGATACTAAAAAAAGGGAGAGAATTAAACCGAAGCATCCCCCCCATTTCTTAATCATTCGCTTGACCTCCTCGTTTCGGACGTGGTTGTTGGCCTTCCGGAATACGTTTCCGGTTAGGCCCGGAGAAAAATGCGGGCCGCATGGTCATCGACCATCTGGGCGCGCGTATGAATACATCCTTCAGGTTTTGAATGAGCGGAATTACCGGGCTCATATACGGAACTCCAAACGAATGCAGGCCTAAGAGATGGATGATCATAAGAAAAAGCCCGCTAATAATTCCGTATAAACCTAATACTCCCGCTAAGATCAACATTGGAAAACGAAGAAGCCGGTAGGCCGTCCCGAAATTGTAACGCGGGATCGCAAACGAAGCGATTCCCGTCGTGGCTACGACGATTACGACGGGCGCGGATACGATGCCCGCTTGTACGGCGGCTTGTCCGATAACAAGCGCTCCTACGATGCTGACGGCCGAACCGACGGCCTTGGGCAAGCGGATTCCCGCCTCCCGAAGTCCTTCGAACATAAACTCCATCAACAACGCCTCGACAAATGTCGGAAACGGGACTCCTTCTCTTGAATTAGCGATGCTGATGAGCAAGTTCGTAGGAATGAGCTGTTGATGAAAGGTTGAGAGCGCGACATACAAAGACGGGAGCAGCAGCGCGATATTAAACAAAGAATAACGAACCAATCGAACAAAAGTCGTATAGATGGACCGTTCGTAATAATCCTCCACGGCTTGCAAGCCTGTCCAAAACGTCATCGGAACGATCAGCGCGAAAGGGGTGTTATCGACAAGAATCGCGACTTTCCCTTCCAGCAGACTGGCACATACGATATCGGGGCGCTCGGTATTTTGAATTTGCGGAAAAGGCGACCAAGGAGCATCTTCAATAAACTCTTCGATATAACCCGATTCCAGTACCCCGTCGATCCGGATTCGGCCTATTCTTGTGCGCACTTCCTCCAAGATTGTATCGGAAACGATCCCTTCGATATACGCGATCACGATGTCGGTTTGGGAAACTCGACCTAATGTCAACGATTCCATTTTCAGCTTAGTACTGCGGATTCGTCTGCGGATTAAGCTTGTATTGATCCGTAACGTTTCCGTAAATCCGTCTCTCGGTCCGCGGACGGAAATTTCGGCTTCCGGTTCTTCGACCCCCCGTTTTTCGAAGCCTTTCAGATCTCCGATGATCGCTTTGTTCTCTCCGTCGACCAATAGGACGATGTTCGCCCTCAGTATCCCGTTGACGACATCGTTAAAAGTCGAAACGGTTTGAACCTGCGCGACGGCAAGCAGCTGTTCCTGGATAAGCTGTCCCGAAATCGGGAAATCGTTGGGATCGCCGGATGCTCCATCATGAAGGAGAGGCATTAACACAATCATATCCAGCATTTTGTTATCGATTAAACCGTCGACGTAAACTAGCAGCACTTTAGGGCTATTGCAAATGAAGCGAAAAATAATATCGGAGCAAGACTGAAACGTTTCTCTAAGCACCTTCTCGTTTATCGCGAGCATCGTGCTTAATTCCGCATTGAGCTCTTCGGGGAGAGGAAGGTTTGCCGTCTCAAGCCGGTTTGAACCTTTATTGATACTCTGTTTTCGACTTTTGATCCGCAGCAAAACATATCCCTCCTCCGATGATTTTGTTGTGTAGTATAACCAAAAGCTCCAAGATTAACATAAAAAGAAGTCCGGCTCGAGACCCGGACCGTACGAAATCCGGCCGTTAGAGTGTCAAAAATGGAGCGTACATGATCGGGGCGGTCATAATTAGCGAAAATTCAATTTCGTTTGTTCACCCAAACCTGTCATGAGGCATAAAAAACAGCTTGGAGCTTACCGTCAGCCCCAAACTGCCAAATTTTTTCCTTATTTTAAATTGTGGTATAACGGTTCCGCAGCATTATGCGAAGCCCCGTTCCGGTCAGAACGCCGACGCCTATTCCGAGTAACCCAAGCCACATCCCCCCCAGGAAATCCCGCGAAAAAATGACTCCGACCGTCCCGAAAAAGGCCCCGAACGCGAAAGGGAGAACAGCATGCGGCTTCGCGCCTCCCCCGGCATCCTTATAGGCATCCCAAATTCCGAACATATAGACGCAAGGGTAGAACATGAGCCATTGGTAATTCGTTTGCTCGATCGCAGTCCGGATATCGCCGTGATAGCTGGAGATGATTACCAAATTCAAGTTGGCCTTCATGTTAATGTAAAACTCCAAAACGATCAGCAAAATGCCCTTTATATATTTGGCGTTAAGGAGCTGACCGAATCCTGGAAAAGCGATGCTCCACAATAACGTCTCAATTCGGGACGTCCTGGACATTGTACTACACCTACTGTCTCGACAATGCTTCGCGATCCGCCGCTTGCGGAGGCTGCTCCATCCAGCCCATATCGATCAAGGTATTGGCTCCGTCTTCCACGTAATTGCCCACCTCGATAATGAACCTCGCGAAAGCGGCGGTTACGTCATGTCTTGCACTGAACGAAAGAGCATTGCCATACGTTCGGGTTCGCATCGTAAACATATCCATTTTATGGGTTACCATTAATTTATCCGAAAATGGAGATACCGTGGAGTCGGTAACCAGATGATTCATCAACGGAATAGACGACAGATCGTCTTTATGCAGCAGCCTGGTTAAAATATCGTATTGCTTCAGGACGATTTCCTTCCCTCTTTTAAAGTATTGCCGGACCTGATCTATTTTTGCGGTTTGGCAGAAGCCAACCAAAACGGCGCAGCTTGTCGCGTTGTTCTGGAGGTTGTCGTAAATATGGGTGATTTCCAGCGCTTGAAGCGGACGGACATCCCCGAAGAAACCGTTCAAAAACCGCTGCTTTTTCACGAAATCGATTTTTTCCGGAGCGGGGATGTAAGGCGGCTTGATTAAAAAACCTTTCGCATCCAGCAAATCGTTCACATCGTTCATTAATTTGATCGTGGAAGAAAGGCACTCCGTAAAAAATTCCCGGATGTCCCGCCGGCTCATCAACGGCACGGCGATTCCATAAATACTGATTCCCGCTTTACCGGTATATTTCAAGTAATGCAGGTAGAACTCGTCGGCGTACAGCCGGGGCGCTCCCAAATTTACATCCTCCTCGGTGAAACCGACCGGAAGCGGATGACCGTCCCCGGTTAAAATATTCGAGGCGGTTTGTGCGAACCGATCGGCTAAACGGAGCCCCTCCTCCAACACTTGTCGGATATCCCCGTCATCCACGTGCTGAAGAAAGTAGCGCAGGACGCAGCGGGCCATGCTGTTCCCCATAAAGGTCGTCCATAACTTCCCTACTTCGGCTGAAGTTAAGGCAGACTTAACTTTAACCGAATCGTTTTCTTCTGTAAGGCTTACTTCCACAGGTTCGAGTTTTATGATCACGTGATTTGCCACCTTTTTTCTTATTAGATTCTAACAATTTCGTTAATTTATTCGGATAGGAAAATCGCCGCGGCCGAGGCAGGAAATCGTCTTCCCGAAAGCTGCAGCCGCGGATTTGCCCTTTAGGGACCACCATTGCATTGTGACGAACATGCCAAGATAAAGAAAAAAAGCCTGCGCAGTTAAAACCCGCAGACTTTCTTAAATCTAAGGCGATAAATGAATTACCCTTGTCTATGCATCCGGCCGGGCAGCTCCTGAGCATCCAGCTCGCGCAAGTAGAGCTTGGCTCCGATAGCTCGGAAGCTTCCGATGACATCCTCATAGCCGCGCTCGATATGCTCGACGCCTGTGACAAACGTGGTCCCTTCGGCCGCTATACCGGCCAGAAGCAGGCAAGTTCCGGCACGCACATCCGTTGCATGAACCCATCCGCCTTGGAGCGGAAGTCCGCCACGGATAAAAATGCTTTCCTGCCGCTGCTCGATCTCTGCGCCGAGCCGCCTCAGCTGCGGCACGTGCGCGAACCGCTTCGGGAAGATGCGCTCGGTAACGATGCTCTTTCCCTTGGCGTGCAACAGAAGCGAGGTCATCGGCTGCTGTAAATCGGTGGCGAAGCCCGGATACATGCCCGTCCGGATCCGCGTTGCCTTCAGCTTGCCTGTACCGTAAGCCGTAATATGGCTTTCGCCGCATTCCACATGCATCCCTACCTCCTCCAGCTTGGCGAGGCAGGCTCCAAGATGCTCGGGGATGACATCCTTGACGGTAACCTGACCACCCTGGAGCCCGGCCGCCATCAGAAAAGCCCCGGCAATCAGCCGATCCGGAATTACGGTGTGCATCCCCCCGTTTAAATAAGAAACGCCTTCAATTCGGATTCGTTCCGTTCCCGCGCCGTAAATTCGTGCGCCAAGCCGGTTTAGGAAATTCGCCGTATCGACCACTTCCGGATCCACGGCCGCGTTATGCAGCTGCGTCCGCCCTTTGGCCCGCACAGCCGCCAGCATCGCGTTAATCGTCGCGCCGCACGTGACGGTGTCGAAATAAATATCCGCGCCCTTCAGCTCAGCGGCTTCGACGATATAATAATCATGATGGATATGAACCTGAGCTCCGAGCGCTTGAAACACCTTAATATGCTGATCGATCGGCCTTGAAACGAAATCGTCCCCTCCCGGAAATCCGATCGTAACTCTGCCGATTTTGCTTAGCAGCGCTCCTGCAAAATAATAAGACGCCCGAAAGCTCGAAGCCTTCCCCGGATCGATTACGGCGCTGTGAATCCAGCGCGGGTCGATGACGACTTGATGGCCTTCCTGTTTTAGCTCCATTCCGATATCGCGGCTGATCCCCGCAATGATACGAACATCGTCTATGCGCGGGATGCCCTCCAGCGTTACGATATCGTCCGCCAGGCACGCGGCGGCAAGCAGAGCTAGCGAGCTGTTCTTCGAACCCGGTATATGTACCTTTCCGTTCAACGGACCTGAATACTCCGCTTGTATAATTTTCATGATGTATTCCCACTTTCGTTATGACAATATCGATTCCGATTCAAGCACGTAGCCGCTGCCGCGTACTGCGCTAATAAGAAAGGTGTCTTTGCCGTATTTTTTGCGTACCCGATAGACAAGGGCGTTTAATTCGTCGAGCGTCACATCCGGGATGCCGTCCGTTCCCGTCGGCCTTTCCGGCCACACTCTGGATTTGATTTCTTCGAGCGGAACGAGGCGGTTCGCATTCTCATGCAGCACACGGATCAGCAAATATTCTTTTTCGGACATCGGAATCCGCTTGCCTTCCACCACACATTCCCTTTTCTCCCAAAAAATCTTGAACGGCGGTTCTTGAGCTTCCGGCTTCCTGATGACGCTGAGCGGTTCGATTTCAAGGGTCTGATCGGCAAAAATATAGGAAAAATGGAGAATGGCCATCCCTTTTGCGAGTTTAATGATATCGAAGTTGTTCAGAGGATATGGATGGTGCGGCGTCAGCCTTACGCCGTTGATCTCCGTTCCATGGCGGCTGCCCATATCATAGAGTACCGCCTTGTTCTTCTCTTTCCGGATGACGATATGCCGCCTTGAGATAAAGGCGTTCGTAAAGGCCAAATCCGGAGTCAATTGTTTGGATATTCGGCCGATTAACGTCTCATCCGCGCTTAGATCCACGCAGGTGCCCGATCGGTAGGGCTCGCCGCTGATCACGCATAGACATGCATAGTTTTCCAGTTCTATCCCTCCGTTTGCGGATAACAGGTTGCCACCGGTATTGGAAAATGACTCCATTAATCATCGTAACTGAAAGGGTGGTTGAATAAAACCTTTTGACGCTGACGGCTCGCTCACATTTCGGTCATGCCTTACCCTTATACGAAACCTAATCAATAAATCTATTGGCTCTAAATTGCCGGTGCTATAACTCGATTCAATAAAATAAACGTATCATCATGGAACATTGTTGCTATAATCGGCGCGATCGCTGCATCATATAATGATGTATATATGGAAAAAGCCGCATAGCTGCGGCTTCTTCAGATGTACATGTTCTTTTTTTTGATTCAACTGCAAATTATAAATCGGTTATGGCCGCCAAAACCGTATTGTTGAAGTAATCGGCGTACATGTTTTTGAAAGGCTTCCGGTGGTCCAGTTCCACGGACAGATGCACGGTAACCGTCTCATAAACCGGATCTACGCATACGAACGGACCGCCAGCACCCCAATGGGAGTAGGCGTCGGGCGAGAACAGATCCCCTCCGTCCCGCTTCATCCCGTTGACCGCCCATCCGTAACCCCAGTAAGCTTCGGGGAACACTTCGTCCCGATATTCCGAGGATACCCCGGGAATTTGATTTTTCGTCATTTCCCTCACCGATACAGGGCTTAATATGCGCGTTCCATTATAGCTTCCGCCGTTCAGAAACATTTGTCCGAATATGCCCAAATCGTTCGCCGTCGAATAAGCTCCGCCGCCGGCGGAAGTGGAGTTCAGACACTCTTCCGTCTCGATCCACTCTGCGCAGGGGGCATCGGGCGAACGCCTGACGACTCGGTTTCGCGCTTCGTCGGGAACACGATAATAGGTGTCGCGCATCCCAAGCGGCCCGAAAATATGGTTCGCGGCAAAAGCGTCATGCGTCAACCCGCTCACTCGCCTTACGATTTCTCCGAGCAGCTCGTAGCCATATCCGGTATAAGACATGACCTCCCCCGGTTCGTTCTTTAACGGACACCGATATATGCTGTGCAGAACCCTATAGGTTTCCGGGTCTTGAGAGGCGTCCGTCTGAGAAAGGCCGGAGAACGTTTCTTTATCGCTCAGCCATATCGCTTCGCTGTCGAGTCCGGATGTATGCGTTAACAAATGATGAATGCGTACGTTTTCTTTGCCTTCGCCGGCAAATTCGGGTATATAGTCGCATACCGGCCTGTTCAGCCCTACCCTTCCTTGTTCCACCAGCATCATGACGGATGTAGCCGTAAACAGCTTCGTAATCGAGCACACCGGAAACAACGCATCAACCGTCAAATCGACAGCCTCCGGATCGGGCCCAAGCTTCCCGTCTGCCTGATGAACGATAACGACTCCTCTACGGGCCGCGTATACGACTTGCGCCGGCGTTATCCCTTCCCCGACCATCCGGGTTGCGGCATTGCGAATCCGATCGACGCCCGATGCCGAAACTCCGGCCTTTTCGTATAGTCCGGCTACAGCATGAACCATAATCATGCCTCCTTTTATTATTAATGCAATTATTAATATTACACATTTATATTAACAATCCTCTTTTTTCTCCAAATCGCCTATACTTCTAACTGCCCCATTTTTCTAATAGGGCATCGTACTCGCTTTTGGTAATGGGCAGTATTGAGCCGTGACGTTTTTTCAAGCTCCCGAATGTTCGGATCGTTCATTAACGGCAACATATCGGATGCGTTCCAGTCCACAACGTCTCAATACGCGACGCCCCTTCTTGGATGCGTTTTCAAGAGCTCTTGCTTATAAAGGAAAGGGACCTCACCACGTTTCATCCAAGTGCTGCGCATAATACATAAGACCCCGTTTAAAGTATTGAAGCTTCTCGTCTGTCGTGGTCTCCAACAGATTCGTTAACAGGAGCTCCACCGACTCTTTGTGCTGCTTCGTATTATAAAGGGCAATTGCAAGGATGGCTTGAAGCGCCCGGTTATGCGGAAACTCATTTACGCCTTGGCGCAGCGTCTTTTCCGCATTCTCGTACTGTCCCAAAGCTCGATAAGTACTGCCAAGCCCCAGCAAGCATCTTTCTCGATCCGGCCCGGCGATACCAAGCTCAAGTGCTCGCAAATAGTAAGGAATGGCCTCTCGTCCTAAACCGGAATTGTCATGAGCCACGCCTGTTTGAAAATGAATTTCCGCGTCATCCGGGTACGCCGCCAATAAGTCCAAGAGAACCGATCTGGCCTCCTTCAGAATGTTCTGGTCTTGCTTGGCACGTCCCTCTTCCCGCAATTGGATCGCTTTTGCTAATCGATCGGACCTCATGCTCGCACTTCCCCTTTTTATATTCATTTTTATTACCTTCTAATGTATCGCTTTTTATAGCTTCCGTACAGTTGTTTTATCCATTTCAATCCCGAACGTTCATATCCCTCATAGGCAAAAAATATAAAAAAGAAAGCCGCAGGTATGCGGCTCCCTTCTTATTTTGCCGCTTTCGCGACGGGCACCATTTCGATCAAGTTGATTCGATGGCCGTCCGGATCGAAAGCATCGAACATCATATGATGATTCCATGGCGAATCCCAGGTCTCGATCTCCGTTACCCGACACCCTTTTGCCTTCAGCTCGGCATGCAATTCCATAGCTTGATTGCATTTAAAGTTAAAATTCAAGTTCGCCTGTGCGGTTAATGGCTCCTTGGTTTCAGCCAAGGTAAGCAAGGCGGCATGTTCGGGATGCGGATCGAAGAACAGCGTCGCCCCTCTTTTTCCGTCTCCCCAATCCTCGATTCCACGGCATACCAATCCGAGAGTCTCCGCATAAAACGAAATCGAACGCTCCAATTGAGTAACGGGAACGAATACACCGCCAATCTGCTGTACTGGCATCCTTACTCCTCCTTCATAATTTCATCTTTAAAATGAGATACGATCTTTATCGCTCGTATCGTTCGAAAGTCCTCCGCCGCATAATCCTTTTCGATTATGTGTAATGTAAGGTTGAGGCAGACAGCCGTACAATAAGGCGGGAGGAATAAACCAATGGCAACAAGCAGAAACCATCAAGGCGCGCACGGAATCGGACAAGCCGAGGAGCAGCTGAACGATCAAGTCGAGGCGGCCGTCGAAATCCAAGGCGAGGCCGAAATCGACCGCAACATCAAAGAAGCCGCAAGGCGTCCTTACCGGGCATCCGAAGAAGAAAAGGAATAAGTAACCAAACAAAAGCACCGTCGAAAAACCGCCGATTATCGAAAACGATAGCCGGCGGGTTTATTTTGTTGTTTTTGGTGCACCGCAAAACAATATGGACCGGTCTCGCAACCTCGTTAAACAGGAGCGACGTTTTCCCGCATTCCCGGACGCTTTATTCAACCCTTCATCTGGGCGACGACGATGCGATTGCCGTCCGGGTCCAGCAGCGCAAACTCGGATAAATCGTGAAAATGTTTTGGTTCCCCGGCTAGCTGAAATCCGTGTTCCCGCACATACGCAAGAGCGGCCTCAAAGTCCTCCGTCTCCAAATACAGTAGCTCGGTGAAATCGTCCCCGTTCAAGTATCGGTTCCGGTCCAGCAGCAGGGCGGCCCCGCGGGTTACGGGAACCGAATAGACCGGATCATCCGCGTTCTGCTCGTCGAGCGGCAACCCGAGCAATTCGGAATACCAGCCGGCTGCCGACCGCATGTCCTTCACATCCACGAATACGCCGCCGATCCGGGGCAGGATGGGGCTGTTCCCCTGAAGCACGGAGTCCGTGTCCGGTTCGCCGGACCAGCATGCCATCAACGTATTTCCATCCGGATCCCGGAAATTCAGAAACGCAAGCTGGCCGTGTCTCTCCGGCTCGGATAGCGGCTCCGCCTTCTCCTGCAAATAGCGGTACGCCGCGTCGATGTCTAGCGCGTCGAGCATAAACCGCGGCCGCGCCGGGCTCTCCCCGTTAGCCGCATCGGAATCGAGAATAAGATGAGTACCCGGCATGTCGAACCAATACACCGGTCCTTCGTTCAGCCGTTCCTCCCGGACGGGCAGTCCGAACAGCAGACTGTACCACTCCGCGGCTCTGCGCAGATCCGTCACATGGATGAAAGCGCCGCCGACCCGGTTTCTGAGCGGAATTTCGTTAGCCGGCCGGATCGGTATCCATAGCTCCATAACCGACTCAGGATTGTCATTTCCGTAATAACGCTCGTCGTAATACTCGACTTCCACGCCGTTTCGGTACGCGTAGCCGGATTGGGGCAGCCACTCCTCCCAAAAATAACGGAACGCCGTGCCGATCTCGTCGATGACGCCTTGCCGGGTGACGACACAGTACAAGCCGCCGGGAAAGAAATCCGCCGTCATCCCTTCAGGCAACCGATCGGCCTCAGAAACGCTGACGGCCGCCATATAGTCGAAAGGTCCGCCCGGTACGCATTCAGGACCGAACAAGCTAAGTCCGTACGCTCCCCCGGCGACATGCCCGATCTCCCCAACCCTCTCGTTAAACCTGGGCCATAAGCGGGTGATCTCGTTCTCCGAAGGCGGGACGTCCTTAGAAGGCGTGAACCTGATTTTCTCTCCTACAACCTGAAATGCGTCTTTCCACACGACGCTAGTGTTAATGATCCCTGCGGCCATATCCAACCTGAACCGACTCCCTTTCCATTTGCGTGTTTCTATCTCCTCGCCATTGCGTTCATCCATATCTCGGAAGCCCCGCAAATTCGTAATGCCTTTCCCGAATTATGAAAACAAGACCTTCAGGGGACACGGCTTCGAAGCAGCCTTCTCGCGGCTGCCTTTTCCCCGTTACCGCTCCTACGTTGCAAAGCGAGCCATAAACGCGCTCAATATCGGATGTTTGCAATGAAAAATAAGGAGAGCCAGCCGACTTCTCAATGACTTGCCGGTGAATTTCCTCGTTCATCACGATCATCGTGACGACCGTCTCTCCCGAGCCGACCTTCAAGTCGGCCCCTTGCCCCCAATGATGGATCAGCTCGAAGCCCAACATCCGGGTATACCAGGCGATCGAGGCTTCCAGGTTCAGCACGGGAAGAAATACGGCGAGGACCCGGTGGACGAGCGGAGGCACTTCTTCCTCCGACGGCGTATAAAATAAGGAAGATTCCTTCTCGTGACATAGACCGACAACGTTGCCGTCCGGATCGTAGAATTCGTTTACGTTCATATAAGATGTCCGCATGATCTCCGTCGTCCGAACGCCCTGCAGCGATAACCAGGCCTGATGCAAGTGCTCCCAATGGGTGTAGAAATTAAAGCTCGGCACATGCCCTTCCGAATCCAAATATCCCAATGCCCGTCCGCTCTCGTCCGACACGAGAGCAAGATGCGTCTCGCCTTCTCCCACTTTGAGCAAAGCTTCGGTTGCGCTTTGCGATAAGATGCTGCAACGGAACGTTTCGACGTACCAGCGAGCTGCGCTCGCCACGTCCCGTACGGGAAGAATAACCCGGTCGATTCGTTCTAACAATTCGCTCCCCTCCCGACTTGCATTCTCCAGCCTGCCCGTTATGCCCGGCACACCATAATCATATTGCCGTCCGGATCCCGGAAAACAAACCAGTGATCGTCTTGGATGTCCGTAACAAGTTCCGCTCCATGATCTTTCATGAACGCGTACGATGCGTCCAACTCCTCCGTCAACAGCATAAAGGCAGGCGTCCGGAAAGTTGGAGCTCCGCCAGGAGCGTTGCCGCCCCACATCGGCATCGTGTCCAAAATAATCCCGGACCCGTCGACGGGCAGCGAACACAGATGGCCGTTCATGATTGTGACGGTGCTGGAGGGGATACCCAATATGCGGCAGTACCAATCCCGCGCCTTCTCAATGTCCCGAACGGGAATAAATACGGCACCTGGACGGTTTAAGAGCGGACTCGATATTGGCTGCTCTCCCGATTCACCCTTCACGCTTTCCGTTTGATCAACAATCTCCATGTTTGGAATCCTCCTTAAAGTGTAGAGTCATCCATATAACGAACGGCAGCGGCGAAACCATACAACACATAAAAAAATTATGTACTCACCATAAGCAGGTTACCGTCCGGATCCTGAAAAGTAAAAAACAGCCGGCCTCCCATGCTGCGCAAGCCGCGTAAGCGGACCCCCCCTTCATGGAGCCGCAAATAGGCTTCGTAAATCGCTTTCGGATTACGCTTGCGAAACCCGTTTAGAATAGCTTCAAACCAGACGGGATCGGGAGCCGCTCCGGCGGGGCGGACTTTCGGATCTTCGCCTCTCGCCATATCGGCCATATCCCGCAGCCTCCTCCGGGCCCGCGATAGAGCGACCTGGACCGCGCCTTCCGTAGAGGCGATCATATGGGCGGTTTCTTTGGCCGTAAAATCGAACACATCCATTAATAGCAACACGACGACGGATTTGGGGTTCAGGAGACGGGCAATGGAATCCAACATCTCGCGCGTGTCGATCGCAAAATCCGAATCAGACGCCAGCTCTTGAATCGCATCGTCCGCCAGCGTCATCCCGGATCGCGTCCGCTTGCGGTACCGGTCGATCCAGAGATTCCGGGCAATGCGATAAACATACGTCCGGGATATCACTTTGCCCGGATCTCGTTCCATCACGCGGAGGAGCCGGACCATCGTATCCTGAACGAGGTCATCGGCTTCCCACGCATGACGCGAGAGAGATAAGCAATAAGCGTGCAGACCGGAATGGATGCTATGAAGCCATTCTTCGGTTTGCGTGCGTTTCGACGGGTCTATGGGAAGCAAGCGGAAGCCTCCTTCAATTCGATACTACGATCATACCAGAACATATGTTTGTTGCCAATAATTGTTTTTTGCGTTTTGCATTGAGCTATTTCCAATGTTTTTCCATGGCTTCTTTGGATGGGAAAAAACCGTTCCTGGAATAAAACTTAATGCTGTCAGCACTTGGCCAAAGGATAAGAAATTCAACTTCCTTTTCTTTTGACCACTTTTCAATTGCAAGGTGAATCTGAGTTCCGATCCCTTGACTTCTAAAAGATGAGAGACGATTTTTTTCTCGACTTCGGCGACCCAAATATACCAATCTCCGCCGGCCATGTTTTTCGCTCCCTTGTTTATATTTGGCTTATGCCTTCATTCGTGCTTTGATTGGATATCCCTGCTCTTTTGACGCTCATTTTCTCCTTCCTTTACAAAAAAGAAGAGGCACTGACCGCATCGTCAGTGCCTTTCTTGGAATCTTGCCGCAATGGGAGCCCGCCGACATCCCCGGCCTACGCGTCCGCTTGAGCGAACAAGCCTTCGATTTCCTTCATTTGTTCGGGACGAAGCGGCCCGTAGTGGAGGGCTTGCGCCGCCTCCTCGACCTGCTTAACGGTTTTTAACCCCGGAATCGGGATCGTGCAGCCGCTTCTCCCCCATATCCATCCGAGTGCCCCTTGTACCATGCTGCGCCCGTCCGAGGTGAGGATTTCCCGTACCGCATCAAGCGTCTTCAAATAAGATTCCTTCGGCTTCCCGTCCTTGAAGTAAAGGACCCAATCGTGATTGCTGCCCCGGACATCGTCCTGCGGCAACGTCGTCGACCGGTTGAATTTCCCGCTCAGCAAGCCCATCGCCAGCGGAGAATTGTTAATGCTGCTGAGCGAATGCCGCTCGCACGTTCCGATCATAGAAGGATGGTCGTGGAAGATGTTTAAAGGATGCTGGATTGCGTCGCCTGCCGAACGGGCGGCGAATGCTTCGGCCCGGACGGAATCGTCGGTGCTCCATCCGTACGCCCGAATCCATCCCTCCCGCTTGAGCCGGTCAAGCGAGTCGACGACCGAATCGATCGAATCGATCGGGATGCTTCCGACGTGAAGCTGGTACAGATCGATATAATCGGTACCGAGTCGCTTCATCGAAGCTTCGCAAGCTTTGCGAATGTAGGCCGGCGACACGTCGTACCGGGTATAAACCTGTCGTTCCTCCTCGTTGTAGGTGTAACCGAATTTGGTCGCGATAACCGCTTCGTTCCGGCGTCCTTTCAAGGCTCGTCCCAGCACTTCCTCGCTGTGTCCGGTCCCGTACGCATCGGCCGTATCGAAGAGATTGATGCCCAGCTCCAGCGACCGCCGGATGGCTCGAACGGATTCGTCGTCGTCGACCTCCCCCCACCCGTCCGGTTTTCCGTCGAGCCAGAACGGCCCACCGATCGCCCAACAACCGAATCCGACAGCGCTAACCTCAATATTGGATTTTCCGAGTTTCTTTTTTTGCAGCATACGGCAACCTCCATTCAATATACGTTTCGAATTCAGTATAAAGAAGAAAATCGGTTCTTTTTAGAGCCACTTTCCCTTCATTATTTTGGAACCAATTTGGAGGTCGGAGCCTGCTCGGCATTCATCCGGATTCTCAATCGGGACGTTCGATCGCGTCGCAGCTATGCGGCCAGCTTCATCGATTATTGGATCGCCGAATCTCCGGTGTAAAACCACGGCTCGCGAGGACTGGGCAATCGGCAGGTTCACTCAACGAACGTTGATTGGGGCACCCTCTTGCATCTAACTCATACTATAGGATGGAAGAAGCATTTAAAGGGGTGCCAGCATGTTATTATCATTCAGGCAGCGAACAAAAATAATCGAACGTCACTTCGGCAGGAAAACTGTCGGTCCCGGGTACGTTTACCGGCTCGTGAATCAAGCAGTCCGAACCAATAAGCCGGTCTCTGTCATTCGGCTCGGCGATGTCATGGCCAAGCTGTTGTCTGGCCGGAATGTAGATTCGCTGAAACCGGTATCCCAATTTCTAGGCATCCGGCTTCCCCTCTCCCCTCAGTTAAAACGCGACCTTCAATTCGCGGTCCAAAATGCCTCGGTCGTGGGATTATCACACTTCACCGGCAGCATGAACCATTTGAAGGAATATATCGAACGATCCGGATGGAAGCCGCACCGTATTGCAGATTCCTTTATCAATGACCAGCTGTACGAAAGAGGCTACCTCCACCGCCTGCTGCGAACCCATCGGGTAGCTTTGGTCGGGCGGGCCGCTCCGGCAGCGGCGGCGCAGCTGCGCAAACAGGGTTACCATGTCGCCTTTACAATCGCTTTGAACAACTATGACGAGCTCTCCGGCGCTCTAAGGAAACTGCGATCCAATCGGAAGCGGTTCGACCTCGTTTTTGTCGGGGCCAGTGTTCCCGGACGCATCCTTTGTTCCAAAATCAAGAACGAGCTTGACGCATCGGCAATCGAAATCGGCCACATGATGGATGCTATGTCGCATCCCCGGTCATGGGCAAAGCCGAACAACCGGCAGCGATTTAAGCATTATTGGATGCGGAAGCTGAAAAAGAAGCGTTCTTCCACAACGGCTTCGTCGTGGCGAGGTCCAAGCAATCCTGATCGTACTTGATGAGTTATGAAAAATCCCGATAAAAAGCAAACGATTCAAGTTCATGCCGCAAGACATGAACTTGAATCGTCAATGAAAAACCTCGCTCGTACGGTTCTATATAAAGCTCGTTGCTGCGCTCGCCAACCGTCAATGCAGAACCTCTTCCCCCTCGATCCTTTCTTCCCGATCGTAAAAGAAAGGCACCGTCTCTTCGAAGAAACGTTCCTGTTTTTTCGGCGAAATGTAGCCAAGCTCGATACCCGTCGCTTTAGATATAAACGGATCAAGCGTGCAGAGGTCCGATTTTGTAATATCCGCAAATGCGGTTTTCCCAAGCGTAATCGCGACCGACTCCATTTCCAGAACGCAAGCATTCAAATATCTTGCTAAGTTCATAGCCGCATGATCCACATCCAGCTGATCCGTCATTTTGCCTGTGTAAACAACCAGGCTCGTCGGCGGCTCGAAGGGTACGGCTTTTACCATTTGGTCGCTAATGAGCGCCATCACCGCCGCAGTGCCGATATATACGGCATCCGCGCCGAGCGCGATTGCTTTCAACATTTGCCCGGGCGTAACAAGGCCTCCGGTTGCCAGAAGATTGATGTCCCGGATAACGCCTTTTTCCGCCAAAAAATCTCTAGCCCTCGTAATGGCAAACAGCGTAGGCAATCCGACGTCGTCCTGCAGCGTCGGCGCGCCTCCATGCGTTCCCCCTTCCGCGCCGTCAAGCGTTATGAAATCAACCCCGGCTTCTACGGCGATCTGCAGTTCTTTCTCGAGATGATGGGTAGCGGCGATTTTAAGCCCGACCGGCACGCCCGTTTCGTCCCGCAGCCGTTTGACCAGCTGAATAAAATCGTCCTTCGAATTGACTCCGGGAAGCCGGGAGTGAATCCAAGCGTCTTCGCCTTCGCGCAGTGCAAATACTTCCCTGTAATCCTCCCCGATATTTTTGGCCGTCGTTCGCTGCGGCGCCGAGCCTTGCGCGCCTTGACCCAATTGAATTTCAATAGCATCCAGATGCATATATTTATCGGGCGTGTTCATCCAGCCTCCGCGGTTATATTGACCGATGAACAACCGGGCCGCTTCCCGTTCCTCTTTAAGAAGCCCCGCTTCGCCGGAGTTTGTCGCCGTGCCGACCTTTGTAGCCGCTTTAGCCAAGGCGATTTTCGTGTTTTTGCTTAGCGCTCCGCCGAAAGACATCGCTGCGATCATGACGGGAATCGAAATGGTCAACGGCTTTCTTGCCCGGTGCCCTATCGTAACGGAAGTTTGGATTCCGACGTTTTCAGGCGTTGGGAAACGGAAGAGATGAACCGGATTAAACATGATCTTCTCCCACGGTGACATATGGATGGGGCTGCCGAGCGGGCGCGAGACCGGAGTTCCTTGCTGAGCCCGCATGGTAATTTCCAGAAGATTCGTGATTCCGACTTTCTGAGTGCTCGGGATCATTTCGGCCAAGTTTTCCGTATATTGATCCCGCAAAAGTCTTGTGATCGCTTTATCGGCAGCTTCATTAACGGCCGAGCGGATGATATTCTCAATTAGTCTCAGCATGTCCGTCGCTCCCCGCCAGTCCCCCTCGCTCTATCGACTGTTTTATCCCTTCAACCTTCTCCGCCATCGCTAAACACATATGCTTCATCGTTCCCAACTGGCGGGAAGCGTTCTGCTCTTCGACGGCGATATCGACCAACTCGCGATTGTCGAAATTGGTAAGCTTCTGGTAGTGATCGCGTTCGACGGTGGCAAGGGTTCCCGCCATCGTTTCGAGCCGATTTAATTCGGAGTGGAGATAAGAGAGCGTATTTTTCAATTCTTGAACGTTGTCCATGGAGTACACCTGTCCTTTTTTTTATCGTTATCGTTGCCATGTCAGGCAAAAATAATCCAAAGTCGGTTCGGAAGTACATGATGTCCTTCCGGTCGATTGTTCGATATGAACAATATTCGTTGGCTATACTAAGGGCGGAGGTTGAAGCCTTTGAATAGCAAAATGATACCGTCGCCGCTCGCTGTTTTGCTTTCCTTCGCATTAATGGTTAGGACAGCCTATTCGATGCCGGCTTCGCTTGAAGCGGATTCTATACAAGCCAATACAGATTCCATAAGGATAGATTGGTCCGACAGCGACGCGAAATATTGCGTCTATCGCGATGGGCAACTAGTCTATACGGGGACAGAAAGCCGGTATGAAGATGCCAATTTGCAGCCGGGTTTTACGTATTCGTATCGAATCGACACCTTAAGTGAGACCGATGAAACGATCGACTCGCTTAGCATTCAAACCGAAACCGATAAGCCCGGCAGGACTCCGCTCGACCATTTAAACGATTTACGGGTAACGACTGTCGTAAAGAAAGATAAAGTCAGCTTGGACTGGGAAGACATTCAAGGGGCAAGCGAATATAGCATTTTCAAAAATAAGGAGTATGTAACGACCGTAAAAGACAGTGCATATACGGACTATCAAATGGATGCGGATAAGGCGAACATATATAACATTGTCGCAAAAAGAAAAAAAGTTCCGTTATATGACGAAGAGATCGATATCGAAAAAACAATTGCGAACGCCGAAAATCTTAACGAACCAATCCGACGATGGCATTTGAGATACGCCACGTTTCTTGCCGACCGATGGGTGAAAAACCCGAATCCGTTCTCCGATTATGTCTGGTTTAAAGGCGATCATCGGGGTTACGACGCTTCTGCAAGCTCCTTTCGAACAAGGGCCGACGTGACCGTTTGCTTCTGTCCCGAGGGGCCGTCGGTCGAATTAAAAAGGTCTGTCGGAGCCACCCGCGGTTATGACGCCAATAAACATTTCCGTGAGAGCAGAACTTCTCCTTCCGGCGGGATAAAGCTTCAGGAAGTAAATGCAAGCGGCCGTTCAAGAATATCCTTCAAATTGAAGCACACGGTCGGTAATCCGTTCGGTAAAGGGATGGACATCGACTATGAAGTCCATGCGGAATTTGATCGTAACGGAAACTACAAGCTGTCGGGCGTGCACGATCAAGCGCCGCATCATGAAGCTTACTTAAAGGAAAGCGACCGTTCTGCATTTAAGATTGTCCACCAAGCCGACAGCAAAGGATTATTGTGGCTTGCATCTCCCATGCCGAAAAAACGATGGAGCAAATCGAATTTCAATTATTAGCTCCGATAGCCTAACCGCTGCAACCGGCAATATCCACGCGACGATGTCGCCGAACGGCGTCGTTTAAATGGAAAAATAACCGGCCTCATGCACGGCCGGTTTTTGTTTTTTACATATTCCGCCGGTATTGTCCCCCGACTTCGTATAACGCGGACGTTATTTGCCCCAGCGACGCCGACTTCACGGTTTCCATCAGTTCCTCGAACAAATTCCCGCCGCTTACGGCTGTCTGCTTCAATCGCTGCAGCGCCGCCTCGCTCTTGTCCTTATGCTTTTCCCGGAAGTTTTGCAGGCGGCGAATTTGCGCCCGCTTCTCTTCGTCCGTCGACCGGGCCAGCTCGATGTCGTACAGATTCTCATTCGGGTTCGGATCAAGAAACGTGTTCACCCCGATGATCGGCAGCTCCCCGCTGTGTTTTTTTTGCTCGTAAAGAAGCGACTCCTCCTGAATTTTGCCCCGCTGGTACTGGGTTTCCATTGCGCCAAGCACGCCTCCCCGATCGTTCAGACGCTGGAATTCCGTAAGCACGGCCTCCTCCAGAAGGTCGGTAAGCTCTTCTAAAAGAAACGAACCTTGGAGCGGATTCTCGTTCATCGCCATTCCGAACTCCCGGTTGATAATGAGCTGAATCGCCATCGCCCGCCGTACCGAGCTTTCGGTCGGCGTCGTGATCGCCTCGTCATAGGCATTCGTATGCAAGGAATTGCAGTTGTCGTAAATCGCCGTCAATGCCTGCAGCGTCGTCCGGATATCGTTAAAGTCCATCTCCTGCGCATGCAGCGACCGGCCGGACGTTTGAATGTGATACTTCAGCTTCTGGCTTCGTTCGCCCGCGCCGTATTTCTCCTTCATAACCGTCGCCCATATTCGCCTTGCTACGCGCCCCATAACGCTGTACTCCGGATCCAGGCCGTTGCTGAAGAAGAACGACAGGTTCGGAGCGAAGTCGTCAATCCGCATGCCGCGGGACAAATAATATTCCACGTACGTAAATCCGTTCGCCAGCGTAAAAGCCAGCTGCGTAACGGGATTGGCCCCCGCTTCGGCAATATGATAGCCGCTGATGCTGACCGAATAATAATTGCGGATTCCATGATCGATAAAATATTGCTGGATGTCGCCCATCATTTTCAAGGCGAAATCCGTGCTGAAAATGCATGTATTTTGCCCCTGGTCCTCTTTAAGAATATCCGCCTGAACGGTTCCGCGCACCGACCGCAGCGCCGACGCCTTGATCGCTACGTATTCCGCCTCGTCAGGCTCCCGCCCGTGCCTTGCCGCGAACCGTTCAACCTGCTGATCGACGGCCGCGTTCATGAACATCGCAAGCAGAACCGGCGCCGGCCCGTTGATCGTCATCGAAACGCTTACGGCGGGATGGCACAGATCGAAGCCTTCGAACAGCTTCTTCATATCGTCAAGCGTACAGACGTTCACGCCGCTGTTCCCGATCTTCCCGTAAATGTCGGGACGTTCGCTCGGATCCTGCCCGTACAAGGTAACGCTGTCGAAGGCGACCGACAGCCTCTTGGCTTCGTCGTTGCGGCAAAGGTAATGGAACCGGCGATTCGTCCGCTCCGGCGTTCCCTCCCCGGCGAATTGTCGTCTCGGTTCCTCGCCGGTCCGCTTAAACGCGAAGACGCCGGCCGTAAACGGGAAATAGCCGGGAAGGTTCTCCTTCAGCAGCCAGCGCAATATTTCTCCTTCGTCCTCGAATTTCGGCAGGCTGACCCTCGGGATCTTGTTCCCGGACAGCGATTCGGCAGCAAGGGAGGTAATCGTCTCCTTGTCCCGAACCTTGGTGATTAACCGGTCCCGTCCGTAAGCTTCTCGCATGCCCGGCCACTCCGCCAGCAGCCTCCGGCATTCCGGATGCAAGCCGGCCTCGCAATCGGCGATCATCGCGTCCAGCTTTTCCGCGAAGGAGGCCTTTTCGGCTTCGGACAGGAGCCGTCCCGGGTCCTCCGCCGCCAGTTGCCTAGTCCCTTTAAGCCAGGCCTGTTTCCGGGCGATCGCGACCTGCTCCTCAACGAAGGTTTTGTACTGACGGACCGTCTGAACAATTTCACGGAGGTACCCGGCCCTCTCCGGCGGAATAATCGCATTTCTTTTCGTGGCTTTCAGGGAAGCGGATAATGACGGCACCCGCCAGCTTCCGCCTGTCTTCGTCTCTACGATTCCCATCAGAGCGGCGAATAGCGCCGTCGTCCCCGGATCGTTGAACTGGCCGGCGATCGTCCCGAACACGGGCAATTGCTCATCGGGCACGCCGGACGCTTGACGGCTGCGTTTGTATTGCTTGCGCACGTCGCGAAGCGCGTCCTCCGAGCCGTGGCGCTCGAATTTGTTGATGACGATAACGTCCGCATAATCGATCATATCGATTTTCTCCAGCTGGGACGCCGCTCCGTAATCGCTGGTCATGACGTACATAGCCACGTCGCATAAATCGACGATTGCGGCTCCCCCTTGGCCGATTCCGCTCGTCTCGACGATGACGAAATCGTATCCCGCCCGCTTGACGAGCCGGATCGCATCCCTCGTCGCCGCGCTTATCTCGGAATTGGAGCCTCTGGTCGCCATGCTGCGCATATACGCTCTCGGGTCCCGGATCGCGTTCATTCGAATGCGGTCGCCAAGCAGCGCGCCGCCCGACTTCCGCTTGGTCGGATCGACGGAGATGACGGCGACCGTGCGGCCGGGATAAGCGTCGAGATACCTGCGCACCAACTCATCGGTTAACGTGCTTTTGCCCGCGCCGCCCGTCCCCGTTACCCCAAGCACCGGAACCTCGGGAAGGCCGGCAGCCAACCGGTCCATAACCCCGGAGTCGTCCTGCTCCGGGCTTGCCGCAAGCATCTCCGCATAGGATATCAGCCTGGCGACGGCGCCGCAGTCGCGGTACTGAAGCAGCGCCAGATCCCGGTCCGGCTTTCGAGGAGCCGGATAGTCGCAGGCCCGGATCATATAGTTGATCATCCCCTGCAGCCCCATCCGGCGGCCATCGTCCGGCGAGAATACCTTCGCGATCCCGTAGTCATGCAGAGCCTTGATTTCCGAAGGAACAATGACGCCGCCGCCGCCCGCGAAAATTTTAATATGTCCCGCGCCTTCCCGCTTCAGGACGTCGTACATATAAGTCAAATATTCGATATGGCCGCCTTGGTAGCTGCTGACCGCTATTCCTTGCGCGTCCTCCTGGATCGCCGCGCTCGTCACTTCGTCGACGGAACGGTCGTGACCGAGATGGATCACCTCGACTCCGGAAGCCTGCAGGAGCCGTCTCATAATATTGATGGAAGCGTCGTGGCCGTCGAACAACGCGGCGGCCGTCACAAAACGCACATGGTGCTTCGGGCGATAAACTTCCGTTTCCAAATTTCGCTCCGCCCTTCCGTCAAAGATTGTCCTCTATCGATTTCCGCACTCCTTTACTACATTATTCGAGTTCGCTACGGGAGATTCTTGCAGTTTGCGGCTGCATAAGCTTACATGCAGCAATCGTCTGCCAAGCATTCGCATGCTTTTCGGATTGATGAATACACTTAAGTATTCGAACAAGCCGGAACGATCTTCCAGTCCTTATCAAAGGACAGGTTCGTTTCGGCGGGAACTAGAAGGCGAGCCGGACGGCATTCTTGTAAATTCTTATATCAGAACAGGAGGAACAAAACATGACGCAACCCGAGCGGTCCTTTATGAGAGGCACGATTATTCTCTCGACGGCCGCATTCATAAACCGTATATTGGGCTTTATCAGCGGCATGTTTGTCGCCCGCGTGCTGGGCGCGGAAGGAATCGGCCTCTTAATGATGGCTCAGCCGCTCGTGCCTCTCGTCATTACGATTACGGAGCTCGGCTTGCCGGTGGCGATTTCCAAGCTGGTGGCGGAGGCTTTAGCCCGCGGCGACCGGCACAAAATAAGACGCATCCTTCACCTCTCGCTGGCCGTAACCGGCTTTCTGAGCGTGACGCTAACGACGGTATCCCTGCTTTGCTCGGAGTGGATCGCGTCGATCCTGCTGAGCGATCAGCGCGCCTATTACGCGATGCTCGCGATTACCCCGATCGCGCCGATTGTCGCCGTCTCGGCGGTGCTGAAGGGATATTTTCGCGGCATGCAGCAGATGAAGACCATCGCCGCGTCCGATGTCCTTGAGCATACGGTGCAAATCGCCTGCGTGCTCGCCTTGGTGCACCTGCTGCTGCCTTACGGCGTCGCGTATGCGGCCGCGGGCGCGATGGCGGCCTCCGTCTTCAGCGAAGCGATCAGCCTTTTGTTCCTGGCGTTCAGCTACAAGCTTTACGGCGAAAGGAAAACGCCGGGCGAAACGTGGGCCAGTCATCTAAAGCAAGGCGGAGGCACGCTTGCCGAGCTGCTTCAGATCGGTCTGCCGACGACCGGACACGGCGTTGCCCATTCGCTGTACGGCGCTTTTCAGCCGCTGCTCATTACGAGCAGCCTGGCGCTTGCCGGCATCGGCACGGCACTGGCGACGAAGCAGTTCGGCATGCTGGCCGGCTACGCGTTTCCGCTGCTTTTCATGCCGAGCTTTGTTACGCAGTCCTTGTCCACTGCCCTCGTGCCGGCCATCTCCGAAGCCGCGGCGGCCAAGAACAGTCTGCTGATGCACGAGAGAATGAATCAGGCGTTAGGCCTGGGACTTCTGATCGGCGCACCGGCGACCGTTATCTTGTACGTATGGGCGACTCCGCTCACGACGCTTGTTTACGGAGCCCCGGAAGCGGGCTTGCTGCTGCAAATATTGGCTCCGATGTTCTTCCTGCATTATTTCGACGCGCCGCTGCATGCGGTTCTGCTCGGGCTTGGACGGGCAAGCTCCGCGCTTTGGAATTTCGTCGTTTCCACCGCATTCAAGGCGGTTTCCATCTTCGTGTTCGGCAGCCAGTTCGGCATCGTCGGCGTTGCCTATGGCATCGGGATCGGCATCGTCTTGCAAACCGTGCTCAACTTCTTTTCGATTTCCGGTTCGATCGGCTTCTATTGGAACATCCAACCGTGCGTCAAGGTGGTCCTCTGCATGATACTTATGGCTCTTTGCGGCCGCGTAAGCTTTGATTATCTGACGGGGCAAGGCTTGCCGTTGCTGTGGAGCGCTGCCGTTTCGATCGCCGTTTCGCTCCTGCTTTACTTTACCGCGCTTATGCTTTCGGATACGTTGAACGGGAAGAACGCGCGCCGTACGTTTTTGCTCCCAAGGTAAACGTTCTTACGAAATACCGCTGTTCCTACAAGAAGCCGCTTCTCCGAAACGCCGCGAATGCCCGCTTCCGCGCATAGCGGGGCGGCTGACCTGCGTTTGGGCGGCGCCGTTTCGCTTAAAGCCTTCCCGCATATGGCCCGAGCCCTTTTCGAGAGTCCTCCCAATCAATCGTTCTACAACCTGCATTACATATAAAGAGTCTCTCGAAATGAGGTGATAGATATGTCTCGTGTTGGAATTCCCCTGGAACCGGATTTGGTATTGGTATCCTGGACAAGAAACCCTCTTATCCCCGGCTCCGCTCCTAGGATCACCGCGTTCCGCGTTATCGGAACGGCTAGTCCCTGCGAGGGTAAACTAACTCCCAATTCGCTTCTTGTCCCTGCTATCAGATGCCTGAAAAAATACGGTTTTTCAGTTGTCGTGAGCAAAAAAACAACGGCTGTGTCCGGGTATCTCCTTCTGCAACGCAGCAGGGGCACCGTAATGTAATAGATGAATCGGCTCCTTATCGGGGCCATTTTTTTATTTCCATAGTCCTGCCCGAAAAGCCAATCCGATCCGGGGACCGTTGGCTATTGCGTGAGGACATGATAGGATTGAAGGGAACCTGCAATAGATAACGGGAGATGGAGGTCGAAACATCATGCAAACGATTCGAAAAATGTTCGCGCATATGGATTGGGCGAACCGCCGGCTGCTGGAAGCGCTGCAAGCCGCTCAAGTGGATGAAACCGCCAAGGCGGCGACGCTGTTTTTGCACGTGCTCCAAGCGGAGCGTATCTGGCTGACCCGGCTGAGCGGCGAAAGCAGCGAGGGGATCGTATTATGGGCGGATCGTGCGGAGCTGGCCGCCTGTGCGGCGCTGGTTGAGGCGAACGGAAGCGGATTCCGGGCTTGGCTTGATTCCCTGTCCGAAGATCGTCTAGACAAGCCGATCGCGTATCGCAGCCAGGCCGGGGATCCGTTCGAGACGCCTGTCAGGGACATCCTGATCCATATCGCCCTGCACGGCCAGTACCACCGCGGACAGATCAATGCCGCGCTTCGCGAGAGCGGATCCGAGCCAGCCCCCTTGGATTACATCATGTACGAACGTTTATCCGGAAACGCTTGATAAGGTTAGACATAGGGCCGCTTAACCTCCAAGATGCCTTATTCTCGCAACCCGAATGTTCTACGGGAAAAAGAAGCCCAAACGCACTTGCACCTCCACTGTTAATATTCTTAACAGCGGAGGTGCATTTTTTACGCAAAGCATCCCCAATGGAACGGTCCGTCTTATGAGCGTTATACGGGATCTTTAAAAATTTCAATAAGACTGGTAAAGCTGTCGTTGGCGTGCCCTTTGGTCATACCGCGCTTGACCGCATCCAAGACGGCTCCCGGTAGGGAAGTATCCACCCCTGCCGCTTTGGCGGTATGAACGACATGATCGACGCTCGCATAGCACATGGCAAGTCTGTCTACGTCGCCTGGGTGCTCGCCCGCAGAAAGCCGCGGCGTGTAGAACTCAACAAACTTGGGCAGGGACGACATGGTCTCCGATGCGTACGGCAGGAATTCCTCTGCCGAGATGCCGTTCGCGTTGGCGACCGCAAGGGCATGAAGATAACTGAGCATGGAGGTCCAGAATATATCCATCCCGATTTGGTAGTACAACGCCGCAAGTCCCGGGTCGTCTCCGCGGTAGTCGGTACCGGTCAAAGCTTCCAGCGTCTCTTTAAGCGCCTCGAACACCTCCCTCGGACCGCTGTAGAAGGTTGAAGATTCCGGCTTCCCGATACCCGAAGGCGGGACTTGGACGCCCCCGGTCAGCTGCCTTGCACCGCGTGCGGATAGCCACTTCGCCGCTTCTCGGGCTTTCTCCGGAGTGTCCGAGCTGAGGTTGACGAGTATCTTGCCGGATAAACTTTCGGATACCGGTTCAAGAATGGCGTACATCGCATCGTAATCCGTCAAGCTAAGAAGGATTAACTCATTGGAGGCAATCGCTTCAGCAACGGTCGACGCCGGGACGGCCCCTTTTGCCGCAAGCTCCTCCGCTTTGCCGGCGGTCCGGTTCCATACGGTCACCGCATGGCCTCGTTCCAATAAAACGCCGGCCATCGCCCTTCCCATCGGTCCCAGCCCAATGATAGTTAAGGGCGCGAGGTTCCTCCTTTCTGTTTCACTCCCGGCGAATTCGTTGTTTATCGTATCGCTCCTGTTACTCATGTTCATTGGAAACTCCTTTCAAATGAGATTAAGCCTATGATAAAGGTTGACGCTAGTGTCAAAGTCAATATAAAAAAAGCCCTGAGCTATTTTTATACGCCCGGGGCCGTGTCTAAAGTTAAACGATGGTTTTTTTGCTTTTCGTTATCGCGATCTGCCTCTCCAGCATCCTCTCCAATTCATGAAGCGCTTCGATTTGCCCTTTCACATGGCTTAACTTATTTTCATAAGCGGCCAGCATCTCCTCGCAAAATTCGTATTCGTCGGGGTCCGCCGCTTCGCCCTTAAACAACGCGCCAATCTCATCGGTCGTAAGTCCAAGCTTTAAGTATAACTGAATCGCCTTGACTCGTTTTACGTCCGATTCGCCGAAAACCCGGTAATCGTTCTCCAATCTATCGGCTTGCAGGAGACTTTTCTTTTCATAATGACGGATCGCTCTGGCGCTGACATTGGTCAACCGGGAAAGCTCGCTTATTTTCACTTCTGCATCCTCCTTCCATTCTGCGGCCTTGTACGCACGAAACCGCCATAACTCATGCTCCCGGGTCCGAAAGTAAACCTTCAAACACAGCCGGAACCCGGTCGCTATCCATGTTATGCCATTGACTCCCGAATCAACTTGGTGAATGCCGTGAGCGCCTTGCTCGCATACCGGTCTTTGCGCCGAACCAGACTGGTCTGCGCATATCTGAATTTTTCGGGAATCGAATAGATGCCGAATTTCGAGTACTCGCCCGTTAAGACGGATGCAGGCAGCAAAGTGGCGGCAAGACCTGTTCGCACACAGCTTACGATCGTCTCGAGCGAGCTAATCTCGATCATATTCGCGAGAGGGATCCCCTCGCTTCTCAACCAATCCTCCAAAATTCGCCTGAACGGGCAGCCGTTTGGCGAAACCGCCCATCGAGTATGGGCCAGATCCGGATATTCGCCGCCTGGTTGCCGGGTTATTAATTTGATTTCTTCGCTTTGGATATTTTCGGCTGTCAAATGCGGCGATTTGAAGTCGCCGATGACGAACGCCCCGTCCAATTGGTGATTTAACACTTTCGCCAGCAGGTCGGACGAATTGCCGGTCCATATTGATAGCGTGACGTCGGGATATAAGCTCTGGTACTCGGCCAACGTATTCATAAAATTAAGACAGGTAACGGTATCGACTACCCCGATCGCCAACGGGCCGCTTGGATGCGAGGTCTCCTGAACCATCTTCACGGCTTCCGCGGACAAGTTCACGATGGTGTGGGCATATTCGCTGAACATAACCCCTCTTTCGGTCAGCGTCACTCCCTTGGGGTGCCGGTGAAACAATTGTACGCCAAGCTCGGTTTCAAGCTTGCGAATTCGAGCCGTTACATTCGACTGTACATAACCGAGCCGCTTGGCGGCATTGGAAATATTCCCTTCCTCCGTAATCGCCAGAAACATCTTAAGATCGGACAGTTCCAACGTTCGCAACGCTCCATTCAGTGATATCAATAAAAATGATACTTCCATTATTACCAATCATTATACATCGCTTCAATCCTGAATTACAATGAACCTACCCGACGGACTTCCGGTCCGGCGGACAGAAAACCGTATTTCGAGTAGGAGGAAAAAATATGAGTGATGTTACGATTATCGGTTTAGGGCCAATGGGCGCTGCGCTGGCTCGAACGCTGCTTCAACACGGATCCCGGGTTACGGTCTGGAATCGGACGAGCGAAAAAGCCGAACCGCTCATTCGAGACGGTGCAGTCTTTCAACGAGAAGCTGCCGCCGCCGTGAGCGCAAGCCCCGTTGTCATCGTGTGCGTTGCCAACTACGAAATTTCCCGAAGCATTCTGGGAACCGAAAGCGCCGCTGCCGCCCTTGCCGGACGGGTTGTGGTCGAGCTTAGCACGGGAACTCCCCAAGATGCCCGAAACAGCGAGCGATGGGTACGGGAACAAGGTGCCGAGTATTTGGATGGCGCCATCATGGCGACGCCTGCACAGATCGGGATGCCGGACACCCCGATTTTCGTATCCGGGTCGAAAGCCGCGTTTAATCGCAGCGAGCCCGTTCTAAAAATTTTGGCGGGAAATCTGATGTTTATGGGAGAATCGGTCGGTGCGGCGTCCGCATGGGATTTGGCTGCGCTCTCCACGATGTTCGGCGCTATGTTCGGCTTCTTTCACGGCGCTCGCATTCTTGAAACGGAGGGCCATACCGCGGATTCCTTCGGGTCTTTAATCGCGGACATTTCGCCGGTTTTCGGGCAAATGATCAAATATGAAGGTGAAATCATTCAAACGGGGAAATATGAAGGCCCCCAAAGCTCGATTAAAACCTGTATGGGAACCGCAGCATTGTGGCTTAAGCATGCAAGCGAAGCGGGGATTAACGCCGAATTTCCCGCTTTCGCGATGGGTCTCTATAATAAAGCGATAACCGCGGGATATGAGAACGAGGAGCTCGCCGCGATTATGAAAGTGCTCCGGCAGTCCGATTGAATGCGACGACCGAACCGGGTCGCAACCTTTATCTCTTTAATGCCGCTTCAATATGCCGATTTAAAGCTTCTACATCGACCGTGGCCGTCGGCTGATCCGAAAGCCGGAAGTCTTGCTTCATTTTGACGATCCGATAAACGCTCGCATCGATCGCCTTCTGGGGAAGCTTCCCGCTTTGAGCCGCAGACATCAACGCATCGAGCACGGCCATCTGCTGCCCGGAATCGTGCCCGACCAGTACGATGTCGGCTCCCGCCAGTACGGCTTGCACGGCCGCAGGCCCGATCGCCGCCGTTTCTCCGATCGCTTCCATCGTCATATCGTCGGTGATCACAACCCCGTTAAAGCGGAGCTCATCCCGCAAATAATTTTGGATCACGATACGGGACATCGAAGCCGGAGTATTCGGATCCAGCTCGCTCATGAGAATATGGCCAACCATAACGACAGGAGCTCCTTCCGAAATTGCCGCCGAGAAGGGCGCAAATTCGATGGAACGAAGCCGTTGCAAACTATGCTCGACGACAGGCAATCCTTTGTGGGAATCGACGGACGTATCCCCGTGGCCCGGGAAATGCTTGACTACGGGAATAACGCCTTGCGACTGGATTCCCGACATGACTTGTACGCCGATCCTACTTACCGTATCGGCTGCGGCGCCGAATGAGCGGTCCCCGATGACGGGATTGTCGGGATTCGTATTGACATCAAGAACGGGAGCAAAATCCATATTGAACCCAAACTGTTTCATCGCTTCCCCAAGCGAAGCGCCTACTTGATAAGCGTACTTCGTGTCATTCGTATCGCCGACGATCATACTTGACGGGAAGTCCGTTATCTCTTTCGGCAGCCGGGATACCCGCCCGCCTTCCTGGTCCGCGCTTAGCAATAGCGGCAGGCGAGCGGCGGCATCCCGGTTCGCTTGCTTCAGGGCATTGAGAAGCCGGACCGCCTGCGCCGAGGAAGTAATATTTTTGCTGTATAAAATGATGCCTCCGACATGACGATCCTTGATCAGCTTGCCGATTTCCGGCTGAAGCTTCGTACCGTCCATCCCAACCAGTACCATTTGCCCGATTTTTTCGGCAAGGCTCATCTTTCCGAGCAGGTCGTCGATCGGGTCTGAAGGCGTCTGCGTTTGCCGGACATCCGACTCCGGATTTTCGTGTGCGACTGATTGAGGGGCGGTTGCGACCGGATAGTCCGATGTTATGGGCGGCGATTCGTTATCGGACGGCAACGTCTGGCCCGCCCCGCAGCCGGCTAAGATCAAAAGGATCGATAATGCCCAGCCGATCACGCTTTGTCGCTGAATTCGCATCATTTTTCCTCCGCTAACACATTTTTTGTTATTATGGACCAAACGACATAAACGATGTGCAGCAGCACTACGGGCATTCTATTGTTTTACGGCTTGACTTTTCCTCTAAACCAATTCTTGTATTTCAATTTAATGAGCCTCATGGATTTCAACGACGACGCTGCCGTAAAATTTCTCACCGATGTATGCGTCCAGTCGCCATAATCCGGCTGATGGCAACGCCATCACGGATGGATGGTGGGCATCCGCACCGTTTATAGCTCCGCCCAATGCGGAAGCTTTGAATACCGTGATCTGTTCCCCTGTTTCTTTTTTCGTGCCGATTACTTGCAGCGGGTATCCTTGTAATTGTTCGGCTTCCCCCCAAAAGTGCCACATATATTTTTGGCTTTGGCCAGAGTAAAATTTAACGGCTTCCGTGTCGTCGTAAATAAATCCCAATTTACCTTCTTCCCCAATCATCGTATAAGATCCCGATTGAAATAGGGAGCTTACTCTCCATTCTTCTTCATTTCCAGTCGGACTCTGAGCTTCGCATCCGGTCAAAAGTAAGAGAAAAATAAAGCAGCTCAAAAACGATCGCATAGTATCCCCCCAAATGGAATTGACCGACTAATCGATTGCATTGCGAATGTCATAATCGCCGAGATCGATGTCTGGCGGCATCCCAAGCGCAAGCTTCGCCAGCTGATATCCGATATAGGGGCCCATCGTCAGTCCCGAAGCTCCCAGTCCGTTGGCCGCGATCAGGCCTTCCCAGCCGGGGACGGCACCGAATACCGGAAGGAAACCGGGGGTAAACGGGCGAAATCCGACCCGCACCTCCTGATACGTTGCGTTTGCTAATCCGGGAGCCAGTTCCAGCCCTTTATTCAAAATTTCCTGCATGCCGCCCGCCGTTATTCTGGTATCGTAGCCCTCGATATCGTTTTCGTGCGTCGCCCCGATCACGATCTTCCGCTTATCGAAAGCGAGCAAATATTGATCGGAAGGCGGCATGATGACTGGCCAATCTCCCGTATCCCGGCTTTCGTCAACTAGCAAATGCATAATTTGCGCTTTCTGATAACTAACGTTAAAGCCTATGCCTAAAGGCTGCAGCAGCTGCCCCGCCCATGCGCCGGCGCAAACCACAATCTGGTCCGCCTCGTAGACGGTTGAACCTACCGTCGCGCCCGTTACGCGGCTCGAGCGGTTCGTCAGCGAAGCGTCACCTTTAACATAATCGGCGCCGTTTCGTTGTGCAGCCCGGATTAAAGCGTCGCGCAGCGCACGGCCGTCCACGCGGGCGGCGCCGCTAATGTGCACGGAATGATAGCCTTCCGCCAATAGCGGAAATCGCTCCTGCGTTTCCGGATCGTTAAGCCGTGTAATTTCGCCGATTTCCGGCGCGTCGGCTTTCCTCGCAAGTGCCCTTTCCTCCATTTTTCGAATTTTATCCAAGTCCCGATGTATGCTCAAGGCGCCGACTTGCGCATAGCCGGTTTCCGTTTCCCCCTCTTGTTTGAGCTCGTCGATTAACCGGGGGTAAAAACGCGCGCCGGCCTTGGCTAACCGGTACCAAGCTTGATTGCGCCGCTGCGACAGCCACGGGCAGATGATGCCGGCGGCGGCATCGGTAGCCTGTCCTTTATCTTGGCGGTCGATGATTAGAACTTCCGCCCCCATTTTTGCCGCTTGATACGCTGCCGACGCCCCGAGAATTCCGGAGCCGATGACGATGACTTTCATCAACATTCCATTCCTTTCATTTTCCCTGCTACCATTATAGCGAATAATGCCATAATTTTCGTCACCTATCCATGACGCAAATTCCGCCCGAACCCATTCTATAAAAAGATTAATTCGCGTAAAACGCGCGCATTCATGAGATAATGTTGTTGTGCCTTAAAATTTGCGCCGAAACAAAACCTTAAAGAAAGTATGGATGTCATGAACTTAGCTGAACTAGAGTCGCTCATCGAACCTGTAGATTTGAGAAGCTGCCTGATTGCGCGGAACGGCCGGCTGTTGTTCGAGCATTATCGGAACTCGCGGATTCCGGAGGAAATAGCCAAAGTGAACTCCTGTACCAAAAGCGTTCTGTCCGCTTTAATATGTATGGCCATGGACCACAAAAGAATCCCGGAGGCCGATACGCCGGTTTCCGATTTTTTCCCGAAGCTGCCCAAGGACGCCGATCCCCGCAAACGGGAGATGAAGCTGGAGCATCTATTGACGATGACTGCCGGATTCGAGTGGACCGAGTTCGGCAGACTGAAGTCGTTTCCCCGAATGACGCGATCCGCGAATTGGATCGATTATGTGCTGGAACAACCGCTATCGGACGCGCCGGGGACACGCATGGAGTACAACTCCGGAGTATCCCAGCTGCTGTCCGCCATTCTCGTTCAGGCAACGGGCTTGCCGACCGCCCGTTATGCCGAAGAAATGCTGTTCGGACCGCTCGGTATCGAAAAGTACAAGTGGGAAACCGATCCGCAAGGCATTCATACCGGAGGATATGGCTTATGGCTTCGCCCGGAAGATATGCTTAAGTTCGGACAGCTTTATTTGCAGTCGGGAAGCTGGAATCGCCAGCAACTCATTTCGAAGGAACGGGTGCTGCGCTCCATACAGCCTGCCGTTCCCGCCAATCCGCCAAACCGAGGGCATTACGGCTGGCATTGGTGGACGGATTCGTTCGGGGAGGAATCCCCCGAAGGCCGGAATGGAATCTCTCCGACGACTTCGTTTCATTATTTTTATGCCAGGGGATATGGCGGACAGTTCATTTATATCGTTCCCGTCTTGGAGGTCGTTGTCGTTCTAACCGACGACAAACGCAAAAGGGACCGTCATCCGGCGAATGTATTCCGGGACTTTATCGCTCCCATGCTGCTGAGAGCTTGCGGCAAATGAAGAAAGCCACCGAAATCGGTGGCTTTCATTCTGTTAATTTCGAATGAGATAGTCGAATGCGCCCAATGCGGCAGTCGCGCCGGATCCCATCGAAATAATGATTTGCTTGTAAGGGCTGTTCGTGCAGTCGCCTGCCGCGAACACTCCCGGCATGCTCGTCGCGCCATGGCTGTCGACGACGATCTCGCCCATGCGGTTGCGTTCGACCGAATCGCCGAGCCAGTCCGTATTCGGCACAAGGCCGATCTGGACGAATACGCCTTGCAATTCAATGTGCTTATCTTCGCCGGTTTCGCGCTCCACGTACGTAATCCCGTTAACTTTGTCGGTTCCGGTAATTTCTTTGGTTTGCGCGTTTTTGATAACCGTTACGTTCGGAAGGCTGTACAGGCGATCCTGCAAGACGGAATCCGCCTTAAGAGCGTCGTTATACTCCAGAACCGTTACATGGCTTACGATGCCCGCGAGGTCGATCGCCGCCTCGACGCCGGAGTTGCCGCCTCCGATAACCGCGACGTGTTTGCCGGCAAACAGAGGACCGTCGCAATGCGGGCAGTACGCCACGCCTTTGTTCTTGAACTCCGCTTCGCCAGGAACGCCGATGTTGCGCCAACGAGCGCCGGTGGACAGAATAACGGTTTTGCTCTTCAGCACGGCGCCGTTTTCGAGTTCCACCTCGATAAGCTCCTTCTTCTCCAGCCGCTTGGCGCGTTGAAGCTTCATGATATCAACGTTATATTGTTTAACATGCTCTTCAAGGCTGGCTGCGAGTTTCGGACCTTCGGTATGTTTTACGCTAATGAAGTTTTCGATGCCTAACGTATCCATCACTTGACCGCCGAAGCGTTCCGCCACAATACCCGTGCGGATGCCTTTGCGCGCCGCGTAGATGGCGGAGCTTGCGCCTGCCGGGCCGCCGCCGATGACAAGCACGTCGAAAGGCTCTTTATCGTTGAATTCCGAAGCGTCCGGTTCATCGACAAGCTTGGCGACAATCTCCTCCAGCGACATCCGTCCGCTGCCGAAAAACTGTCCGTTCAAGTAAACCGTCGGAACCGCCATAATATCTTTGCTTTCGACTTCGGACTTGAACGCTGCGCCGTCGATCATCGTATGCGAGATACCCGGATTGAGAACGCTCATCAGGTTCAGCGCTTGAACGACGTCAGGACAGTTATGGCAGCTTAAGCTAATATATGATTCGAAGACATAATTGCCTTTAATGCTTTTGATTTGATCAATTACGTTTTGCTCAACCTTCGGCGCCCGCCCGCTAACTTGCAACAAAGCAAGAACTAACGAAGTGAACTCATGCCCGAGGGGAATGCCGGCAAAAACGACTCCGGTCTCCTCGCCCACCCGATTTACACTAAAGCTCGGCGTACGTTCCAGCCGAGCTTGTTCGATCGTAATTCGGGAAGACATGCCGGCAAGCTCGTCCAAGAATGCCAGCATGTCTTTGGATAGGGCGTCGGATTCGGCGCTAACCTTAATAAGCACATCCCCTTCAAGCAGCTGAAGGTATTGGTTTAACTGTTGCTTGATATCCGCATCCAACACCGCTAACAGCCCCCTTAGATCTTGCCGACAAGATCAAGGCTTGGCTTCAGGGTTTGACCGCCTTCTTGCCATTTCGCAGGGCAAACTTCGCCTGGATTGTTGCGAACGTATTGTGCAGCTTTGATCTTGTTGACAAGCGAGCTTGCATCGCGGCCGATGCCGCCTGCGTTGATTTCAACCGTCTGGATGACGCCGTCCGGATCGATGATGAACGTACCGCGGTCCGCCACGCCTTCTTCTTCGATAAGAACGTCGAAGTTGCGGGAGATCACGTGCGAAGGATCGCCGATCATGATGTAAGTAATTTTGCCGATTGTCTCGGAGCTGTCGTGCCATGCTTTATGGGTGAAATGAGTATCCGTCGATACGGAGTATACTTCCACTCCAAGGGACTTCAGCGTTTCATATTGGTCTTGCAGATCACCCAGCTCAGTCGGGCATACAAACGTGAAGTCGGCCGGATAGAAGCATACGACGCTCCATTTGCCTTTGAAGTCGGCTTCGGTTACTTCGATGAATTTGCCATTGTGGTAAGCTTGCGCTTTAAACGGTTTTACTTCTGTTCCAATCAGAGACATGGTTTAACTCCTCCTAGATATGTTTTTAAGTAAATAATAATTGAGAACCGTTAGCAGTCTATAATGATTCTTATCTGCTGCTTGTTATAGTTTATCATCGATTCCCTCTTTTCATCATGAAGAAATCATGAAGTAAATTTGGCAACTTTGTGAACTCGCATTTTTTTATTATTTCACTCTGTTGGTTAATTATGCATCTGCGGACGGCAATCATACAAAAAAAGCTATCTGGAACCGGCAAAAACGGTGCGCCGATCGTAGGCAAACAGAATCATCGCCGCGCCCAACATTGCACATATCATATACATAAGCGAATAAGAGGAAATATCCGCAATCGGCCCCATCACGACACTTCCCAGCGCAACGCCTAGATCGGCCGTCGCAATAAACAGCCCCATTAAGACGTTGCGATCCGTCTGCGGCAATACAAACGACAAATACGTCGTTAATGTTGGGTAAAGAAGAGCTTGAGCAAGTCCCATTAATACGGCCCCCGCATAAAAGAACGCGGCCCCTCCCGTTAATGAAAAGCTTACGCTTTGCGCCGCCGCAGTGAGGATGACCATAATCCCCATAACAAATAAAGAATGCCATTTGCCGTCCGAAGGAATTTTTTTTCTTAAAACAAAGCGGGCCAATACGACGACCCCGGCCTGAAGCATAAGATAAACGGCCGCGTTGCCGCTTTCGATTTGTGCGGCGTACAGCGGGATAAAGGTTGTCGACGCGCCTAATATTACGGAAGCGATAAGCATCAGAATACTGCATTTAAATAAATGCGGATTTTTGACCAATTGGCCGAAAGACTTAAACACCGCGGTTCCCTGCTCCTTCTTGCCGGCAGACGTTCCCGCATCGCCTTTCATTCGCGCGCTGTACCCTGCCGCTCCCGTCACAATCGCAATGGCGATCATTGCCGCCGTGAAACTATTCATATCTCCCGCTTGCCATATGCCGACAGCCAGGAGCGGACCGAAAATACCCGGCATGGAAGCGCATAAGGAATACATCGATATCCCCTGTGAACGATCCTTGTCCGGCAGCGCATCGATAATGCCGAGCTGCAAGGCCATGGAGAAAAAAGCGGTGCACGCCCCTTGCAGGACTCGGGCGGCGAAATAGCCTCCCAACCCGGTGAACGTGTACAGGAGCAATGCGAATCCATTCACGATCAAGACGATTCGAAGCATTTTGACCGGCCCGTACTTCTGAATCACTTGACCTGCCCACGGCCGAAGCAGCATCGTCGTAGCCAAATACGCTCCCATTATAATTCCGATTGTCGTATTGGTCGCCCCAAGCGACTCGCCCTTTAAAGGAATGATGACATTCAGAATCGAGTTTGCGCTAAAATACAAAAGGGTTAATACATATAACCGCAGAAAAGGCCAAGATAGAGCTCCTCTCACAACGTTCGCTCCTTCCCCCGCTCACTTTTCGTCTACGCATTCCCGTGCGGTTACGCAATGATCATTTGCAGCAATTTTTGGGCATACGGGGACTGCACGTCTTTTAATTGTCCGATCTGGACCGTTTCCTCCACGCGGCCGTCTCGTATCATCATGACCCTGTCGCAAATATAGGCGGCGGCCTGAAGATCATGGGTAATAAAGATATATCCCATGCCGTAAATTTCCCTCAGGCTCTTCAACAGCTCAAGCACTTGGAGTTGGACGGATCCGTCCAACGAGCTGACCGCCTCGTCCAACAGTATGAATTTCGGCTCGGTTGAAACGGCTCTTGCGATGCACACTCGCTGCGCTTCCCCTCCCGACAGTTCGTGAGGGTGCTTATTTCTGAAAGACGGATCCAGTCCGACTTGATACAGCAGCAGATCAATCTTGCTTTGAGCTTCAAGGCGATTCATCCCTTGCAGCTTTAAAGGTTCCGCTATAGCCTGCTCTACGGAAAAAAACGGGTTGATCGAGGAGGTATAATCTTGAAAGACGGCGCTGATCTTTCCTAATCTCGCCTTGCGGTCCGCTACTGTTTTTCCCTCGAAATATACGGAACCGCGATCGGGCTTCTCGATTCCGAGAAGCAGCCTGCCCAGCGTCGATTTGCCGCTGCCGCTTTCGCCGATAATGCCGAGGCACTCCCCCTGCTCGCATTCAAAGCTGATGCCATGCAGCACTTTCTTCCTTCTTCCGGAGAACATTCCGCCCGTTCTATACGATTTCTCCACCCGATGAACGCTTAACAACGCCAACGCCTCCCATGATTCTCTCGAAATGCCGATGCAGCGTCAGCTTCGAGGATGTTAAATAACGGGTATATTCATGACGGGCTTCCGCAAATATCGTTTGGACCGGCCCCCTTTCGACGATCTCTCCGTTCTTCATGACGAGAACCTCGCCGGCGATTTTCCGGACAACGCCCAAATCATGCGAAACGAAAATCATCGTGCAGCCCCTTTCGGTGCTTAATTTCATGAACTGTTCCATAACCTCAAATTGCGAGATCGTATCGAGTGCCGTCGTCGGTTCGTCGGCGATAATGATATCAGGCTCGAGCGCGATGGCCAGCGCAATCATAATCCGCTGCAGCATTCCGCCCGATAGCTGATGCGGATACTGATTCATGATCGCGATCGGGTCCTTCAGCATGACGCTCTCCATCGCCCGCCGCATCACGGCTTCGATTTCGCCGCGGTTCCATCCGAAATGCTGAACAAGCGTTTCTCTGAGATGAACGCCGATTTTGCACGACGGGTCAAAAGCGCGCATGCCGTTTTGCATGATCATGCACAGATGCTTCCCCCGGATTTTCCGCATTTCTTTATCGGAAAGCTTGGCCAAGTTCACGCCGCTCCACACAATGTCTCCGGAGTGGCGGATATTCGCTTTGTTCAATCTCATCAATGCCCTGCACGTGACCGACTTCCCGCTCCCGCTTTCCCCCACGATAGCCAGACAGCTCCCTTCTTTAACCTGAAACGAGCTTCCGGGAACGATCACATTGCCGGAGCGGCTGTCCCAAATCCGCAAATTGGACACTTCCAAAAGATTCATAAACGATTAAGCCACCTCCTTTCGCTGCAGGTCGGCAGCGGTGGCGGTCGCCAATCCTTGAAGCTTCGGCCTAGAGCTCATGAGTTTGGGATTTAAAGCGACTTGAATCGCGTCCGACAAAAAGTTGACGGCCGAAACGACAATGACAATGGCCAATCCGGGCGCGAGCATAAGCTCCGGTCTTGAGAACATGACGGCCCTTGCCTCGTTCAGCATCATGCCCCATTCCGCATGGGGAGCTTGAATGCCTAAACCGAGGAATGAAAAACTCGATAGCTGCAAAATCATCGAACCGAACGCACCGCTTGAAACGACCGCCATATCCGGAAGCGAGGCCGGAACGATATGCTTCGCCATTATTTGGAAATGGCCCGTTCCGATCGCTTTGGAAAATTTCACGTAATCGGCTTCGGCGTATTGCATGACGGACGTTCTGATAATGCGGGCAAACCATGCCCATTTCACGCATACAAATGCGAGCAATATATTCTGAAGACCCGCGCCCAGCATGCCGACCACCGCCAAGGACATGACGTAGCCCGGAAATGAAAGCGTAATGTCGCACACTCTCATGATGAATGCATCCGTTTTCCCTCTGAAATAACCCGATAAAAAGCCTAGAACCGCTCCCATGCACACGGATGCGGCCAGCGCAACGAACACCCACAGGACGCTGGGACGAATGCCGTAGATTAACCGCGATAAAATGCACCGCCCCAGATGGTCGTTGCCTAACAGGTACTCCCGCGACGCGGATGCAAAGCGGAGTTCCATATGGACTTCCTCCGGATCATGAGGCGCCAACAGAGGAGCAAACAGTCCGACGACAGCCGTCATGGCGATAACGGTTAAGGAGAGCGCGGCCAACTTGTCTTTCCATAGGTTTTGGAACAGTTTCATCTAGTGCCCCTTCCTTAGTTTAGGATTTACCGCCGCATTGATCAGGTCGGAAATGGTATTGAACAGCACAAAGGCTGCGGCCAATAGGAGTACGTAGGCCTGTATGATCGGGAAATCCCGGCTTAGAATGGATGTTACGCTTAACGTCCCCAAGCCTGGCCAAGCAAATAGGTTTTCCACGACGACCGTGCTCCCAAGAATGGTCGGTATCGCCATGCCGAACACCGATACGGCTACCTGCATGGAATTTCTTAAGACGTGAACCGCAATGATTTTCTCAGGCAAGCCGCATGCCCTGGCGTACAATACATAATCTTCGTTCATATTGCTTAACATGGAGCTTCTAATAATACGAAAGTAGATACCCGCATAACCGATCGTCATGACCATAACGGGCAAAATATAACTTCGATACGAGTCCATTCCGCTCGTCGGCAGCCAGTCAAGCTTGACGGAGAAATACCAGATCAGGAGCGCGGCCAGCCAGTACGACGGCATGGAGGTAAGCATAAACGCGGCGCCTCTGACCGATTTGTCCAGGACGGTTCCTTCCCGCAGCGCGCAGAGCACGCCCAAGGCAATAGACGCCACAATAATGGACGAAACCGAAACCGCCGTCAGCTTTAACGTATTGAGAAAAGCCGGACCTAACAAGGACCATACCGGCTTTCCCGTAACGAAGGAGCTTCCGAAATCCAGCTGCAGACATGAGAGCAGCCAATCCAGATACTGGATTAGAAAAGGCCGGTCCATCCCGAGTTCCGCTTTTGTTTCCGCAATTAACTGGTCCGTAATTATAGGGACGCCTTGTGCGTGCAATACGACTTCGGCCGGATCTAACGGCGAAAGCTGGTTAAGACCAAACGTTATAAAAGAAATGACCAATAGCAAAGCAACCGACAACAGTGATCGTTTGACAATATAACCGCCCATGTCGTTCTCCCTTTGATTTCTCTACTCAAAGTACATTCGCTCGAACGGCAGCTCGAATTGCGTTTGCTTGAAGGAGACGCCTTGCAGACTTGCCGGAGCAACGACCGTGACGCTTCCGTTCGTAATCGGTATAAAGACGGCCTCGTCATGGACAATCGTCAAAATATCCGCATATAACGATTTCCTTGTTTCCTCGTCTCCTGCCACCGTCGCTTCGTCGATTTTGTTGTAAAGCTCCTCGGCCTTCGCTATGCCGCTTGTCGCATAATAATAGGAAGACTTGGAAGCGAACGCGGCGATCGTGCTTTGCGGATCGTACGCAAGCCCCCACGTTTGATTAAACAGCAGATCATAATCTCCGGCAGCTCTTCGGTTCGCGATGGATGAGGCTTCTTCGCCCACCAGCTCCAGCTGGAGGCCTATCTTTTTTAGCGTGTTTTGAATTAATTCGGCCTCCGTTTTTTGCGAAGAGGAATTGACGTCATAATAAAGCTTCATCGCAAGCGGCTTTCCGGCTTTCAATCGGGTTCCTCCGCCGTCCGGCAAGCTCCAGCCCGCCTCTTCCAGCAGCTCTCCCGCTTTATCCGGGTCATAGCTTCGTTTCTTCAATTCAACGTCGGCATAACGGATATTGGATGAAAACAACGTTTCGGCAACCGTCTCGGTGCCGTTAAAAATTTGGGCGCTAATCGTTTCCCGGTCAATCGAATGCCATATCGCTTCGCGCACCGCGGTCTCGTGTACGGGGCTGTCCGTTTTGCTGCTGTTCGCCACGATCATTTTCGTATTCATCGGTTCGCTTCGAATAATCCGGTAATCGCCGGAATCGGCCAACCGATTCATGGCTTCCACGTCGATGCTGTCCGCGCCGCGATCATCCGTGAAGACGAATTCGACTTCGCCTTTTTGCAGCGCCAGAAATGTCGTCTCTCCTGCAGGAAGAACTTTTGACGTTATTTTTTTGATTTTGGGAGCACCGCCCCAATAATTATCATTGGCTTCAAACACGGCATACTGCTCGGGTTTATGCTCGACGAGCTTATAGGGGCCGGTGCCGTTATAACCGCTAACGCCGTCTTTCGTTTCCCCGTTAATGAAATTTTGGGGGGAGATGAAGACGTATGGCCTGGTCATCGATAATTCAAGCAAAGTCGGATAATAAGGCTCCGTCAGTACGAATTCCACGGTGTACTCATCCACGACGTTGCAGCTCGCGATCTTGGAGGACAACTTGATCCAGGAATGCTTGCTTGCGTTGCGCTGCACAGCTTCTATATTTTTCTTTACCGCTTCCGCGTTAAACGGTTCTCCGTCATGAAAGGTTACGTTTCTTCTAAGATGAAAGGTGTAGGTTTTGCCGTCTTCGGATATTTCCCAAGATTCGGCGAGCAGCGGCTTGATGCCGTCTTTCGTATTCTCGACCAGGGACTCGTACACCATCCCTTGAGCCGGCATGGAGCCCGTATAGAGGTGAGGATTCATATCGTTAAGGTCCTTTGACACGGCGAATACCAGCTCTTCGTTATTATTCGCGGACTCCGCCGTTGCGGCTTCGCCGCCGCCGCCGCAGCCGGCCAGCAGCGTAATGATCGCCGCCAATGCGGACATTAAAGCAGCCAATTTTGTGGTCATGTTCGATCCCCCTGGGTTGTGCCCGTTATTTTCTTTAATTTTCTTTCATATCAATCCCGCTTCTATTGCGCTGCAAATCATCTTTATATCTTCTTCAAAGCTTTGGATAACGAAAGCATCCGATAACCGTTCTCCCTTAAGCGCTTGAGCGGCTTCCTCCAACTTACGCTCGTAGGCGGCAATGAACTTATCGATTGTCGGGCAGCTTACGTCTACGTATCTCGCTATGCCTTGTATGATTTTGATCCGGTAGTAATCTTCCTTGGGCATTCGCGGGATATCCCAATACCCTTCCTTATTAACAAACGTTTGCCGTAAAGGGACGGCAGAGAAGTCAAAGTATTTTCCCTCCCGGTCCGGCTCCGAGAACGGGTCGATCAACAGCGACGCATACCGGATGTACAACAGATACTCTTGATGGATCGGCTCCAAATGAACGAAATTTTCGATATCGCGGCGCGGGAGGCTTTCCGTTCTGACCGGATAGTTATCGTCCGTCATGAATTGAAGCAGATTGACGCCTTTCATGTTCAAACGTTCGATCACGCCCGTAATTTCTTTCCATGCGGTTCGCATATCGCGAATCAATTGCGGCGTGATCGGCCCTTCGGGGAACAATTTGTATACGTATTTCTTGGAAGCCGTCCTGCCGAAGACGACGTCTAACGAAAACTCGTTCATAAACAGCGGAGGGTGAACGTATAAAGAGATGTTCCTCGTTTCCGCTTCGATCGGCGAGCGCATGACCTCCACGGCGATACCCGCTTGTTCATACAACTTGCAGAGCCTATCGACGTTGGGGGATTGGGCATTCGTCGAACCGATGTACACTTTTCTTTTTACCCCGGTCGTGATGACATGACTGGGCGGTTTGTCCTCCAACCGGCGCGTATCGCCTAAATATGTAGAAAAACTTATAATTTCCGCGTCCGCACGTATCCGGTTCATATAACGCCGAATTAAGCTGTTCGAGCCGAAGGTCGGAGAAATCAAGACGATGCATTCGACTTGTTTTAACCGTTGCTCGCCCAATTGTTTCAACACGTCGAGATAAGCATCCGTTGTAACCGATAAAATAACGGTATCCCATTCGCCCGAAACGGTTCCGTATCCGTGAAAGACATCATCGACGAAGCATTCGCCTTCCAGCTGCCGATGCTTATCGTTTTGAACGTCAACGCGAATCCGCCGGCCGCTATCGTGAACCGCCGCAAAAAAAGGTTCGGAGCGGACAGACTCTCGTCCGGCAACGGCTACGCAGCAGTTCATGCGGTTTTTGAGCATGACGGCCAATTGAATGGCAGCGGGACCCGTACCGGCAATTAATACCCGTTTCAAACGACTCATGTAAACCTCCTTCTCTGACCGCTAGCCACCGATACTTTTTTGTACAAGGCGACATCGAACACATGGCCGGGACGCAATACGGTTTCCACAAGCCCCCAAGTTTGCCCGTCCGTCTCTTTCATGGGATAGTTGAAAAGCGACTTCAACCGGTCCCCGTACCTCATGGCTACAACCACTCGTTCTTCGGTTAAAGGATGGAGCTGCTCAAGCATGTCATATTTATTCGGAACCGTTGAACTGAATATGATGTGAGACACATTCTTTAGATCCAGATGGTCGATAGACGAATTTACAAGACGAATGCGCAGTCCGCCGCCTAACCGTTCTACAACCCGGCGTCCTAATTCGACGGCCTCATCATCGATGTCGATGCCTATCACTTCCGCGCCCGTTCGTTTCGCAATTAAGAGCGGCGTCATCGGAAACGAACCCGACCCTACCATGAATACCTTGGAATCGGAGGTAACGTGGAAGCTTCCGAATTCCGATTCGATGCAGGATTCGATATTTTTGAAGTAATCGGTTAGGCCGGCGTTCCCGTCCAGCAGCTTCAGCGCCCGGTATTTCTCCATGATGGCGACGCAACGCGCCGAGACGCTCCTTGCTTCCGCCGCAAGCCGGATAAATTCGTTTGACGCTTGCCGTTCCAGCTGCTCCCAAGCTGAATGATTCCTCTCATCCGTAATGAAAGCAGAATAGCCGTCGATGGTCGTTTCCAGTTCCTTGCTGTATTGAATGGTGCCGTCATACTTCGCGGCCAAGTTCGTAAATTTATCTAAATATTCAGTCAAAATTTGCAGAAACGTTTCCGTCGAGTTCAATCCGCTCGCCTCTCTCCACTGAAATTTAAAGATCGATATAAGCTTGGCCTTGCGCTACGATTCCGACGGTGCCTTCAATTTTCAAGTCCGAGACCTCGTCATTATGACAAAAAGCGGTTACGCGAATCGTGCCGCCGGGCTGCTTAATTGAAGCGACAATAGCTCCTTTCGTCTTCCAAGCCAGGTATGCGCCAATCGATGCCGTACCCGACCCGCATCCCCTTTCCCAAATCATGCTGCCTAACGGCGGAACATAGATAAGCGGAGCCAATTCGCAGGAATCGGGCTTGAACAACAATACTCCGATTAAGCCCGCCCCTGACGTCGCCCCAAGCAGCTTAGCCATTTGTTGAGACTTATCCCGTATGGCGTCGTCGAATCGGTCCGTTTCGATTACAATGTGAAAAAAATCGGGATACCTTACAACGGCAAGGTTTAACTCGTCGCCTTCATATTGAACGTTTTTTTGCTCGATTTTTTTAGGGACGGGCATCGTCACTTCGCACAAATAATCGTCGTTGATTCTTTTCACCTGACAAGCGATTAATTCGTTGGTCCCCGAAGCTTCCAAATGAATAGTCGTCGAATCGTTATGGCTCATCCCCTTTTCGGATGCCATATAAGCGGCCAACGCCATACAGGCGTTCCCGCAAAACTCGCCTCCCGCCATTTCAAGATGCGCAGCGGCTTCCCTCGTTGACGGTTTTTTGATAAAACCGACCTGTTCGGCATACACATGGTCATAAGACATCATTTTTGAAGCAATCTGTACATACTCTTCGGTCCGATGCTCGGTTGTGACAAGAATCGTCATATTTTGCGTGGGGCTGCATTTAACAAAATCGATTTCCCGTTTCATCGCAGCTTCCCTCTGGACCCGTTTTTAACCGGCATGTTCTCTCCCCCTCGATCGTGCTTTTCTCGTAAACCTCCGCTTAGCTATTTCTGTTTAATCGTAATGATTACGATTAATTCGTTTACATCATACCCAGATTTTGGGCCGCCGTCAATAGGTTTCATTCTCTTTCTCGAATCTTGGCACGACAAAACGTCGAGCCGGAAGAAATTGGTTCACAGAACATAAAAAATCGGTATAATTTAAAGACAACTTGACAGAAGGAGCTCATATCTTATGATCGACCGTTGGAGCGCTAACGCCCGTCTCTTTATTCATTCCTATCATCCTATCGTCCATTCTCTGCTCCTCGGAACGATACTTGCCAGAATCGCCAGTTCCATGAGCATGCCTTTTCTCGCGATTTATTTGATGAATCATACCGATTTAAACGCCGGGACGATCGGTCTCGTGCTCGGGGCAAGCGCCCTTGCCGGAACGGTCGGCGGCTTTGTCGGCGGCGCGCTGTCGGATAAATTCGGCCGGCGCAAAATATTGCTCGGAGCGTTGTTCGGCTGGTGCTTGGTTTTCTTCGGTTTCGCCGGGACGCATCATGTGATCTTGCTGTTCATCCTTTGCTTGCTTAACGGATTATGCCGGTCCTTCTACGAGCCCGTATCGCAAGCGCTCATGAGCGATCTGACGGAGAAAGAACGGCGATTCAAAGTATTCTCCCTCCGTTACTTAGCCATTAACATCGGCGTTTCGGTCGGCCCGCTGCTAGGCGCGTTGTTTGCGTTATTGGACAGCACGCTCCCTTTTATCGTGACCGGCTGCATCTATTTGGTTTATGGTACGATGCTGTTTCTGCTCATGAATCGGTTCGGCATCAAGCGGATCGAAGGCGAACGGAAGGGCTCCAGCTTGTCCGCCTCTTGGCAGGCCGTACGGCATGACAAAGTTCTGCGTTTTTATTTATTGGGCGCAGTCGTGACGTCTATGAGCTACTCGCAGATGGATTCGAATCTGTCTCAATATGTCGGCGGCGAATTTGAGAGAGGCGTCGCTTTATTCGCTCTCATGATGAGCGTCAATGCGGTGACGGTTGTCATTTTGCAAGTGCCGCTTTCGAAATGGGCCGAGAAGGTATCCCCTATAACCGGATTGACGGTCGGCGCCTGTTTGTACGCAATCGGCAATGTCGGATACGCCTTTTCGGAGAGCTGGACCGCTTTTATAGGCTCGATGGTCGTCTTTACGCTGGGCGAAATATTGGCTTTCCCGGCATCCAATCTTCTGGTTGACCGGATCGCCCCCAGCGGCATGAGAGGAACGTATTACGGAGCGCAATCGTTGAGCAACCTGGGAGCGTTCATGGGGCCATGGGTTGGCGGTCTGCTGCTCAGCCATTACGGCGGAAGGACGTTATTTCTCGTTATGGCGGCAATCGCGTTGCTTGCCCTCCTGTTCTACCGTAGAGGGGAAGCCGTTCGCGGGCAGACAAGCATTACGGCTAATGAATCGAATGTGCCGGTTTAACGAATTGAATCGCATTCATTTGCGCTAACCGCCAAATAATCGTCTCTTGACGCCGTGACATTCCAGTCGATAATAAAGAACGCCCTTCGCACGCCGGGAACGGCATGCAAAGGGCTTCTCGGCATTCTGAATGGCGCAGAAGAAACGCCTCTTCATTCATACTTCGATGGATAGACTCGTCAAGAGCGATCCCATCCTGTCCAAATTTTGTTTGTTCGCTTCTTCGCATATCGGCTTAAGCTTCTTGAAGTCTTCCCCGCTTTCGAACGTTTGCCGGAAAACGACTTCCGTCCCGCTGCCCGCATCCTCAAAATCCCCAGCCAACGTAAAACGAGGGTTGGATTCATGCCGCAGCACAATCCGCTCCGGACCGATTTCTTGAAACACGTTTCGGTTCGGATAGGACGAACCGTTCGGTCCGTGCATCGTAAACTCCCAGACGCCTCCCGGTCTTAAGTCGAAAGCGTGGAACGTATTCGTGAACCCGTTAGGCCCCCACCATGAGGCCAGAAGGTCCGGCTCGGTCCAAGCCCGGTATACCAAGCTTCTGGGAACATTGAACCTTCTCCTGGACACCAGCTCGAACGTATCCGCGTTATATTCCCCCAGAGATTTTCCAAGAAGGTCCAGCAATATATTCGTTCCATGCTCGCGTTGTTCCGGCGTGTCGTGTCCGTCTAGAAACGTTCCCTGCTCCGTAAAAATCAGCTTCGTGCCATCGCCGTCCGGCACAATCTCAACGGTTGCGACGGATACCGATATCCGGGTTTCTCCTTGGTCCATGCTGTACGTGTATACAAGACGTTCATTCGGGACGATTTCCTGGTAATAAGCGTCAAAGGTATAGACAGGTCCGCTTGAAGGGCCGCCCCGGCTGTATTCCCGTCCGCCGACGCGGAAGTCGAATATCTCGGCAGGCGTGAACCAGCGCGCTTTGGCGCCGCGGTCCGACCACGCCGCAAACACGCGTTCCGGCGCGGCCCGGTAAATCCGTTCAATCCGAAAGGTAGAGTGATTCGTAGAGCGTTGTATCATAAGTTATCTTCATCTCCCCATAGTTAATTAACTGTCATTTATGTTCATTTAAAAAATCTCCGAGCAGATCGAAACGGTTTTCCCAATTCATCCGGCGCTCGATGATATATTTTTCATGCGCCAACCTCATCGATTCGAGCAGTGAAATAAAAGCATCGGTAGAAAGCGGCTCTTGATCGGTCATTCGTTCGGCCACACGCTCGAGTGCGGCCAGCAGCTTCCGCTGGGTTTTAATCGTTTTGCGAACCCTTTCGATTTGAATGGAGACGATTTCGGCAGGCGTATAGGTCTGGCCTTCCAGCAGCGCCTGGATTTCTTCAAGCGATAACCCCAAATCTTTCAGAGACAAAATTTGCTGCAGCCGTCTAATATCGGCTTCGTTATACAACCGATGACCGCTGCCGGAATGGCCTGAAGGCGAAAATAAACCGATCTGATCGTAAAACCGCAGTGTACGGACCGTGAGTCCCGTCAACTTGGCTAGGTCCCCCACTTTCCATTGCTGCTGCATAATCCACTCCTTTCTTTGGCGCTAGCTGATTACCGGCTTCTTAAGTATAAAACGTGACGTAACGTAAGGTGCAAGAGGTCTGCTGCAGCTTTTGTTATCATTTCTTCACCGAACCCCAAGTCCCTGCAATGTGAAGATTTTACAAAGTGAATTGACAAACTAATGACATTAGTTTTATGATATAACTATAAACTAATCTCATTAGTTTTATTTGAAGCGAACACCAATTTATAAGGAGAGGATGGAAGTCTGATCATGACCAACGGAAAAGCGATGCGATCGGAGGAACCCATCAAGTCAATAGTCCTGCCTGCAAAAACTCGCCGTTTCAAGCCGTTCGCTATAGCCCTTGCTATCGCCGGAGTTTTCTTTGTCCTTTATCCCGCTTTAAGACCTTTCTCGGACGAAGCTGCGCTGCAGGGCGCCATTGCGTTCGCTTCGCAAGAATGGGTCGTTTCCCACGTATTGGCCATATTTGCCTTTATACTTGTTACATTCGGGTTTTACGGGCTATACCTCTATGTACAAGGTACCGCGGGCGAACGGCTCGCGCGTAAAGGTCTTGTCTTCAGTTATGCAGGGACCGGCTTGACCTTGCCGTATTACGGAGCGGAAATATTCGGGCTGCGGGCCATCGGTCAAGAAGCGATCCGGCAAAACTCCGATGCCTTGCTTAACCTTGCGAATCACGTCCGTTTCGGACCGGGCTTCGTTCTGATCGTGACCGGGCTTCTACTGCTTGCCGCCGGCTCTGCGATGATTGCGATCGCCGTCTGGAAGTCCCGAATGACGCCAAAATGGAGCGGACTTCCCCTCGCCGCCGGATTCCTGCTCTTCTTACCGCAATATATGGCCGGGCAGCCGCTCCGAATCGTGCACGGGCTTCTGCTTGCCACCGGCTGTTTTTGGATCGCTGTTGTTGTGTGGAGACAGAAGCAGGATCGACGCTAGGTTAAGCCTGCCTGAACGTAAAGCCGCCGTCCTCAACCGGCGGCTTCCGGTTCAATTCAAAAAAGCAGCAGATAAAGATTCGGGAAACACTTACGAAATTAATGCCAGGCTTCTCCATTTCATGTTGTTGCGTTTATGTTCATATGATCCATAGCTGGAGTTGTCAAATAAAAAAAGACCTCCCCCCGGTTTTCCACCCTAAGACAGGTCCCTTTAATGCTTCAATCATGCCTCCTTGGCAAAGCCGAATTTGACCTCAGGGGGCGCGTTTCGATCCGTTTCCTCGATTGAGATAGCTAGGCTTGGTATTCAAATTGTTTGGCGTATAGCTGCGCGTACGTCCCGCTCCGGTCCAGCAGCGCATCGTGCGTCCCTTGTTCCGCGATCCCGTCCTCGGTCAAGACGATAATCCGCTGGGCGGTACGGATGGTTGACAGCCGATGGGCGATGACGATCGTCGTCCGCCCGCGAGACAATTTTTCCAGCGATGCCTTAATAACACTCTCGCTTTCGTTATCCAACGCGCTTGTCGCTTCATCCAAAATAAGAACCGGAGGATTCTTCAAAAACACGCGGGCGATGCTAAGCCGCTGCTTCTGGCCGCCGGACAGCTTAACGCCGCGTTGCCCGATCTCGGATCGGTAACCGTTCGGCAAGCTCATAATGAACTCGTGGGCGTTGGCATGCTTGGCAGCCGCGATGATGTCTTCGTCGCTTGCGTCCGGCTTCCCGTAGCGGATGTTATCCAGAATGGTCCCGTTGAACAAATAGACGTCTTGCAGCACAAAACCGACGTTTCTTCTTAGCGAGCCCAGCTCGATATCGCGAACGTCGACTCCGTCCAACAGCACTTCGCCGTCCGTAACGTCATAGAAACGGGGAATGAGCGAGCACAACGTTGTTTTCCCCGCTCCGGACGGACCAACGATCGCCACGTACTCCCCCGGCTTTACGCGCAGCGACAGGTTCGTCAACACATCGTTCGAACGGTCGCCGTAACGAAACGACACTTGCTTGAATTCGATCTCTCCCTGCGCTTCTGTCATGACGATCGCATTCGGTTTGTTTTGGATGGACGGCTTGAGGTTCATAATCTCCATAAAGCGCTGAAATCCGGTGACGCCTTCCTGCAGCTGCGTGCTCATATGCGTCAGCCGTTGAACGGGCTCGGTCATATAGCCGATACAAAGCAGAAACGTAATCAAGTCCGCCAGATCCAAGCGTTGGTCCGCGATTTGGACGCTGCCGCAAAGGATTACCGTAACCGTAATCAATTGGATGATCGTGTCAAAGCAATTGTAAAAGAGCGCCTCCGCCTTGTACGTGTGCGTTCGGCTCTCGAAGAAGCGGCCATTTTCCCGGTTAAACTTCCCGTTCTCCAGACGCTCGTTGGCAAACGACTGAACGACCCGGATTCCCGCGAGACTATCCTCGGTTTGCGCGTTGACGTCCCCGATCCGCTCTTTGTTTCGGGTCAACGCCTTATTGAGCTTCTTGTTGAAATACAGGGCGAAGTAACCCATAAAGGGCAAAAAACAAAAGACGGCTATGGTCAAGGACGCATTTATTTGGAACAAAATAAAGAAGGCGCCGATAAAGCGTACAAGCGATTTGACATAATCCTCCGGACCGTGATGATACAGCTCGGAGAGCAATAGCAGATCGTTCGTTATGCGGGACATCAGCTGTCCGGTTTTTTGCTTATCGTAAAAATCGAAGGAAAGCGTCTGCATATGCGCGAACAACTCGCTGCGCATATCGCGTTCCATGCGCGCTCCGACTACATGGCCTTTGTAATCGGCATAATAGTTCCCGGCGTTTTGAATCGCGACGAGAATAAGCATAAGTCCGCCGACCATATACACTTCCGTAAGCGCGCCGCCGGTAAAGTCTTTGGCCAAAACTTCTTTCGTGACGTACCTTACAAGCAGCGGAAAGAGCAAGCTTAAAGCCGCTGCGATGAACGTGCAGGCCAATACCGACAGAAACAATCCCGAATAAGGCTTGTAATAAGATACAAATTTTCTTAAAGAAAATCGCATACTATACCCCTTTATGTGATTAATAAAAGCCACATATAAGGGGGCACGCTGTGAGCGCCTTAATTAAAGCGGTCCACCCTTATACGCTTGGATGGGGTGATTCGACCGTGTTCTCATGATCGTTGCCTCCTTGCCTGTTTGATACCTCCATTGTAGTGGATCTCCGCCGCAAAAATGTGCCTTTTTTAAATAAATTGGTTTATTCCCATTGGCAGGAAATCGTAAACGCGCTCCGGATCCGGCGCGCGTTTTGGTTGGCAGCTTCCGCTGCGGTATAGGTTTATCACGGAATCGCAGGACCGGCTTTGCAGCCGGCGAATCGATATTGCCGTTCAGGCTTGAGCCGCTTCCCGATGCCCATGCGCCAGCAATGATGCGGCAGCGAATAGCAGGTAAAAAGATGGCGTAACGCCGGCGGACCGGCATGCGGCAACAAAATGGAGAAGCACCGGATCGACTTCGTTATTTCCGCTATGCGGGAATCCCCATTGCTGCGGATCCTCTGCATGTGTCAGGGAAGCTGTCAGCGTGCGCCAATCCTCTTCCGTTTTTACGGACTGCAGAATGTCTGCAAGCCCTTTTCTTGCCCGAATGAGCTCGGAGAAGAACCAGAATATTTGTGCGACCGTAAAACCGTAATCCCGCAGTTCCTCCCTCAGCTGTTCCACAAACGGATGTCGCGCGTTTCCAAGCACATGGACGGCCGGACCCGGTCGATGCGCCTGCATGGCGATTAGCGCTTCGGACAGCAGCTTTGCGGCAGCCCCTCCGTTATCGGCCGTACCGGGTTCCGAAGCTGCTCCCTGTCCGTTTCCTTCGAGAACGTTGCGGGCAGACGCTTTTTCCTTTAAGATACTCCCAATTTGCTCCAGCATTTTTATCGCGCTCGCATGCCCGTCGATCCCAAGCGCTTCTTTACGCGCTGCAAATCGTTCGTGTTCGAACTTGGCAAATAATTGCGTTCCCAACATGAAAGCCCGCCTCCATTTCGTTCGGATTCACTTTGTGCAATTCGTGTCGTTGTTTTTTAATAATCGGTCCAGACCAGTATAGGCCATGAACCTTCGTTACGGACCGTAATAAGCGCTCCTTTGGCTTCGCTGACGTCGATTTTGGTTGTTGCCCCCGGGTCCAACGAAACGTTGTGATCGTGCTGGCAGCATAGCTCGATATGCCACAGACTTTCAGTGGGATTGCTATGATTGTTGTCATCGATGTAGGATTCGATCGTCAAGTAAGTGCTTAAACCTACGGGTCTCGTCGAGAAAACGTGCTGCTGCCCGCCGTTCAGTTTATATTGGTCGCTCATCGGGATGCTCCTTTACCTTAAATTTTGGATTGCAGCTTACCGTCCTGGTTCTGGTCCGGGTTCGATTCCGCATCGTTGTTGGATTGCACCGTGAAACGGTCGATATATTGGATCGGCGTTATCGCCGTCATCGAACTGACGCTGGAAGGATCGTCATTAAAGTAAGACTCCTGTCCGGCTTTCGGAACCCTCTTCAGGATCAGCTGCTCGTAAATTTGCCAATAAAGATAATGAGTTTGACCTTTAAAATGCACTTCGGTCGTTTTCGTTGTTTCTTCCGAATAGGTTTGTTCGTCCACCTGCGTAAAATGGAGCGTGTGAGACATCTCGAACGTAAAACCGAGATCGTCCGTCGGCTGCCCCGAGTCGGCCGCCACTGCGGTTGTAAGCTCGACCGGCGGTACTTCCGGCTCTCCCAGATCTCCCCCGATATGCAGACCGAGTTCGGCCTGGATGCGCTCCGTAAACGTCTGCTCTTCCGTTGAAGAGTGATGGTTAATAATACCTTGCTGAACGGTTACCGTAACATCCGTATCCTCTCCGAAAAATTGACGGTCGGTCATCTTCCAGAAGCGCTTGCGCGTTACAACATAATGGTCGACCTTGTTGTCGCGATCCTTTTTATATGCCTGCATCTTGGCATAATCGTCCGGATCATGGTACGATTGCAAATCCTGCCAAGGAAAGACGGGATCGTAGACCCGGTCGAAATTCCCCGGCTGAATGACGAACTTTCCGACCACTAAATCGGCGGACCGCTCGGGCGGGAACGTATCGGCATCGGTCATCAGCGGCGGATGCGCCTCGTTGAACGGCGGGTATGCTGCAAGCGACTGCTCCTCCGCATCCGCTGCCAGCAAAGCGGACAAGACGCGGAAGGAAGTCTTGCTTGCGGCGATCGTTCCTTCAGGCGTTTGCACCGTAATTTTCCCTGTCGTCGCGCCTGCGGGCACCTTTGCCGTCATCTTCGTGCTGCTAATAAATTTGACGTTGGCGGAAGAAACCGCAACGCCGTTGAACTTGACCTTGGAACCGCGTTCGAACTCGGATCCGTACAAGGTAACCACGGTGTATTCCTTCCCTGATGAAGGAGTAAATCTTGTAATGCTGACTGCCATCGGTTAGATCATCCTTTCCTCCACAAAGATTAACTACTGACACTTCCAACTATACGGGTCCGGAAGTCATGCCGCCTGTCGTAAAAGTCATGCTTCGGTCACGAAAAAGTCATAACATGCCGCAGGCAAGCGCTCGAAATGCTTTCAAATCCAAAATACCCGTTTGTTGTCTCTCAATCTGAATTTCTATATAATGAAATTGTTAGTTAAAATTAATAGATTAGGCAGGTGTTGCTATGGAACAATCGTTGCGGCAGCAAATTTTACAATTTGCGCTGGATCGTCTGCAGACCGGCGACCTCTTCTTCCTCAAAGGCAAATGGAAGGAAAGCCGGCTGATCGAAATGATTGAGAAATCCCCTTGGTCGCACATCGCGATGGTGGTGCGGCTGCCCGAATTTCAGGAACCGTTGCTGTGGGAGGCCACGCCTCTGGATGACCTCGAAGACGTCATCATGCACAAGCATAAGAAAGGTCCTCAACTCACCCTGCTCACTCAGCGACTTCACGCCATGCAATCCATTTCCAATTTTGCTTTCCGTAAGCTTGAAACCGAGCGGACTCCCGAGATGAACGCGGCTCTCCTCCGTTTTATCGGCGACGTTCACGAAGCGGTATTCCCTGACGACCGGACGCTCCTCTCCGAAGTTCTGGAAGGCCGGGCCAACGTCAAGGCTCCGTACGATAACTTCTTCTGCAGCGAACTCGTGGCCGCGAGCTATATCGCGATGGGGCTGCTTGGGGACGAGCGCGTGCCTAACAGCTATTGGCCCGTCGATTTCGCCGAACCGAACCAGCCGGCATTGCTCGGACAGGCCAAACTCGGCGAACAATGGATGCTGCTGCACAGCGGAGAGCGTTATTTCATCGAGGCAGCGCTTTCACCCGCCAAATTGCCGGTATCCGGCTGAGAAGCGGCGGGAGCATGCAAAGAGAGTTCTTTCGGCTTAAAGGAATCTTTCTTTGTTTCCTGTGCGCATTGCTGTCGGGGTGTTCGGCACAGAAGCCGGCTATTTCCGACCGTCCCGTTCTCGAGTACGGTCAAGTCGACTTGTCTTCGTGGAATTTTTCCGAGGACGGGCCGTTTGCGCTTGACGGCCAGTGGACCTTCTATTGGCAGCAGTATATCGCGGCAGACGGAAAATCGGGCGGCGGCGCGGCGGACGATCCGAACGTCACCGTCCAAGTTCCCGGGTATTGGACTTCAGTCGAAAGCGGCGGACGTCCGCTTTCCGGTACCGGTTATGCATCCTACAGGTTAAAGCTGAAGCTCCCGCCCGGCGGCGAACGCCTTGCGCTTAAAATCGACCGGATCTATTCTTCCTATAGGCTGTTCGTGAACGGAGAGCAGCTTTATGAGATGGGCAATCCGGGCAAGTCCCCAGCGGAAACGGTTACCCGCTACTCGTACCCGCACGTCATTGCGCTGGACCGGTTAGAAGACGCACAAGAGCTCGATCTCATCATCCATGCGGCCAACTTTACATATACGAAGGGCGGAATCGACCTCAGCGTAGAGCTTGGGACGAAAGATCAGCTTGAACGTATGCAAGACAATGAACTTGCCGTTGATCTGTTCATTTTTGGCGCCTTATTGCTGATCGCCGTTTATCACTTCGCCTTCTATTTGCTGCGGCGGCGCAAGAATGTTTCGGCGCTCTACTTTGCACTGATTTGTCTTGTCATTGCCGTCCGAACCCTTTGCGTGCACTCCCGCTATGCCATTCAGCTGATCCCGGCTTTCAACTCGGAACTGTTTCCGAAGGTGACTTTCCTCACGGCCTATCTCGCTCTTCCGCTATGGGTCATGTTCGTTCAGAGCCTGTTCAAGCCGTATATATCCGTCCGAAGCGTTCGTATCGCGCAATACGGCTGCTTGTTGCTGTCGATTATTGTCATTGCCGCGCCGTTTCGGTGGTTCGATCGGACACTTGTGCTGTTCGGGGCGCTCTGCCTGCTGCTTATTCCCTATATGGCCGCCGGAATTGTTCGTGCCTGGCGCAAGGGGGTAGAAGGAGCAAGGCTATTCCTGGCCGGGTTCGGCTTGTACATGCTTTTTGCCGTTCACGATCTGTTTTCGCTTGTTTCCTTGTCCCAGTACGGCACTCTCCTCTTCGTATTTATCCAATCGACGATACTGGCCTCGCAATTCGCCCGGTCATTCACCGAGGTCGAGCGGCTGTCGGACAAGCTTCTCGTGCTGGACAAACTGAAGGACGAATTTCTGGCCAATACGTCTCACGAGCTCAGGACGCCGCTTAACGGCATGGTCGGGATTACCGAATCGCTTATTGACGGCTCTGCCGGTCCTCTGCCCGAAGAAGCGGTGAAGCAGCTTCGGCTCATGAAATCCAGCGGTATGCGTCTTACTCATCTCGTCAACGACATTTTGGATTTCTCGGAAATCAAGCACGGCTCCGTACTGCTTCGCCCCGTTACCGTGAATGTGAGCGAAATGACGGAAACCGTCTTCCTGCTGCTCAAGCCGCTTGTGTCCGGCAAGTCGCTCGAACTGCTCAACGAGGTGCCGCCGGATTTGTTCGTTACCGCCGATGAAGGTCGGTTGCAGCAGATTTTAATCAATCTGATCGGCAACGCCATCACGTATAGCGAGCATGGAACGGTTGCCGTTCGGGGGTATCGCGGCGGAGGGTTTGCCAGTATTGAAGTGAGGGACACCGGCATAGGCATACCGGAGGATCAACTCGAATATATCTTCGAATCTTTCGGGCGCGTGGAGCGTTCGCTTCACAAGAAATACCGCGGAACCGGGCTCGGGCTTGCAATCACGAAGAAGCTGGTTCAACTGCACGGCGGCCAGATCGGCGCGGAGTCTTCTCCGGGTGCCGGATCCGTCTTTCGGTTCACGCTGCCGGCAGCCGGCAAACCGCAGATGAATCGGATGCACTCGGCCGCTGCCGCGGCGCTTGTTCAAGCGGATGCGATTGAGTCGTCTCCAAGGCCGGGGAACGGCTTGTCTTCGAATGCCGGCGATAAACCGATCATTCTGATCGTTGACGACGATCTGATCAATCTGCAGGTGTTTTACAACTATCTTCATTTCTCGTTTCCCGACTATCAGGTGATCGAATCGGATAACGGTTCGGAAGCGCTGCAATGGATCGATGAAGGGTTGAAGCCAACGATCATTCTCCTAGACATCATGATGCCTCATTTATCGGGGTACCGGTTTTGCCGGGAAGTGAGACAACGTTATTCGGCCGCCGAAGTGCCTGTCCTGTTTCTGACGGCGAAGCATCAAATCGAAGATATTACGGCAGGCTTCGCGTGCGGGGCGAACGATTATATGATTAAACCGGTCGAAAAAGGAGAACTGCTCGCAAGGGTGAACATGCATTTAAAGCTCGCGCAATGGAACCTGCAGCTGGAGAAAGAAATTCAGGAACGCACCCTTCTTCTTCATGCCTCGTACGAGGAAACGGCCGCCGCGCTAGCCGAGAAATCCGTTCTGGAGGAGCGCAGCCGCATCGCAAGAGATATTCACGACAACGTCGGACACGTTCTGACGGCTACGATCATTCAGATCGAAGCGGGAACGATGCTGCTTGAGCATGCTCCTGCGGAAGCGGCGGCATTTTATGCGAAAGCCGGCGAGTTGGTTCGCCTAGGCTTGAATGAAATCCGGCAATCCGTCCGGATGCTGGGAAGCGATCTGGACCGTTTAGGCCTGATCCCCTCCCTGCTCAAAATGATCGACGAAACCAAGAAAAACGGCTTTGTATCGTTCGACTATGAAATCGACGACAACCTTCCTCCTTTGAACCGCCAGCAGCAAACGGCTCTTTTTCATGCGCTCCAGGAAGGCATTACGAACGGGATCCGGCACGGCAGATGCCGTCAATTCAGGTTTGAACTGCGATTGCTGAACGATACGCTTTCGTTCACCCTGGACAACGATGGAACGCCTTATGAGAACAAGCCATTCGGCTTCGGTCTAAAGGCGATGGGCCGGCGCGTGCGGGAAGCGGGCGGGCGCCTGGAGATCGGCCATACGGGCGGTGCCGCCTGCAGGCTGAGCATTACGATGCCCTTGCAAGGAGTTATACCATGAGTAAAATATCCATCCTAATTGCTGAGGATCAGTCTCTCATCCGGGAAGGACTGAAGACGATCCTGCAGCTGCAGCCCGACTTTGAGGTGGTTGCCGCTGCCGAGAACGGCGAACAGGCGCTTTCACTCGTCCGCTTGCATCAACCGCGTCTGGTGTTGCTCGATATCCGAATGCCCGTACTGAACGGGATCGAGGCGGTCAAAATTATTAAACGCGAATACCCCGATACGGTTGTTGTCATTCTGACTACCTTTGAGGATGAAGCTTATATCGTCGATAGCCTCGCCCTTGGCGCTTCTGGTTTTCTGCTGAAAGATCTGCCTATGGAACGGTTGATCGCCTCCTTGCGCGATGCGGTTCGAGGCGAGCTTTCGCTCCCTTCCTCCGTTGCCGCCAAGCTTGCGCAGAAATTGCGGAAGCTGCAAGAATCTGCGGAGCAGCCCGCTGCGGCGCGGGAACTCAATTTGTCAATGAGGGAACTGGAAGTCGCCCGGAGGATCGCTCAGTACAAAAATAACCGGCAAATCGCGGACGAGCTGTTCCTGTCGGAGGGCACCGTCAAAAATTACGTCAGCATCATTTACAGTAAAATCGGCGTTAACGACCGAATGAAGGCCGTGCATTTTTTGAAACGCCTGCTCCATGGCGAGCCTCAAGCTTAATCGTTCCCGAACACACTCTTATTTTGAGAAGGAGAATCAAAGCGATGATGGAAATGGATCGTGAACTGCAGCGGGTTTCGGCGCGTATTTTAGCTTTATGCTGGGCGGATCCCCAATTTAAGCGGCGTTTTCGGCAAGACCCTGCCGGCGTGTTCCTGGAACAGGGTTATACTCCCCCTGACGGTCAGATGCTTACGGCAGACTCGGAACCGGTCCGCACCCTTCTGGAGGAAGCGGACCGGTATTCGCCTCCGTTCGAAGCTGCGGCACCGGCCAAATCGCCGGAACAATCCCCGATGTACGGATACTCGTCTGCGCCCGCTGCACCGTGGAGGCCGTACGGAGAGCAGGGTTATCCGGCGTACCCGGCTTATTCCGGTTATCCGGTGTTTCCGGCTTATCCGAATATGGGATGGACGCATCCCGTCTATCCGCAGCCGTATCCGCGCGTATACCCGCAACCTTATTTCGCGCCTTCTGAAGCAACGTATCATCACTCCGGAATGTACGCTCAACCCTTGATGTGCGCCTATTCCATTCCATTCGGAACGTACGCGCCGCAAACGGCTGCCGCCGCTTATGCGCCCCCAATACATGCGGCATATGTTGTTCCGCCGATGTGCGCGGCGGCGCACCTTCCGGCGGACCGCGCCCCCGGGGAGCCTGGCACGACTCCGCCAATGTGCGCGATTCCGTCGTACCGCAGCCTTGCAGACCTCCACGAAACGGGCGCCGTTCCGCCGATGTGCGCGAAGCCCGGTCCCCGGTCGAATAACGGTCAGGACGAGGGGAAGAGCATTCCCCCTATGTGCGGATGAACGGATCTTATCGCTGGAAGCCGCATTATCAAACGGTAAGGCTGGAGCGCGAAGCCGTCTTCGCGCTCTCCGAGACCGGTCACGCCGTGTTTACCGATCCCCTCCTCGTTCGTCTTGCGGCCTTGCTTGACCATGAATGCCCGGTCGACGAAATCGCATCGGCACTAGCGGATCAAGCCGGAGCGGACGAAGTGTCCGAAGCGTTGGCTTTTCTCGAGCGGGAGGGTTACATAGAGGGTGCATCGGCTGCACAAGTTCCATTTGCCGGATTCTGGTCAATGCTCGGTACTCCCCCCGATCTCGTACGTTCCAGGCTTGCCGGCTGTTCGATTGCCGTGCGCGATTTAACCGGACACGCATACGGCGAAAGCTTGAAGAATCTCTTTGAAGAAATGGAGCTCTCCCTTTCGGACGAGGGCAGCTTTGTCATTGTCGTAACGGACGATTATCTGGACGGCCGGCTTCACGCATTAAACCGCGAGCTTATCGGGCAAGGCCGCACATGGATGCCGGCGAAACCGGGCGGGTTTACTCCCTGGATCGGCCCGGTCTTCGTTCCGGGACAACTTCCTTGCTTTAACTGCCTGACGAGACGGCTGCACGAAAACGGCCGATTGGACGCTTATCTTCGGGGCCGGGGGATTGAGGGCCTTCGACCTTATTCATTGGCCGGCAATCCTTTAACCGTCCGTATGGCACTGACCCAATTCGTGCTGCAAGCGGTGATGCATCTGACTGCGGGCGGAGCTTCCGCCCTTTCCGGCCAAATCATGACCCTTCAGCCGCTTCAAGGCGCGGCAGACTTTCACGCTGCTGCGGCTTTTTCGGACTGTCCGGCATGCGGGCCATTGCTGTCCGCACGGGACCGCCGGACGCGGCGCGCCGTTTCCGCTGCAGTCTCCTCCTTCGACGGCGGTTACCGAAACATGGATGCGCAAAAATTGATGCAGCTCTACAAGCATCATATAAGCCCGATCACCGGCATCGTTCAATCCCTCGAAAAAGCCGGAGGGGAACCGGATCGACCTTATCACGTCTATTATTCCAGTCATAATTTCGCGATGAACGATCAATCGCTTCCCGATCTGCTGCAAGGGCTGCGCTCTCGAAGCGCAGGCAAAGGGACGACCGACCTGCAGGCGCGGGCTTCGGCGTTATGCGAAGCGCTGGAGCGGTATTCGGGCGTCTTTCGCGGGGATGAACCGAGACTGACGGCATCTTACCGGGATCTCGGCCATTTGGCGATTCACCCGAACGAAGTCATGCTCTTCAGCGATAAGCAGTACGCTATGCGGGAGGCGTGGATGGCCAAAAGAAGCGCCAGCCGGATCGTCCCCCATCCCTTCGATCCGGACGAACCGATGGAATGGTCGCCGATTTCTTCTCCGGCAACCGGAAAAGTGCGTTATTTGCCGACATCTTACCTTTACTTCGGTTATCCTCTGACCGAGCGGTCCTTTCGCTGTTGGCCGGACAGCAACGGGAGTGCGGCCGGGCAAACGGTTGAAGAAGCGATCGTACAGGGTTTCCTGGAGCTGATCGAACGGGACAGCGTCGCTCTTTGGTGGTACAACCGGATTCGCCGTCCGGCCATCGAGCTCGCTTGCACCGGCGATCCGTTCGTGCTGGAGCTTCAAGCGTATTACCGGAAGCGAGGAAGGGAATTTTGGGTTCTGGACTTGACGGCCGACAGCGGAATCCCGGTATATGCTGCAGTCAACCGGCGCGTTGGAGCAAATGAAGAGCAAATCATGATGGGATTCGGAGCCCATTTTGATGCAAAAACCGCGGCGCTTCGGGCCATCAGCGAGATGAACCAGTTTATGCCCGCACTGGAGCCGGAAACAAGCAAGCCGTTTACCGTCCGGGATCCGGACCTGCTGAATTGGTGGCGTACCGCAACGGTCGATAATCAGCCTTATTTGGCTCCTTACGGGATCGTATCGCTGCGCGCCTCTTCCCTTCCGTCATCCGTCAGTTCCGCCTATCTGCTTCGGTTATGTGTGGAGACATGCGCAAGGCTTGGACTCGAGCTATATGTATTGGATCAGACAAGAGCGGACGTCGGGCTGCCCGTCGTCAAAGTCATCGTCCCCGGCTTGCGTCACTTCTGGGCCCGGTTCGCCCCGGGTCGTTTATATGAAATACCGGTAAAGATGGGGTGGCTGCCCTTTCCATTACCCGAAGAAAGCTTGAATCCGATCCCGATGTTTCTATGAGAGGAGTAAACGGTACGATGAGCCCGACGGATCGGCTATATGTGCGGTTCGCTTACCCGGTCGGCATTCGCGGCACGGCCGAAACACCGGTAGCCGTATGCCGCGGCGCGGAAGTCAAGCTGCCTCAACTGGGGCCGTACGCATTCTCGCTCTTAATGAAACTGTCCGGGAACGGCATTCTGAATTATACGGAAGCGGAAGAGAAGGTTTTGCAGTATGAAGAATGGACTTCGCTTGCGGCCTGGTACCGGACGCTCGCCGTCCTTCTCGAGCATCGCTGCCTACTGATCGAAGCCTACTCTTGTAAGAGCAGCACGGCTGGCGCCGTTCTCTCCTCTTGCTCGCCAAATTCTCGTCAGCTATGGCATCTTCCGAAGAAGGACGCGCGCTATCGCCTTTCCCGATTCGCCTATATTCGGAGACATGAAGACGAAGGCTTATTTATCGAATCTCCGCTGATTCGGTCGCGGATCGTCATTGGCGGCGATCTCCCGGTTCGGCTTTTTCAATTGCTGGGAACGCCGATTACGCTGCCGCAAGCTATGAGAAGCTTGGCCGATTCGGCCTGGGAAGAAGTCGAGGCGGTCATGACGCTTTTTCTTTGGGCGGGAATTGCCGCTCCAACGGGGCAAGACGGGATGCTGGGTGAAGACCGTCATTTTTCCCTGGCCGCCTGGGAGTTCCATGACCTGTTGCTGCACACCAGAAGCCGGCAACAACAGGACGGGATCACTCGCGGAGGTACGTTTCGCTTTCTGAACCGGTGGCCGCCTCCGCCTCCCGTGAAACCAAACTTCCCGCCCTCCGTTATTCCGCTCCATAGACCGGATATGACACGAGTCTTTAAAGAAGATGCATCGTTTGCGGAAGTGGCGGAACGGAGGTTTTCCGGAGCGAAACGCGACCGCAACTACAGGCTCATGGATGCCGATTGCTTGGGCGAATTTCTATTCCGAACGGCCCGGATCAGAAAGCATTACGACGCCGGGATATTCGGGAACTATACCGGACGGCCGTACCCGAACGCAGGCGCCTTGTACGAGTTTGAAATCTATGTCGCCCTGCGTTCGTGCCCCGGGCTGGCGGACGGGCTCTATGCCTACGATCCCGGACTTCACGCTTTGCGGCGTTACGACGGAGCTAACGTCGAACCTTTATTCGCGGAAGCGCTCTTATCCAGACCTGAAATGGAGCCCCAAGTTTTAGTCGCTGTCACCGCGCGTTTTCACCGGGTGTCCTGGAAGTATCAATCGATCGCCTATTCGCTTCTTCTTAAAAACGCAGGGGTGCTGCTGGCCTATTTTTATTTAACCGCTTCGGCCATGAACATTCCGTCGTTCGCCCTTGGCTCAGGGCCGTTGTCACGCATAATGGAGCTTACCGGCTCGGACCCCCTGCAGGAATTCCCGGTCGGGGAGTTTGTTGTGGGCAGCCGGCCAGCCATGCCGAACGAGCCGCAGGGTGATTAACTCGCGGAGACTTGTCTGAAAATCGGTTCGAGTTTGCCGGACGATTTCAGGTTTGATCCGAAGCGCCCGACCCCTGCAGCTTCAAAATAAGGGCCAGCTGCTCGTTCATCGATTCGGGGCTGCGCGCGAAGCCTTCCTCGCTCCATTCGATAAGCAAGCCCATGATGGCGTTAGCTTCATAAGCGATCAGGAAGGAACGGTCGATATCGCCAACCAACGGATAAAGCGAAGCGTTTTCCCGGATTAATCCCTTTATTTTCTCGAATAGCGAATAGTAATACGACAGCGACGATTTCCGGTCGAATACGATCTCATAAAACTGCTGGTATTTCTTCACATGGTGGAAAATCCGGATCGTCGAAGGATCAAGCTGCTGCGGAACAAGGCGGGACACATGGCGGTACGGCTCATAAAACGATTCCTCCAAATCCTTAAGCAAATGATGGAGATGCTCGTCGAATAAAGCCCCGATATCTTTATAATGCAAGTAAAACGTACCTCGATTGACGGCAGCCTCCCGGCAAAGGGTGGAAACGGAGATCGATTCGAGCGCATTTGTTTTTAACAGCGTCAAAAGAGCTTGATGCAAAGCTTTTTTGGTTTTTATGACCCGCAGATCGTTTTCGTTCATCTCTTTTATCCCTTCTTTGAACATTACGCTTGATATAAATCGAACATTTAATAAACGGTATGAGCCTCTTTTGTTCAATAACTATGAAGAGTATTATATACCGTAAAGTTTCGTCAGAAAAGAAAAAAGCTGCGAACAGCCATGCTGTTTGCAGCTTTTAGATTAAATATCGAATAAAATCAAGTTCTATTAGAATGCCGCCGTCCAGCCCGCGTCCGCCGTTATAACCGTGCCGTTCACGAAGCTCGACTCGTCGGACGCCAGAAATAGAGCCACTTGCGCGATTTCCTCCGGTTGTCCGATGCGAGGGATGACGCCTTGAGCCACTTGAGTACGGGATGCGCCGAACTCGTTGAAGTTCGTAACCGAAGAAGCGATATTCGTCGCGGTTCCGCCGGGAGCGATCGCGTTGCAGCGAATGCCTTTTTGCGCGTACATGAAGCCTGTGTTTTTCGTAATGCCGATAACGGCATGCTTGGAAGCCGTATACGCTGCGCCAGCATGCGCGCCGCTGAAACCGCCCGTCGAAGCGGTATTGATAATAACGCCCTTACCTTTCTCGAGGAAGATCGGAATCGCTTTGCGGATTGCGCGCATGACGCCTTTCGTATTGATATCGAATATAAGATCCCATCTCTCGTCGCTCACGTCGCCGATAGGCGCCATGTTGTCCATAATGCCGGCATTGTTAACCAGAATATCGAGCGTTCCGTATTCGTTCACGGCCGTATCGATCATCGCGTTAATGTCGTTCAGGTCTGCAACGTTCGTTTTAATAGCGATTGCTTTCCCGCCGTTTGCTTCAATCCCTTCCGCGACCGCCTTCGCCCCATCGATATTCAAATCCGAGACGACAACCTTGGCACCTTCTTTCGCGTACAGCTCCGCAATGGCTTTGCCCATACCCGATGCTGCGCCCGTAACGATTGCAACCTTGCCTTCCAACCGCATAACGAATCCCTCCGACTATTTATTGAACAGTTGTTCATTTAAATTATAGAAAGAGAGCGGGACAATGTCAACTAAACGTAAAAAAGCCCTTTCTCCCGCATCCGTTTTCAAGGATGAAAGAGGCAAGGGCTTTTCCGGTGCCGTTTAGGCAGTTTCCTTCGCGAAGACGCTTATTTGTGCGCTCAATCCTTACGTAACCGTTGCTGCGTATTTTCCCGGCGTCGTCCCTACGATTTTCGTAAAAAACCGCGAAAAATGGCTCTGATCGTAATACCCGACGCCAGCCGCGATAGCGGCGATCGGCTGTTTTTCTTTCAGCTCGATTTTGGCGCGGTTAATCCGGAGCAAGTTCTGATAAGCATGCGGCGGCATATGATACCGTTTCTTGAACATGCGAATCAAGTGAAACCTGCTGATTCCCGCTTCTTCCTCCAATTGCCGGAGCGTTATCCGTTCCCTGTAATGGGCGTGCAAATAATCCCTCATCAGCCGGACGTATTTAGGATCGGAATGTCCGTGATCTTCATGTCGTGGACCGAGAGCTTCCCGTTTCGCGACGAACTCGATCAAGCCGATCAGAGCCGTTTCGATTTCCAGCGGATCTCCCTTATGCTTTAACGCATTCATCGTCCGATTGATCAGCAAGCGAGCGGCGGAACTTTCCCGGCCTTCCCATAAGCAAGGAATTTGCATTCGCTCGCGCTCGCGAGGTTTTAACTCCCGATACCATTCCGGTTTTATAAAGAGCATTCGGTATCGCCACTCTGCGTCTTGGTCGGGATGGCAAGCATGAAGCATGAGGGGAGGAAATCCGATCACGCTTCCCGTTTCGGCGCGGAACATCCTTCCGTCGCACCAAGCGTTCGTGGCTCCCTGATCGATCATACCGATCGAATATTCCTCGTGGAAATGCTTGTGATAAAACAAATCGTTGGCCATGCATTCCTTCGCCTCCAGAAAAGGAAGCTCCTCGTCACGGTAAAAGGTTATCGCTGCCATGCTTCGTTCCTCCTTCTTCTCGAGACTTCTTCACGGCCGTTAGAATTATTAAGAATACGCAGGACCGATGCTCTCTTCGTTGATCATCGCTGCGATGGCCCGGTAAATGTTCGGCGGATATTCTGCGACGCGGTGACATAAGTACAGATACCATTCATGGCCGTAGGTCAAATAGATTCGTACGGGATGTCCGGCTGCTTTCAACTTGCCGCTTAAGTCCGGTCGTATGCCGTACAGCATTTCAAATTCGACCTCCGGCTTTCCATACCATCCTTGGTCGATTATTTTTTCGATCAACCGCTCGTCATGCGTCGCCACAGAAACGCGGTTCCCTTGACGAACCGCCAGCTCGACAAGCTCCAGGTACCGGTCATCCAAAGCTTCCGAGCGGGGAATCGAGACGCCGTCAGCTTCTTGATAGGCTCCTTTGACGATGCGAACCCGAGCGGACGCCGGGAGTTTCGTCGATAAATCTTCAGCCGTTCGATGGAGATAAGCTTGCAGCGTAATTCCGATATTCGGATAACGAGCGGCTGCCCCTTCGTAAACCGACAATATTTTGTCCGTCTTCGCGGACTCTTCCATGCTGATGAACAGCTCGATGCCCGCTTGTAGCGCCGTTTCGGCTAATGTCAACAAATGCGCTGCCGCCAGCTCCGTATCCAAAGAAAGCCCGATATGCGATAAATCGAAGGATACCCGTGCAGGAGTCCCCCTTTCCCGCAAATCGCCGATCAGCGCCAACAATTCCGATACGGCTGCTTTGCATTCCTCCTCGTTAGCCGTGTTTTCGCCAATGTATTCGAGAGATACGGCATATCCTTTGGCCTGCAGCCGATCGGCGGCCTCCAGGCCGTGAATCCGTCTGTCCCCGGTCACATATTGTGCGGCAGCACGTCTAAGAATCCGGTAAATAAGCGGATTTTGTCCGATATAAGCTTTGAAGTCTTCCCGACGGGCTATCGACTTCAGCGCGTCTGCGAATTGTGTTTCCAGCTCCGTTAGTTCCATCATCATACCACATCTCCTTCTTTCCGATACAGACAGCGTACCGGACAAAGCGGGATGCGTATTGTATAAAATTGCGCAAGGGCAGGATTTTGGGATACCGCAATCAACGGCGTCGCGATTCGCTCCTCAGCTGCCGTTTTAAAGCCAGAATCGCGCCGATATGCAGCCCTTCATGAAATATCGTTCGGACGAGCACCTGCTCGATCGTGTGCATTCCCATTTCGGTCGGAGCAAACTCCTCCTCCATGCGATTCTTATACGTCTCCCGAATGATGCCCGGCTGCTCTTGCAGCATCGGAATCAGCTCGGAATAGGTCGGCGTTTCATCCGTAAATCGGCTTGGGTCGGTACCGTAACCGAACCATTCATTGAATTTTAAAGGGACTGGGATGTCTTCTTTCGTAAGCGCACGAATCCATAAATATTGATCCAGGCAAATATGCCCCAAATTCCACCGGATATTATTGTTGAAGCCGCTTGGTATCCTTTCCGCCTCCGTCTCGGATACGTCCGAAACGATTCCGAGCAGCTCGCTCCGGTATGATTTCATCTGCTCGAACAGAACTTCATGCCTTCTTTCCGTAACCGGCACCTCCCCTTATTAACTATTTCAAAATTAGATGAATAACTTCAAAAATCCTCCCGTTATTTCATAATCGGCATTAAAAAAGCCTCCCGAATTGGGGAGGCCGATAGAAGGTCGGGCGAATCAGACGTTCGGCGGAACAATCGGAGCCGTGAGGGGACTAAGCGGCGGTAACGGACATTCGCCATTACCGCTTGTAATCCTTTCATGACTGCACGTTCATCGATGCCATTCGAGACGGGCTACCGCGTGAAAAGACAGGTTTTTATGCCGACCGGAATGAGGTTCGGTATCTTTACTCCGAACCTATCTTTCCGATGCGGTGAAATACAGCGTCTGCGGGCCAGCCGCGCCGCCTGTCAAGCTGAAATTCGCCGCAATCGTTTTGCCATGCTTGTTCACCTTGAAATCGGTAATTTTCCAGGCCTTCGTATAGTTAACGAACGGAGACTGCAGAAGAAGACCGCCCCATTCGACGACATAATGCCCGGCGCCCCCTGACGGATTGTCGTAAACGGATATGATTTGGCTGCTGTTGCTCTCGTTATTGATTTCGACCGATAAATTGTACGTCACGCCGTAGTTGCCGTTGTTCACGACGGATTTCCCGTCTATCACGTTGTACCCGGTCTCGTATTCCCCCGGCATCGAGTCGCTCCACGGACCCGATGCAGCGGAAGAAATCCGAATGAGGGAGTTGCCTGCGGACGTATTGTAAGTCAGCGTTCCCGTTCGCTCGAAATGCGGGAAAGTCCCGCGGACATGGACGTCTCCCGGAAGCACCTCGACTTCTTCGGGATGCTCCGGCTTATGGAAATAGCCAAGCGTCGTCACGGTTACGATGGCGTCATCCTTCCCTTGCGGGGTAACCGCATGAAGCTGGACGATACCGCTTACCGTGTATTCGGGAGGCGCCTCGTTCTCGATATAATACGTTTCTCCCGGCTGCAGCACAGCGGTCGGCTTGCGGTTGGAGCGGGTATCCATAAAGTCGGCCAAAGCCGTTTGCCCGGCGATATCGGGATAATAGTCGACCCCGATCCCCTTGCCTTCCGTATACAGCCAAACGGGCTCATCCGTCGGATTCGTAACCGCTACCGCGATGTTGAGAGGCGCGCCCGTCATATTGGCATGATGCCAGAATACGCGGAACAGTCCGCTAACCTGATCCCGGTAGAACGCTCCCTCCGTCTTGGGGGATTCGGGAGAATCGCTAAGAATAAGCACTCCTCCGGTCGGCGTAAGAATCGGCTTCTCCATCGGCTTTGCCGGCTTCAACGTCTCAATCGGAACGAGTTCGCCTTCCGCGGAAGCGGTTGCGGCCGAAAACAACAGACTGCTCACCATCCCCAGCATCAATAGCCATTTCATCCACTTTTTCACTTCAATCCCTCCCGGCAATCTTGGATTCCCTCACGCCTCCGATGGTACAGCCGAACATCAGGCGAGAACCTCCGCTTCGACCTCTTCCGGCCAGTGCAGCTCGACGCCATGCCGAACGAGCAGGCTCTGATACCGCGCCAGATGATCCCTATTATCCCGGACTTCCCGCGGTTTTACTCCGCTTCTGATCGAGTAGGCCGCCAGAAGGCCGGCCGCCTCCCCGATGTTCCATTCCGTCGGATGAAGCCGGTAGCAGCCGTTAGCAATTTGCGTAGTCCCGATATTTTTGCAAGCCGGCAGCAAATTGTCGATGCGTATCGGGAGCAGCGCGCCAAGCGGAATTTCATAAGGATAGCTCGGAATATAAAAACTGCGGTTCGACGACGTCGTGTGATGCAGGTCCAAATGGTAGCTTCCGACGCCTACGCTGTCCTTGTAGGTCCGGATGCCCTTCTCGCCGCGCAGCTCCTTGCTTACATCCCATTCCGTTACCGTCTGGACCGCCCGAATCCGGCGCGACTCGCGGATATAGGCCGCCTTTGCCAATCCGTCCCCGGTGCCGAGAGCGTCTCCCCGCAGCCGGATTCCCGGATAACCTTTCCCGCCGTCCGGCCGGGGGGCTTCGGTCTGCAGCCAATAGACAAGCGACAGCGTGAGCTGCTTGGCCTCCTTCAGCCGTTTCGCGCGAAGCTTGGTAGGAACGTCAAGGATATTGCCGAGAAAATAATCGTTTTGCGGCCAATTCAACAGCGTAAGCTCGCCGTCGTATACCGGAACGGCAAGATGGCCCGGATCGAAGACGCGCCGATAGTCCCAAAGCGACGTCACTCCGGGCGTCCCCGGAAAAAGCGTGAACTCCTTCGTTCGTGCGGTATCCGCCGAATCCGCCGCATACCAGCTCAGCAGCGGATGCCGCGAGAAGGCAGGGACAAATCCCCGCCAGAAACGATACTGCTCCGGCTGCGGGATAGTGTGGTTCTCACCTTTCCGGTAATCGACTGCCGCGACATGCGTAATCGCCTGAACGTCGTACGGGTCGGCCGTTTCCGGGGCGTGCGGCTCGAAGGTAGCGCTCCGCGATTCCGCGCCAACCGTATATTCTGCGCCGCTTAAGGGGAGCAGATCGCCGCATTCGGTCGCGTCCAGAACATAAGGAGCGGAAAGCGTGAGCCGCTCTCCTCCCGCTGTGCGCCGCACCGTGACCGAGTCGATTCGGTTCCCTGCGGTGCAGACATGATCGGGTACCGTGTGGCGCATAATCGTCAATCGGCCGCTGTTCACGTAAGGTGCCAGCATATCCGTCAGCACGCTGAGCGCGACCTGCGGCTCATGCGCGAGGCGGCTGACCCAGGCGTTGCCCGGATTCAGCCGCGGATTGCGGCGCGCGGCTTCCGTGAGCGGATAATTGTCTCGGTAATACCGCCGTACCCGCTCGCGGAACTCTCGATAGGAAGCGGTGCACCCGAATTTTTCGATCCAACGGTGCTCGTCGGGCGGCACGGCTTGGTTCGTCAGCTGACCGCCGATCCAATCCGTCTCCTCGGTCATGACGACCTTTAGCCCTTCCTTGGCCGCCGCCAGCGCCGCGGCCGTTCCTCCAAGCCCGCCGCCGATCACGACAATGTCCGCCGATATCGTCTCATTTCCGCTCATATGTCCCTCCTGTTCTCGCCGGTAACCTTCGATTGCCCGGCTTACGTATTCCTCCGGCCGCTTGCTCCGGCGCTTACGGACTCCCGGCGGCTGCCGGAAGCGCAAGCGCCAACCGGGCGGCGCCGTAACAGCCTGCGAGATTGCCGAGCGACGCCGGCCGCACCTCGATATCCGCGCCTTCCGCCCGAAGCCGGTCCAGCAGCTGCGGCCACCAGATATTGCGGGAATCGGCAAGCCCGCCTCCCACAATGACCGCCTGCGGATCCAGGCCTATGGCAAGGTTGGCGATCAAGATCGCCAGCCACCCGGCGAATCGGCCGATCAAGCGGAGCGCGGCTTCGTCGCCGCGCGCGGCGTCACGCAGCACTTCGCCTCCGCCCGCGTAAGGCCGTCCCGTTTCCCCGGCGGCGTCGCGCGCAAGCGCCGTGCCCGAAACATACTGCTCCGCGCAGCCCCGCCGGCCGCAATTGCACGGCCTTCCTCCGGGCACCAGCACGCTGTGCCCCCACTCGCCGCCGTACCATCGGGCGCCGCGAACGATCCGGCCGCCGATCATGTTGGCTCCCCCCACACCCGTTCCAAGCGTGAGCATGACGAGATCGGTCGCTCCTCCGCCCGAGCCGAGCCACGCTTCGCCGAGAAGGGCGGCGTTCGCGTCGTTGTCGGCCGCGGCCGATAGCCCGAACTTTCCTCGCGTCCATTCGACAAGCCGCATTCCTTGCCACCCCGGCAAATTGTCCGTCGCGAAGACGACTTCCCCGCTTCGGGCATCGATCCGCCCGGCGCTTGCGATGCCCGCTGCCCGAACTCCGGGCTGCAGTCTTAAGAGCTCCGACATCAGTTGTTCCAACGAGGCCAGAATATAATCCTTCCCCTTCGCCGCGTCGGTCGGTACGGTAAGGCTCTCCAGCAGCGTCCCCTTATCGTCGGTGACGATGCCTTTGATCGTCGTGCCCCCGACGTCAATTCCGATCACGCGAGCGGTGCGGCTGCCGGCAGCGTTATCGCCCATTCGCAAGCCCCCCTTTTTGCAGCATCTAAGCCCCGGCGCTAATAAATTTTGTCGATCACCGCCTTGGCGGTTCGTTCCTTCATCACCTGCGTCCGGTTCAGGTCGCGCCGCGCGAGACCTTCGCAGATCAGGTCGATCAGCAGCAGCTGCGACATTTTCGCCCCGATGGATCCGCCCTCCAGCGGCGCTTCCTTGCCTGCGGTAAGCAGAACGAGGTCGGCTATGGAGGTGATCGGCGACTTGGCGTAATTCGTCATCGCAATGACGTACGCGCCGCTTTGCTTCGCTTTCATCAATACATCGTTCGTATCGAGCGTGCTTCCGCTGAGACTGATGCCGAAAGCGACGTCCCCCGGCCCCATCGTGACGGCCATCATGGCCTGGATATGGGTGTCGAGCACCGCTTCTACCCGCCGGCCGATCCGCAGCAGCCGGTTTTTCGCGTCCAACGCCGTAATTCCCGACGATCCGACGCCAAAGAACTGGACGTAATGGGCCGTGTCGATTCGTTCGATCGCCGTTTGCAGCCGGCCCCGGTCGAGCAGGCTCATCGTGTTGTGGAGAATGGCCGTCATTTCCCTATGCAGCACGTCGGCAAAATCAACGGATTCGTCGGCTTCGTTGTCCGCCGCACGCCGCGATCCCTGGTCCTGCGCCAGGGCAAGCTTAAAGTCCTGATAGCCTTTAAAGCCGATTTTGCGGCAAAACCGCATCACCGTCGTTTCTCCGACTCCGGACAGTTCCGCCAGCTCCGTTACGGACAAAAAGATGATTTCCTCCGCGCTTCCCAGCACCAGATCGGCTACTTTCTGCTCCGATTTGGTGAGCGAAGGGTAATACGAGCTAACTTTTACTTTCAGATCCATGAATGCTGATGCTCCTCTTGGCCGCGGCCGTAAACCGCTTCGTAATAAGTTGCGGACGGGTAATGGCGGAACCGACGACTACCGCGTGCACGCCGAGCCCTAACATGCGCATAACATGCGAAGGCTCGGAAATCCGCCCTTCCGCGATGAGCGGCACTTTGAGCGCGGCGGCGGCCTTCTCGGCCAGCTGAAAATCGGGGATGTCGATTTGCGGCGAATACGGCGTATAGCCGGACAACGTCGTAGAGACGCAATCGACGCCCAAGCTTTCGGCATAAAGCGCTTCTTCCAGCGTAGACACGTCCGCCATCGCGAGCCGCCCCTTCGCTTTGATGTACCGCACCATTCCCTCCAACGTGACACCTCCGGGCCGCCGCCGCCTCGTCGCATCGAACGCGATCATATCCGCTCCCGCCGCTATAAGTTCATCCACTTCTTTCTCCGTAGGCGTAATGTATACCTCCGAATCCGGGTAGCTTCGCTTGACGATGCCGATTACGGGGAGATCGACGGTATCCTTGATGCTCGACACGTCCGCTCCGGTATTGGCCCGGATGGCGACGGCCCCTCCTGCTGCTGCCGCGGCCGCCATTCTTGCCATAATCTGAGAACCGAACAAAGGCTCATCCGGCAGCGCCTGACACGAGACGATTACGCCATGCCGAACTTGCTTGAAAAGGTCCATTGCCTTATCCACCTGCCTCGTCTTCATCTGCTAACGACGCTCCCGTCCCTTCCGTCCCGGCGCTCTCCGTCCAGACCGCACGAACGGATAAGCCCGTCTCGAACATGCGGCTCCAAGGCATATGGCAGTCGGTAATCCGAACCTCTACGCCGCAGCCATTGACATGCTCCGCCACGAACCGTTCCAGACTCTTCTTCACCATGCCGGCCACTTGGCCGCGCTGGCCGTCGATTCGGAAATAATCGTAGCCGAGCTCCTTGACCGGACCGTCCGCAAGCTTGCGGCGTACGGCCGAACAATACCCGCAATCCTCCGTGTACCGCAGCGCGAGGAAATCCAGATGGGCCGACGTTTTGCCGTAAATCGCATAAATCATCATCTGTGCAATGACGGTGCCCAGCGTGTTGGAGCTTGTATTCCAGCCGGCGTACCCCGCCAGATCGAACAGCATCCCTTTTTGCCGCAGCAGCTTGAGCAGCTGCAGATCGCCGCCGTTCGCATAAGCGACATCCGCCAAGGCGACCGGCTTGCCGAGCCGCTTCAGCGCATAATGCCCGTATTCCGCCAGCTCCGCGATATTGCGCATCACCTGGTATCCGACAAAAGGATGCTGCTGCGAATTGGCTTCCATCATCGTTTCGCCCGGCGTATTGACGAGCAGCACAACATCGGCGTCCGAAGCGCTGTGCGCAGTCAGCCCGCCTGCCGCCATCGTATGGGATTTCAAGCTCTCGCCGAAGATCCGGTCTTCGTAGAGCGGCGTTACGTACGGGCCTTGCACGCTCGAGAAACGCGGATAAACGAGGGGCTGCCTTTCGTTCATTTCATTCAGCATTCTCGCCAGCAAAGTGCAGCCGGCTTCGTCCGCGCCGGGATACATAAGCGCCTTCAGCTCGACGTTCAGCTCCGCGATGCGGGCGCGAACCTTCTGCTGATCCTTCGCCGTCCAGCCGTACGGAGCGGCGTCGTCTTGCGGAATGACAAGAAAATCGATCGTTCCGTCTTCGACAAGCTCAAGCGCCGCTTTGTTCGCTTCGGCGTTCACGGCGCGCCTGCCGAGATAGTCGTCCATGACGTTCTCCGGCAGCCGCGAGCGAATCGTCGCCAGCTCCCGAAGCTCGTCCGGCGCCGCGATTCCGAGCTCCTCGCGATGCCCGATATACCCGGCACGGAACAGCTCCCTTCCCCAATCCGCGTAATAGTCCGGCTCCTCGTCCGCGCTCGAATATTGCGGGCAGCGCATGATCAGGTGCAGCGCATACAGCTTGAGCCGCGGGTTTTGCTTCTTGAGGCGCCGCAGCGTTTGAAGGCTCGCCTCGTTGTCCGCGGCGGAACGGTGGTGCAGCCGCGAAGGAACGATCCCGCCGTACAGCATCGTGTCGATCGACACGATGGCGCCGTATGCGTCGGAGCACTCTTTCTCCAGCCATTCGCTAAGCTCTTCGGTGCGGCCGGGCTTTTTTTTCCGTCCCATAAGCGACAGATCCGGTCTCACGACCGCGGCATCGGTACCCTGTGCCAGCAAATACGGAAATTCATAATTGCAAGGCCGTTCGTCGAGCGGCAAATAAACGATTTTTGCTTTTGCATCGGTTTCCGGTTCCACTCGCATGCTCCTCTCTCGCTTCATGTCCCGCATTCAACGGATCGTAAGTCCAATCTTCTTCATCCTTTAAGCGCCCCGGATATCCCTTCCATATAATACCGCTGCGTGAACAGGAACACGAGAATGATCGGGATAACCGAAATAAGCGTGCCTGCCGCGATCCAGCCGAAGTTATACGAGAATTGGCCGTTCAAATACGTAAGCGCCGCCGCCAGAGGATATTGCCCGGGATCGTCCAGCACGACCATCGGCCAAATAAACGTGTTCCAATAAGACATGAACTCGAGCAGCGCGATGACCGCAAGTCCGGGCTTTACCATCGGCAGCATCAGCTGACGCCAAATGCGCAGCTCGGAGGCGCCGTCGATTTTGCCGGAATCCCGGATGTCGTCCGGAACGCTCATGAACGTCTGCCGCATCAAAAAAATGTTGAACACCGACACGGCCGAAGGAAGGACGACGCCTACGTACGTACCGAGCAAATGAAACCAGCGGAGCGTCAAATAGTGGACGATGAGCGACGTCGAGGACGGGATAATCATCGTCGCGACCAAAATGCCGAATACGAGCTGACGCCCCCGGAAATTCATTTTGGCCAGCGGGTACGCGGTCAAGGCCGACAGCAGCAGGTTGAAAGCGACGCCTAAAGCGGTAATGATCAGCGTGTTCCAGATATATTTGGGAAAATCGATGAAATCCCAGACTTGAACATAGTTGTCGAACTTGATAAAGGTCGGCAGAATCGCAGGCGGGAACGTAAACACATTCCTTCCCGGCATCAGCGACACGCTGAGCAGCCACAAAAAAGGCCCGATCATAAACAAGGCCAGCAGCAGCAGCAGCGCATACCCGACCGCCCAGCCCAGCGGTTTGCGAAGCTTTCGCTTTCGGTATACGGCGTTCATCAGTAAGGGTTGACACCGCCTTTCTGATTGAACTTGAACACGGCAACGCTCATCGCGCCGATAATGACGCTGACGATGAGGCCAAGCGCCGAAGCGTAGCCGAAATTAAACTCCATAATGCCTTCCTGATAAATATACAAGCTCGACGTTAACGTGGAGTTGCCGGGCCCGCCCTTGGTCAACACGAACATTTCGTCGAAGACGCGAATCGCCGCCATCAGGGAAATCAAGCTGCAGAAAAACACATACGGCCGAAGCAGCGGGATCGTAATGCGCCGGATGACTTGCAGGCGGGTTGCGCCGTCGACAAGCGCCGCTTCTTTCAGATCGGCGGGAATCGATTGAAGGCCGGCTAAATACAGCATCATGTAATAGCCGAGCCCTTTCCACATCGTGATGAACATGAGCACGTACAAGGCCGTCTTGCCGCTTGTCAGCCAGCCCACTTTATCTTGAATGACGCCTAACTCGATCAACAGGTAGTTGACGACGCCGTTATTGCTGAGCAGCCAATTCCATATCAGCGCTACCGCGACCATGGAAGTGACGACGGGAATATAAAACGCCGTGCGGAATGCTTGAATCCCCGGCAGCTTGCTGTTGACGAGAATGGCCATCAGGATCGAGAACAGCTGAATAAACGGAACGATGATGACATACAGCACCGAATTCCAGAGCGATATAAGAAAGTTGCGGTCTTGAAACGCCCGCGAGAAATTGTCCAATCCCAGAAACTTTGTCTCTCCAAGCACCGAGTAGTTGGTCAGGGACAGCGGGACGCTGTATACAATGGGCAAAAGAACAAATATCGTTATAATTACAAGGCCCGGAGCCATAAACGCCCAAGCCGTCAAATCGTCGGACCGCAGCCGCTTTGCGCGCAAACGCGTCACCACCTTCTGGATTGCCGGACGTCGTCCTAATCGATTGGGCGCGGGCAAGTCTAGCCTTATTCGCGTCGTATTCATCGGCCCGCGCCGCGTTGAAGAATTGATCTTTTCCTTATCAAGCCCGCTGCTTAGCTTCCGTTTGCAAGTATGCTTTCCACTTGCTTCGCCGCCGCATCGAGGCCGGCCTTCGTATCGCCGCCGTCGAGCAATATTTTCTGCAGCTCGGTATTGATCGCCTTGTTAATGTCCGAGGCGTTCGGCACGCCCAAATAATACTCCTGCGCCTTGTCGAGGCTTTGCGCCGAAGCGATTTTGGCTTGCGATTCCAGCGTATTGTCGGATTGCGAGAAAAACGGGTCTTGGATCGATTCTTTCGTAGACGGCAGCGTGTTGGACGATTTGGAGAAAGCGGTCTGATTGGCCGTATTCGTGACGAAAGCGGCGAAGTCTGCCGCATCCTGCGGGTTCTTGCTTCCTTTGGGCACGACGAGGTTCATGGAGTTGGAGTATCGGAGATCGGCTTTGCCCGTCGGGAGCGGTACGGCAACCGTGTTCTCATATACGTTCGGGGCCGATGTTTTCAAGAAGTTGATGAAGGAAGGCCCGGACAATTCAAACGCGACCTGCTCGCTGGAATAGTACTGGATCTGCTTGTCGAAAGGAGCGTCGTCCTTCACGATAACCCCTTCTTCGATAAGCTTCTTCAGATTGTTTACAACGGCAATGGCTTCTTCGGTATTGAAGGCCGGCTTGCTCCGGTCGGCATCCAGGATCGGCACTCCTTCGCTCGGGAACAGATTGGCGCTAAACTGAGTCGCATAGCCTGCCGCGCCGGTTTTGGCTTTAATCTGACGGCCCCACTCGTATAGCTCTTCCTTCGTTTTCGGCGGATTTGCGGGGTCAAGACCGGCTTCCTTCACCAGTCTCGTATTCATGTACAACACTTGCGTTCCCGTATACCACGGCAAAGCATAAGGCTTTCCGTCGAATACGGTGGAGTTGAAAATACCTTCAAAAAAGCTGTTTTTCACGTCGTCGTTTACCAAATCCGTCAAGTCCGCCAGCGCTTCCTTGGAAGCAAGCTGATTGGCGAACTCCGTGTTCAAGTTGACGACGTCCGGCGCGCTTCCTCCCGCCGCCGTCGCAAGCAGCTTGCTCTGAATCGCGTCCAGCGGAAAGTCCTTCCAGTCAATCTTTACGCCGGGATGGGACTTCTCGTATTCGGCGATCAAGTTGTTGAAGAAATCGTTGAATTTCGGCTGCAGCGCGATCGTCCAAAATTGAAGCGTAATATCCTTAGTCTCTGTACCCCCGTCGGCGGTCGGACTGGCGGAACCGCTCGCCTCCGGCGCGTTTCCTCCGCTGCCGGAGCCGCTGCAGGCGGCCGCCCAAACCATCAGCATGCCGAGCATGACAAGGAGCAGCGCATGTCTTGTACCTCTCTTGCTTCCCATAACTCCAACACCCTCTCCTCAAGATAGACCCGGAAAGATGTTAAAACCGAGAAGTCGTCCCATATCCTGGGCGCGAAACGAATTTGAACCTATTATAACACGCCTTCCATTTTTGGAAAGTATATTTCTCCACATTTTAATTAATTTGTGGAATGTTTTTTCTATTTGCTGTAACCGGCTCATGAAGGCTTCCATCCTAATCGGGATAGATCCTCATTTCTATGAAAATCGTTTCGAAGTCGTGTCGCGTCTTAAATCACTCACATACTCTATTACACATGAATCATTAGGAGTTGAGAGAAATGAGATTGCTTTTTATTTGCAGCAGAAATATAAACCGAAGCAGAACGGCGGAGGTTATTTTCCGAAATAAACCACAATTCGAGGTTCGTTCGGCCGGAACGGACGAAACGGCCAGAATAACCGTCAATGCAGGGCATATCCGCTGGGCGGATCTTATCTTTGTCATGGAGCATATGCATCGCAGAATGCTGGAACAGCGATTCTCCCGGGAATTATTCGGCAAAAGCGTGATCGTGCTGAATATCCCCGATGCTTATTATTTCATGGACGATGAACTCGTCAATATTCTGCTTGAACGGGTATCTGATTATATCGAGCTGTAACAATTATTCTCCAGAGGAAAAAAAGGCGCATATTTTCTAGCCGTTTATGAAACGATAATTCCGTTGAAACAACCATGAACTAGGAGGAATACGATTGGCAGCTCATTTAGGCGCACACGAAACGGTTGAAACCCACGAAATATTGATGTCGGCCATCAACGCCATCAATACGATGCAGCTTTACCGTCCTTATGCGAAGGACTCGCGGCTCGTTCAGATTCTGGACAAGCAGCTTCAATTCGCGGTCAATGAGTACAACTTCCTTGTCCAAACGCTGCAAAACGTCAACGCCCAAGGAAGACCGCAATCCGCGCCGTATTCGGCTGCCGGCGGCTTTACTCCCATTTACGGGCTTGACAATCCCGCCATGGAAAGCCCGAATCTAACGGCGAAGCAAATGGACGACCGCGATGTGGCGACCGGATTGCTGTGCCTCCATAAAGCGTCCGCTATGATGAAAATGACCGCTTCGCTGGAATGCGCCAACCGGGAGCTTCGCTCGGCCATGCAGCAAGGCGCGGTCAATTGTTCGGAGCAAGCCTATGAAGTGTGGCAATATATGAATCAAGCCGGGCATTACCAAGTGCCGACGATGAAGGAAATGACCACCAATACCATCATCGGCCATTTCCAGACGGCCGGCCAGCCTGCAGCTCAACCGAACGCGTTTCCGGCCCCTTCTCCGACTGGCTTCAATATGCAATAGAGATCGTAAGCCCCTCGGGCAAGGCAAAAAAAGACCGCTTGTTCAGCGGTCTTTTTCGTGTACGAACGATGCTGGAATAAAAAAAGGCCAAATTGACATGCTAGTGGAAAAGGAAGGTGACTTGCAGAAATGAGATTCATTTTAAAATGGCTCGTCAACGGCGTAATCGTCGTATCCTTGTTAATGTTCTACGCAGACGCTACGTTTTGGTCCGCTGCGATAACCGCAACCGTTCTTTCGGTAGTCGCTTATTTTGTCGGGGATCTGTTTATTTTGCGGGCAACGAACAATACGGTAGCGACCATTGCCGACGCCGTTTTGGCTTTTGCCGGTCTATGGATTGCCGCCTATATGATGAATTGGCCGCTGGACGCAACCGAAATACTGTTTGCCACCGTACTGCTTGGAGCGGCCGAATGGCTGTTTCACCGTTATCTGTTCGGAGACCGCAGCGCTGCCGTTTAGCTTATTCCATCACGATTTTGACGCCCCACGGCGCCAGCTCCAGCAGCTGCCCTGCAGCGACCGGCACGTCATGAAGAAGCTCTTGGCCCGCACCGTGCTTGTATACAAAATCAACCGGTTTGTTTGAATAATTCAAATAATACCGGACGATGCGGCCTTGCCGGTTAATGCCTGATTTGACGATCAGCGGGAATTCAAGCTCTTGATCGGCCCCTCGAAGCCCGGCCTCCTTCAACACTTGCTTCAATACTTTGCTTAACGCCGAACCGGACGTCATGCAGCCGATATAGGTCGCCGTGCCTTCACCGTATCGGTTGCAGGTTACCGCCGCATATCGGGACCAATAAGGATGATCGTAATAAGCGAGCACCTTTGCCGTTGTCGGCGTAATCAGCTCCATCCACGTATGCACCCCGCTGCTCTCCTCGGTGGGATCGAACGAGTCGCCGCTTAATCGGACGTTCGACGGTTCCGCGAACATGCTGTACGATATTCCGCAAGCTTCTTGAATGATTCCCGGTTGCTGCGATACGCGTACTTGAACCTGCTCGTTAGCAAACCCGCATTTGAACGAATAGACGACATGGCCGCCTCGCCGTACATATTCGTTCAGCTTCTTTAGCGTCTCGTCCGATACGGCATATAGGGCAGGAACGACGATCATCCGGTAGTTATGCAGATTCTCATAGGCCGCCGGGATAAAATCGCAGGACGCATTGAGCTTGTAGAGCTCGTCGTACATCCAGCGGACGACGTCGTTGTACGTTTTGCCGCCGGGCAGCTTGAACCACTCCAACGCCGTCAACGATTCGTTGCTGACCATGACGGCGATATCGTTCCGTTTGCGCAGATCGATAAGGTGCTCGCTAAGGCGCTCGAAATCTTGGCCGATCGTCTTCGCTTCGTCGTATACCGGATTAGGCAAAAAATCGTGGCTGAGCAGCCCTTTCCAATAGGTTTCGATGGAATTGTGGATGGAGTGCCAATGCCAGTATGCCACCATATTCGCGCCCGAAGCGAGATGGCTGAACGCCTGCAGCCGCAATTGCCCCGGATACGGCGTCCATTGCGGGAACGCCTGAGCTTGCGTTTCGATGACAAGATAGTTTGTCCCCTTCAACGATCTCGCCATATCCCCGCAGAACGATATTTCGGCTCCCGTCAGATTGTCTTGTGAAGGATGGTATATATCGACCCCGGCGATGTCGAACGTTTCGGCTGCTTGGAAATGGTCGACCGCCGGCTGAACCCCGTAAGAATGCCCCCGCCATTCAAAATCGAAGTTTTGCGTCACGAACTGATGCGGATGCTTGTATTCGCGGACAAGATCGGCTTGCCAAGCCAGAAACTCGGTCACCAATTTCCGCTGAAATTTGGCGAACTCGGCTCCCAGACTGCCGTTAATCGTACCGACGACCGAAGGAAAGTCCTCCCAGCTGTTAATCCGGTTGCTCCAATAATCGAGGCCGAATTTCCGGTTCACTTCGTCCAACGTTCCGTACGTTTCCCTCATATATTTGACGAATTGCAGCTGCACGTTAGGACCCGACGTATCGTAATGCTTCGTCTCGTTGTCCGTCTGGTAGCCGATAATGGCCGGATGGTCCTTCACATGCCCGATCAGCTTCCGGATAATCCGTTCCGCATAGAACAGGTACGTTTTGTTCGTAATGTCCATAATTTGCCGGGCGCCGTATTGTCCCGGGCCTTTGGCCGTTACCGCCAGCACGTCGGGATGCTCCTTCGCCATCCAAGTCGGAATGGCATAGGTCGGCGTTCCGACGATCACTTGAATGCCCGCTTCGTGCATCGCGTCCAGCACGCGGTCGACGTGGCTGAAATCGAACACGCCGTTCTGCGGCTCATGGGTGCTCCACGTCGATTCGGCGATCCGGACGACATTAATTCCGGCCTCCTTCATCATCCGAATATCTTCCCGAAGCCGGTCGTAAGGCATATATTCATCGTAATAGGCAACGCCGTACAACAGTTTTTCCATTTAGAATCCCCCAGCCCAATTGTTAATCAATAAGCGTGCAGCTTTAAGACGATCTGATCAGCCTTTCACCGCTCCTTCCGCGATGCCGTGCATGATGAACCGTTGAAAAAAGGCGTAGATGACGACGACGGGAATGGCCGTCAGAACGAGTGCGGCGAGAATGAGCGACCATTCCTTGTTGTATTCGCCGAACAGCATGTTCGTGGAAAGGATTAACGTATAGCGATCGACATCCGTCAGCATGAGAAGCGGCAGCAGGAAGTCGTTCCAGATCCACAGAAAATCAAGAATGGCGATCGTGACCGTTATCGGCACGAGCAGCGGAAAGATGACCGTAAAAAACGTCTGGAGCTGGTTGCAGCCGTCGATTTGCGCCGCTTCTTCGAGCTCCCGCGGAATCGACTTTACGAACCCGTGGTACAAGAACACCGCCATGTTGACGCCAAGTCCGATGTAAATAAGCGACAGCCCATAGATGCTTCCTTGCACGTGAAGCGCGTTGGCCATCCGGTTCAGCGGTATCATAATCGAGTGAAACGGAACAAGCATGGACGCGATGAACAGAAAAAATAATGCGCTGCTCAGCTTCCCGCTCGTCCGCGACAGCTTGTACCCGGCAAGAGAAGCGCAAATAACGATGCCTCCTATTCCAAGGACGGATAACATAGCCGAATTCAGCGAGCTTTGCAGCAGGTTGATTTTTTCGTACGCCTGGCTGTAATTTTCCCAATGAAAAACCGTCGGCAGCGCAGTGAAAGACCGGAACATATCGCCTTGCGTCTTCACCGAGTTGACGACAGCCATGTAGATCGGGAAAAGCGCGAACACGGCCCCGGCGGACAGCGTCAACGTAATGAAAAAAGAGGAGATCGATTTCGTTTTCACGCTTCCACCTCTTTTCTCTTCATGACATAAATTTGAACCAAAGTGAAAACCAAAATGAACAAGAACAGGATGACGGATTTCGCGCTGGCGTAGCCGTAACGGAAATTGTTCGAGAAAGCCTCTTCATAAATGTTCATCGTGATGACTTGCGTGCTTCGTCCCGGACCTCCGCCCGTCAAGCCGTATACAATCTCGAACACTTTGAAGGCGCCGTTCAGCGTCAGGAAAAAGCAAATCGTTATCGCGTGCGTAATCATCGGGACGGTCACTTTGCGGAACGTTTGGAACGCGCTAGCTCCGTCGATGATCGCTGCTTCTTTCAAGCTGTGGGGAACGCCTTGGAGCGCGGCCAAATAAATGATCATCATATAACCGACGCCGTTCCAAAGCGAAACGACAAGTATCGAAATAAACGAATAGTTCGGATCGCCGACCCACGATTGGTCGAGGAACAGCATGTTCGTTTTTTCCGCGAGTTGAGGAAGGACCTGCGTAAACACGAAAGTCCACATAAAGGCGCTGATGATCGTGCTGATCATGTTGGGCATAAAGAAAACCGTACGGAAAAATCCTTTGCTCTTTTTGCGCGACTCGATGAACACGGCTAGCAGAAGGGCAATCGCATTTTGCAGTACGATCATAAAGACGACGTACTTGAGCGTAAACCATAACGAGTGGACGAAATCCGGATCCTCCGTAAGCGCCTCCGCGAAATTGCCGAAACCGACAAAGCTGTAGCTTTTGTTTAAACCGTTCCAATCCGTAAAGCTGTAATACATGCCGCCTATCGTCGGAATAAGCAGAAATACCGCATACAGCACAAGCGCCGGCATGGTAAATGCAAGCAGCGACATATATTTTTTGTACGCTCTGATCGGCATGATAATCTCCTCTCCCCGGTTGCTTCTATGGTCTTGTAAGGAGGGAAAGAGCGGCTGCCGCTCTTCCCTTCCGTTCCTTTACGCCTGCGAATTAATTGTTGACTTTGTTAAACGATTTCCACGCTTTATCCAGCGCGGCCAGAACGTCGTCCTGCGACATTTGGCCGGCGTAATAGGATTGCAGCGCCTTTCCGACCTCGTCCTTGACGGACTGCGGAATGGCCGGGTCTTGGTACGATTTGCCCGCTTTCACGTATTCCGTCGCGTCGTTCACCCAAGGGTAGCTCTCGAACGTATGAACCGTGGCGATCGGATTAAATTTGAGCGCTTGGAAGAAAGCATTGGAGTCGTTGTCGTCCAGCACGTAGTTGATGAAATCCAAGGCAACCTCCTTGTTTTTGCTTGTCTTCGACACGGCCAGCGAGGTGGATGCGCTCAGATTGATCATAGTGGCGTCCGGGTTGTCGTTAATCGGCAGCGCGGCGACGCCGAAATCCAGTTCCGGATTCGATTTCAGAATCGTTTCCGCGTACCATGGCCCCTGAATCCACATGGCCGCTTTGCCTTCCGCGAACGCCGCGGCGCCGTCGTCCCCTCCGACCTCGAGCGCTTTTTCCGTGCCGTTTGCGTTAACCAGATCGATGATCTCGAACATCGACTTCATTTCCGCGAACGAGCCTTGGTCGGCGTTCATCCGGTCAATGAAATCCTTTTCGCCCTCCTCCGTGTTCATCTTCGCGCCTACGGCCAGCGGCAGGAACAATTGCGGGATCCAGGCTTCCTTATAGGAAAGCAGGAAAGGCGTTATATTGTTCGCCTTGAGCTTCTCTACGGTCGTTTTCATTTCGGTCAGCGTCGTCGGAGGCGTCAATCCCAAATCGGCGAAAATCTTTTTATCGTATAAGTAACCCCAAGACAACGTCTCAAGCGGAACGGCAACGACTTTCCCATCGGTCGTCGTCACGGACGGCTTGACGCTGTCGAGCAGCTTGCCGACAAACGGCTGATCCGACAAATCTTCGAGATAACCCGCTTTGTAGTAAGAAGGAATCTCGTTGATGGCATGAATGGCAAATACGTCCGGCGCATCGTTGGACGCAAGGCGAGTCTTCAAGATTTGGGCCGCATTATCCGCAGGCGGCATTTCAAGCTGGATCGATACGTCGATGTTTTTCTCCGCCTTCTCTTTCGCCGCAAAGTCCGCGATAAACTTGTCGTAATGCTCTTTCAACCGGGGCTGGGCGATAAATACTTTTAAATTGACGCTTTTCGCCCCTCCCTCCGATCCTTGGGCGTTTCCTCCGGAACCCGTGCCGCTTCCCGCGTTGCTCGAGCATCCTCCGATCAAAGCGGCGGCCAAAATCGTCGCAAGCGCGCCTTTCCACATCTTCATCTGTTTTACGACCTCCCTAAGTTACGGCTAGTATTGGTTGCGTTTTCATTATAAGCAATTCATGAAAACGTTTAATTGGACAAAATTAAACCGTTGGATTGGATAATTTTAATCACATGTTCTAGTCGGTTTTCTCAACCAGGCTCTTTTTCCGCATTTCTCCGGGAGCTACGCCGTAATGCTTTTTGAAGACGCGATAAAAGTAAGCGACATCCTCGTAGCCGGCCATTTCCGCCACCGCTTTGATCGATAATCCTTCGTCCAGCAGCCATTCTTTTGCCTTTTCCATTCGCTGCCGCAAAATATAATCGGTCAGATTTAGCCCGTATTCTTGCTTGAACGCCTTGCTCAAGTATTCCTTGCTCACGTAAAAAACCTTTGCCATCTGTTCCAGTGTAATGTTTTCGGCAAAATGCCGCTCCGCGTATTGTTTGATTTCTTCCAGGTTGAGCTTGTTTTTAAATTTCCGGCTCGCGGCAAGCATGTCCAACACCCGCAAATATTGCTCTTCCACGAATCGGATCGCCGTTTCGCTTGTGACCGTATCGTTTCTGCCGATCGGCGGCAGAGGCTCTTCAGAAAGCATGTTCGCGTTCATCGTCTCCTTTAACGCCACCTGCAGCTCGAGCACGACCCGCTCCAATCGGGACGGCTGGGTAATCCCCCTAACGTTCAGCTCCTTGCGCACTTGTTCCAGCGCATGACTGATGCCCCCGCGGTTCAATTCGTTGAAATGCCTCTGAAGCAGTTGTTTGCATGTGGAAAGCGCCAGCGACATTTCCAGCGGCAGTTCTCTCTCCTGCACGGACGCCGAGGCTAAGTCGGAGACGCATTTGCTCAAAATCGCATTCAACTCCTTCGGGTCGATCGGTTTCAGCAAATAGTCGACCGCCCGGTAACGAATGGCATGCTTCAAATAATGAAAATCGTCGTAACCGCTTACGACGATCGTTTTTATATCGGGATACGTTTCGTGTATGCGCTCCATCAACCGGACGCCATCCATCCCGGGCATGCGCATGTCGGTAATGACAATTTGCGAACCCGTCTCCCGGATCGCGTTCAATGCGCCGTCCCCGTCTTCCGCCTCCCCGGCGAGCTCGAGCCCGTGCCGGTCCCACTCGACGAGCGTTCGTACCATGTCGCGGTTCCACTTCTCGTCATCGACAATCATTACTTTATAGGGCATCGTTATGGCCTCCTGTTCGTAAAGGGATGCTGACGGTCACGATCGTTCCTTCCCCTGTCACGCTTTCGATCTCCACGCCGTATTCGTCGCCGAAATGCATACCGATTCGGGACGCCACATTGTTCAGGCCGATCCGCTCCCCATGCGTCCATATTTCTCCCTTGTAGCCTTTCAGTTGTTTTTGCAGCTCCGTCAGCCGTTCCGGTCGAATGCCGACTCCGTTGTCTTGTATTCGGATTACGGCCTTTCCTTCCCGAGCGAAGGCGGAAACCGCAAGGTTCCATTCGCCCTGCTTCGGCTCCAGCCCATGAAAGAACGCATTTTCGACAATGGGCTGGAGCGTAAGCTTCGGAATCCGGCAGTCCCGCAAAGCCTCGTCTACCGATAACGTAAACCGGAGCCTTGTGCCGTAACGTTTTTCCTGAATAAGCATGTAATGGTTCAAATGATTGATTTCGGACATAAAATCGGCTAAATCCTCCGGCTCGCGAATGATATAACGAAACATGTCGCTTAACGATCGAATGACTTCGTAGCTTTCGGACGGCTGCTTGGAAAACAGCATGCTTCCGATCAACTGCAGCGTATTTTGCAGAAAATGCGGATTTATTCGGGCTTGCAGCGCCTTAAGCTCCGCCGTCTTTCTTTCGAGGCTCATGCTGTATTCGACCCTGATATGTTCCCTGATCCGCATGGCCATTTGCTGCAGCCGATTTTCCAGCAACCCGATCTCGTCATACCTCCGAACCGGCACGCGCTCCGCCTCCTGGATCAAATGCAGCCCTTTCAACGATCTCGCCAGCCGGACGATCGGATTGGCCGTTCTCCATGCGATGAATACGGCTATGAAAAGTGAAACGGCGGCCGACACGATGCCGACGATAAAGCCGTATCTGGCCGTCTCCATCGCGCTTTGATATACTAGACGGTTCGGAATGACCTTGACCAGCTTAAGCCCCGACGGGTCGATCGTATTCGTAAACACGATTTCGTCTGCAGAGCGGGCGTAAGCCGGACCGGAACCGCTTTGCCTTATTATGTTTTTGGCGGATTCGGAGACTTGGATCTCGTAAGGATTGTAATAGATGCGGCCGTCCGCATCGGCGATAAAAACGGCTTGCTCTTCTCCCCGCCCAAGCAGCTCAAGCGTCTGGTCGAAGACGTTCCATTGGACCTCCAGTGTGATGCCTCCGATTTTTTCCCGGTTTTCAAACCGGTTTATGCTTCTTGTAAGCTGAAACCGGCTTGGATCGTCTGGCGACGAATGAATAACGACATCTTTCCGCTGCCCGAACAGCTCCGCATAAGTCGGGGGAGGCAACGGAACCGTATCGATGTCGCTTTGATGCGCATTGATCGTTAACAGCGTTTTTCTCTCCTTCAAATACAACTCCACGCCGACGACATGGTTGCCTGCCGAGTAAAAGAGGCTTGTAAGCGTATCCAAAATTGTCCGCTGGGCGGAAAAGTCCAATTCCTCTTGACCGTCTTCCGCGGGCAGCACATAGGCGCTCATACTTGGGCTAATGAGCATCGTATAAATCAGATTATTTAGCTGCGCGAATTGATCGCTCAAATAAACGCCGGTCCACTTCATATTGGACAGGTTCGTTTCGACGACTTCCGCTTCCATCGTCTTCCTGTTATTTTCCGCGGCAAGAAGCGTTACGGCGAGCGTCGGCAGAACGGATATCAAAATCATCGTCAGTATAAGCCGGTTGCGAATGCTTCGCCGCAACGGCTCCGTCACAAGCTTCCCTATCTTCCCCATCTTTCCCCACATTGCGCTGCTCCTCTCCGCCATTGAAAAAACAAACGCCCCGCTGCCGCGTAGGCGTTCTGCTTGTAGGCCAATCTTTAGGTCATCTTAACGTATGATGCGGCTCCGATTCAAGCGTCGATTGTCGAAATTTGCGGGGACTCATGCCTGTCCAGCGCTTAAATTGCCTGCTGAAATGGGCTATGCTGGAATACCCCAGTAAGGACGCGACAGCGCTTAGCGCGAGATCCGGCTGAAGGATGAGCTGCTTGGCTTCATGGAGCTTCAGCTCCGACAAATATTTGCGCGGCGACATGCCGTACACTTTCTGAAACACCTCGAGGGCGTAACCGGGGCTTATATTTAGAGAAACGGCAATGGCTTCGATCCGGACATCCCGTTCGTTTTCTCCGTATTTCGCCAATTTTCCGGGTTCGAACTTCGCTTTAATGGCTTCGGCGATTAGCCTTGCGTATTGGCCCGCGGCGGGAGAGACGGAATGTTCGATGCCGGCTGATGCCTGCTCGGCCAAAATGCCGAAAATTTCAAACAAACCGGCCTGTATGCGGAACAGATCCGCCGACGTATAGTCGCAGCCCCTCTCCTGCAGCAGCTCGATCCATTTCATCATCGCCGCTTTCAGCCGGACATTCGTTTCGTCACCCGAAGGGAAATAAAACTGCGAATGCCGGGTCATCTCCTGGCGGAACAGAGCATTGTCCACATTGAAATGGGCAACAAAATAGGTCAGCCCTTCTTCGCGAGCGGATCGGTTGACATGCTTGAAGCCGGGAGGAATCAGCAAAATATCGCCGGCTTTCAACTCGTAGCCGACATTCTCCATCTCCGTCGTCTGCGTGCCTTTAAGAATAAGGATCAGCTCGAAGGCATGATGGGATTCCTGCGGCACGGTCCAGCCCTTGCTAACGCGCTGCATATGGGCACCGTACAATTTGACGTTCCAATCGATCGCGGGAAGCCATCTGGAATCGGGAAACAAATAGGAACGGTATGCTTCCGGGATGTTCATCATTGCACCACCTTGGATTAGGGCAAATTTTACTTGAGTTGGACCAATCCCAATTGTACGAGGGTTTGCCATAATGAATGTACCTTAGTAATCGCATCTAATTCAAGCAGGAGGGAAAGTCGATGAAGAAATCATCCATTCAATGGATTTCGACCACGAAGGAGAAAGCATGGAACGAACAAACGGTGTCCGCAGCTGCGGACACCGCGAACGCGAATTTAATCGTTACCGGAGAGCGGTTCCAAATCGTAGAAGGATTCGGCGGCTGCTTTAACGAACTGGGGTACGTCGCGCTTAGTCGTCTGAGCGACGAACAACGCGGAAGCTTGTTTCATTCCTTATTCCATCCGGACGGCGAGCATAAGTTGTCGATCTGCCGCCTTCCGATCGGCGCCAGCGATTATGCCTTGGAATGGTACAGCCACAACGAGACGGACGGCGACTTCGGCATGAAGCATTTTTCGATCGAGCGCGATTTCAAATATTTGACTCCTTATATCCGAGAAGCGCTGACGTACAATCCGGATTTGAAGCTTTTTGCATCGCCTTGGAGCCCTCCCACCTGGATGAAAACGCCTAAAGCCTACAACTACGGAACGCTTCGCTGGGAGAAGGACATCTTGGAAGCGTACGCCCTTTATTTCGTCAAATTCGTGGAGTCGTACCGCGATGTCGGCATCACGATCCATCAAGTCCACGTTCAAAATGAAGTCGTCGCCGACCAGAAGTTCCCTTCTTGCGTATGGACCGGCGAGCAGCTGCGCGAATTTATTGCGGACTATCTGGGGCCCGCCTTCGAAAAGCATGGCCTGGAAACGGAAATATGGCTTGGAACGATTAACGCTCCCGAACCGTGGGAAGAGCTGAGCAAGAAAAAATCGTCCGATTTCGACGAGTATGCCGCCGTTGTGCTCAGCGACCCCAAGGCGTATAAATACATCAAAGGAGTCGGCTACCAATGGGCGGGCAAATATGCGATTCAGCGGACGGCGGCCAGCTATCCGGAGCTCCGCTACATGCAGACGGAGAACGAATGCGGGGACGGGAACAATTCGTGGGATTATGCGAAATACGTGTTTAATTTGTATCAGCATTATTTCACGAACGGCGTAAACGCCTATATTTATTGGAACATGGTGCTGGAACCGAGAGGCCGCAGCACATGGGGATGGGAGCAGAACTCCATGGTGACGGTCGACCCGCAGTCCGGGCGTGTTACGCGCAATCCGGAATATTACGTCATGAAGCATTTTGCCCATTTTGTCGTTCCCGGAGCGCAAAGAATCGGGCTGCGAGGGCCATGGAGCGGCAAGGCGGTCGCCTTCCGCAACACGGACGGATCGACGGCGGTTGTCGTGAACAACCCGTTTAAGAACGAACGGACGGTAGATCTATCGTTTGAAAGGAATACGTACCGCTTCGAACTGGAGCCGGAATCGTTTAACACGATCGTGTTCCAATCAACGAGTCCGGCACTCGGCTAAGGCAGGAGGCGAAGAACCCGGAACCGCCGTCAACGGCAGTCCGGGTCCTTTTTCCGGTTAGTTACCGGATGCTTACAAATATACTTCTTTTCCCGTCTCGGCCGATCGATAGATCGCCTCCAAGATTTGCGTCACCACATAGGCTTGCTCCGGGGATACAAGAGGTTCCGTATCGCGAACGATGCTTTCGAGCCATTGCCGCGCTTCCCGGGAACCCGGATCTTCCCCGTCCGGGCCGAAGTAAGCGATTGGCGGTCCGGCCGTCGGCTTCATTTCGGTAAGCTTGCCGTATAGGACCTGATTGAATACGATTTCGCTCCTGAAATCCGCCGTCTGCTTCATTTCCGCCCCTCCTTCCGTCCCGAACAGCGAAGCTTTCGCTTCTTTTACGTCGGTCGTATTCAGCGCCCAAGAGCTTTCCAGGAAAATGGTCGCTCCATTCTCCATCTTGACCAGTGCGAAAGCGGAATCCTCCACATGAAGCGTTTGCGGGTCCCAAGGGCCGAACATATTGCCCTCCGGCTTATCCTTCAGCTTGTGGAATACCGATCCCGAAACCGAAACCGGCTTGTAATTGTCCATGAACCATAACGTCAGGTCGAGCGCGTGCGTGCCGATATCGATCAAGCATCCGCCGCCCTGCTGCTCTTTGTCGGCGAACACGCCCCAAGTCGGCACCGCCCGCCTCCGGACGGCGTGCGCCTTCGCCATGTAAATTTCGCCGAGCCTTCCTTCGCGGCAAGCTTTATAAAGCGTTTGGGAGTCGTCGTTAAACCGGTTTTGGTAGCCGATCGTCAGCTTTTTGCCGGTCCGCTTGGCCGCCTCCAGCATTTTGCGGGCCTCCGCCGAGTTGATCGCCATCGGCTTCTCGCACATGACATGCTTGCCCGCCTCCAACGCATCGACCGTAATGAACGAATGCTGCAGGTTCGGGGTCAGGATATGGACGACGTCGATCGTCTCGTCCTTAAGCAGATCCCGGTAGTCGGTATACACGGCTGCCTGCTCTCCCCCGAATTCGCGAGCCGCTTTTTCCGCTTTTTCCGGCACGATATCGCAGAACGCCGTCATTTCCGCCAAATCCGTCTGCTTCGCTAGCGACGGCATATGTTTCTGAAACGCGATCCCCCCGCAGCCGATGATTCCCACCTTCAGTTTATTGTCCGCCATCCGTAAGACGCCCCCCTATACGTTTAATCAAATCCGGTTTTTGCATTTGCTTATAAATAGCTTTGCAGCACTTTCAAGTCGTTGCGGACGCTTTCGATTTTGTCGGACGAGCGGCCTTCGTTTTCGACGAGCGCATATTTGACGCTGCCCATTTCGTTAATTCGTTTATAGACGGATGCAAAATCGAACGTTCCGGTTCCTAAATCGACGAAATCCGCCGGACCGATATATTTCTGGTATGCCTCGAAGACAGGCAATGCCTCGTCGCCGTTACGCTTGATCGCTTCAAACAAGTTGACGGGACCGGCGAGCTCCTTGTTCAGATCCTTCTGGTGAACCATATCGCAGCGGCTGCCCAGCCGTTCGAGAACGGCAACGGGATCGATGCCCGCACGCATCGCCCATACCATATCGAGCTCGAACTTCAGCAGCTCCGGATCGGTATTGTCCGCGAGCAGGTCGAACAACGTCGTTTCGCCGTCCGATTTAAACTCGTGGGCATGATTATGAAGATAAAGGGCAAATCCGTTGTCTTTCAGTCGTTTGCCCAACACGCCGAGCTGCTCGGCCAGCCGAAGGGCACTTTCGCGGTCCTGAATCCATACGGAAGGCAAAACGATCGCCTCGGTGCCTAGCGTACCGTAATAGGCCATTACGTTATCCCAATCGTGCTCGAGCAGCTCTTGCCCCGGCATCGGTCCTTCATGAACGGCGATGGCCGCCAGGCCAAGCTCCTTAAGCTTGCCGCTTACCGCTTCGGACGGGAAATCGTCGCGCAAGCGGGAACGCTTCTTCATATTAAAGCTGATCAACTCCAGATTGCGGTACCCCGCTTCGGCCAACTGCTCCAAGGCGCCGAAATAATCGTCCCCGATCCGTTCATGTACGGAGAATACGTTAATGCCTGCCTGAATGCTCATCCTTACCCGCTCCTTTTACCCGTTTATCGGACTTATTGATTGTTTGCCGCCCACTCGTCGAGCTGCTTTTGCTTCTCGGCAATAATTTTGTCAATGCCTGCCGCCTTCAGCTTATCGATAAATTCGGGCAAATATTTGGCGGGGTCCAGCGTTCCCGTTTCCAGCCCGACTTTATATTGATCTTTCACGCTTTGTACGGCAGCCGCCTCCGTTTTGACCGGATCGACCGTAAAGCTGAATCCCATCGCTTTCGATTTTTTGGCCGAATCGTTAAACTCCTTCTGAAGCTCCCATATATTCGGATCGTCGCCTTCCCACACATGCGACAGAAATTGGTTGCCCCACATCCAGCCGTGCACCGGCGCATACGTGGCGTTCGATGCGTCCACGCCGCTCGGGTAATTGATCGTGCCGTCCGGATTTTTGGCGTAATGTTTGCCTTCGATGCCGAAGTCGATCAGATTGACAAGTTCTTTGTCGGAATATAGAAGGTTCAGGAACATCATCGCCCTTTCCGGATCGTCCGAGTTTTTGGCGATGCTGAACATAACGTTGGAAATCGAAGACGTCGTCGCAACCGGCGGCAGCAGCCGAACCGCAACCATCGGCGTGCCCGTCAACAGCGATTCTTTGCTTTCGTAACCCGGCTTCATATGCACGACGAAGGAGAATGCCTTGCCCGCTTTGACGAGCTGCTCCGATGAGATTTGGTTCGTCGAGATGTCCTTCGGAATGTATCCGGCCGTATACCAGCTTCTTACCATGTTGATCAGCTCCGCGTATTCGGCGGATTCGTACCAGTTGACGACCTTCAGGTTATTATCGAAATCCGGAAGCACTCCGTTCTCGTCGTTCAGCGGATCGACAAGCCCCGGCGTTATGGAGGAGATGATGGTGCCGCTGGTCCCTTCCGGCAAAATGCCGGCCATTTGCGGTTCTTTTTCTTTAATGATTTTCAGAATAGGCTCCATGTCCGCGTATGTCTTCACTTTGCTCAGATCGATGTTGTATTTGTCGACGATATCCTTACGCATCAGCACGCCGTAATCGGCCGCCCAATCGCGGACGCTCGGAACCCCGTAAATGCTGCCGTTCGTTGTCGTCGCCTTCAATATGTCCGGGCCTACGACCGCCTTGATATCCTGGCCGTATTTCTCGAGCAGGTCGTCGAGCGGGAGAAGCTGGCCTTTTGCGGCTTGCGTGCCGTAATTCATCCCCGTAGCGGTGACGAGAAGGTCCAGCTTCTCATTGCCGGCAAGCATCAGATTCATTTGCTGCTGCCAAGCCCCGATGTCGATCGGCAAAAATTTGACCGTCGCGTTAATTTTCGCCTTCGTCAGCTTGTTCACTTCCGCCGCTACGGCGTCCATATCCTTCGTGTTGCCGATATTCCAGAACGCGACGGTTATTTCGTAAGGCTTCAGCTCTCCCGCGGAATCGTTCTCCGACGGTGCCGTACCTCCCCCGCCTTTATTGCCGCCCGAACAAGCCGTTATAAGAAGCAAACAAGCCATCCATGCGGCGGCAACCGCCGTCCTTTTCCATTTTCTCGTCATCCCTGTTCCCCCTGTCTTTTTTATTGGAGTCCTTGTTTTTGGATGTTCTGAAGCGTATACGAACCGGCCGAAGCCAGGTACGCCCGTTACCCTTTAACCGCTCCGATTACGAGGCCTTTGACAAAATATTTTTGAAAAAACGGATATGCGCAAAGCAAAGGAACGACGCCGATCACGGCCATGGCCATCCGTATCGACTCCATCGGGATGCTGGCGGACGTCGCGATTTCCGTGGAAGCCATGTCGGAATTGGACTGCAGAAATTGCGCGTTCAACAGAATGCGGTTCAATAGATTTTGCAGGCTGAACATGCGGCTTTCGGTAATATAGATCAAGCCGTTAAACCAGTCGTTCCAATATCCGATCGTCTGCATAAGGCCGACCGTGGCCAAAATCGGAAGCGAAAGCGGCAGCACGATCCGGAAAAAGATTTTAAACTCTCCCGCTCCGTCGATCGCGGCGGACTCGATCACCTGAACCGGTATCGAATTGGAGAAAAACGTCCGCATGATGAGAATGTAAAAGCCGTTCGTCAGCAGACCGGGAACGATTAACGCAAGCAGCGTATTTTTCAGGTCGAATACTTGGGTGTAAATCAGGTAAGTCGGCACCAAGCCGCCGTTAAACAGCATCGTAAAAAAGACGTAGAACGAAAGCTGCGTGCGGAAAGGCATGTCCTTGCGCGAGATCGGGTACGACAGCAGCGCCGAAACCGACAGCCCGACGAACGTGCCGACGACGGTCACGAGTATCGTAATGCCGTAAGCTCGCGATATATTTTCGGCATCCTGCCATAGAAAACGATAAGCTTCCAGACTGAACTGATCCGGCAGGAACGAATAACCGTCCCGAAGAATCGTCATTTCGTCCGTAAACGAAGTTGTCACCAGCAGCACGAAAGGCAAAATACACATGGCGCCTAGCGCGATGAATAAAGCATGGACGCTCCATTGGAACGTTTGCTGTTTCCAAGTCGCCTTCATTCGAGCTTCCTCCTTCCGTTAAAATAACGCGTGATCGCGGTTGCGCCTGCTGACGATGTAGTTCGAGATCAAGACGAGAACAAATCCTACGACGGATTGGTATAATCCCGCTGCCGACGACATGCCGATGTCGCCCAAGTTCAATAACGCTCTGTACACATACGTGTCGATGACGTTCGTCACGGAATGAAGCTCGCCCGTATCGAGCGGAACTTGATAGAACAGGCCGAAATCGGAGTAAAAGATGCGTCCGATTTGCAGCAGCGTCATGATTGTAATGACCGGCGCGATCAGCGGTACGGTAATGCTTTTGATCTGCTGCCATTTGCTCGCGCCGTCTATCGTTGCCGCCTCGTAATACTCGGGATCGATGCCGATAATCGCGGCCAAATAAATGACGCATAAATAACCCGCATTTTTCCAAATGTTAACAATGGTCAAAATGTATGGCCAATACTTCGGTTCGCTGTACCAGGAAACCGGCTCCGCCCCAAAAGCGGGAAGCACTTGCTTGTTGACGAAGCCGTTCTCGCCGCTCAGCAGCGCCAGCACCAAGTAACCGACGATCACCATCGAGATCAGATAAGGAATAAGAATGACGCTTTGATAGAAGCGGGCCAGCCATTTTTTTCGAATTTCGTTCAGAAGAATCGCAATGCCCACGGCAATAAACAAATTGATGACGATAAAAGCCGCATTGTACAAAATCGTGTTCCGGGTAATGAGCCATGCATCGGACGTTTTGAACAAGTACTCGAAGTTTTTGAGCCCGATCCAATCGCTGGCAAATATCCCTTTCGCAAAGTTAATGTCCTTGAACGCAATCACCAGTCCGAACATCGGCAAGTAATTGTTGATGAACAAGTAGACGACGCCCGGCAAAACCATGATGAACAGCGGCGCGTACCGGCTGAGCCTGCTCCATTTCGGCTTTACGGACGTTACGGCCTTAGCCTTCGTTTCTTTTGCCGTATCGCTCGTCATAGCATCCATCCGATCTCCCCCTTCAGTTGGTTTGTTTTAAGCATAAAGAAATGAAAGCGCTTCAACTAGATTCTAGAACGACTTTTCGGTTGAGATTTTCCGACTTCCATTCATCTTCTCCTATACAAAAAAGACTGCCCCGCATACGAAAGGGACAGCCCGGGACTATTAACTCTGTCGCGATTTTCGATACTCCTGCGGGTTCATAGACGTCGCTTTTTTGAACATTTTCGAGAAATGCGAATAATTGTTGTACCCGACCGCATAAGCAATTTCGGTTATCGGCATGCCGGTCTTGGACAACATCTCCTGCGCCGTTCGGATCCTCTCCTGCAGAACGTATTCCGAGATCGTCAGACCGGTCTCCTTCTTGAATATTCGGGTCAAATAATCGGGATTCAGGTTCACGTAGCCGGCAATGTCGTTGCGGGATATATCCTGATTGAGATGCAGCGAGATGTAGCTTTTCGCCTTGCTTACGACGGCGGCCGAGTTGTTCTCGAGGGGGGTGTGGAGATGCTTGCCGGCCTCCTCGATCATAGCGAATACCCACTGCGCCAGATCTTCAACGGAACGGGTAATGACCTTCAGCCGCGTGGACAGCAGCTTCTCGGGAAGCACTTGATGGGCGCGGAGCCCTTTGCAGTGCAGCTCATGGTAAACCAGCTGGAGAAAATCTTCATAAAAGCTTCGCAGCTGTAAGGCATCCAGCTCCTCGATCCGCTTTAGTCCTTCCATATAATGCTCGACGTCCGCACGCAGCTCCGCGATATAGCCGCGCTTAATCATTTCGCCCCAGCCGCCCATGGCCGGCATCTGAAGCTTGCCGCCGCCTCGCCGCAGCAAATGCGGATATAGAATCTCGTTGGTCCGGGTTACGTTCCGTTCTTCCGCCTCCGCAAGCCGTTCATATTGAGCCGGGAGTTCTTCGATCGGTACGGGCGTGCCGACGTAACAGCAAAGATCGCAGTAAAAATAACGGTTGCACGCCTCCATATACGCCTGCAGCTCGGCGTTAACCCGACCGCTGCATCTGGTCCCGCCCGCTTCCGCCTTTACGACGGCCACAAGCGCCCCGCTCTTCACTTGAATCAATTGCCCGCCGGCTTCCCGGATGAAGGCGACTTCTTCCAGCGAATTGCGCAGCGCATATTCCATTATTTTCTCTTCGCGCAGCGACAACGGTTTATGCCAACGTTGAATGCTGATCAAGACGGCAAGGTAACGCTCCGTTTCGTCGTAAGGAATATTTTGCTTGGCCAGCCGCTGTGCGATTTCCGTTTTGTTCGACAGAATGGTGCGTTGCAGCAGGTCCTGCCAGAACCGTTCGACTACCATCGGCTGATAAGATTCCCACAAACGGTAATAATGCTCGTACGTTTGCTCGAACTTGCTTTTCTCCTTTTCCTTCATCACTTTTTGCACGGCTTTGCGCACCGCGTGCTCCAACTCGTTGAAGCGAACAGGTTTAAGCATATAATCCATACTGCCGAGCTGAATCGCTTTTTGCGCATAAGCAAAATCGGCATGACAGGTCAGAAACAATGACTCCGTCTCCGGAAAATGCTCCTTCACCCACGTCAAAAGCTGAAAGCCGTCGCCTTCCGGCATTTCGATATCGCATATCATCACTTCGATCGGTTGCGAAGCAAGGATGTCTTTGGCTTGCCGAATGTTGAACGCCTCATAAACGTGGACAAAACCGAGCTTGTCCCATTCCACCCCCGCTTTGATCCCCCGTACGGCATGGATTTCATCGTCTACGATCAACAGCTGCATCGCGCCATCCCCCTTATCCGGCTTCGCGTACGGACGGTATTCGAACTTCAACGACGGCTCCCTCGATCTCGGCGTTCGATAACCGGACTTGCGCCTGATCTTTGTACAGCAGTCTTAGCCTTCGCTGAACGTTCCATATGCCGATATGTTCGCCTTCGTGGACAAGCCGCTCGTTCTGCTTGCGAAGCGCGGTCAGCACCTCCTGCGGAAACCCTCTGCCCGTATCGCGGACGCATATGCGCAAATGGCCGTCCCCGTCCTTCGTCACCGCAATCCCGATATGGATCGGCTTATCCATGCTGACCGCGTGTCTGATCGTATTTTCCACAAATGTCTGGATGACGAGCGGAGGCACGTTCTCGAAGCTAAGCTCATCCGGAACGGATACGTCGAAGGTCAGCATGCCGGGGAATCGCATCTCTTGAATGCGCAAATAGTTCACCGTATGCTCGATCTCGTCCCGAAGCGCCACGAAGGACAAGTTGCTGCGAAACATGAACCGGAAATAGCCGACCAGGGAGTGCGCCATCTCCTGGATGAGCTTATAATCTTTGACTTGCGCCAAGTTATAAATAATGTTCAAGGAGTTCAGGAAAAAATGGGGGTTGATTTGCAATTGCAGATGTTTCAGCTCCGCTTTCTGCAGGTTCAGCTGCTCTTCCATGACGTTCACTTTCAATTCCTGAATTTGCGAAAGCATCCGGTTGAACGTATCGGTCATGACCGCAAATTCAAATGCCGATGGACGATAGTTGATGCGGACGTCCAAATTTCCGTCTTCGGCTCGCCTCATCGCCATCACGATGCGGTTGACGGGCGTCAAAATATGCTTGCGCAATGCAAACAAGCCAAGTGGGAGCAAAATAATCGCCCCGATCGAGATGAACCATACGATCCAGCGGAGAAACGGCAAATTCGCCAATATGGTACTGTCCGGAATGGCCGCGAATAAACCGAATTTCCCTCTCGCCGACCATTCGCTCACGATCATGAACTTTTCGTCCGAGCCGGTAAGCTCGTAATCCGGACCGGTAAAGCTTAGATCGATTCGATGTTCCTGAATGAACAACCGGTTCGTCATCGGCTCGAAACGGTCCGTCGCCAAAAAAGCTTTGCCTTTGTCGCCCAACCTCAGCAAATTAAGGGGAACCATCAAGTCTTGGACGTTTCCCCATGCGCCTATATAGACGCCGCCGTACTGAATGACGCGCATTAAATTATATTCGCTGCCTATCCGGCGCACGAACCATTCCTCATACGACAGCTCCGGATTGCCTTCGGATTGCAGCAAATCGACGATATTGCTCTGAATGCCGAGCTGCACGCCGTAATCCGTCTGGTTTTCGGCGACGATGATCAAATCTTTGTTGGCCGGAGAATAAACGAAAAACATGTCGATCGTTTTGTAATTCGGCAAATCCCGCTTCAGCTTGTTGTAGAGCTGAATGCGTTCGAAGGAATAGGCGTCGGGATTGCGTTCCCTCGCCGTTTCCAACACCAGCAAGCCGGTTTCGAGCGAAGCGATACCGAACAAGTATTTGTCGATTTCTTCCAAATTGCGGTCGATTTGCCCCATATACAAGCTGATCAGGTTTTTGTTGGACTGCGCGACTTGACTGCGGACGACTTGAATGGCGTACAAATTGTTGTAAATCATGAAGGCGATAACGGGGATGACGATGATGACGAAGCTGAAAATTAACTTAAACCGCAGCGTTTTGAACAGGATCGGGTTTCGCAACATGTTCATTTCCGCCTTCTATTCCCCTTTCCGGATTAGGAATGTAAGGAAATTATAACATCAATGAAAGCGTTATCAACAGTAAATCGAAATCCTCCCGCGACAAAGACGCTTCCATAACTGCGGCTGCAAAGGGCCGTTATCCGCAAAAAAAGCCGCACGGCGGCGGCTTGCGGGCGCTAATTGCGGCTTTGGCGCATAGCTTTTACATGTTTTAAGTTCGGATCGTCCTTTAATCGCCGATAATCGTCGGATTCGACGGCGTACAGCGCGACCTTTCCTTGCGAGTCGCAATGAATTCCCCACCCGTAACGTTTGCCGAGCGACGATGTTCGAAGACAGGGCTGGCCTTTGGAGAAAAACTTCTCCCGTTCGGCTTGCTTCCGTTGTTCGGTTATGCCGTTTCGAACCGCAAACACTTCGAACAGCACATCCTCCTGCGTGTACCGGTAAGGATGGTTCGCAATCATTTCATATTGCAAAACCGGTACCGACTTGACGCCGCCTTTCGCTTTCGGGACTTCGGCCGTCTCTACGGGGCAATCTTCGGCTACTTCGATGAACGTGTCGTAGTTATTCTGGTCCTTCATGCCGTACCACCAAATCCTTTGCCCCCAAGCGGCCGGACTTTTATCGGTGTGACGCCGGCGATTAAAGGCCGGCAGCGCCCGATGACCTCGAGCACTTTTTCATTCTTCAAGGACGCCGCATGCGCCTCCTCGCTCTCCCACAGTTCCGTAACCCACAAGTCGTCGGGATGGTCTTCGTCCGCATGCAAAATGTAATGGATGCAGCCTTCCATACCGTTCAGCGTTTCGCTTGATTCCAGCATCCTGTTCGCAAGCTCGTCCCTTTTGCCCGGATGCGCGGTTAGCTTTCCGAACATGGCATATTTACTCATGGCTCACGATCCTTTCTTCCTTCAATTCGCGTAACATTTCTTCGTAATGCGCCTGCATGCGGGCGCATGTCTCGGCCATTCTGCCGGCGAGCTTCTCCGACTCGATCTGCAATGCCGTACCGTACGGCATCAGAAAATAAGGAACGTAAGTTTCCAGCGTCGCAACGTCCAAACGAAATACGGCTTCTTCGGGCTTGCGCGCGACAAGAGCATGTCCGAACAGCCAATGCTCGCATAATTCGTTAAGCACTTGCTCCTTACCCTTAATCCGAACGCTCTCGAACTCCCCGGGCCCGGACGGATCGGAAAGCAGACTGCCGAGCAGATGCTCTTTCGCGGAGAACCCTTCCGGACGCTGAAACCGTTCTCCGGTCTCCCGCAAGCTCCGAATCCGGTCGACGCGAAAGCTTCTCACCTCGCCCCGGCGACCGCAATGCCCGACAGCGTACCATCTTCCTTTCCAAAAGACGATGCCGTAAGGATCGACCGGCCTCGGAGACGGCTTCTCCCCCCTGCCCTTGTCGTATACCATTTCCAGCGTTTGTCCCTGTCCGGCCGCCTCTTCCAGCATTTGCAGGAGCGCTTGGTATTTGCCGTCCGTCGGAGGATAAATAACCGATAAAGCGCCGCCATGCCGCTCCAGCGAATCCAATTGCCGTTCGTTCGCGTAACGCTTCAGCTTGTTCACAGCGCGGGTCAACGCTTCCGAATAAGGGTACCCGGCCTCTTTCGCAAAGGTCGCGGCATGCACGAGCCCCTTCTGCTCCTCCGTGTCGAAGAAAAGCGGAGAAACGGCAAAACGATCAAGAATGCTGTAGCCTCCGTTGGGTCCCGAGTCCGCGACGATCGGCACCCCGCTGGCGCACAGCGAATCGATGCACCGATAGACGGTCCGCACGTTAATTTCCAGTTCGTCCGCGAGCTGCTTGGCGGTCATCCGCTTGCCCGAGCGAAGCATCCAGAGGATCGACAACATGTTGTCCGCTTTCGGCATAGTCCTACCTTCTTTCCAATTTAACGCCTCGTACAAGCTTGGTTTGCATTCATTATAACCTTCAATCCCTGACAAAAACAGTCAGTTATTTTGGAGCAGAATCGTTCGAATGCGCCTTTAAATTTCAGCCGTACCGTTCCAGCAATTTCGAAAGCCTCGCCCTGATCGAGATCTTCAGTTCTTCCGGCTCCTGCAGGACGGCATGTTCCCCTAACCCGATGAAAAGCTCCGCGAAATAAGGAAGATCGTCCCGCGACACGTCCCCATCGATAAAGCCGGTTCCGTTCTCTTGGATTCGCAGCATGGGAGCAAGCCACAGCTCGGCTTCCAGACGCTGAACGCCGGCTTCGTCCAGTTCCGCCCGCAAGCGGAACGAGTTTGACGGCTTAACGGTTTCCCGCCTTCTCGTCGGAACGTTCCTTAGATCAAGCGGCTCGACGGATTCGTCGTATTCGGCCTTGCTTATCCGGTCGCAGCGGAACACCCGAATCTCTTCGCGCTGGAAACAATAAGCCGTGCAATACCAGAGGCCGTTATTCGCGTAAATGCATACCGGCTGGATTCGCCGGCACTTACTTCCCTCCTCCTTCGACTCGTATTCGACGGAGAGCACCTTCTGACGCACGGCCGCTTCAAGGATAACGGATAAGCACGGGGCTTCGGCATGTCTGGTGGGCGTTACGAAATCGACCCGCTCCTTCATGCTGTCGATTCGATCCCGTACGTCTCCGGGCATATACCGATAGAACTTGCCGAGCGCCGAAGCGGACTCCTTCTCGAACGGCAGCGAGGAGTAATGGCGCAAGGCATGCACCGCAAAAAAGATGGCAACAGCCTCTTCCTCCATAAAGGCGATAGGCGGCAGCACTCTCTCTCTCAAAACCTGATAGCCTCCATGCGGGCCCACTTCCGAATATAAAGGAACGCCAAGCTCGCTTAATTCCTGCAAATCCCGCAAAATCGTACGCTTCGAGACCCCGAACTCGTCGGCAAGCTCCTGTACTTTAAACACCCGTTTCCGATTAACGGTCATCATCAGGTCCATCAATCGTTTGGATTTCGACATCGCGACCGCTCCTTTGCAATCGATTCTAAATCTATGACAACTTCTGTCACTATTATGCCTTACACTGAACCTCGATAACAAATGAATTAGGAGCGATACTTCATGCGTTTCTCGATTTTGCTGTTTTTTCTAATCATGTTCATGATCGGAACGGACACGTTTCTCATCTCGCCTATGCTCCCGACGCTGCAGACGGAATTTGGCGTATCGACGGGGATGGCGGGTTGGATGCTCGGCGCCTATACGCTTGGTTCCGCCGTATTTGCCCTGATCGCCGGCCCTTTGTCCGACGGCTGGAACCGGAAGACCGTGCTGCTCTGCGGGATGCTCGGCTTCTCCGTGTCGACGATTCTGTGCGGCTTCGCGGACAGCTTCTGGACGATGTGCTTGTTCCGGTTTCTCGCCGGCGTCAGCGCGGCGTTTACCGCTCCGCAAGTATGGGCCTCCATTCCCGTCGTAATGCCTCCGTCGCAAATATCGAAAACGATGGGCATCGCCTTTTCCGGACTTGCGACTGCCCAGGCTTTTGGCGTGCCGATCGGAAGCTGGCTTGCGGCCGCAAGCTGGTCCGTTCCGTTCTGGACGATCGGAGCGGCTTCGATGCCGCTTATGGCCTTCGTTTACTTCAAGCTGCCCGATATGAAACCTCGTGCGCAGGAGAAGCCTTCTATTCTTAGCCGATATGTGCCTTTGATTAAAAGCGGGAAAGCGCGGAGCGGGTTTTTCGCCTATCTGCTGCTTCACTTGGGGAGCGGCACCGCCTTTGCATTTATCGGAAAATGGTTGGCCGACAGCTTTCAGCTTCCCGTGGGGCATATCGGCACGGTCATGATGTTTCTTGGCATCGGCACTTTGCTGGGAAGCGTCGTTAGTTCTTACGCAACTAGAAAGCTCGGCAACGTAAATGCGGTCATTGCCGGGATGTCGTTCGTTATTTTGCTTTACGCGGTGTTGCCCCGAATGTCGAGCTTGCCTGTCGTAACCGTCGGTTTCCTGCTCTTGTTCGCAACGCTTGGGGTTGTGTTTCCAACGGTCATGGAGGCTCTTACCGCGCTGAACGCAGCGATTCGGGGGACGATTTCCAGCTTGGCCAACTCGACGATGAACGCGGCTAACACGCTTGGCGCCTGGATCGCCGGGGCGATTTACGCACAATACGGCGGCTACTCGTCAATCGGCGTCTTCTCGGCGGCTTGCCTTGCGTTATCGCTTGTGGTGTTCTTCTATGGCGGGGTAATGGGGAATAAAAGAACTCCATCTCGAGAGCAAACGGCCTCCTCATCCTAAGTTTACAAAAACGGCCCTTGCGGGCAGCGCAAGCTTTCCGCAAGGACCGTTTTGTTCGATACGTTGCCAGTTCATTCGGCGAACCTATGAGGTGCAATTTTGCACTCCATGGGACGCCTTTGCGTCCAGCCCGCGCCAACGTGGTGCAATTTTGCACCTCGTAGGGCAAGGATATGAAACTCACTCCCCTATGGACCGGACTTCTTGACCTCACTGCATGGAATGAGCGGTTACGCACAAATTTGTCTGCTCATTAGCCGAACCAATAGCTGATGTACAGCATCATCAACAATCCCATAATAAAAGAGTAGGTCGACGGCCGCTCGAAGCCGTGGCCGTGACTCTCGGGAATGAGCTCCTTGTAGGCGATAAAAAGCATCGCGCCGGCCGCAAACGCAAGGCCTCCGCCGATCATGCTTTGCACGTAGCTCGCCGTAAAATAACCGGCCACGGCCGAGACCGCCTCCATTAAGCCCGTTAGCATCACGATCAAAAACGACTTCCATTTCCCCGCGTTCGAACGGATAAGGAAGACGGCCAGTATAAGACCCTCGGGAATATTTTGCGCGCCGATCGATATCGCGACCATCGGACCCAAGCCTTCGTTCCGGCTGGCGTAACTGAAGCCGGTGCTGAGCCCTTCCGGGATATTATGAATGAACAACGCGATGATAACGAGCAGCGTCTTGGCATCGAACGACTGAATCCGCGCTTGATTTTCAACGTCGATGTGCGGGACGTTTTTTTCGATAAGATCCAGTACGACGATGCCAAGCAGAAGGCCGACGGTCAGCGCGACAATTCCCGACTCCTCGATCGACTGCGGCAGTAAGCCAAAGGTAGAAGCCGAGACCATAATTCCGGCCGTAAAAGCGACGAGAATGTCCTTCCATTTTTCGGACAGCTTGCGGATGAAAAAAATCGGGGCGGCTCCGAGCACCGTCGCCATGGCCGATATAAAACTTCCGATTAAAGCCGAAATCAAAACGAAGCTCCTCTCCAAATAAAATGATGTTAACGATCGCTTACGTTTTCCTTAAGATTAGGTTTTTTAGAGGAACGTTGTCAATCTTTTTGGCCTCGGCCACACTAAAAAAATCGGCTCCCCTCCATCGGGAGGAAAGCCGATTGCGATGCATGATTAAGCAATGCTGCCGACAAGCCGGCTCAAAGCTTCGGTGATTGGAGTCAACGGACGGCCGAGCAGCTTCTCGAAATCGTTGCTTTCAACCTCCAGCGTGCCTTCCCGAATACCCGTTTGAATCGCCGTCAGTATCGGAACGACGAAGTCCGGAACGCCCGCTTTTTTCATGATTTCTCCATAGGTCTCATCGTCGACCTGCTGAACGGGAATATCCTTCCCCAGAACGGTTGCGAGAGCGGATACCAGTTCTTCCTGCGTCAACGGCTTGCCCGACAGCTCGTAGACCGTATGCTCGTGACCGCTGCCTGCGAGTACGGCTGCCGCCGCTTCCGCATATTCCTGCTGCAGCGCCCAGCCAACTTTGCCGGATCCTGCGGACGTCACCCAAGGAGCCCCTGCCAGCACCCCTTGGATGCTCGAAATCTCGTTCTCCAGATACCAGTTGTTGCGCAGGAACGAATATGGGATGCCGTTTTTCAGAATGGCTTCTTCCGTTACTTTGTGCACTTCGGCAAGAAATAATTTGCTTTCGCGGGCGTTCGCGACGCTTGTATAGGCGATGAAGCCTACCTTCGCTCGGGCGGCCGCTTCAACCGCATTCGTATGTTGACGAATTCTCGTTTCATTGTCCCCGTCGGCGGAAATGATCAGCAGCCGGTCAATCCCTGCAAAAGCCGTATCCAACGTTTCCGGGCGGTCAAAGTCTCCCTGCCGGACTTCTACTCCCTTTGCGCGGAGATGTTCGGCTTTCTGCGGATTCCGGACGCTTACGGCCAGTTCGTTCGCCGGAACGGTTTTCAGCAGCGTCTCTACTACTTTCGAGCCCAGTTTCCCTGTAGCGCCTGTAACTAAAATTTTCATCGAAAATTCCTCCCATATTGATGTAATCTTTTATGTTATAACTTTAAGTGTTACAACAAATCTATATGAAAAGCTCCGATTCGGAGCGTTTCCACGAAGTATGACCCTGCGTTAGAGGCTGCTTTTCATGCCGATCAGCAATGATCTTCATCCGCTTAGCTCTCGAATGAACTTAAACATGCTGATTCGGTAAGTAAAGCTCCGATTCGGAGCGTTTCCACTAAGCTTATTTTTCAAACTTTCCCAACAGCTGAGCTATCGAGGAACGGGCCAGCCTTTGTTCCATAGCGGATTGGGCTTCATTCAGTTCCTCTTGCAGCACTTGCTCGATATTTCGCCCGACAGGGCAAGCAATATTGGGGTTTTCATGGATGCGGAACAGCCCTTCCTCCTCCGTCGCTCTCACAGCACGGTAAACGTCAAGAAGCGAAATCTCGTCGGGCTCTTTAAGCAAAACAGCGCCTCCTACCCCTGCACGAACGTCTATTAAACCGGCTTTCTTTAACATCCCCATAATTCTGCGGATCACAACGGGATTCGTATTTACGCTGCTCGCGATAAAGTCCCCGGTGCATTCGTTAGGACTGAATGCGATCAGCGTAAGGGTATGAACAGCCATGGAAAAGCGCGTACTGATTTGCATTTGTATCACCACCCGTTGTAACCATTATAGTTATAACTATGGCGATTGTCAAACCAATGAACAAGCCGCTTTCCGCCGCCAAGTTGTTGCAGCTTACATACACGCATCTAAACTTTCAATTCGGCATGCTGCAAATCGGACTTTTCGACCTGAATCGTCGTATGCTGGATTTTAAACGTGTCCTCAATCAGCTGAATTGCTTTCTTCAAGACGGCCTGCTCGTCTTCTTCGTCTCGAATGAGCAGATGGCAGCTAAGCGAATCCAGCCCGGAGGTGATCGTCCAAATATGAAGGTCATGTACGTCTAAGACCCCTTCGATGCCAAGAAGCGTCTCCTTCACCTTAACCGCATCCACCGCAATGGGCGTTCCTTCCATTAAGATGTGAATCGCCGTCTTCGTGACGCCCCACGCGCTTTTTAAAATCAGCACCGTGACGAAGACGCTAATGATCGGATCGGCGATATACCAGGAAGTGAGCGACATCACGACGCCGGCTGCGATCGCGCCGACCGATCCCAACGCATCGCCGATGACATGCAGATAAGCGCTGCGTACGTTGATGTTCTCCTTTACGTCGCTTTTGCGCATCAGAAACCATGCGCTGAGCAGATTGGCGAGCAAACCGATTCCGGAAATGATCATCATCGAGCCGCTGGCGACCTCAGGCGGTTCGCTAAACCGCTTAATCGCTTCCCATAGGATAAACCCGGAGATGACGAATAATGCAGCTCCGTTCAACAAAGCGGCGAGAATTTCAAACCGGTAAAATCCGTAGGATTTGCTTGGAGACGCGGGTTTTGCCGCAAACCACATGGCGAACAAACTTAAAGCGAGCGCCCCGGCGTCGCTCAGCATATGGCCGGCGTCCGACAGCAAAGCCAGGCTGTTGGTCAGCAGTCCTCCGGCTAGTTCCAATGCCATAATCCCGACGGTGATCGTGAAGGCGATCGTCAGCCCCGTCTTGTTGTTTGGCGCATGAGCGTGGGCATGGCCGTGATGTCCATGATGTCCATGATGTCCGTGACCGTCATGCGTATGCCCATGATGATCATGCTCATCATGCTTACGGTTATGAGGATGAATGACTGCCATAAGGGTGCCTCCTATTAACATATGAATAATTGTTCATATGTATTATATATCGAGCTGGAATTACCTGCAATCCATCCGGCAAAAAAAATCCTCCACGCTTCAGCGGGAGGAATCCGTATGCAAGAGCGGCAAAATCGTCGCCTCGCCCCTCGTCATGAAAGCTCGACGAGCTTGGTGGCAATATTGTCGCAAAATTCCCGGTCGTGCTCGACGAACAGGATGGTCGGCTTATATTCAAGGAGCAATTCTTCGATTTGGATTCGCGAGATGACATCGATATAATTAAGCGGTTCGTCCCAAATATGCAAATGAACGTTCTCGCACAGGCTGCGGGCGATCAGCACCTTCTTCTTCTGGCCGCCGCTAAAGGCCGAGATATCCTTCTCGAATTGAACCCTGGAGAAATCGAGCTTTCTTAATATCGATTTGAACAGGCTTTCGTCAATTCCGCTGTTTCGGGCATAGTCCGTCAAATTGCCTTGCAAATGGGAAGTATCTTGCGGCACATACGATATTTTCAGCTGGCTTCCTTTTCGGAACGTACCGTCATAGGCGATCGGTTCGCCGCAAATCAGCTTCAATAAGCTTGATTTGCCCGAGCCGTTTTTGCCGAGAAGCGCAATCCGGTCCCCTTGCTCGATCGTAAAGCTGACGGGCTCGCAAACCGCCTTGCCGCCGTAAACGACCGAAACTTTATCCAGCTCGGCTAACCGGCTTTTATGGTAAACGAGCTGCGATATTTTGAGCGTATCGGCGCTTTCGATATTTTTCAGAAGCTTCGATTTCTCTTCCATTGCCGCTTGCTGTCTGTGCTCAATGGATTTGGACCGCTTCATCATTTTGGCGGCCTTGTGGCCGATATACCCTTTATCCACCTTGGAACCCGAGTTGGTCGTACCGTTTTTCGTCTTTTCGACCTCGTGCGACCAATTGCTCGTTCGCTTCGCCGCTTCGGAAAGCCTCTTGATATCCTTCTTCAGCTTTTCGTTCTCCGCAAGCTCAAACTGGTCTTGTCTCTGTTTATTTTCCCACCAGTCGGAGAAATTGCCCTTCTGGATGTCGATCCCCGCTTTATTGATCGATAGAATGTGATCGACGCAATGATCCAGAAAAGCTCTGTCGTGAGATACGAGAATAAATCCGCTTTTGGCGCGAAGATATTCGCTGACCAGCTTTCTTGCTTCCATATCCAGATGGTTCGTCGGCTCGTCGATTAACAGGAAGCTGTTTTCCTTCAAAAACAAGGCGGCGAGCAGCACTTTCGTTTGCTCTCCGTTCGATAACGACTCGAAAGAGCGGTACAAAACATCCTCCCCGACCTTTAGCAGCGAAAGCTCCCGCGCTAATATCCAGTATTCATAGTCCGGGTAAATATTTTCGACGACATCGATCGTATTCATCTCTTTGCGTTCGACATGGAACGGGAAATATTCGAAGCCGACTTGAGCGGAAATCGTCCCGCCGTATTCGTATTTGCCGAGCAGCAAGTTAAGAAAGGTTGTTTTGCCCCTTCCGTTTCTTCCCGTAAATCCCAGCTTCCAATCGGTGTCGATCTGGAAACTCGTATTTTCGAATATGTTATCGTAGCTGCCATCGTAAGCAAACGTCAAATTCGCAACGTTAATTAATGACATGAGACGGCCCCTCCTCCGTAAAAATAATAAAAGCCGCAAGAAAGTTACTTTTCTTGCAGCTCAAATAAATACGAAGAATCCGCCGCGTTAATTACGCAGCTGGGACCGGGATATTTGCTTTGAGTGAAAAGAGAATGTAACTTTCTTGCATGAGAAATAAAACACGCGATATAAATCGCTTGGTTGTTTTATCGTCAGCAAGAAATGTCCATCCTTTTCATCTCCCATTCATAATTTCCAATATTATACCATATGGACCGATCCCGTTTCAACCGTTCTTTCGTTCGCCGGCTTTCCGAACCGCAATCCAAACTTCTGCAGAAGGCTGATGCCCCGGCGGATGATAACATTCGATGCCGGGAATGTCGGCGAGCTCATAGCCCGATGTCGGCAGCCATTCCGTATACAGCCGTTTCCATATGCCCTGCACGTCCATGTCCTCGCTCGTTTCAAAAACGGCCCATGTGCCCTCGGGAACGTTCAACCTCTCCATCCCCTCCGGCAATGCGGTATCGGAAGCGATCGCCAAGTAGTAATCAAAACCGTCCTTAGTTCCGAAACCGCCGTCGGCACAGATCCCCAATATTCCTCTCGGCCCTCTTTGCTCGGGCTCCCAAAGCAGCTTGATCAATTGATCGATGCGCCCGTTCCGATGCGCGTTGTCCCATATGCCCGGAATCTGTTCGAAAGCTTCATCCATATGGACCCGTTCTTTGAACCCAACCGTCGAGAAAGACTCTAGCCGTTCGATCCTGTAATTCAATTCGATCGCTCCTTTAATGTTCAAGGTAATGGCCATGCGCGGATATGCCTTTAGCCGGACTTGAGCTTGACGTACGGCGGAAGGCGTCACTCCGTGCAAGTTTTGAAACGCCCGCGCAAACGCTTCGGGGGAGTCGTACCCGTACTTCAGCGAAATATCGATCACTTTCGCCTCGGCGGATTGCAAATCAAACGCCGCGAGCGTTAATCTTCTTCGCCTTACGTACTCCGACAAAGGCACTTCCGTTATAAACGAAAACATCCGTTGGAAATGATGAACGGAGCAGCAAGCGATTTTGGCGGCTTCGGCATAATCGATTTCTTCCAATAAGTGATCTTCGATATAGCCGATCGCGCCATTCATTCTCTCCAGCCAATCCATCTTAGCCGGCCTCCTTTCGACTAAAGTATATATGGTCCTATTGCCGCGGCTCCTAGCATTTCATGCGCGAAAATGCTAGATTGGAACGTCGAGCTCTACTCGGTCTCCGCCGCCATCCGGTTGGTCAGAGCGCCAAGCTTCTCGATTTCTACCGTGACGACGTCTCCTGCCTTCAGATAAACGCGCTGGGCTTCCGGCAATCCCAGCACGACCCCTTCCGGCGTTCCCGTCAGGATAATATCGCCGGGCACCAGCGTCATATGCTGCGATATGTAGCTTACGATCTCGTCGCAGCGGAAGATCATGTCCGACGTATTGGACGATTGTCTCGTTTCGCCGTTGACGCTGCAGCGAATTTCGAGCGCGTTCGGGTCGCCGACCTCGTCCGCCGTGACCAGATACGGTCCAAGCGGAGCGAACTTATCGCAAGTTTTGCCGAGCATCCATTGCGGCGTACGCGTTTGCAAATCGCGCGCGGACAAATCGTTGGCGCAGCAATAGCCGAATATGTAATCAAGAGCGTTAGCTTTGTCCACGTTCTTGGCCGTCTTTCCGATTACGATCGCCAGCTCGGCCTCGTAGTCGACTTCCGAAGAAACTTTGGGAAGCGGGATATCGTGCCGATGGCCGGCGAGCGCATTGTTGAATTTGTTGAACAGAATCGGAACGGACGGAATGGCGGCATTCGTCTCTTCCGCATGTTTGCGGTAATTTAAGCCGACGCATACGATTTTGTTCGGGCGCGTTACGCACGGTTCAAACGATAAGCTCTCCTCCTCGAGCAGTACAGCCGAAAGCGACAGGGCGTCCCGCTCAACCGCTTGCAGCAGCCGTTCCAAAGCCTCGACAGCCTCCTGGCCTCCCTCAATGGCTTGATGCACCTCGTGAGGCACACCCGCGAGCTCCGGGTGCCGTTCCGCAGCCGCTATGACATCGACAATCCCTTTAACCGTGGCGATCCCGAATCTCGCTTCGCCGTTCGCCATAAATGTAACCAATTTCATAGATGGACACCGTCTCTTTCGTATATTTTTAAACCAACGTTACCGACAACGGGTTCGCCTTCCGCGAAGCGCTGAATATCGGCCTACGCCTCGATATCGATGCTCGATTTCTATTATAGCCGCCGTACGGCGGTTTTGCCGCGAAAAAAAAAGCCGCGCTCCCGCGGCTTTCATTCCTTTCGTTTCGCTGAAGCCGTTTCCGGCTCCGATACTTAATAAGCTCTTTCGTATTGCTTCGGTACGTCCGCTTTTCCGGACAGCTCGCGAATCGCATTCGTCGCCCAATAAGGGTCGCGCAGCATGCCGCGGGCAACCCCGATCAAGTCGGCGTCTCCGTTGGCGACCGTCGCTTCCGCAAGCCGGGCATCCTCGAGCAGGCCTACCGCAATGACCGGAACGCCCAGCTTTTCCTTGAACGCGCGCGCCATCGGCACTTGATAGCCGGGATAATTGCCGGGCTTTCTCGCACCGGCGGGGCCTTCTCCGCCGCTGGATACATGAAACGCGTCCACTCCGGCTTCTTTATAGATCCGGCCCAATTCCAGGCTGTGCTCCAGGTCGTACCCGCCGTCCATGTACTCAACCGCGGATATCCGGAAGATGAGCGGCATATCTTTCGGCATTGCGCTTTTCACCGCTTGGATCACTTCTACGCCGAATTTCGCCAAGTCCCGGCCGTATTCGTCTTCGCGGTTATTGATGGCGGGAGAATGAAATTGATGGATCAGGTAGCCGTGCGCGCCGTGAAGCTCGATCGTATCTACGCCCGCTTCCACGGCACGTCGCGCCGCTTCGCGAAACTTGACGACCAATTCTTTGACCTCCGCAGTCGTCAGCGCCCGCGGCTGCTTATAGTTGTCGCTTACCCGAATATCGGACGGGCCGACCGGCACTTCGGCATCCTCCGCCTTGCGGCCGGCATGGGCGATCTGAATGCCGACTTTGGCTCCATACTTCTGAGATTCCTTAATAATGCGTTTAAAAGCCGGAATTTGCTCGTCGGACCAAAGTCCAAGATCGTAATCCGAAATCCGACCGTCGGGCTCGACGTCGGTCATTTCGATAATGATGAGACCGGCTCCGCCCACCGCGCGCGAGACGTAATGGACATAATGCCAATCGTTCGGAATGCCGTCTTTGGCCGTAACGGAATATTGACACATTGGGGGCATAACGATCCGGTTTTTAAGCTGCAGATTTTTTATCGTGAACGGTTCGGCGAGCTTCGCCATAATTCATTCTCTCCTTTTATATCTGTTTGACTTAGGTTATATTCCAAGTACGACTATTATACCGTTATAAACTAACTTTTGGGAAGTGAGCGGGGTTACATGCCCAATTTCCATCCTGACTTGACTAAATCATAGTTGTCCTATAGGATATAACTTACCACATGACTGACGAGTCAGTCACTAATCTGTTCGGCGAAAAGAGGTGATTAGGATCGCAACCGACAAAGAGCTTTCTTCCAATCGAAGCGCGGACCGCAAAGCCCAGATTAAAAAAGCGGCGCTCGAGCGTTTTGCCCGGAACGGTTTCCATCAAACGAAAATTTCCGACATCGTGCGGGACGCAGGCGTATCGCAGGGCACCTTCTACTTATATTTCAAGAGCAAGGAAGCCGTCGCACTGGAAATTATCGAATCGGGCCGCAAGCAGCTGCTGGAGGTCATCGCCCAAGGCTATCGCAGCGGAACAGGCACCGTAGCCGACATGCAGCAAGCTTCCGAGGCGCTGCTTGCCGAGCTGTTCGCCTATGCCCGCGATAACCGCTATTTCATGGAGCTATTGCTGGTCGGCGCCGGAACCGACGAGCTTCTAAGAGGCGCAATCGCCGAGACGAGAACCGCGATGGAGGAAGCGTTCCGCCGCAACATCGAACGGGCGATCGAGCTGGGGATGCTCCCCGACACGATTTCAACGGATGTACGTGCCGCACTTCTAATGGGGTTGATCGAAGGCATCGTGTCGAGATGGCTGTTCGGCACCTCGGAAGCCCATGCGTCCATCGCGGAGAAATCGCCGCAAGAGCTGGCGGCGGCAACGGCTCGCTTCGAGTTTTTCGGGTTAATCGGGATTTGACAGGAAATACTGGGGTAAACGCAAATTGTACGCATTCTAACAAGAAAAGAGGTACTTCGTAAATGAATAAATCTTCGCGTTATTCTATTGGTTTAACGGCCGCCCTGCTGCTTATGTTCACTCTGATTTTGGGCGCGTGCGGCAACGCCGGCAATAAAGACGGCGGCGCAGCGACAAGCTCGCCGCAGGACAGCTCGAATCTGCTCGAGCAGATTAAAGCAAACGGAAAACTGAAAGTCGGCTTGATGGGCACTTACGCCCCATACAACTTTTTGAACGAAAACAAAGAGCTGGACGGCTTTGACGTGGACATTGCCAAGGAAGTGGCAAAGCGGCTTGGCGTAGAAGCGGAGTTCGTGACGCAGGATTGGTCGGGCATGATCGCGGGCCTGCAGGCGAAAAAATTCGATGCCGTTGTCAGCCAAATGACGATTACCGACGAACGCAAGCAGCAGATGGACTTCTCCGACCCGTATATTACGAACCAGGTTAAAATTATCGTTAAGGAAGACAACGGCAGTATTACGAAGGTCGAAGATTTCAAGGGCAAAAACATCGGCGTCGGCCTCGGCACGAACGACGAAACGTATTTGCGCACCGAGCTGATGCCGAAGGTCGGCGACTTTACGATCAAGACGTACGACGACGTGATCTTGTCGCTGGCGGATCTCAATAATGGCCGCATTGACGCGACGATCAACAACATCTATGCATTGAAGCCGATTATCGAGGAGAACGGCTACAAAATCAAAGCGGTCGGCGAGCCGATCAAATCCGACCAAGCGGGGATCGCCGTTCGCAAAAACAATCCGGAGCTGGTCGAAGCGTTGAACAATGCGCTGCAAGAAATGAAAGACGACGGCACTTACGCGGAAATTTTCAAAAAATGGTTCGGCGAAGAACCCGCCGATTCCGCGAAATAACCGATGGATCTCGTTTTAAACAACCTCCCCTTTCTGCTGAAAGGGGCTTATTATACGCTACTGATCACCGTCGTCTCGATGTTTTTCGGCCTTGTCGTCGGCGTGGCCACGGCGATCGCCCGGCTATACGGTAACAAGCCGGTCCGCTGGCTGGCCCGTGCGTACGTATCGGCCATCCGCGGCACGCCGACGCTGGTGCAAATCATCATCGTCTATTACGGTCTGGTCGAATACGGCATCGAATTCGGCCCGCTTACGGCCGCATACGTCGCGCTCAGCATCAACATCGGCGCGTATTTGTCCGAAACGTTCCGCGGCGCGATTATCGCGGTTCCGAAGGGCCAGACGGAAGCGGCCTATGCGTCCGGCATGACGCCGTGGCAGACGATGCGCCGCATCGTGTTTCCGCAGGCGCTCCGGATTGCGATTCCGCCTATGGGCAATACGTTTATCGGCATGCTGAAGGAAACGTCGCTAGTCTCCGTCATTACCGTGACCGAGCTTCTCCGTTCCGCGGACCTGCTTATCGCGCAGTATTATGTCTATATGCCGTTTTATTTGGCCGTAGCCGTTATGTACTGGATTCTAAGCACGCTGTTCTCCGCCCTGCTCGGCTATGCGGAGAGACGGTTGTCGATCGCTTACTGAAGCGAGGTTAAATTATGATTACGACTTATGGATTGACCAAATCATTTGGACAGCACGAAGTACTGAAGGGCATCGACCTTCATGTCGACAATAGCGAAATCGTCGTATTGCTCGGTCCGAGCGGTTCGGGCAAAAGCACGCTGCTGCGCAGCTTAAACGGGCTGGAGGAAATTACGGCGGGCGGCTTCGAGGTGAACGGCATCCGCGTCGACGCCGGCCTTCCCACCCGTGCCCGAGCCAAGCTGATCCGCGACATCCGCCGCCAGACCGGCATGGTGTTCCAGCAGTTTAACCTGTATCCCCATATGACCGTGCTGGGCAACGTAATCGAAGGATTGCTCACCGTCAAAAAAATGCGCAAAGACGAAGCCGTCGCCATTGGCGAACAGCTTCTGGAACGGGTCGGGCTGAAGGATAAATCGGATGCCTACCCTTCCCGTCTCTCGGGCGGACAGCAGCAAAGAGCAGGCATTGCCCGGGCGCTTGCGATGGGACCGAAGGTCATGCTGTTCGACGAACCGACGTCCGCCCTAGACCCCGAGCTGGTCGGCGAAGTGCTGCTTGTCATGCAGGAGCTGGCCCGGGAAGGGATGACGATGCTTGTCGTGACGCATGAAATGAAATTCGCCCGCAATGTAGCGAACAGAGCCGTTTTTATGGCTGACGGCGTCATCGTGGAGGAAGGAAGCCCGGACCGCTTTTTTGACGATCCGCAGCAGGAACGGACCAAACGTTTTCTGAGGCAAATCAACTCGTTCTGATTAACAACTTGGAAAGAAGGCGACAGCAATGCAAGTAACGACAGTATGGAAAGGCAAGAGGACTTTTGAATCGGCCGGTCCTTCCGGCTACGGCGTCACGATGGACGCGACCGCGGCTTACGGCGGCGACGGTAAAGGCACAACCCCGATGGAATTGCTATTGGCAGGGCTTGCCGGCTGCATCGGCATCGACGTCACGATGATTCTCGACGCTTACTTGGACAAGGTCGCGAAGATCGAAATCGAAACGGTCGGCACCCGCAAAGAAACGAAGCCTACCGGCTTTACGGCGATCGAGCTCGTCTTCCGTGTCGAAGGCGACATTCCCGATTACCGGTTCTGGAAAGCGATCGAGCTTGGCAAAGAAAAGTATTGCGCCGTGTCCGATTCGCTTAAAGCGGATATTACGTACCGTCTTATTCTGAACGGAACGGAATACGTCAAACCGGAATAACCGGGACGTTGCCCGTTTCGCCTATGATTTTAGCGCCTGTCTCCGCCGCGAAGCGGAACCGGCGCTTTTTTTGATTTCACCCCTCCACGCCTCACGTATGCCGTCCATGCATAAAAAAATAAATCAGGAGCAAAGTATTCGTAAGCTTTATTTTCCCAAAAAAAGGGGTATTTGCCTTGTTTAATTTATGGATGCGGCTCATTCTCGGCAGTCGTAGCAATAACCGCCGTTCACGCACAAGCTCGGACTACCAGAATCAACCGGTTCCGTTATCGCCGAATCTCGACGCTCAGCTTGCCGCCTTGAAGGAAAGGCTGGGCGCCAGCACCGATTTCGTCATCCATAAAATCATGGAAACAAGCGACGGCTCATGCCGGCTCGCCGTTTGTTTTATATCCGGGCTCGTCGACCAGCAGCTCGTCTCGCAATTCATCGCCGATGCCAACCGTATCGCAAAGGAAATGACGGTCCATGGTCCGTTGGAACCCCGCAAAATAAAGGAGCGGCTTACGATCGGCGGAGTTTCGCCGGTTCGCGACGAAAACAAGCTGCTGTTCCAACTGCTCGACGGCCAGATCGCGCTTCTCGCCCACGGATCCGGCGAAGCGTTGGCCGCGGCGGTTGCCGGCGGACCGAGGCGCGCGGTCGAAGAACCTTCGTCCCAAACGGTTATACGCGGGCCGAAAGAAGGCTTTACGGAGGACATCTCGACGAATACCGCGCTCGTCAGGCGCATCCTGACGACCCCCGAATTACGGATCGTGACCTATAAAATCGGCCGATATACAAATACGAAGGTCTCCTTGTTTTATATCGAGGGCATCGCGAAGCCCGAAGTCGTGCAAGAAGCGAAGGCTCGCCTGCTGTCGATCGATGCCGACAGCATATTGGAGAGCGGTTATATCGAGGAATATATTCAGGACGGTGTAAGATCGCCCTTCCCGACCATGATGAATACGGAGCGTCCGGACGCCGTTGCGGGCGGATTGCTGGAGGGCATGGTAGCGATTATGGTAGACGGCACTCCCTATGTTTTAATGGCGCCCGTCACCTTTTTCCGTTTCTTGACATCAAGCGAAGATTATTATCAACGGTACGATATATCGTCTTTTCTGAGAGTCATTCGCCTTGTTGCGTTTTTTTTGGCTTTGCTGCTCCCTTCCCTTTTTATTGCGGTAACGACCTTTCAGCAAGAAATGCTGCCCACTACGCTTCTGATTACGTTGGCCGCTCAACGCGAAGGGACGCCGCTGCCGACTCTTATGGAAGGTTTCCTCATGGAACTGACCTTTGAAGTCATTCGCGAGGCCGGCGTTCGGATGCCGCGGGCGATCGGCCCGGCGATCTCGATCGTCGGGGCTCTCGTGCTCGGCCAGGCCGCCGTACAAGCCGGACTTGTATCGGCGGCGATGGTTATCGTCGTTTCGTTTACCGCCATATGCAACTTTGTCCTTCCGGCCATCAATATGTCCGCTGCCGTTCGGCTGCTTCGGTTTCTGCTCATGTTCCTTGCCGGTTCCTTCGGTTTATTCGGCATTCTTGCCGGCCTTGTGCCGATACTGGCTCATCTGAGCGCTTTGGAATCGTTCGGAGTTCCCTATCTGGCGCCGATTGCGCCGTTTACGAGGTCCAATCTGAAAGACCTGATCGTCCGCGTTCCGTGGTGGAAGATGAGAACTCGTCCGGCCATGATCGGCGCCGACAACCGCATGAGACAATCCGAACGGCAAGAAAGCTTCGCCGAGCGGGCAAAGAAGCATCGCCGGGATCCTCTGTCCTAGAAGGGGGAGTTTCTATGCATAAAGCTTACGTTTGTTTCGCTGTCGCCCTTACCGCGATTCTGTTGTCGGGATGCTGAAACCGGGTCGAACTGAACGAGCTGCGCATTACGACGGCTACGGGCGTCGATTACGAAGACGGCAAATGGCTCGTATCCTATCAGACGATCATTCCATCGTCTATCGTATCCGGCATCGGGGTCGTTTCCGGCGGAACGAATCAGCCGGGCATTCACGTCTTTTCGGTGAAAGCGGAAACGTTCAACAAAGCGAAATTTTTAAGCAATCTCGAAACGTCCCGCCGCGTCTACGTCGGCCACGACAAGGTGATCGTAATCGGAAGGAAAGCGGCCGAGAACGGAATCACCCAGCTGGTCGACTCTTATCTTCGGGGCACGGAAGAGCGGGCAACCGTCTATTTAATGGTGATTGAGAGCAAGGCGAGCGATCTGTTGAAAAAATTGGTGCCCCCGGAGAAATTGCCGGGACAAAGCTATAGCGAGATTTTGGAGAAAGAAACCCGGTTGGTTTCCGCCTTCCCCAAAAAGTCCGTATTCCAATTTGCGCTGAGTCTATATTCCGACTCCCGGAGCATCGGAATTCCGGTCGTATCCCTGATCGGCCGCGAAAGGAACGACAGCGCCAAAAATTTGGAGTCCATCGATGCGCTTAAAAGCACGGCGCCCGAGTTAAAATTGACGTTGTCCAAATTGGCGATCTTCCGTGACGACCGGTTGGTCGGCTTCCTGAATCGAAAGGAAAGCCGCGGGCTTTCCTGGCTGACCGATCAAATCATAGAGACCGAAATGACTTTTCCTTGTTCGGCCGGCTCCAAACAGCTAAGTTCCGTTCTCGTATACGCTTCGAGTACGAACGTGAAACCGACGAAAACAGGAAACGGCTTCGCCATGCGCGTCCGTATAAAAGCAAACGGCGATTTAATGGAATCCACCTGTACGGAGGATTTATCGAATCCGCAGGTCATTTCGGCTCTTGAGCAAACGCTCGAAGCCCAGATTGCGGACGATGTGAACGCCGCTTGGCGGGCCTTGCAACGGTTGGGGGCCGATACGGCCGGCTTTGCGGACAAAATCCACCGAAAATTCCCGCACGATTGGAGGAGGGTTAAAACGGATTGGGAGCGGGAATTCAAGAAAATACAATTAAATGTCGAAGTGAAAGCGATTATCAGGCGGCCGGGGCTAATCCAGAATTCGGCCAATCGCCGGCAGCTTGATTAAGGAGTTAAAGTTGATGAACAAAGACGCCCGCGCTTCCGAAATCGCCGTTACGCTTGCGTTGTTCGAGGTCGGAAGCTCGCCCTTGTTTTTGCTCGGAGGAGAAGCCAAGCAGGATGCTTGGCTGGCCATGCTTTTGGCGGCGGCGGCAGGCTTCGTGCTCCTTCTCCTATATCTTCGGATCTATCGGCTGGATCCGGATAAAGATCTGTACGAATTGTGCCTTCGCTATTTAGGAAAAATCCCGGGGTGGTTTGCGGGCTTTGCGTTTGCAGCCTACTTCGCATACGAGTCTTCCCGCAACCTGCGCGATTTGGGAGAACTTGCGCATGTTACGCTGCTTAACCAAACCCCGATGTCCGTGATGCTGCTGATGGCGATTGCCGTGCCAGCCATTGTAACCAGCTACGGCCCGAAAGCTTTGTTTCGGTCTTGCATGATCTACTTTTACATGTTAGCGATAGCCTATGCATTGATATTTGCTACCATTCCGCTAACCGGGCTGCTCCATATCGAATTTATGTTCCCCGTATTGGAGAACGGGTTAAAGCCGGTATGGGATGCCGCATTTCCGGAGCTCGTATCGTTTCCTTTCGGACAGACCGTGCTTTTCTTAACGCTGTTTAAGTACGCCCCTAAGGGAAAAAACCTGAGTACGGTCGTGCTTATTGCATATGCGTTCGTTGCGGTGTTCCTGACCGTCCTGAATCAGATAGTTATTCTCGTCTTGAACCCGCAGATAGCCAAAATCACGACCTACCCGCTGTACGCGGTAGTTCAATTAATCGAAACGGTCCGTATTGTCGAACGGGCCGACGCTTTGTTTACGCTCATTCTGTTTATCGGGCTTGGGATTAAGATGGCATTATTTTATATGTGCGCGGCCATCGGACTCCAGAAGCTGACCGGCGTCAGATACAGAATATGGCTCATTCCGCTCGCGGCCGCCGTATTCGGGCTCACCTTCCTTTCGCCGACTTACACCGAATTTATTTGGGTCGGTTTGCATCTCATGCTTGTATATGTCGACCCGTACTTTCAAATCGCCCTTCCTTTGCTTCTTCTCGTCATGATGTTGATCAGAAGAAAAAGGTTACAAGCGAAATAGCGATAACTATATAAGTTGAACTAAACTTTGACGGTCATTCCTTTCCGAAAGGGATTCCCTTTCTCCATTCCAATTGGCTTAGTCAAGAAAGTTCATTCGTTCAACTTATATAGCTTGCCGGGTCGTCCGCTCCCGTCAGCCCCGTTAGCCGCTCGCTCCATTGCCAGAGCTCCTCGATACGGTCCTGACGATAGGATTCAAGGGAAGAAGCGATCGCCTCGTAACCGTCGAAATAAAGTCCGCTCGTTCCGGCCAGCGATTCGTCGATCAGCAGCCTTGCCAGTGCTTGACCGGATTCCTCTACGCTGCGCACCGAGGGGCGGATATATCTGAGCAGCGGCAGCGCATAATGCCAGGCCAGCCGGGCTAAACGCCCGTAGCTTCGCGCAAGTCCGGTTCCCGGCATCATTCCGGGATTAAAGGCGTTGACCGCGATCCGCAAATCCGGGTTATCCCGCCGCAGCTGCCGCAGCCTGCATTCGAGACCGTAGACGAAATACAGGTTGCAATGCTTTGAAGTTGTGTACCGGATTTGTCCGCGCGTCGAAGCCTTCAGACCGGCCAGCGCTGCGTCGGATTGATCGGGATCGGCCATTTGTTCGGGATGGAAATATTGCGGAGCGGGCATCCCCGTTTTTTTCGCCGGATCGTGCGTATCGCTGCTGACTACGACGATGCGGGCGGAAGCATCGAGCAAAGGCAACATGAGGCGGACGAGCAGATAATGTCCCAGATGATTCGTGCCAAACGTCGCTTCGAAACCGTCCTCCGTATATTCCGTGCCTTGGACGTACTGTACTCCCGCGTTGCAGACAAACGCCTGAATCTGCGGAAGGTTCCTGGTCTTCACTTCCGCAACGAAGTCGCGGATCGTCTTCATGGAAGCAAGATCAAGCCGCATCGCTTGAACGTGCGGATAAGCGCAATCCCGTATTAGACTTTCCGCAGCTTGCTCCGTTCTCTCCCGGTTTCGCGATGCGAGAACGATCATCCAATCGCCGTTCGCCTTCGCAAGCCGTCGGGCGCTTTCCAATCCCAGCCCTCCGCTTCCTCCGGTAATAATCGCCGTTCTCAAGGGAATGCCGCTCCCCATGTTGCTCCCCGCCTTTCGTTCATCTCCGATAAATTAATTAAGGAATGACTGGGCGAATTATATGTTCAATATCCCCAATACGCCAAACAAGAAAGCGAAAAAGCGTTAAAAGGATCCTTATGAGAACTGCCGGCCGGGGATGGCTTGCCTGGCCGGCTTAACGTCTTCGTTTTATAAATGTTGACCGTACCGCACGGGAGCATGGATCCGGTACCAATCGACCGTGTCCCGGACGGTCTCCTCCAACGGACGGAAGGTAACGCCCAGCACCCGCTTGGCCTTTAAGGCGCTCGTTCGCTTCTTGTTCGTCATCGAGCGTACGCCGTTTACGGATAGAGACAGAGTCTTGCCTGTCAAGGCCGCATACCGCTCAGCCGCCCACGCCGCCGCCAGCATGAAGCCGTTTGGGAGCCGCCGCTGCGGCGCAGGGATTCCGGTAACGTCCATAAGCAGCAGCATCAATTGTTGATGACTTACATGATGAGCGGTTACGATAAAGGAATCGGTCCGGTTAACGGACGCGGCCGCTTTTACCATTGCCCATGCTACGTCCCGCGCATCGACGACGTCGATGCCCGAATCGGCAAGATAACCTGGAATCCTTCGGTTGACGTAATCGAGTACCAGCTTGCCGGCGCTCGTTGGCGCCGCATCCCACGGGCCGATCATCCAGGAAGGCTTCATCGTAATAACAGGTACCGCTTGCCGCGAGGCGAACGCGGCGATCGCCAGGTCGCCCGCGATTTTGCTTTTGCCGTAATCGTTTAACGCTTCCTCCGCCAGCAGCACATCCGTTTCCTCGCCGGCTTTGCCGTCTTCCCTTTTCCGAATGGTGGCATTGCTGCTCGTATGGACGATTGTGCCGATACCGGCCTTGACGGCAAGCTCAAACAGCTCGACGGGCGCACTTACGTTGATTCGCTCCAGCTTCGCCCAATGATTGCCCGGCGAGAACGTTTCCCGGAAATAGGCGGCCGTATGGAACAACGTATCGCAACCTTTCAGAGCGGCCGCGAGTTCGTTTACGCTCTCCATATCTCCGGTTACGAGCTCGGCGGACGTATCCCCAAGCCATCTTTCCGCTTTCTCGCGCGATCGGACCATGACCCGGACGTTGTGCCCTTCGGCGAGTAAAGTTCGTACCAGATTGTTGCCCAACAATCCGGTGCCGCCGGTAACAAATGCGTTCATAGCCCCTCCCCTTCCCTGCTTGTTCGCTTTAATGCACGATCGGTCTTGGATTCGAACCTTCCGTCTCCGCTCCGCCTTCCGATATCCCGTATCGCTCATGAAACCGCCTGAGCATTGGCGGCGCCCACCAGTTCGCTCTGCCGGCCAGCTTCATGAAGGCGGGAACGAGCACGCTGCGGATCAGCGTCGCGTCCACAAGCACCGCCAGCGTCATGCCGACGCCCAGCATCTTCAGGAATACGACTTCGCCGGCCGAATAAGCCGCGAACGTAAAAGCCAATATCGCCGCCGCCGTCGTAACCAGCGCGCCGCTTTTTTGAATGCCGCCCGCGACCGCTTCCTCCAGATTTCCCGTCCGGTCATATTCTTCCTTGATTCTCGACAGGATGAACACCTCGTAGTCCATGGACAGCCCGTACGCGATACAGAACATCAGAATCGGAATGCTCGGTTCGATCGACCCGGCCGGCGTAAAATTCAGAAGACCGGAGAGATTGCCCTCCTGGAATACCCATACGAGAGCGCCGAACATAATGGCGAGACTAAGAAAATTGAGCAATGTCGCTTTGATCGGCAGCAGAACGCTTCCGCTCATCAGAAACAGAATGACGAACGTGATAGCCAAGACTAGCGCCAGCGCAATCGGAATACGTTCCAGCAGCTCCTCCCGGAAATCCGTCAGGTCCGCGGGATAACCGCCGACAAGAAATTCGAACGGCGCGTCGGAAGCCCGGATCGTCCCGATTATGCCCGGCGCGTCGGCGTTTACGCTTGCCCCGTAAGGGGTTGCGGTCAAATACGTGCCGCCGTCCGTTCCCGCGAAACGGGCGTGAATATCGCTCGGCGGAGTAATTTGTTTGCCGTTCGCATAGGAGCCGGCCAACGAGTCCACCTGGGCGATTCCCGGTACGGTCGACAGTTTCTCCGAATAGGCTGCGATTTCGCCGGCCATCGCTTGCGGGCCAACTACGTCCGGGGCAACCACATATATCGTATCCGTCGCCTCGGCGGCAAAGCCCGCCAGCTTCTGGTCCTCGACGATACGGCTCGTTGTGTCCGAAGGCAGCACCCGATGATCGGGAAGCCCGAACCGCAAATTCAGGATCGGAGAGCCGAGGAGCAGAAGCGCGATGACGGCCGCTCCGCCATAAAGGAACGGGCGCCGCATAATCGCTTTTGCGGTGCGGTACCACCAGCCGCCGCCGCTTGAGGCAGCTTTGGGCGTTCCCGGTTTCGTCCTTCTCGCGAGACGCGTGCCCAGCAAAGCGAAGAATGCAGGCATAATGAAGACCGTGCCGACAATTCCGGACAAAACGACCAATACGCCCGTATAAGCGAACGACTGGAGGAACGGAAACGGGAATACGAACAGAACCGCGCAGGATGCCGCCACCGTGACGCCGCTGAATATAACGGTTCGCCCGGCCGTTTCCACCGTCCGCACGGCCGCCTCGTTCGCGCTTTTGCCGGCGGCAAGCTCTTCCCTGAAGCGGTTAATCATAAAGAGCGTATAATCGATGCCGAGACCAAGCCCCATGACCAGCGTCAGGTTTAGCGCAAATGTCGAGACCTCCGTAAACGGGACGATCGCCGCAAGTCCTGCCAGCGTGCCGGTCATGGCGAACAAGCCCGCTCCGATCGTCAGCGCTGTAGCCCGGAAACGGCGGTAGACGAGAAACAGCAGCACGAATACGCCGGGCAAAATAATCATTTCCGCCCGAACGAAATCTTGGCGCGCCAGCTCGGCCGCCTGCCGGAATATTTCATCCTGCCCGCCGACCTCGACCTTGATGACGGCGTCTTCCGTCGCATATTGGGGGGAAAGGCCGGCTAACGCTTCTCTCGCTTCCGTTACGGTACCTTTTAGGCGGGCAAGCACGAGCGCTTGCGTCCCGTCTTCGCTCCGCAGCGTCTGCGTGCCGCCTTGCGTCCAATACGAATACGCCTCCTGCACCGCTTCCTCAGCGGCAAGCCGCTCCGTCAAAGCTGCCCCTGCCGCCTTCGCTTCGGCGCTGTCGACGTTTCCGGATTTCGCGGTGACAAGCAAAGCAAGATTCGGACTCCCGGTGCCGAAGCTCTCCTGCAGCGCTTCGCCGGCCCTGTACGATTCGGAGCCCGGCACTTCCCACCGGCTTAACGACAACCGTTCGACGGTCCCGGCCCCGATCAATGCGGAAGCGAGAAATAAGAGTATTCCCGCCGCAACGACGGCGTAGCGGGCTTTCACGATAAAGCTTCCGATTGCTCGAAGCAGAGTCGGCTTGACCGGCATCGCTTCGTTTGTTCTTCTCTCCATCCCAATCCTCCTTAACCAATTTTGTTTGATTGTTCAAACAATAATGTTTAAAAAAAATGGCATAATCTTTCTCTCTCTTTTCACCGCAACTTATCGTTCGCCTTCGTCTCAATCGTGAAGGCGAGCCGTTCCTTCCGTTTGAACGCTGCGGATATAAGCGCCGATCATAGCCGCCAGCGTATCGTAGGCTCCGTCATAGTCAAAATCCTCGTCGCACAGCTTCTGCAAGCCAAGCCCGTCGAACACGGAGAGCAGGATGGGCGCCAGCGCCTTCGAACGCTCCGGGGAAAGGTTGCCGACCGATTCGATCAGCTCCGCAAGGTGGTTGCGCTTGCTTGCCAGCGTATCCCGAATGCTGCCCGACACGGCCGGATTCCGGAGGCCAAGCGCGTACAGCTCATAACGAAGCTTCACCCAGGACGGGTTCTCCTCCGCCCGCGATTTCGGAACGTTTAAGGCGGATTGGATGATGTCGCCGGTAGGAGGCGCTTCGTCTTTGCGCTTCATGAACGACAGCGACTCGCAATACTTTTCCGATTCTCTCCGGAATACTTCGGCGAACAGCATGTCTTTGCTTGAAAAGTAATAGCCGATCAACCCTTGCGCCACGCCGGCAACGCGGGCGATTTCTTTCGTAGACGCTTGATCGTACCCTTTCTCCGCAAGAACCTGGTACGCAGCATCGATAATTTTCTTCTGTCTGTCATGTTCCGTCATTTCTTCCTCCATGTACATAGAGCGTATGCCGCTAAAATTGTTTGAACGTTCAAACAGATGGTAACATGAAAAATATTCCGGCGCAAGCCTTTTGGATACATTTCGATGCCGGAGATCGCCATACTCCAACCGTCGCAGGGCAGGAAGGCAGGATACGCTTAAAACCGCGGTCCCGCCTTTCGCTTCACCCGACGCAGCCCGTCAGGCCGATGGCGTCCGTTTCGTTGCGGCCGGATTCGTCCTGCTCCTTAGTCCGAATACGGCGGGTAGCAGCATAAGCGCCAATATTCCTCCTGCGAAAGACAGGGCCGCATAGCTCGAATTGGCGACGACGGATCCGGACAGCGCCCCGCCGGATGCACCCGCCAAAGACACCAATACGTCGACGGTGCCTTGCGTTCTGGCGCGGGTTGCCGGATCGGTCGCATCGACGAGCAGCGCCGTTCCGCTGATCAACCCGAAATTCCAGCCCAGCCCAAGCAATGTGAGCGCGACAACGAGCATCCCGAGCGAATCGCCGGGCGATACGGCCGCCACAATGCCGGCGGCGAGCAAAAAGAAGCACGCCGCTCCCGACATGAAGGTTCGGCCAAGCCTGTCTGCGAGAAAACCCGTTACGAGCGACGGCAAGTACATCGCGGCAATATGGATGCTGATAACCAGCCCCACCTCGTTCAAGCCATGCCCGTGATGCTGCATATGGACCGGCGTCATGGTCATAATGGCGACCATGACGATTTGCGTCACGATCATAACGGCCGATGCAATCGCCGCTCCGCGTTTAGGAGCCGCAGGCGCATGCGATACGGATGCAGAGCCGGGAGTTTCTTTAAGGCCGTTTGGAAATCCGCCTATCGCCTTTGCCGTCATATAAGGGTCCGGGCGGAGAAAGACGAACAACGTTAAACCGGCCAGCAGAAAAGCAGCCGCTCCCAATAAAAACGGGCCGGCCAAAGCGGGCACGCCGATCGATTCGGCCAATCGCCCCGTCGTCCCCACCAGATTCGGTCCGGCAACGGCTCCGACCGTTGTCGATACCATTGCGACGCTAACGGCTTTCGCTCTCTGCTTCGGTCCCGCCAAATCCGTTCCGGCGGTAAGCCCGGCCCGGCGGCCCAACCGTCCGGAAATGCGGCCGACCAGCCAAGCAGATCCCGCGGAACCAAGCGTTAACAGCGCCACGGGGACGCCAGCAAGATTTTCCGAGCCCAACATGTCCTGCGCTAGTAGAGCGCCGACCGTCACGCCTGCGGCAAGGCCCGCTCCGCCGAAAATTTGGGACAAGGCGACGATAAGCAGCGTCCTCCTGTAGAGCCGCGCGAGCAACTCCGGAGAATGCTCATATTGCTTTAGTACTTTGCGGGGAAGCCCCTCATGCGTCATCGTTCAAGCCGCCTTTCGTACCCTGTAGGAAGTTCCGTTCCACTCCTCATTCTATGCCGAAGCCGCTTATCCCTTTGTACAATCAAAATTTTCATGCTTGAAATCTCAACGGAAAGATTGCGAAAGGGCCGCCTATAAATGGCAGCCCTTCTCGGCGAAACGGCTATTTGCGCTCACGTGCCGCAGAACGTCCGGTATGGGACGTTCGTGCAGGCCGGAAGCTCGGCATACTCGGCTTGCTCGGCTGAATGAGCGAAAGGCTGCGAAAGGACCGCCAGAAGCCGCTCCATCGGGCCGTAGTCGCCACGGCTCACCGCCGCTTCCAGCGCTTCCTCGACTCTATGGTTGCGGGGAATGACCGCAGGATTGCTTCGGCGCATCAATTGCTCCGATTCCGCTGCCGATTGCTCTTGCCTGCTTAGTCTTGCCTTCAGCCGCTCAAGCCATTGCTCGTACGGCTCATGGCCGAATAAAGGCGTATCTTCCGGCTTGCCGTATGTGAAGGCGAGAAACGTGTTCGTATAGTCGGCGCCGTGTTCCTTCATCATGCGAAGCAAGTCCGCAACCAGCTTCTCATCCTCGGGCTCCTCGTTAACGATGCCAAGCTTGGCTCTCATCCCGGAAAGCCAATGCCGATGATACTGCACGGCGAAAGCGGAAAGCGCATCCTCGGCCAATTCGACGGCATGCTCCTCGTTTTCGTCCAGCAGCGGCAGCAACGCTTCCGCAAATCTTGCCAAATTCCATACGGCAATGCTCGGCTGATTCCCGTAAGCGTAACGGCCGTGAATATCGATGGAGCTGAAGACCGTCGCCGGATCGTAGAGATCCATGAAAGCGCACGGACCATAGTCGATCGTTTCGCCGCTGATCGCCATGTTGTCGGTGTTCATCACGCCATGGATAAATCCGACCAGCTGCCATTTCGCAATAAGCGAAGCTTGCCTTGCGATTACGCCCTTAAGAAAGTCCAAATAACGATTGCTGCTTTCTCCGGCCGTCTCCGGATAGTGCCTTTCCACGGCATGATCCGCCAAAGCCCGAAGCTGGTCTACGGAACCCCAATTTGCGGCGTATTGAAAAGTACCCACCCGTATATGGCTGGCGGCGATGCGGGCGAGCACGGCGCCGGGAAGTTCCGTTTCGCGAAGGATCGTCTCGCCGGTCGTCACGACCGCCAGACTGCGGGTCGTCGGAATGCCAAGCCCGTGCATCGCCTCGCTGATGATGTATTCGCGCAGCATCGGGCCAAGCGCCGCCCTTCCGTCTCCGCCGCGGGAATAAGGCGTTCTGCCCGAGCCCTTCAACTGAATATCGAAGCGTTGGCCTTGCGGCGTAATCTGCTCTCCGAGCAGCAACGCTCTTCCGTCGCCCAGCATGTTGAAATGTCCGAATTGATGCCCGGCATAAGCTTGGGCGAGCGGCGCGGCTCCGTCGGGAACCCGGTTGCCGGCAAACGCCGCGACTCCATCCGCGCTGCGCAGCGCCTGCGGGTTCAACGCAAGCCCCTCCGCCAGCGCTTCGTTAAGGACGGCCAGCTTCGGCGATTTTACAGGCGCCGGATTCATCCTCTTATAAAAGATGTCCGGCAGTCGGACGTAGCTGTTGTCGAACGCCCAACCGGCGTCGTTCGTACGATTGTTTTCTGTCATCGCATCTCCTTCTTTAAGCCTTGGCGTTTGTGCTTGTACTATATTATACCTATTCGGTCCGTAAATAGCGTTCGCCATATTTGAAACATTCATGCTTTTTTTTGCCGGCATTCGTCTCTAGAACTGTAATCTTAGGCTGCCAAATTCAGTCATCGCCATGAACCGGGAATGTTATGTCAATTTTTACAACTTTTCAGCTCTTTACTAGCCGCATGCAAACGCCGATGTAGATTAAAGCAAATCATCAAGATAGAGGTTATCTGGAGGGAATTTCCATGCTGGACAACATGGCCGAACAGCGTTTGAATCGTTTGCTGGAGAGCTGCGGCCACAATTCGCATACGCATCTGTATTACCTTGGAGATAAGGAGTTGTTCTGGGATTCGATGGACGAAGCCGTCATTGCATACCGGACGGCAGGCAAAAGAAACATTGCGCTCGGCGACCCTGTCGGGAGTCCCGAAGGATGCAGACGAGTCATCGGAGAATTTATCGCATATTGCAAAAAATTAAACCGCTTACCCGTATTTTATCAAGCGAAATCCAAATATCTTCCGCTATTCTCCGGCTATGGACTTCATAGCGCCAAAATCGGAGAAGAAGCGCAAATCGACTTGACCCGCTTCGATTTGAAAGGCAAGCGATGGCTCAAACTCCGGAATCGGATCAACAAATTCGAACGCGGGCGATACTCCGTTAACGTATTATTCCCGCCATATTCTTATACGACCATGAGCCGACTGCAGGAAATATCGGACGAATGGCTTGCCGAGCGCAAAGAAAAAAGCTTTTCCGTCGGGGCTTTCTCATGGCCTTACGTCTCCCGGTTTCCGGTTGCGGTATTGACCGATGCCGAAGGACGATACATAGCTTTCGCTTCCATTACCGGAGACGCTCCCCGACCCGAAGCTTCATTAGCCGGGCATTGCCGAAAAATAACGATCGACCTTATGCGTTATACGCCTTCATGTCCGCACGGTACAATGGATTATCTGTTTGTGTCGCTCTTCCGGTGGGCAGCGGATAACGGGTATGGCAGATGCAGTCTTGGCATCGCCCCGCTCGCCAATATGGACCATCTGCTGTTTGTCCGTCTGCTTTGGAAATACGGAAGCAAGCTGTATAACTTTAAAGGATTATACGAATACAAAAATAAATTCGGCCCGGATTGGGAAAATGTCTACCTCGTCTGTCCGGCGTCGTCGATGCCGGTTACCGTCGGCATTCTCGCTTATACGATCAACACTCCCGTGAGTCCGTCACAAACGAAATGGAATCAAATATCGTCATAATGCAAAATGCTACAAAGGCTGCCGGCAATGCGGGCAGCCTTCGTTATAGTTTTAATTCGATTTATAACATTAATAATTTATACCATTAATGAATACTTTTCGCGGGCAAGGCGCGTCGCTTCCACCATGTTGCGGAGCGAATCCACCGTCTCTTCCTTGCCGCGCGTCTTCAGACCGCAATCCGGATTGATCCAGAACAGCCGCGGGTCCAGTACCCGCAACGCGCGATCGATCATGGCGGCCATCTCCTCGACCCGAGGCACGCGCGGACTGTGAATGTCGTATACGCCGAGGCCGATCCCCATCTTGTACGTATTTTCCTCGAAGCTATGAATAAGCTCGCCGTGGCTGCGGGATGTCTCGATAGAAATGACGTCCGCGTCCATCGCTTCGATCGATGCGATCATGTCGTGAAATTCGCAATAGCACATATGGGTATGGATTTGCGTCGTGTCCCGGACCGTGCAGGTCGTCATCCGGAACGCCTTGACCGCCCAAGCCAAATATTCGGCCTGATCCTTCTCCTTCAGAGGCAGTCCTTCGCGAACCGCCGGCTCGTCGACCTGAATCATTCCGATGCCTGCGCTCTCCAAGGCTTCGACTTCCTGCCGCAGGGCGTACGCCAATTGATACGCAATTTGCTCGCGCGGAATGTCTTCGCGGACGAACGACCAGTTCATGATCGTAATCGGCCCGGTCAGCATCCCTTTCACGGGACGCTGCGTCCTGGACTGCGCGTATTTCGTTTCCTCGACGGTCATCGCTTCCCGGAAAGCGACATCCCCGTAAATAACCGGCGGCTTTACGCAGCGGGATCCATACGATTGAACCCAGCCGTTTTTCGTAAACGCGAATCCCGCCAGCTTCTCGCCAAAAAATTCAACCATGTCCGTCCGTTCGAATTCGCCGTGAACGAGAACGTCCAGTCCGATCTCTTCCTGAAGCCGAATCCACGTATCGATCTGCTCCCGGATAAATGCGCCGTACCGCTCGTCGTTCCATTCGCCTTTCCGCCAAAGCTGCCGGGCTTTCCGCACATCCGCCGACTGCGGGAAGCTGCCGATCGTCGTCGTCGGAAACAGCGGCAGCTGCCATTGCTTCTGCTGAATCGGGTGACGCTCGGCAAACGGGAGAGCGCGTTCCGGATTAGTCTGGCTTACCGCGGCCACTTCCTGCCGAATGTCGGCACGAACGCGTTCCTCCAAGCTTTCCAGCGCATGCAGCGCGTCGTCGCACTGCTTCAGCTCGGAGGCGATCGATGCTTCCCCCGACACGGCGGCCTTCGTCAGCAGGACAAGCTCGTCCAGCTTCTCGTCGGCGAATGCGAGTGCCCCTTTCAACTGAGCGGGGAGCTCCGTCTCATACTCCGTCGTTACCGGAACGTGCAGCAAGCTGCAGGACGACTGCACCATAAGGCGATCGTTCGGCACGTAAGCGCCGATCTTCCGAAGCAGCGCAGCCTTATCTCGCAGCGAAGATTTCCAAATTCCCCGTCCGTCGACGATGCCGGCGCCAAGTACTTTATCGGCCGGGAATCCGTGCGCTTCGATTGACTTGACGTTGCCGGCCGAGCCGTGTACGAAATCAAGCCCGATCCCCTTGACCGGCAAAGCGACGATGTCGCTGTATCGTTCGACGGATTCAAAGTAAGTTTGCAGCATAAGGTTCAATCCCGGTGCGGCTTCAGCCAACGTATAGCAAACTTTGCGAAGACGCTCGACGTCTTCATCGGTTAGCGCGGTCGCGAGAATGGGCTCGTCCAGCTGCACCCATTGCACGCCTTCCTGCTCGAGCTCCCGAAGTACCTGCGCGTACAGCGGCAGCAAACGCTCCAGCCAGGCGTCGGTGTCCGCCGCGGAATATCCTTTCGACAGCTTCAGGAAGGTAAGCGGACCGAGCAGTACCGGCTTTCCTTCGATGCCGAGCTCCGCTTTCGCTTCGCGATAAGCGGCGAGCGGCTTGTTGCCGGTCAGGGCCGGTTCCGCGCCGTCAAGCTCGGGCACGATATAGTGGTAGTTGGTATTGAACCATTTGGTCATTTCGCAGGCCGGCGCGTCTTTCGTGCCGCGGGCCATTCCGTAATATACGGAAAGAGGTACGGCTCCTCCTTCGTATTCGAACCGTTTCGGAACGATTCCGAACATAACGGCCGTATCCAGCACGTGATCGTAATAGCTGAAATCGTTGACGGCGATCAAATCGATTCCTTTGGCCTGCTGTTTGCGCAAATGAGCTAAACGTATTTCTTTCAGTTTTCCGTGAAACTCCTCTTCCTCCAGCTTGCCGGACCAAAACGCCTCCAGCGCTTTCTTCCATTCGCGTTCCGCTCCGATCCGCGGATATCCAAGCACACTGCTGATTGCCATCCTGCAACACTCCTATCCGATTGGTTACAAGAAAGATAGCACGGATTGGAATATATAGGGTAACTGAAAAAAATTATATCCAGTTATAGCCTACGGCTATACCAAGGATTGCGAGCAGCCGAAAATAAAACAAGCTTTCCCCATTGGCAGGGAAAGCTTGTGCGCTTAAGGCTCCAGAATCAGCTTCAGCCCTTCGACCTTCAGCTTGTCGAGCCGCTCCACCCAGTTTTTGCAGGCGGCATAAGCTTCGTCGGTTACTCCGATCAGCCTTTTCATGTCTTTTACGATTTGTTTCTCGTCGTCGTTAAAGTTGCCGTCCGAGAACGCCAGCATCAAAATTTCGAGAAAATAAATTTGTTTCACCCGCGGATCGTCGATCCCGCCGAGAATTTGCTCCAAACTGCGGTTCGCCGAAAATTCGATTCCCGCGTCCTCCATATTCATCTCCGCCATAAAAGAGCGCAAAGCCCCTTCCTCGTTCCGGCTGACGAACCCGTCCGCTTTGGCCGCGAGATGGGCGATTTCCAGAAAGGCGTATTTATATTCATCCGATTCGATAAAATGCAAAAACATGCTTGCCAGCTCCTCTATATCTATATGATGATTGTTCCTCATCAATAGATTCAACGGCGGTTAGCATAATCCTCCCGCCTCGCTCAATTCGTACTTGGCAGCTTGTCGAAAAATTCCGGCGTCCCGGCGCCATTCGCGTTATTTAAACCAGCCTTTTCGTTTAAACCAGACGTACATGCCGATGCCGGTGCCGAGCATGACCGTCAGCACGGCGAAATAACCCCATCTCCAGCCGAGCTCGGGCATATGCTCGAAGTTCATGCCGTAAACTCCCGCAATGAATGTCAATGGCATAAAAATCGTCGTAATGACGGTTAACGTCTTCATAATCGTATTCATCCGATTCGAATTCATCGAGATGTAGCTGTCCCGGATATCGGCCGTCAAATCCCGATTGGCATCGATAATTTCGGTCAGCTTCAATAAATGGTCATGGACGTCGGCGAAGTAAAAGATTTGCTCCTTCACCCCGGCGATTTTGTCCGAATTGTTGACCCGATACAGCAGCTCCCTCATCGGCACGATCGTCCTTCTCAGCTTCATCAGCTTGGAGCGGATGCTGAAAATATCGTCCATGACCGAGCGGTTCGACTGCATCATGACCTTGTTCTCGATATCGTTGATTTCTTCCTCCAGCATATAGACCGAAGGAAAGTAATAATCGACCAGCTTATCCATCACGACATATGTAGCGTAAATATGCCCTTTGTCAAGCCCCTTCCCCTGCTCGGCGATTTTGTTCCATGCTTCGTCGATTTCATCCGAAGGGTAGAAATGGAACGTTACGATGTAGTTGGACCCGAGAAACAAGTCAATCTCCTCGGCGGCAAGCGAGCTGCCGTTAATGGCGTGCATGACGAAGAAGTGGACGTCCTCGTAATGATCCAGCTTGGGCCGCTGCAGGAGATGAAAGCAATCTTCAACCGCCAGCGGGTGAAAATGAAAATGACTGTCGAGCAGCTTCGCTTCTTCTTCCGTCGGTTCGTCGAAATCGACCCAATACCATTTATAAATTCCGTCCGACAGCCGCTCTAACGGAATGTCTATCATCACTTCCAGTTCGTCGGTTACGGCGAGCGTTCTTATCACCAGCGGTTAGTCTCCTTATCGGCAATCTCGTTGCCATCGTTTCGCATCGCCGTCCTGCGAGAACGGCACGATGACGTTAGCCGCATTATAGCACGAAAAAACCGGCCTTCGCGAGGCCGGTTTCGTTCCTATTGCACTTGGCTTATCTATGCTGCAACCCGCAAACTTTGCATCCTGAAGACGGCGCTAGCCGATTGTGCTCGGCCGGGTTCGAATCCGCCGGTCTTATTGGAAGCCGCGATAATTAGGAGTGGACGTAAATCCGCCCGTTTGCGTTTGCGCAGAAAAGTTCTGGTTGAAGGGCATGCTGGCCACGGAATGCTCAAGCTGTCTGCAAATTTGGGATACTTGCTGCATTTGCTGAATCGCCGTTTGATGGCCTTGAAGCGCCGTTTGAATCATTTGAGCCGCTCTTTGCTCGCGTTGCGCCAGCTCTTGGAGCGTTCTTGCGTTTTGCTGCTCCTGTTGGAGCATTTGCTGGTACATTTGGGAAGCTTGCTGCGTTTGATTGATTAATTGCTGGATCGCTTGCTCGCATTGATTGATTTGATTCGTTACGTTTTGGTTTGTAAACACGTTGAAACCTCCATGATATTGATTTTGGTACCGCAACTATTGTCTTCAACTTCCGGATTTCTATTCTTGTTCAGAAAGTTATCTTCCCATGTCGGTCAAGCCCGGGCTATGCTCGTTCGGCAGCTCGGGATTGAACGGAAGCGGATAGCCGTCGGGCGGAGGAACAACCTGGAGCTCCCCGCCGTTGCGGCTCGGCGATTTGCCGGCAAACACTTCCCCGATTCGGGTATCGTCCAGACGGAAGTTAAACTGGGCATTATGGAAACCTTTGTCGACGTATTTCCGGCATTCCGGATACTTATTGATGTCGTAGTTCGGCACCGGAAAAAGATTGCCCCAAGTGACGCCAAGCGTCTCAAGCGCTTTGGCGAAAGCGTTCTGATGCGCGTTGTCCCGGACGATCAAGAACGCCAGCGTCTCGCGAAACGTTTTGTTGCTGCTCATTTCGTAAATGCGCGTTTTCTGCAGCACGCCCGTCGATTCCAGCAGCAGGTTGTCAAGCAAATCGCCGATCAGGTTGCCGTGGCTGTACACATAATTGCCAAGCCAAGGGATTCCGCCTGCGTCGACCGGCAATGAGCTTTGCGCCCCTACGATGAAATGATGGGGATTGGCGTCTTTCACGGCATTGTTAAGCGGAGCCCCGTCCGCGCCGGCGTTGCCGGGCTGATATTCTCCGCTGCCGGTGAGAAGCTGGTTGATCGTATTCTGAACGAGCTCGACATGGGCGATTTCTTCCAGGAATACGCCGCGGATCAAATCGCGGTATTGCGTAGCTTTCCCCCTGAAATTGCTGCTTTGAAAAAAATATTGCATCATCGTGCGCATTTCGCCGTAATGGCCGCCAAGTATTTCCTGAAGCACTTTGGCGGCAGCCGGATCGGGCTTGTCCGGCACGATCATGTTGATCAAATCCTCTTTATAAAAGTACAAGCGTAAGCCTCCTTCTTAAGTTTTAGCGAGAGTAGCATTTGGCTAAAACTGTCTAATTATTCGGCCCTAATCCGCTAAAGCTCGCCGCATGTTTTCCCATCCCTTGCACACAATAAGGGCTGAATTCCAATCACATGAGAGGAGAGACAAAATGGGTATTTTAAGCGGCAATCCGAAAGAACAACCGCTTCATTTCGGCGAAATATCCGGCTTGTGGGCAGCCTCTATGGCCGCCAAAGGAGCCGTGTCTTGTTATCAGGCCTACATGAGCCACAGCGGAGATAAAGATCTGAAAAAAATTCTCGAGGATCTGATCGATCAAGCGAGGCTCGAAATCAAGGAATGCGACGCCCTGCTGACCGAAAACGGCGTATTGCCGGCTCCGGCGCTACCGGAAAGACCGCCCGTCAAATGGGAGGATATTCCCCCGGGCGCCCGGTTCTCCGATCCGGAAATCGCCGCGAAGATCGCTGCGGACAACTCGATCTGCCTTGCCGCCTTCAGCCAAAATATCGGGCAAGCCATCCGCGAGGACGTAGCCGCCTTGTTCGCCAAATATCACTTGACCAAGACGGCGCTCAGCGCTCGGATCCTGCAAATGAACAAAGACAAGGGCTGGCTCGTTCCCCCGCCGCTGCACGTCAAGCATGACGAACCCGTAAAAGCGTAAACTAACGAAAAATCCTGCTACGCCGGCAGGATTTTTCATTTGAGCGGTCCACAAGTATGACGTTTCATATTTAATCGAGGTGTAAAACGATGGCGACAGAGAATCAAGGAAACGAACGTTTAAAGGGCGGAGGAGCTTCCGATTCGAAGCTGCGTTGGTGGCAGCTTTCTCTGCTTGGCGTCGCTTGCACGATCGGCACGGGCTTCTTTCTCGGATCCGGCATTGCCGTTCGGATCGGCGGCCCGTCCTCCCTTATATCGTTTCTGCTCGCGGCGGCCGTCACGCTCGTCGTATTCGACGCGCTGGCGCGCATGACCGCGAGCGAGCCGTTAGAAGGATCCTTCCGGGCTTACGCCAAAAAAGCGTTCGGACGCTGGGCCGGCTTCGGCAGCGGGTGGGTCTATTGGTCTTCCGAGCTCTTGATCGTCGGAAGCCAGCTGGCGGCGCTTTCGCTGTTTACCCGTTATTGGCTTCCGAACGTCCCCATGTGGATTTTCGCCGCATGCTACGGTTTTCTCGGACTCATCGTCGTTTTGATCGGAACGAAGGCGTTCGACCGGGTCGAGAACGTATTTGCCGTCGTCAAAATTTGCGCGATCGCCTTGTTTATCGTCCTTGCCGTTCTGGTGCTGCTCGGCGTCGCGGCGGGAGACGGCCGGCCTTTATCCTTAAAGGATGCCGTCTATCCGTATTTTCCGAACGGCTTTCCAGGCTGGTGGTCATCGCTGCTTTTTGCCTTTTACGCCTTCGGCGGCATCGAGGTTATGGGCTTGATGGCAACACGGCTGAAGAAGCCCGAAGAAGCGCCCAAAGCCGGCAGAATTATGCTTCTGCTGCTGGCAGCCGTCTATACCGTCTCTCTGCTTCTCGCGATGACGCTGGTACCGTGGGAGACGTTCCATTCGAAAAAAAGCCCGTTTATGCTGGCTCTTCTTCCCTATGGAATGCCGTGGGCGCAATCGCTGTTCAATGCCGTCTTGATTGTTGCCGGCTTCTCTACGATGGTCGCATCCTTGTTCGGGGTAACCCGCATTCTCGTCACACTTGCTAAGGACAAGGACGCGCCGCCGTTTTTTTCCAAAGTGTGGCTCAACCGTCCCCTGGCGGCGATCGGCCTGACGTCGATCGGTTTGGCGCTGTCCGCCGTTTTGTCGATGGCGATGCCGGGCAGCATCTACGAGTTTTTTACGACGGCGGCAGGTTTGATGCTGCTGTACAATTGGATGTTTATACTCGCTACATCGGTCAAGCTGCTGAAGGCGTCCGGATGGTGCAGGGTCAAAGCGTTTGGCGGTATGGGCGTGCTGCTTGCCGCCGTTTCGGGAGCGGTTTTCCACGATACGAGCCGGCCGGGCTTTTATATGAGCCTTGGCTTTGTGGCTGCGATCGGAACGTTGACCTTGATTATGCGAAAACGGTGGAAACATTCGGAGGAAGGACAAGGCGGACCGCATCATGACAATCCGGTACAAGCCTTCTCACCCGAACAAAAGTCCAAAAGCTTTAAATCCAAAATACGCGCCAAAGCCGATTAAAGATAAGCCGGACGATACCGCAATGAACCGGATAAGCCGAGGGGTCAGCCAGCGGCGGAAGGTTGCTGCAAGCAGAGCCATCGCAAAATCCCACAACATGATTCCCGCGATCATCGCAGCGCTTGCAGCCGCAAGCTCGTGCCATTCGTATCGCGCCGCACGTTCGGCCAATACCGATCCGTAGATGCCCAGCCAGAACATGATCGTCATCGGATTGGACAAGGACATGAGAAAACCGGTCAGCAGCGTTTTCATGTAGCCTTTGTCGTCGGCCTGAGACCGGACGTCCATCTCCCCGCCACGGGCGAACAAGCTTTCAAAACCCGTGTACAGCAGGACAAAAGAGCCGAACAGCCATAGAAACGTCTTGACGAACGGCAGCGTGACAAAATGGACGAATCCGAAATAAACAAGCAGCATATAAAGGATATCCGCGCACATAGCTCCGATCCCGACAAGCCAGGCGTGCGCAAACCCGCGCTTCAGCCCCATGTCGAGTTGGGCCGCGTTTATCGGACCGATCGGCGCCGATAACGAAAGGCCGAACAAAAAATAGCCAAAAAGAACGGACAAAAATAAATCCTCCCGGATTTCGGCGTACAGGCTATTGCCTGCCTGTACAATTTATTCGGGGGACGCGGTTTGTATGTCCAACAAGGTTCGATTCCGGGACGCTTTGAACCGTTCGCTGCAGAGCAAAACCATAAGGGCGATTTCGACGGCGTCGCCCCCGTAATACATCAGCATGCCGCCGAGCCGGCCGTCTTGCGCCGCTACGCCTGCCGGCGGATGGACGTATACATATTTGGCTGCGATACTGTGCGCGGCGACGGCCAACATCAGTACGGCCGCCCGATAAGCGAACGAGTGCCGGTGGGCAATCGGGTCTCTGTAAACGATCGACGCCGCGAACAAATAACCCGCGGCCAAGAAATGAAAGTGAACGACAATATGCAAAAGTAGGCTGTGGCACATGGATTCGTAAAGCCCTGTTGTATATAACGCGGCCATTCCTCCGATGTTCAGAGCGGCCGTAACGACGGGATGCACGGCAAGACGGAGCGGAATGCTTTTTAACAGAAGGGCGAGACGGCGCGCTTGCTTCACATTCAGAGTTCGCAGCGCAAGAGTGCCCGGCGAGGCAAGCGCCATCAGCAAGGGAGCCAGCATGCCGATGAGAAGGTGCACAACGGTATGGGCGGCAAAATGGCCGAAGTGCCCATCCGATAAGGAATAAACGGCCGAGAAAGCTGCGATAAGCTGGCCCGTAATCCAGCATAAAGCCCGCGAACGGGGCCAAGGCCGGAACCGGCGGGAAGAACGAATCGCGGCAAATAAATATACGGCCGAGGCCAATAGAAACGGAAGCAGGATAAACGTCGTCCGCATGAAGCCGGCAGAAGGAATTCCGGAGGGGTGGCCGGCATGACGTACGAGGTCAGACAGAATCATGGGCGGGGCGGCGGGAAGGATCCGTTTGCTTATTGCGCCGGCCTCCCGCAAGCAGTCCGATTCCGATTAACAGTAGAACGGCGGCGAGAACGTTCCATACGATATCGCAAACGATAACGTCGTCCACATAACGGATTTGATGCAGCCTCATCAGCTTATGCTGGACGATCCCGTCGTACAGCTGGAATCCTCCCGCACCGACCAGGACGCCGCCTCCCCATCGCTTCGGCCAAAAAGCGTTCCGTCTGCGAAGATCGCCTACCATAAACATGCTGGTTACGGTAGCGAACCAGTTGAAAGCATGGAACAGGCCGTCCGAAACGAGGCCTGCGGCCGTTGTGGACTTGTCGTAGAAATGATGCCAATGCAGCAGCTGATGAAAGACCGCTTCGTCGATAAACGCGACCAGACCGAGCCCTCCGAGAACGCCTGCCCATGCGTTCCTGCCCGAGTACACGTCACGCAATCCGCCAATTTTGCGGCTATCCGGGTTATTCTCCTTCACGCTATTCCTCCTTGCCGATATGCTTCTAGCGTCCCGCTTTGGCGTCACACTTCCATGCTAATCCATCGTTTCCCATATCCCGCCCAAATAAACCAAGTTTGATTTGCGGGCATCAACAATGGGCAACCTATGTCCGATTCGAAAACGAAGACGATAAGCGAGGGATACGTCAGTAATGGATCAACAAACGAGCTACGGCGAGGATTACCGCTATCTTCCCGTCACATCGGTAAACAGCGGAAAGGAATGGTTGGCGGCCCGGGGCGTTTATTGCCATACCATTCAAATTGTCAATGTGTGCTTCGTCGGATTTCCGGACCATAGCGGCTGGGTGCTTGTAGATGCAGGCATGCCCGAATCGGCCGACAAAATTATCGGCGCGGCCGAAGAACGGTTCGGCCGCAGCGCCGGTCCCGCCTGCATCGTGCTGACGCACGGCCATTTCGATCATGTCGGCGCGGTGGTCGATCTGGCCGAGCACTGGAAAGTGCCGGTATACGCGCATGAGGCCGAGCTGCCTTACTTAACCGGAAAGCAAAGCTATCCCGAACCCGATCCTTCCGTCGAAGGCGGGCTGGTCGCGAAGCTTTCTCCGATGTTTCCGGTTTCGCCCGTCGATCTGGGCGCGCATGTAAAGCCGCTCCCTCAGGATTATTCGGTCCCCTTCCTGTCGGAGTGGCGCTGGATCCATACGCCCGGGCATACGCCGGGCCATATTTCGTTGTTTCGGGAGAGCGACCGGACGCTCATCGCGGGCGACGCGTTTGTGGCGGTCAAGCAGGAATCGCTATACAAGGTGTATATGCAGGACCTCGAAATCAGCGGCCCTCCCCGCTACTTGACGACAGACTGGATCGCCGCCGGAGAATCCGTCCGGAAGCTGGAAGCGCTGAAACCGGCGACGGCCGTCACCGGACACGGCGTTCCGGTCGGCGGCGATACGTTATCCGACGGTCTCGGCAAGCTTGCCCGGGATTTCGACCGGATCGCGGTGCCCCGGCACGGCAAATACGTCCATTAGGAACAAATCCCCCAAAAGTGAAGCGAAGCTTTGCAGCGAATTCCTATTCCTTTTGGGGGCTCCGAATAACAGAATAGCTTCGCACAATTTCCTAAACAACAAAAAAAGCCGCGGAATCGGATGTTCTCCTCCGCGGCTTTTTCCGTCTATGAGAATCGCGCCCCGCGCCCCGTTTCGGTTAATCGTAGCGAATAAGCTCCTCCGGAGCCTTCAACGGAACGATTATCGAATGCTCTTTACTGCCGTCTTTGGCGCTTTCCGTATACAAAAACAACAAAAGATGCCGCTGCGAAGCTTCCCGGTAATTCACCTCGAACCGGAACTTCCCCCAAGCCGGAGCCCCTTCATCGGCCATTGCATGTCCTTCCGCCAATATATTGTGACCGTCCTCCAGCGTCCAGCCAAACGAGGCTTCGAATACTCGCGCTTCGCCTTCGACGGTAAAAGATGTCCCGGCCTCTTCCCCCGCCTTCGGAGCAAACAGGCGCAAAGCGTCGTTCTCCGCGACCGATACCGCCGTAACCGCTCCGGAGACGGCATCGACCCTAATATGCGACCACTGCCCCGCGTTCTCAAATTGGACAAGCTCTACGTCCCAATAGGATTTGGACTCATCCAGCGAGATATGTTTAATCGTCCGAAAAGCGGATTGTTCCTCGTCCGATTTCCATTGAAGCGCAGCTTTTGAAGCCTCCTCCTCGCTTATTTCAAGTCTCGGCGCATCGGCAGCTTGCTCTTCGATCATCCGAATCTGCGAAGCCGTCGTCCTTGAGGGATAGGACTCTTCAATCAAACCCGTAGACCAGACCTGCACATGAGAGCCGATGTCGAAATGATCGGTGCCGACCGATATCCCGTCCGCGTCCAGCAATCGGGTATGATCGTTTACGCTGAACCAAAACGCGTCGACGTACGGGGTGCCGTCCCGCTTGGCATAGGCGGTAACCAGCCATCCCTCCTTCCCTTTGGACACGATATAACCGCCGTCGATCACTTGAATCCCTTCCTCATCAGGCTCATCGGGGGAAGGCGAAGGAGTGGCTTGCACTCCGGGCGCCGCTGCCGGTTGGACGTTCCCTTGCCCGCACGAAACGAGCGCCGTGACGAACAGCAGCATGATTAGCATACGCGAAATTTTGCCGATCACGCGGCTCAGCTCCTTTCTTTCAAAGTAAGGGCGCAACATCTGAAATGAATCTCTTCTTCTTTGACGAATACGGGCTGACCTTTGTTTCAAACGGGCCGGCAGGCGATACGGACCGCTTGCGCGATTATCGCATTGTCCTGTATATTGAATGCGACGATTGAACGAATAGAAGGGAAATGTCTTTTATGCGAAAAAAACTGTTATCCCGGCGCAAAAAAGCGCAAAGCCCGATTACGGCGAAGACGGAAGGCCATATTCTTTATTTGGAGCGCAAATTCGACGCCCCGAGAGAGCTTGTATACGAAGCGTATACGAAAGCGGAGCATCTAGCCCGGTGGTGGGGACCGGCGGGCTGGACGGTTCCGGTATGCAAGGTCGAATTGCATCCGGGCGGCAGCTGGCATTACTGCATGGAGTCTCCGGACGGAACGGTGAAATCGTGGGGCAAAGCGATTTACCGGGAAATTAACGAACCCGAACAGCTTGTTTATAACGACTATTTCTCCGATGAGGAAGGCCATATCGACCCCGAAGCTCCGGGATTGCTCATTACGCTCGGATTCCATGAGGAGGACGGCGCAACGAAGGTCGTGAACCGCGCCGAATACGCATCGCCGGAAGCGCTGCGGAATTCGCTCAACATGGTCGTCGCCGGCATGAACCAGACTTGGGAACGGCTTGCCGATTATCTTCAGTCCATTCAGTCCAAATAGAAAAAGAGGCGCCCGAGGGGCGCCTCTTTTTAGCGTTGCGGATCGATTTTGCCAAAAGCTTCGGAAAAGCTTATTCCCAGCGATACTGCTCGACGGAAACCGTTTCCGCCCCATGCATAAAGGCAAACGACTGCAGCGCCTCCCTAATGTTTGTCTCCAGTGCGGATGAGCGAGCGACTCCCGGTTCAATTTGCAATAATTGTACGGAAAGATGTTTGTTTTTCGAATCGAGCCTCGGATCCATTCGTCCGATTAAACGGTCGCCGGCAAGGATCGGCATCGCGTAATAGCCGTATCGGCGTTTGACCGCCGGAGTGTAAATCTCCCAACGGTATTCGAAATCGAACAATTCCTCCAGCCTTTTGCGGCTCCATAGCAGATTGTCCAGCGGCGGCAGAAACGTGATCGGCAGCGCTGCGTCATCGGCGGCGCGCTCCTTCTCCGCTTCGTCCATATGCGCGTATAACCGTTCGACGTCCGCCGCCAACACATAATAGGGATGCTTCACTCCATCGGCTTCAACCTCGGCAAGCTCTCCGCCGTTGACGTAACGGTTAATCGCCTCTTTTCGCTGCGCCGCATTAAGCCTTTGCCAGCCTAGCCGCGGATCGCTCGGCTCAAAGACGCCGTATGCCCGGAAATATTTGCGCAGCAAAGCGTTTGCGGACTCTTCCATATCCATTTGCTCTGCGGAGAGCAGAAGATCATAAGGGACGCTGCGGGAGGCTAAGGCGAACAACCGCTGATTCCCTTCACGTCCCACGATTCGGATTCGGGCCGCATCGGCGAGCAAATTAAGCGCGTGCGAAGTCGCTTTCGTCTTGGCACTCACGTTATCCCAATAACCGTGCACCTTTATCTCGGACTCGAACGCTTTCGCCGGAAGCGGCCCTTCGGTTTCCAACCGATGCAGCACTTCTTCGACGACCGGACGAAGCGCATCGAGCGAAGCCTCCGTATGGCTCCGCATTCGTGCGCGGACCGGTTCAAACAACGGATAGTCTTCCATCGGAATGACGCACGCGGCGTTAGCGAAATATTCGAACACTTCGTTCTCGCGAAGCAGTTCTAGCAAGGCGTCCGGTCGATACCCGTCAACCCGGGCCGCCAACACCAAATGCTGGTTCGGGCGAACCGCGGATACCGGATCGATCTGAATGCACTCCAGCTCCCGGATCACTCCCATGACTTTCCGCCTAAGCTCTTGCGGGGAGCGGACCGGCTCCACGCGCGGACGCAGCAGCCGCTGCTTTTCCAGCAGCAGCCGTCTAAGCGCTTTTTTACTCGTTTGAATCGGTTTCACCGCGATCCCTCCATCGTTGTCTCTTCCGCCATTACTTCCACTTCTCCACTTCCCATATGTCCGTCGCCCATTCCTTGTAAAACTCCGGTTCGTGCGACACCAGCACGACCGTTCCGCCGTAATCCGACAGCGCTGCAGCGAGCGCTTCCTTGGCGGGCACGTCCAGATGGTTGGTCGGCTCATCCAACACGAGCACATTGCATCGGCTAAGCATAAGGCCGGCGAGGCGGACCTTTGCTTGTTCCCCGCCGCTTAGCGTACGAACCGGGCGCCTGATATGCTGCTCCTTAAGGCCGGCGATCGCCAGCGTCTTCCGAATCTCCTTCAAGGAAAGATCCGGCCGGAGCTCTGCGACCAGCTCCAGCGGCGTTCGACCGGTGAAGCCGTCCTCCTGCGCGTAATAGCCGACTTGAACACGCTCGCCTATTCGGACTGTTCCGCTTAACGGCTGGACAAGCTTAAGCAAAGTCCGTAGAACGGTCGTTTTGCCGATTCCGTTGCTGCCCACGACGGCAATTTTGTCTCCCCGCCGAACGAGCAAATCCCGTGGAGCGAACAGCGGTGCGGAATAACCGATCTGAATGCCCTTGGCTTCCATCACTTTCGGAACGGGTTCGGAACAAACCGAAAACGCGAAGCGCGGTTTCGCGGCCGGAAGCGGCCGCTCGATCTTTTCCATCCGTTCCAACGCTTTCTCCCGGCTTTTGGCTTGCTTCGCTTTCCGGATGCGGTTTTTCTGAATGAAGCTCTCCAGCCTGCCGATCTCCTGCCGTTGGCGCTCGTATGCGGCTTCGGCTTGCCGCTTGCTTTGTTCGTACAGCGTTCGAAAAGCCGTATAATTGCCTGCATACCGCTTCAGCTGCTGATGCTCCAAATGGAAAATGATCGAGGTCACTTCGTTCAGAAACCGTTCGTCGTGCGAGACGACAACATATGCGTTCTCGTAACGCTTCAAATATGCTATCAGCCACTCGATATGCGCTTCGTCCAAATAGTTGGTCGGTTCGTCAAGCAGCAGCACGTCGGGCTGCTCCAGCAGCAGCCTTCCGAGCAGCAGCTTCGTCCGCTGTCCGCCGCTCAGCCTGCCGACGTCCCGCTCAAGCCCGATTGCCGTTAGGCCAAGCCCGGCCGCTACTTCTTCCACTTTTGCATCCAGCTCGTAGAATCCCGAAACTTCCAGACGATTCTGAAGCTCGCCGAGCCGATGGAGCAGCTTTTCCCCATTGCCGGCAGGTTCGCGAAGCTGCTCCGCGATCTCCTGGATTCTTCGTTCCGCTTCATATAATGGGGCGAACGCCTCCTGCAGGTTTTGCCGTACCGTCGATCCGGCGCGAAGCTCGGCATGCTGACGCAAATATCCGATCCGAATGCCCGGCAGCCAATCGATCGAGCCGGCATCCGGCAGCAGCGTTCCGGACAGCATCCGCAGCAGCGTCGATTTGCCCGTGCCGTTGCTGCCGACGAGCCCGGCATGCTCGCCCCGGTTCAGGCGAAGCTTGACGTTGCGAAAAATCGTTTTATCCGTAAAACCGTGAGTGATATCGTTCATCGTTACAATACTCATTGAGCTCTCTCCTTTTAGCTTCTTCGTCGAAGCCAACCGGAGCACAGCAAAAAACGCTCTTGCCTGCGGCGACAAGCGCCATCCGGACGGACGGCGTCGTCAAAATATAGAAATCAAAATCGGAGGCATTCCATAGAATTCGGATTTGCGCTATCCGATGAAGCCTCTTTAAATCTTATGCGGCGAAAAAAAAACGAGTAAAGCGAACAAACCCGCCTTACTCGTTCCCGCGAACGATATTTCAGGAAAGATGTTCTTATCGCTGTTCTTCGGTTGGCTTAACGTTAAAAATGGGCAGACCTATCCCGTTTAAGCCATTTTCCGAACAAGAACAGTCGATAAAAAGAACATACTCCTTCCACCTCATATCCAAAAATTAGTCATACACCATTCAGTATACACCTTCCGCAGCAAAAGTCAATTTCCGGAAAAAAAGGCTGACGTCACGCTGCGAATAGCCAATACGAATCTATGTTTTATTCATAGAATAATAGAAACATGTCTTGCCTAGGAAGGAGAAGACGCATTCATGGGGTGCTCAATCGGTAGGATTATTATTGAAAATAACGGGGGTACCATCATTTTCGGAAACGTAAAAACGATCAATATTGCGACTACGACGGTAAACGGCGTTAACGGCATGAACAATGCCGGCGGTACCAATGGCACGAACGGCGGCAGCGGCGCCAACGGCAGTTCGAAACCCAAGGGTGCTGCAAACGAAGGGAACAAACAAGCTTCGCGCGCCAAACATACCAAGCAAACGAATTAGCGCTTTTAAACGGCTTACATCGTACTCATACAAAGCCGTAGGATACCGCCCAAGCACAATCGATTCCCTCGCGCTTTCACGAAATGCAAGGAATATAAAAATCAAACGTCGAATAAACTCTACGGCTATTTTTAATATCGGAGAGGAAGTGTTATAAATGGCAAACAGTCTTGAACTTCAGACCGGAAAAGTGCTATCGGTCAGCCGCAGCGCAACGCATACCTTTAGTAAACAAACCTTCGAAGCTATTACGCTCCTCGCCGGCCTAGGAGTGGAGGACGATGCGCACATGGGAAAGACCGTAAAGCATCGTTCCCGCGTAGCGCAAAATCCGAATCAACCGAATCTTCGCCAGGTTCATCTTATACACTCGGAGTTATTCGACGAACTGCGGGATGCAGGTTTTCGCGTCGAGCCCGGACAGCTAGGCGAAAACATTACAACGCGCGGCATCGATTTGCTCGGACTGCCAACAAATTCAAAGCTTTATATCGGCCGGACGGCGGTTATCGAAATTACGGGACTGCGCAATCCTTGCGCACAAATCGATCATTTCCAATCCGGACTGTTGAGTGCGGTTTTAGACCGGGATGATAGCGGAAACCTCGTCCGAAAAGCCGGGGTTATGGGTATCGTGCTGACCGGGGGAGAAGTCCGGGTCGGGGATCCTGTCCGTATTAGCCTTCCGGCGGAACCATATCGTCCCCTCGAACGGGTATAAAGTTGGTGATCAGAATGAATACCAAACATTCGATGGCCGTCGAACAAACGATACAATACATGAAACAACATCTCGACGAACGGATCACGACCGAGCAGCTGGCAAATCGGGTCGGATACAGCACCTTTCATTTCTCACGCATATTTAAAGATGTAACGGGAATATCGGTCAGGCAATATTTATCCGCTCTCCGAATGGAATCCGGCAAGAATGAGCTGCTGAAGCACCCCTCCTTGCTCGTCAAAATCGGAATGAGCATCGGTCTGTCCAGCACGGGCACATTCGTTACCCGCTTTAAGCAATTTGTCGGGGTGTCCCCCAAGCGTTTTCTGTCATCGGTCGAAATGCTTTTTCGTTTCGTTAACCAATACAAGGATCGACGTATCGACTGGGCAATGGATACGAACAGTTCATTGCCGCGAGTTCAATGCCGAATTGAAGCTCCCCTTTCGTTTCGAGGTATCGTATATGTCGGATTGTTTCCGAGGGCGGTCCCGGATCAGAAGCCTGTCGCCGGCACAGCCATTAATCAAAACAACGGAACGGCGGTTATAAGCGGCATTCCCCTCGGCACGTATTATTTGCTTGCGGCAGGCGTTCCGTGGAGCCGTAATCCCCGGGATTATTTTCTTCTCCATCATACGCTGCGCTGCAAGCTGGACGAGCCTTTGCACATTCATGAAACGTCGGATCTCAAAGTCACCGTAACCTTAAGGGAGCCTCTGCCGTATGACCCGCCGATCGTCGTCAACCTGCCTCTGTTATTATTTGAGAAAATACGGAACAACAAAGCAAAGTAGAAGAATTTGCAACTGGAAACGCGCGTTATAATGAAAAGCGAAGTAGCCATAGATAAGCCGATAGAAGAAAGGAATTATGGTCATGGACATCATTCGACAAGTTGCGATTGCCGCCGACGTTTCCCTAGTTTGGCGGGCGTGGACCGAACCGGACCGGATAACCGAGTGGTTTGCTCCGGCTGCCGTAATCGAACCGAAAATAGGCGGCAAATTCGAGCTTTATTTTAACCCGGAGAACCGGGATTCCATGAGTACAAAAGGTTGTACCATTCTTCACATCGACAAACCTAAATCGCTTGTCTTCGAATGGAAAGGACCCGATCCTTTTGCCGATATTATCAACCGCGGGGAGCTTACCTTCGTTGAAGTTTCGTTTGAGCCCGGAGAAGAAGGCACGATCGTAACGCTCACGCACAAGGGCTGGAAAGCGTCCCCGGATTGGAATCGGGCCCGGGAATGGCATGCAGCCGCATGGACGGATATGCTCGCCAGTTTAAAATCAAGCCTCGAATCCGGACAAGGCCTTTTATGCTGTGAATAAAATAACGGGCATTGTGCCGGAAAAGCAGCTTAACCGCCTCCCAAAGAAGGCGGTTAAGCTGCTTGGCGTAACGCGTCAATTGAGCAAACCGTCCGCACGCAGCCGTTCGAAAATGAGCCGGCTGGCCTCGGAGACGCGGTCGATATCGCCGTAACCGAGCCACGCCAGCTCTTCGATCTCCGAGGCGGGATTTATCGTTCCTTCGTATTGCCCCGTAAAGCAGCTTATCTTGACGCGAACCCCTTCCGCCTTTCCGTCCGCTTGCGCTTCGAACGTGCCATAATGGGTTATCGTCACCGGCTTGATCCGAACCGACAGCTCTTCTTCGATTTCCCGGACCAGCGTTTGCTCATCCGATTCGCCGGGCTCCCTTTTGCCTCCGGGAATATAATAGATCGATTTGCCTTTGGACCGCGCGCACAACAATTTTCCGTTTTCGAGATGAATCCAAGCGATTTTGTCAATGGTCGTCATGATAGCTTCCTCGCTTTCTTTCCGTTATCAATTAGCAGTCCAAGCTCTTCCCGAACCGCTTACTTCAAGCCCCCCGCCACAAGCCGATAAGAGTGGTCGATCATCCATTGCAGCTCATCGGCCGGAATCGTGTTATCCGCCGTTACCGTATTCCAATGCCGTTTGTTCAAATGGTATAACCGCTTCGTATTGGCCGCGCAGCAGCTCGACCAGGCTCGCACTTGAGCGATATCGAAGCTTGTCCGCCGCTTTCGGACAGCAGCGCGAACATTTTGCCTCCTACCTTCATGACCAACGGCTCCGGGCCAAACGGATAATCCTTCACCGCTCCTTTGCGCGATAAACAGTATTCCGTCAATTGTTCGAATGACACCATTCTTTTTATTCCCGTCCTCTGTCTTCTATATTGCTCAGTCTAATACAGGCTGCTGCTTGATGCAAAGTTTTCCTCCCTATAAACTCCTGCGCGGCCTTCGGCTTCACCTTCCATCCATACCGGCATTCCTCTTTCCTTCAAAATGAACAGCCGGACTTCCCCGGAAGCCCGGCTGTGCTGTTCAATTAAGCTTCCTTCCGCTTCAAGTAATCATCCAGCAGCTCGGTAACCGGGATGCCGTCAATCGTCATGCCGTCCAACCGGCATCCGTTCAGCTGAACGCCGCTCAAGTCGCAGTTCTCGAAGCGGCCTGTGCTTAGGTCGCTGTTCCGAAAGACGACCGGTTCTACGTTAACCCAGCCGTCCGTGCCCGGTTCCGCGTCAAGCCGGCTCATTGGCGCTTCCGGCCTCCTTATATCTTCGAATACGGTGCCGCCCATCTGGATGCTCCGAATATGCACGCCCGCGAAATAAATATGCTCCCACTCCGAATGGACGAAATTGACATACCGAAGCGCCGTATCCCTCATATCGATGCCATGAAAGCTTGAACCCTGGAAGCTGGCCATACGGATATTCTCGTTTCTCAAATCCTGCAGCAGGTGCCTGCCTTTCTCGTCTACGACGATTTTGTCCGTAAGCCGCCGCTCCTGAACTCTCCGTTTCACCGGAAAATGCATTTCCATGACGGATTGCTCGTTGTCCGTCCCTTGGAACCGTCCGTCATGCCGCTCGAACTCAAATTCGTCGATTGCGTCATAGTCGGTTTGAAGCGGGAACCATACTTGATGAAAATAGTTCCACGTTTGCTCCAGGCCGCTTGCCGTGCCTTTATAGGTTACGGTCACAAATTCGCCCCCCGGAATAACCCGGTCGGCCATGCCGTCGGGCAGCGGCTCGCTGGAATGCGGGGCGCTTTCAACGCCAGCTAAATACCGGAAGTTCTGCCCCGGTCCAAACGGCGGCTCATAGCCGTAAAGCCCGAACGTCGCGAACGGAGCTTTGACGCTGCCGACTTCTTTCAATCGCGGCATGATGCGCTGCCATAATTCCGGCACGGCTTGATGCGCTTGTACCAAGTTGCGGTCGATAAACGCTTCAACGCCAACGATTCTCCGCGGGCCCGCTTCCTTCACTTCGACACTGATAATTCCCGAATACGGATCGGATGACTCGGCTGGCTCGATCAGAGGCGCATGGATATAAAAATCGAACTCGTTGATTTCGTCTGCCGGAATGTCGAACGGATTGACCGGGTGCAGGGCGTTTTTTTCAAAACCAAGCGAACCTTCGCGAACGTCGCGGCGGTGGGGGCTTTTATCGAACCACTCGAATAAATAGCCGTAACACTGCTCCATCTGTTTACGGTCGCCTTTCACACGGAGCCGCGCAAACCGCTTGGCCGGTATCGTCACCTGGGCCAAACCGTCCGGAAGCCCTTCAAAGCCGCTGACGAGCATCCCTACCCACAACGTCGTCACTTCCGTCGCCCACTGCCACTCGGGGATAAATACATAGCCGTTATCCGGGTCTTGCACGGCGGAGTGACCGCCGAGCAGATCCGAAACCTTTTTCCATGCTTTGCGCACTTCGCCTCCGTCTCTCGGAATCTCCAATACGGCCGCTTTCAGCTCGGGCATTTCGATAATATCAACGTACATCCTTGCACCTCCGATTAAATTTGGATCCATTCCCCGTCTGTCTCTTCTCCAATGGATGGATAATATTTCATGACCTTCTATTTCGCTATCGGCTAACCAATTCCTTCCGAAATGCGAACATATATTCTAAAAATAAAAAGGTTGATTAATCCTTGTTCAAACTTAATAATAGATAAAGCTTAAACCGAAGCCTATTCGGCGAGTAGGTCTCCGGAATGCTTAAAATTTATTTTGACTTCGGAAAGGTTTGATGGATTGCACCATGGAATTAGCGCAGCAAACGAGAAACAAAACGGCCAAGGAGCGGTTCCCGATATCGCTGCTTTCATTAACGATCGGCGCATTCGCCATCGGCATGACCGAATTTGTCATTATGGGGATTTTGCCTAATGTAGCCGAAGATTTGAATGTGACCATTTCCGCGGCGGGCCAGCTTATCACGATGTACGCCCTTGGCGTAGCCGTCGGAGCTCCCATCCTGACCGTAATGACGAACCGCATCCCGCAAAAAAAACTGTTATGCCTGCTTATGGGGCTTTTTATTCTCGGAAACGGCATTTCCGAATTTGCTCCAAACTATGCGGTTCTCATGGCCGCACGGATTATAACGGCGTTAACGCACGGAACGTTTTTTGGCGTGGGCGCGGTGATCGCGTCCAACTTGGTCCGTCCGGATAAACGGGCGGGCGCCGTTTCCGTTATGATGGCCGGGTTGACGATTGCCAATATATTGGGTGTCCCGCTCGGAACCTATATCGGTCAAAACATGGGCTGGAGGGCGTCCTTCGCCGCGATTGCCGTCATGGGGGTGCTTGCCCTGATCGGCATTCTCGTTCTTATTCCGCGTCTGCCTTTGGAGAAGCCGGCGAGCCTCGGCCAGCAGCTCCAAGCGCTGATCAGCCCCAAGCTGCTTCTGTTTCTGCTGATCGGCGCGCTCGGCAACGCCGGATTGTTCGCCGTCTTTACGTATATTACGCCGCTGCTTGTTCAAGTAACGGGCGTTGCCGAGCATAGCGTCACTTGGATACTGGTATTGTTCGGCATCGGCGTCACGATCGGCAACATCGTCGGCGGCAAGCTGGCCGACTGGAAGCTGATGCCTTCGATTATCGGCATCTATGTCGTTCTGGTGGTCACGCTGACGCTTCTGACATTTACGATTTATCATCCGGTTCTCGCTGTGGCGACGATTTTTGTCTGGGGGGCGGGTTCCTTTGCCGTCATGCCGGGACTTCAGGTCCGGATTATGAACGCAGCCAAGGCGGCTCCGGCACTGGCTTCCACCTCAAGCCATTCCGCCGGCAATCTGGGCAACGCAGCGGGCGCCTTCATTGGCGGATGGGTCATTACGCACCTCTCCCTCGCTTCGCTGCCGTGGGTGGGCGCTATTCTGATCGGCCTTGCCCTTGCGATCGGAACGGCCTCTTATCTCTCGGAGCGGCGAGCGATTGCGCAGAGCGACATAGCGGCCTAAAAACAACGTAACACCCCCGGCTTCCGTCGAAGCCGGGGGTGTTTGCGTACGATTCGCAAAAGGTAAAACGAATCTTTAAGCAACCTTTTTAAGCGCTGGCTCGTCTAGAAGAAGCCTATAATTTTCCAACCGGCGTTACATGCCGCAATCGTTGCAAGAAAAGGAGACTTCAATCGGATGAAAAGAACAAACATGATCATTACGGCCGCTATCGCCTTGTCCCTGGCGGGAAACGCGGGAATGGCTTCGGCAGAAGAAGCGCAATCGGGCAGCATCGCATCGTTTGGTGCAACCTCCTTAATTAAAAAGGACGGCACTTTATGGGTATGGGGAAACGATCGCGCCGTTCCGACTGCGGTGCCGGGACTTACCGGCGCTCAGCAGTCTTTCGACAGCGGATTGGTGCGCAAGAACGACGATACGGTCTGGCTATGGCAGTCCGATCCCCAAACAGGCAAATTAAACGCATTGCCCGTTGAAGGCGTCGACGGTGTCGTCGACAGCGACGAGGACGTTGTAGCGAACGAAGCGGGCCAAGTGTTTGCAGCCGAGTCGGACGGCGATCTTTCGCGGTTTAAGCCTGTCGCCGGCATCGATCGGGTAAAGAGCGTCGAGTCGTATTGGGACCAGGAATACAACAGCCATTACGCTTTTCTGAAGGATGACGGCACCGTTTGGACGGGTAACGATTCCTTGAGCGGCTTTGCTCAGGTACAGCCGTTAAGCGGCATCGTGCAAATCGACGGAGATATCGCCTTGAAGCAGGACGGCACCGTTTGGGAGCTGCAGCAGGGGGTTACCGGCAAAAGCTCGGCGCAGGCATCTCAGATTAAAGGTCTTAGCGGCGTACGAAGCATTTGGGGAAATAGCGGCGCTATGCTTGCCATCGACGGTCAAGGCCGGCTCTGGTTCCGGGGAGAAACGATTACGGGCTTCTCCGACGGCACGACATACCACAAAAATACCGATCCTGTCCTGTTGACGGGTATATCGAAGGTGAAAAAGGCTGTTATCGTTGAGCGGTCCATCGTCGCGTTGACTCAAGCCAATACCGTGTATACCGCTTCCATCGAACGGGAAAAGATGCCCGCAAACGCGGCCTTCGAGCTGCTAGCCAAAGACATCGCGGGTCTGGAAAGCGGATACCGGCACGTCATCATGCAGCGGACGGACGGCACGCTTTGGGGCTGGGGCTACGGCAAACACGGCGAGCTCGGAAACGGCGGATTCGAAGTTTTTGAGACGACGCCCGTTCCCGTCCAGCGCCCGATAGCCGTCTCCATTAACGGCCAAGACGCCGCTCTTCCGACAGGGGTCATTACGCGAAACGGCCAAAATTTCGTTCCGCTCCGCTCCGTTTTCGAACAGCTCGGGGCCGTCATTAAATACGACGAACCGACAAAGACGGCTACCGTAACAAGCTCCGGGGATCAGCCTGTCGCTATCGGCGTTAACGTCAAAACCGGCCAGGTGACGCTGAATAACGAAGCCGTACAATTGGACAACCAACCGTTTAACGTAAACGGCACCCTCTATTTGCCACTTCGTTTTATTAGCGAAAAGCTTGGAGCCAAAGTCGAATGGCTGCCCTCCGAAGAGCGTATCGCAATCACGATCGGCTTATAATTAGAACAAGCAAGAACGGCGCCGTTGCTCCCATACGGTGCAAAGCTGCACCACATTGAGCAAAACGGCGCCGTTACGCTTCATACGGTGCAGCTATGCACCTCATACTCCGTTAAATCTCGTTGTAATCGATTTCCAGAAACCGCTCGACTTCTTTCTTCCACCGGTTTGCCACGAAATCGGCATGTATGGGATGGACGTTGTAAGCTTCGTAATCCGCTTCGCTTTCAAAAGTCATGGAAAAGCCGAAATCGTAATCGTTCTTTGGACTTACTTGCCGGAACACCCGAAAGTCTTTAACCGCCGGGATCGAGCTAAGCTTAGTCCTTCCGTCCTCGAGAAACTGCTTTTCTTCGGGTGAGCCTTTGCCGTGTTTCAAACTAAAAATAACCGAATGAATAATCGCCACGTTCACTCGCTCCTTTACCGGGTTGCTATAAATCTCCCAATCTCTTTCATTATAAGACCAATCCCGGAAAGGAACTACCCTCGCGCAGCTGTTACATAAGAAAGAATTTCCGAAAGATCGTCGTTCACCGCATCCGGCTTGCGCAGCTTTTCCCACTCCGAACCGCTTGGATCATCCCGTTCATTCCTTCTCCCGGCGTTTGATTTAAACCGGAAGAAACTTCACCGTCGCCTGTTTGCCGCTGATTTGGAAGCCCGTTTCCTTCCTCCCGTACGCGGACAAATACGCCGCCAATCGCTCCAGCAGCTTACGGGCCGCTTCCCCTTCCTTCCCTTGAATGCGAACGACCGGCTGCACCGCTTTGCCGGATTCCAGCAGCTTGCGCATCTGGTTTAGCTTTGCATCGTAGTCGTGCTCTTCAATATGTACCGATAAACGGAACTCCTTCGTTTTGACGGGGTCGTCGCTTGTACGGCGCTCCTTCTTTTCTTTCTCGGCCTCCTGCCGGGCCGTTCCTTTGGCAACCAGTTTGCACGGCGGCGGACTGCTGAGAAGCGACGTGCATACCAAATCCGCTTTTTGCGGTTTGGCAAGGGCAAGCGCCTCCGAAGTCGTCACGATTCCAAGGTCTTCTCCGTTCAGTCCGGTTAACGCAACCTCTTTCGCTTTAATTTTTTCGTTTACAAGTATCATAGGGGCCTCCCGAGATTTGTTCGTTTCATGAGTATATCGAAGCAGGTAAGCACGGTCAAATACCTGAATGCTGAATGCAGTGTGCGCCAAGGATAACATCGAAAAAGCCGGCCGAAAGGCCGACTCTTCTTTCCTATGCGAACGGTTTGCATCCTATCGTTCCTACGCGACCGGACAAGCAATCCGCTTAGAACTTAGCCCGAATCGTCAATTCGCCGTAAAAACGCTTTTTCCTTTAGTGGGCGATCTCCGAATCGAACAAGCCGGCTTCCCGGTAATTGACCTCCAGCCGCAGCGTCCCCGCCAGGGTGCGGTCAATCTCGCGCCGCTCGAACATTTCTTGGATTTCATTGCGTTCGGCTTGCAGCGCCTTTAGTTCAAGCTCTCTGCGAAGCGCGTTATGTTTTTTGGCCATGTAGCCGGCTCCCGGCCTTCTGCCGCTCAACAGATGCTGCTCCATTTCCCGGTATCCGGCTATGACGGAGAGCACGGCGTCTTTGTTCCCCTCGTCCTTTAACGCTTTCAACGTCGCGACGGCTTCACGAATGGCCTCCAGACGCATTTCCTTATAAGGCTCCCAACCGGGATGCCCGGGCGTAAAGCGCTTCTTGGAAAACAACCTTCTTAACGCTCTCCGCACGATCAGCGCGATCAGCTTCAGATTCAGCCGGTTGGTCAAAAGAACTTCCGTCCGGTTAAGCGACTTATTGACTTTCAATGCGATATCCGGCGGTATGCGTTTGTCCGCCTCCCATCGCTCCACGGTTCTCCGTTCCGCTTGAATGCCCTCGAGCCGGAGCGTCACCGTTTTGCGCCAAGCTTCCTTCGATCTTGGATTCCCTTGCAATCTGGCGTACTGCATACGGCGATTGTATTCGGCGATCAGGTCGAACGCTTCCTCCTTGTTGTCATCCGTAATCTCTTCTCGCACCGAGCATAATCCGGCCTCCAGCGCCCGGATGCGCGCCTTGCGCTCCGCCGTTTCGCTCTTCCGCGCTTGTGCGGTCGTTTCGTTCGGATCGCGGGTCAGCGGCGGCAGCAGCACGCTGGCGAGAATGAGCGTAAGCAGAATAACGCCCGCGCATATAAAGAGAATCAGATTGCGCTCGGGGAATGGGCGCCCGCCGGCAAGCAGCATTGGGGTCGAAAATGCCGCGGCTAAGGTCAACGCCCCGCGGACGCCGGAGACGGCCGTAAGCAGCGCGGTCCGCGCATGCCTCTCGATGGCGAGCACCCATACGAAACGCAGCGCGATAAGGACGGCCGTAATAAGGAGAATATAACCGATCACCTGTCCGTTCCGATAATGCGGATCCTTCCATATATTCCCGACGACGTCCGGGATCTCGAGACCAAGCAGCACAAAAACCAAACCGTTCAACGAAAATAAAATGACCGACCACGTACTTTCGGATACGACGCGCAGCTTGATCGAAGCCGACTCCATCCGGTCCCGCTCGACCGCGTGCGTCACGCCGGCGGCCACTACGGCCAAAATGCCGGAAAAGTGGCACTCCTCCGCGGCCAAATAAATAATGAACGGCGTCAAAATAACGATCAGCATGTGCAGGGAAACGTCCTCAATGCCAAGCCGCCGCAGCGTTAGCCTCAGCCATATGACCGCAAAACCGAGCAAAGCGCCGATCAGCAGTCCGCCGACGGCAACGACGATGAAGCTGCCGATCGCTTCGGGCAGCGAAAAATAGCCGGTAACGGTGGCCGCAATCGCGAAGTTGAACGCAACCAGCCCGGACGCGTCGTTCATGAGCGCCTCCCCTTCCAAGAGGCGCATAATTTTGCGGGGAAGCTTCGCCCGGCCGGATAAGGAACCGACCGCGACCGCATCCGTGGGAGACAGAATCGCCGCCAAAGCAAAAGCGGCCGACAGCGGAATGGCGGGTATAAGCCAATGGATGAACGGACCTGCGACAAGGATCGTGGCGAATACAAGCCCAAGCGCAAGCAGCAATATCGGTACTCTCAGCCGCCACAGCTCGTTTCGCGGCGTCATTTTGCCGTCGTTAAAGAGCAGCGGCGCGATGAACAAGACGAGGAACAGCTCCGGATTCAAGGGCACGCGGTGGAAGACGGGGATATATGCCGCGGCAACGCCAAGCGCGATTTGAATAAGCGGCACCGGCACGAACGGCACAAAACGGTTTATGACATTCGAGATCCCGATAAGCATAAGCAGCATCAGTACCATAATCAACAATTCCATCCGGAAAATCAGCTCCTCTGCACGATAACGCTAGCATCCTGATTATTCCGGTATTATGGGATAACTGACGGCATGTCATACTTTGGCAAAAGAAAAATATCCCGAACCTTTCGAGAAGGATCGGGTTATGTCATGACAACTCGAATTTAATTCGACTTAGGAGAACGAGGGCGGCTGCAAATAAGCAGCGCCGCGAATAAGTTCGTTCCGCCCGTTCGCGTAATTGCCGCCGTGCGAATGGTTAAAGACGACAAGCGGATAAGGGCCTTCCCCTTCCATCGGCAATGCGACGCAGGCCGGAATTCGCTCCCCGTCCCATTCCAGCAGCAGCGTCTCCAGACGGTAGCCGTCATGCGCCTCTTCCGCGATTTTACGGGCGCCGACCTCTCCGGGCTCGGGCACATCGCCGAGCAGCACGGCAAGCAGATCGTCTTCCTTCCTCATCGTTTTTCCGCACCCGCTTCCCCCGGCGGCCTGGACGTTACCCGCTCGACTAGCCGCTCCGGTTTAATCGTATTTCGCGACTCGCAGCCCTGAAGCTCTACGCCTTCCCCGTTTTCGATGTAAAACGCCGGTCCTTCGTGGTTTTCAACCGTTACGTTTCGAAAACGGATATCGCGGGCGTTGCTGACGAAGAAGCCGCGGTTGTTCATATCCTCAAGCCCCGCCATCATATCGGGCTGCCCGGGGGTCGCGTCCTCCGCCATCGAAATATCGACGTTGTCGAACGTCACCTCCGAAATGTACTGCTCGGCCAATCCGTAAATGAATCCGGCTGCCGCATGAACGCGGCGCGCCGTAATGTCGGCGAAATGGACGCGGCGGAACCGCGGCGTCTCCTCCGTCACCGGATACGGGTTTTTGTCCCAAACGTATTTGTCTTTGCCTCGCGGCCCGCAGAAGTAATACAAATGAAGGATAAACGGGCAGATGACATCCTCCATAACGACGTTGCTGACCCGTATATCCTCGACCGTTCCGCCCCGCCCCCGCCGCGATTTCAAGCGGATGCCCCTGTCCGTCCGCTTGAATACGCAGTTTGAAATGACGACGTTGCGCACATCGCCGCTCATCTCGCTGCCGATGACGACGCCCCCGTGGCCGTGAACCATCGTGCAGTTCGTAACGGCGACGTTCTCGCACGGAATGCGCTCGGCCGTGTCTTCGGTTCCGGCCTTAATGGCGATGCAGTCGTCCCCGACGTCGATATGGCAATTGCTGATCCGCACGTTGGAACAAGACTCGGGATTGATGCCGTCCGTATTCGGCGAGTCGGCGGGATTATAGATCGAGACGTTGTCGACCGTCACGTCCCGGCAACGGATCGGGTTGACGGTCCAGCTGGGCGAATCGACGAGCGTCACGTCCTTCACGGTTACTCTCCGGCAGTCGTCGAAGCTGATTAGTTTCGGCCGCGGATACTTCAGCTCGTCCGGGCGGTTCCGCGCTTTGTCCCACCATGCCCGGCCGCTGCCGTCCAGCTTGCCGCTTCCCGTAACGGAGACGTTCGTAAGACCGCTGCCGTAAATGCAAGAAGCGTGCACCTCCCTCTTCACGCCTTCCCATCGCGACACGACGGCGGGGTAATGCTCCGGATCGTCGCTGAACATCAGGACGGCGCCGGGGCTTAATCGCAGCTCAATGTTGCTCTCCAGCCGGATCGATCCCGTACGGTAAACGCCGGAAGGGACATAGACGGTTCCGCCGCCTGCCGCCGCGGCCGCCTTAATCGCCGCCGTTATCGCATCGGTCGCAAGCGCGGAAGTGCGCGCGCCGTATTCGTCAATATTGAAAACCGACATCCGATTAATGCCTCCCCTTCTTAGGAACGCTTCAAGTTTTCGTACTCCGCGCAAGCTTGCAGGAACGCGCCGACTCCCTTCAGGTCGTTCGTCACGATCGGCTCGCTGATGTAGTAGGCGAACGTTCCGTCGCGGCGGGCCGCCCCGCCGAGGCCCGCAACCTGGCAGTTTTTGTTCAGGTTCACCCAGCCTTCCTTCGTTTCCGTAACGAATTCCTCGATAAGTCCCCGGAAAGCGCGGTCAAGCGTGTCGTTCCAAGCATCGCCCAGCAACCCGAGCCGGATGCCTTTGGCGATGGCGTAAGCGAACATGCTCGATGCGGAAGCCTCCAAATAATTGCCCTTGCGGCTTCCCTGGTCGAGCACCTGATACCAAACGCCCGTTTCGGCATCCTGCACGCGGCGCAAGGCGAACAGCGTTTCCGCGAAGATGCCCGCGAGCTTGCCGTAGTCCGCGTGCTCCCGCGGCAGCAGCTCCAGCGTGTCTGCAAGCGCCATGCAGAACCATCCGATCGACCTTCCCCAGAAATTCGGGGACAACCCGGTCTCGGGGTTGCACCAAGGCTGAACGCGCTTTTCGTCCCACGCATGGTAGAGCAGTCCCGTCGCTTTATCCCGGGTATGCCGCTCGCACACGATAAACTGCCTGGCGACGTCGTCCAGTCCTTGCCCGTTCTCGTACGCAAGCAAGCATTCCAGATAAAAAGGCGCTCCCATATACAAACCGTCCAGCCAGATTTGGTAAGGGTAAATTTGCTTATGCCAAAATGCTCCCTCGCTCGTCCGGGGATGGTTGTCCAGCTGGCTTCTCAGCAGCGCAGCCGCCTTCCGGTATTTGTCCTCGCCGGTTTCCTTGTGCAGCAGGAACAGCAGCTTGCCGTTATTGATATGGTCGATGTTGTATTCCTCGGGGGAGTAGCCGCGGATCGAACCGTCCTCCTGCACGAAATAATCGATATTATCCTTTATATACCGGAAATATTCCGCTTCCCCGGTCCGCTTCCACAGCAGCTCGAAACCCTTCAGCACAACCGCATAATCGTAAGACCACTTGCCCCCGTACCCTTTCCCTTCATATAGCCTTGGCGTCCGCTCCATGACGGAACGGGCCGTACGCTCGGCCCAGCTCGATTGCTTCATTGTTCGGCACTCTCCTTATACGTGAATGAACCTGCCCGCCGGGCAAACCGGCAGGCAGGCGAAAACGATCGGCGATTATTTGCCGTTGACCGCTTTATACGCCGCTTCGTACTCGGCGATGATTTGATCCCCGCCCGCCTTTCTCCAGCTCGCGACGGCGGCTTTAAATTCGTCGAGGCCGATTTTGCCCAGGATGTATTTGTACGTCGCGTCCGTAATCGTCTTCTGAAGCTCGGAGCCTTGCGAAGAATATGTCGGGGACTCCAAAGAAAACATCGGATTCAGAACCGCGTATTTCGCGTTTTCTTCGATCAGCCTGTCGGCTTCCACCTTCAAAGGATCGGCATCGTGAATTTGGTACCCGGTTTCCTTCGGACGGGATGCCGCAAACGGCTGAACCTCCTGCTGCCACAGGTCGGTATCTTTAATCGTCACCGCTTTGTCTGCGTCAACCGTATAATGAACCCCTTCGATGCCGTAAGTCATCAGCGTGTACACTTCCTCGGACATCAGATCGTTGACGAACTGGAGCAGGCGCTTCAATTCGGCTTCGTCCTTCACCTCCGATTTCGGGAAGGCGAGCAAGCCGCCGATGCCGTTGCCCGAAGACCAGATCGCGCGGTCGCTTTCGTTGCCGGTCGACGTAATGTCGTTCACCATGACGAGCTCCATGCCGTCCTGCACGCCTTTGGCCAGGTTCAGCAAGTTTTTGCTGTCGAACAGCGCCCCGACGTAAATGCCGGCCTTGCCTTGGGCAAAGTTCTGCTGCTGGTCCGTTTTCGCCGTAACGGCGAAGTCCTGATTAATGTAACCGCCTTCATAAAGCGCCTTCATATAATCCATCGTCTTGACGTAGCCTTCGTCTTCGAATTCCGGCGTTACTTTGCCGCTATCGTCGACGCTCCAATAGGACGGAGTGCCGAAGTACGAGCTAAGCGTCTTGAACGCGCCGAACACGAGATCGCTCCGGTCCATGAAACCGGTTGTGTCTTTCGCGCCGTTGCCGTCCGGATCTTGTTCGGTGAACGCCTTCGCCACCTCGAACAGCTCATCCGTCGTTTTCGGTACGGGAAGACCAACCTTGTCAAGCCAATCTTTCCGGATAATAACGCCGTTGCGGGCGATCTGCTTCTGGAACGGGATGCCGTACAGCTTCCCTTCGATCGAAGCCGATGTGCGCGTATCCTGTGAGATCGCTTTCAAGTTCGGGAATTCGTCGAGATACGGGCCGACTTCCCAGAAAACGCCGGCTTTCAGCGCGTTGCGGACGGACGAATTGTCCAGAATCGTAAGCGTCACGATGTCCGCAAGCGAATCGGAGGCCAGAGACGTGTTGATTCTTTCTTCCTTGGAAGCGTCGGGAATCCAGGAGAACTCGATGTCGGCTTTCGTAATTTCCTCGATTTTGTTCAGGACGGTGTCGGTCGGCGGCGACGCGGTGTGCAGAATATTCAGCCAACTGATTTTCGTTTTGCCGTCGGCGGATTCCCCGCTTTGGCCGGACGACGCCCCGCCGCCGCAAGCGCTTAATAGAAGGCTTGCCCCCAGCGCAAGCGAAGCCGCTTTTACCCAATTGCGTTTCATGTGCATTTCCCCTTTATTTTTATTCGATAAAATGGTATCTTCTTCCTCCGCGAGGAGCGGAAGATGAATTCAAATTTACACTTTCGCAGGCCTTGCGGGCGCGGCGTCTCAATAGACGCCGTCTTCGCCCATTTTTTTGGCCAGCTTGTTCGACAAGATGACGAGAATCAGACCGACAACGCCTTTGAACAGCCCTACCGTCGTGCTGAAGCTGAGCTGCCCGTTCTTAAGGCCGGCCGTATAGATGTACGTGTCGAAAATTTCGGCGACTTCGCGGTTCAGCGAGTTCAGCAGCAGATACATGTGCTCAAAGCCGAGGTCAAGCGTGCTGCCGATTTTCAGAATGAGCAGCGTAATGATAACGGGCCGGATCGCCGGCAGGGTGACGTGCCACGTTTTCCGCAGGCGGCTCGCCCCGTCCATCTCCGCCGCTTCGTAAAGCTGGGTGTCGACAACGGTGATCGCCGCCAAATAAATAATGGTGGACCAGCCGAGCTCCTTCCAGATGACTTGTCCGATGTAGACGGTGCGGAGCCACTCCGGCGACGTGAGAAAGCTGATCTTCTCCCCGCCCATTCTGGCGATAAGCTCGTTCAGGACGCCGCCGTCGACGTTCAGGAACACGTAAGTGATCGAAACGATGATTACCCAGGACATAAAGTGCGGAATGTAAATGATCGTTTGAATCGAGCTCTTGAACAGCTTGTGCCGCACCTCGTTCAGCATCAGGGACAAGATGATCGGCAGCGGGAAAAAAATAACGATGTTCAGAGCGAACAAAATAAGCGTGTTCCGCAGCAGCATCATAAAGGTCGGCTCCGTAAACAAGCGCTCGAAATGTTTGAACCCGACCCACGGGCTGCCCGAGACTCCGAGATAAGGCTGGTAATCCTGAAACGAGATGATGAGCCCGCCCATCGGCAAATACTTAAAGACGATAAAATAAATGAAGCCTGGCAAAATCATCAAATAAAGCAGCTTGTTTCGTTTGACGCTTGTCAATCGGTGCAATAAACGTTTCTTCTTCTCCGCTTTGGCGTTCATACTGATCGGAATCGCCGCGCTTTCTGCTTCCTTCACCGGCCGTTCAACCTCCTTGGTGCTTATCGTGTTCGAAGCCAGCTTATCGCGTTTCCGTCCGTTACGTATATAATCATTTGCTACGGCAAGCGGCCGAACCCTTTGCCGCTGCGGGCTTTGACGCGGCTGATGAGCATCATTCACGCTGATGATTATGAAGCGTTTGCCGCTCTTCCCGGGACGCCGAACCGCCTAACCGAACACCGTAGCGAAGGATTATATACGGAATCCGCTGCGCCTGATAAAGTGGCTATGTATATGACAACTAAGGGAGGAAATCGCCGATGTCCAAACCGGGATACAGGAAAGAATCGTTTGGCGGCCACGTTTTTAACGCAGTCAATTATGCGTTGCTGCTGCTCATTGCTCTCGTTTGCCTTTTGCCTTTCGTTAACGTGCTGGCGAGCTCGTTCGCTTCGACGCAGGAGGTCGTGGAGAAGAAATTCGTACTTTTCCCCACTACCTTTTCGCTTGACGCCTACCGGTACATTTTATCGACGCCTACGATATTTAAAGGATTGGCCGTGTCCGTCGGGACGACCCTCGCCGGGACAATCGTCAGCATGGCGCTAACCGCGCTGATGGCATACGGCCTGTCCCGCAAATACTTATACGGAAGAGACTTCATTAACTTCGTCGTCGTGTTCTCCATGCTGTTCAGCGGCGGCATGATTCCGACCTTTCTTGTGGTCAAGGCGGTCGGCCTGATCGATTCCTATTGGTCGCTCATTATTCCCGTCGCGATCAACGCATTCAATCTGATTATTATGCGGAACTTCTTCCAGGCGCTTCCCGAAGGGCTGGAAGAGTCGGCCAAGATTGACGGGTCCAACGATTTCGGCGTCTTTCTCAAAATTATGATGCCGCTTGCGCTGCCCTCCATCGCGACGCTTTCCCTTTTCTACGCCGTCGCGTATTGGAACACCTACATGAACGCCATCCTGTACATTACCAATTCCGCCAAATGGCCGCTTCAAGTGCTTCTGCGGCAAATCGTCATCGTATCGAGCGGCATGCAGGGCGAAAGCACGTCCGTTGACGTCATCCCGCCCGCCCAAACGATCAAGATGGCCGTTATCGTTATTGCGACGGTGCCGATGCTGATCGCCTACCCTTTCGTGCAGAAGCATTTCACGAAAGGGGCGCTGCTGGGCGCCGTCAAAGGCTGAGCCCGGCGGACAAGCTCGACCAGAAGAAAAGTAAACGAAAAAACCAAGCGGCCGCCGAGCGCGATAGCGCAGCATTAGCCCGCTTGGTTTTTTTGTGCTTGCAGCCGCCATGCGCCTTACGCTTCGCACAATGCGGAGCGCGCTACCGGTCCAGCATCGCTTTGCGGTATGCTCCCGGCGTGACATGCTCTTTTTTCCGGAAGGAACGGATGAAGTTTTGCGGGTTCTGGTAACGCAGCCGCTCCGCGATGTCTTTGATCGTCATGTCCGTCTCGGTCAGCCATTTTCTCGCGATGTCGAGCCGGTAATTCATCAAATAATCGCTGAAAGTCATCCCGTATTCCTTCTTGAAAATGCTGCTCAAATAATTCGGACTGTAATGAAGCCGTTCGCTGATCGATTCCAAAGACAGATCCCGGTCGAATTCGGCGCGGACGATGGACGCGATCTTGTCCGAGATCGACCGGAACTGCCGGTTCGTCTTCTCCTTCATGCTTCCGACCATAGGCTGTATGACTTCCTGGACAAGCATCCGCTCGATTTCTTCGGGATTCCGCGTATCGAGCAGCCGATGGTACAGCGTCGAGTGGTCGGGCGTCAGCAGCACGTCGGTTCCGATATGCTGCTCCAGCTGAATCAAATTATTTACGAACCGGATAAGCGTCACTTCGAAATTCATCGTGTTTTTGCCGTGCTTCATCACCTCGGCGAGAAACGGGTACAACGACCGGGATACCTCCAGCTCGTCGCCGAGCCGGATGGCGTCGAACAGCTTGGCTTCCAGCTCGGACGGGTAGCGCAAAGCCGCTCCCACGACAATGACCGTCGAAATGTCGTCATAGAAAATAATCGACTCCTTGCCCAGATGGAGCCGGTGATGCAGCGCTTGCTTGCCCATCTCGGCCGCTTCTTTGCTCAGGAGCAAGTCGTCGTACGTCCGGCTGATGCCGATGCTGACCGACAGCTTGGCCACTTCCCTCGCTTTATGAATCAACTGCTTCGCGTACCCGATCGTCTGCTTCCGGATGTCCGGCTCGCTTGCCTCCTCGCCGAACACGAGAATCGTGGCCTGGGTCCGTTCGTCCAGCAGGATCGGGAGCATCCGGCCGGACGGAGGTACGATCTCTCCCGCTATTTTGTTGACCGCGAGCAGCAGCACGTCGCGGTCCGACGCCTGCCGGTCGCCGTAATTGTCCAACTGGACAAGCAGGGCCGCGTATTGCGGACTGCCGGGCCAACGGTATCCGAAACGTTTCAGGCTGATGTCCGTTTCCTCCCGGGACAACCGCCCGCGCAGCAAGTTCTGGATAAATTGCGTTTCCAGCTTGGGCATTTCGGAGCGGAGGAAGCTTTCCATGCTCTCCTTCTCCGAGACGATCGAATCGATCGAGCGGATAATCCAATCCACCTCGTCCGAGGCGACCGGCTGATTGCCGTGCTGCAGCTTGCTCCGGATCTTCTGGATCGGCTCCGCGAAGCGGAGGGCAAGAACGTAAGCGGCCACGACCATAAGCAGAATAAGCAGAACGCCCATGACGATCAAGCCGATTCGCGTCGTTTTGAGCGCTTCGGTCACTTCCTGCCGGTCGAGCACCGTGACGTAAGTCCAGTTGTTGTACGAAGACGCGGCGTACACCGCGGTGATGTCTCCTCCGCTGTCTCCGTTCAGCTTCACCTCGCCCGTGCCGCCCGACAAGACCGCTTGCTCGCCGATCTGCTTAAGCTGGCTGTCTGTGAGGCCCGGTTCCCCGGACTCCGCCGCATACAGCAGCTCGCCCTGCTTGTTCAGGATGTACACGCGCATGCCCGCCTCCGACTGAAGCGTATGGTTTAACGCGCTTAAGGAGATGTCGGACAATGCAATCGCCTGCTTGTTTTTGGTGAATACGGGCAGCGTTTGGACGAAGCGGATGCCGTCTTCGGTTTTGACCCAGAACAAATCCTGGCTCTTTTGCTCGATATAGTTGTCGTAGAGAGCGCTTCGCTCCTCCTCGGTCAGCCGGGACAAGGAGCCGCCCGAAAGCTTCCAGTTCTTCTCCAGGCTGATGAGCGAATAACTGACGCCGCCGTCCAGTCCCATCGTCGCAATGTAGTTGAGCTGGGTGTTCAGCTCCCGGTAAGCTTCGAAGTCTCGCGGGGTTAACGGATTATGAATGATGTCGCTAAACGATTTGGTCGTGCTGTACGTGCTGAACGCATATTCGATCGTCTGGATTTTTTGTTCCAGCGTGTTGCGGATTTGGACGATTAACGACTGCTTGCCGTCGGCCACCCGCTCGACGACGGAATGAATGGTCGAGATATAAATATAGCTCCCGAAACTGACGACAAGTCCGACGCCGAGCACGAGAATCGGAATAAAGATGTTGTAGAACGTTTTGCTTCTCTTCATGACCGGGCCCCTTTAAGTTTGTTTCTGCTCGATTCTTTTTCTATTAACCTATGGAATGAAAAAATACCTTTACCGAAGTATTTCATGATGATCGGCCGCGTTTGAAGGCAGGCATTATCGCCAATAAGAATTTGTTCTTCCAGAATCTTTGGAAACTTGTCAATTCTTAAGTGGATAAAAACTATTATAACGCTTACATTGTTAATAGGACAACGAAAATGGACGGACGGTTCCCCTTTGCGATTGAACCGGCATACGGCAGGCGTAGCCTATATGGCAGCGGATCGGCCGGAAAGTCATTATTGTGCCAGAAGTAGAAAGAATAGTGATAGAGGATCGATGCCTTATTCTTTATACTGGGTTTTATTGAGATTTCCGAACATTGGAGGTTATATCGTCATGGCATTATTACGTTTTCCCGATACGTTCAAATGGGGCACGGCGACCGCCGCTTATCAAATAGAAGGAGCTTTCGACGAAGACGGGCGTCTGCCCAGCATCTGGGACACGTTCTCCAAGACGCCGGGCAAAGTGCTGCACGGACATACGGGCGACGTCGCTTGCGACAGTTACCACCGCGTAGACGAAGACGTCCGGCTGCTGAAGGAGCTTGGCGTCAAAATGTACCGCTTCTCCATCGCTTGGCCGCGCGTCGTTCCGCAAGGCAGAGGCGAAGCGAACGAGAAAGGCCTCACCTATTATGAAGAGCTCGTTGACAAGCTGCTGGCAAACGGCATCGAGCCGTTCGTCACGCTGTACCACTGGGATCTGCCGCAATCGCTGCAGGACGAAGGCGGCTGGGAGAATAGAGCGACGATCGACGCGTTTGTCGCGTATTGCGAAGCCGTATTCAACAAGCTGAACGGCAAAGTCAAGCATTGGATTACGCTCAACGAGCCTTGGTGCATCTCCATTCTGTCCAACTACTTCGGCGACCACGCGCCGGGCAAAAAAAATCTGCAGGCCGCGCTCGACGTCGCGCACCATATACTGGTAGCCCACGGCAAAACGGTTCGCCGCTTCCGCGAGCTTGGCATCGCCGGCGAAATCGGTTATGCGCCGAATACCGAATGGCGGGAGCCGTACAGCTCGAAAGCCGAAGACGTGCAGACGGCCGCGCTGCGCAACGCAGCCTTTAACGAGTGGTTCCTCTCCCCCGTCCTGAAGGGCGAATATCCGCAGCTTGCGGTGGACTGGTACGCTTCCAAGGGGGCCCATGTCAAAATCGTGCCGGGCGACATGGAGGTCATCAGCGAGAAAATCGACTTCCTCGGCATCAATTACTATACGGGCAGCCTCGTTCGCCACAATCCGGGCAACGACCTGTACGACAGCGAGGAAATCGGCTCCGGCTACGAGAAAACCGATTTCAACTGGAATATTTACGCAGACGGCTTCTATCACGTGTTGACCTGGATTACGAATACGTACGGACGGATTCCGATCTACATTACGGAGAACGGCGCATGCTACGACGAACCGGCGAACGATACGGAACGTTCGGCCTATTTGCACAAGCATATTATCGCTCTTCATCGCGCGCTTGAGTCCGGCGTCGATCTTCGCGGCTATATGGTATGGTCCCTTATGGACAATTTCGAATGGGCGTTCGGTTATACGAAACGGTTCGGCCTCGTCCACGTCGATTTTGAAACGCTCGAGCGCACGCCTAAAGCAAGCTATCGCTGGTACAAGCAGGTGATCGAGCAAGGCGGAATCGAAATCTAAGACGATCGCTGCGGCAAAAACGAAAAACATCCGCGCTCTTCGGCGAAGAGTGCGGATGTTTTTTTGCGTTTCGGATCGGAGTCCTCAATCGGCATAGCCGATTCGAGCGCGCGGAGACGGTTCGGAACACCAAAGGGCGCATGGGTGAATATCCTATACCATCATTGGATTAACGGAGGATCTTATGGTTCCAACTTACCCTTATTACGGCTACGAAACGAAATGCGAGCAAAAGCCCGTCACATTCCCGCCGCAGCATCAGAATGTACAGCCGGGCATGGAATACGCCATGCGGCCGCTGCCCATCTTCGATAACCCCGAATACCGCGGCAGCGGCAAGCTGAGAGGCAAAGTCGCGATTATTACGGGCGGCGACAGCGGCATCGGGCGAGCCGTCGCCGTCGGCTTTGCCAAGGAGGGCGCCGATGTCGCGATCGTTTACTTAAACGAGCGCGAGGATGCGGCATTGACCAAACGGGTCGTCGAATATTACGGGCGGAGGTGCCTGCCGATCGAAGGCGATTTGCGCCGGCCGGAATTTTCCGCGGATATCGTAAAGCAGACGCTCGGCCATTTCGGCAAGCTGGATATTTTGGTGCTGAACCAAGCCGTTCAATTCCCGGAGCAAAGCATTATGGACATCACCGACGAACAGCTGGAAAATACGTACCGGACGAATATTTTTCCGTTCTTTTATTTGACGAAGGCCGCTCTCCCCCATCTCAAGCCCGGCAGCTCGATTATCAGTACCTCGTCGGTCACCGCTTACGCCGGAGCTCCGCTGCTTGTCGATTATTCATCGACCAAAGGTGCCGTCGTATCCTTTACCCGGTCGCTGTCCCTCCAGCTCGTCGACAAAGGCATTCGCGTCAACGCGGTAGCGCCGGGACCGGTCTGGACGCCGCTCATCGTATCCACCTACCCTGCCGATTATGTCAAAACGTTTGGCCTCCAATCGCCGATGAAGCGGGCTGCTCAGCCGTTTGAGCTTGCGCCGACCTATATTTACTTGGCTTCCGACGATTCCTCGTACGTAACGGGTCAGGTGCTGCACGTAAACGGCGGGATCATCACGGAAACGTAGACGCTCAATTCGGGTGTAAACGGTTTGAAACGACGTCGTGGACGATTCCCCTTTGCTGATCAAGAACAGCCTTTTTGGATAAACGCAAAGAGCCGGGGCGTCGTTCGTTTGCGGAACATGGCCGCCCCTGCTCCGTCGACCGTAATGAAGTCGTTGCCGTGCCACGCCGTATCGCTGCGGTAAACCAACCCATGCAAGTAAATTAATACTTTCTAAATTTTGTCATTGGACAAGGACGAGTACGTCTCCGACTACCGTCTCATCTCTTGATGGTAATTCCGTCGCATGAGTTTGTATGCGCTTTCATATATAATAGACAAGGGTCAACTCTTGAACGTCTATACGGGCCCATTCGCTTGGACACCTGTTTCGAAAATCCATCACACAGGAGGGTTTTGCCGATGACAAGGTTCCGATTGCCGGTACTGTTGCTTTTAGCCGTTGTCGCCATTAGCGGATGCTCCTTTCCCGGCGCCGGCGAGAAGCCGTCCGACGAGAAAATTACGCTTACGCTATGGTACTGGAACCGCAGCTTGGACGACAGCATTATTGCCGAAGCGGAGCAGCGGTTTCCGAACATCAAGATCAATGCCCAGAAGGTCGGCGGCGATTTTAAATCGAAGCTGAAGACGACGCTTGCGGCGGGCTCGGGCGGGCCGGACATCGTAGCGCTTAACGACTGGGTTGCCGAGCTGTTTCCGAGCTCCTCGCATTTTTGGAACTTATACGAACTTGGCGCGTCGGATATCGAAGCGGAATATTTGGATTGGAAATGGAATCTCGGCGTGACGCCGGACGGCTATATGGTCGCCCTTCCGATCGACACCGGACCGACGGCTCTCTATTACCGCGCGGACTTGTTCGAACAGGCCGGACTCCCGACCGATCCGGAAGAAGTATCGAAGCTGATGGGCACGTGGGAAAGTTACCTGGAGACTGGAAAGCAATTGCAGGACAAACTGGACGGCGTATACCTTACGGACAATATCGTATCCGTCTACACGCAGGTCACCGCGCAAAACGAACGGATCTACTTCGAGAAGGACGGCACGTTCATCGGAGACGATCCGGCCCGCTCGCCTGTCAAGAAAGCTTGGGATACGGCGGTTCAAGCGCATAATATGGGGCTGCTCGCGAATGCGGCGCAATGGACGCCGGAATGGAACGCTTCCATGAATAACGGCAAAATCTCCAGCTTCGTCGGAGCGGTCTGGTACAAAGAAGTATTGATGGACGCCGCGCCGGATACGGCGGGCAAATGGCGGGTCGCGAGCGCCCCGTCGGGCGCCGGCAACAACGGCGGTTCCTTTCTGGCCATCCTGAAAAACAGCAAGCACCCGCAGGAGGCATACGATTTTATCTCTTGGCTTCTGAATCCCGACAATCAGCTGAGGAGCTTCAAAAACATGAACCTTTACCCGTCGGCCGTCAAGGCGCTCGAAAGCCCGGAGATGCTGTCCGAAGAACCGTTCTTCGGCGGCCAGGTAACGGGTGAAATATTCGGGGAGGCCGCCATGCAGGTTAAGCCTCTTTATTTGGGAGTCAGGCACCAATCCGTGCACGGCATCGTGACGCGGGAACTGGAATCGGTCGCCCTTCAGGGCAAAAATCCCGATAAAGCCTGGGACGACGCCATGTCGCGCATCCGGAAGGAGCTTCTTCGCTAATCGCGGCTAATCGCGGAAGCATACCACGAACCCGTTAACCGACAGGGTACGGGCATAAGGAGGTTATCGCCATGCCACAATTTCAAGCCGGCCGTCCGGTTTCCGGCGTTTCGCCGGACCGCCGCCTCGCGGAAGGAACGGCGCGCAAAACCCGATTACTCTCCGAAATCTGGAAACACCGCAAACAATATTTGGCGATCTCGCCGTTTTACATTATTTTTGCCGTATTCGGCCTCTTTCCGATCGTTTTCTCTTTTTATCTGTCGTTCCAGAGATGGGACGGCATCGGCGAGATGAGCTTTAACGGTTTGAATAATTACCGGTTTATGCTGCTGGATCCCGAATTCTGGAAAGCGGTTAAAAACACGTTTCTGATTTGGTTTTATTCGACGATCCCGATGCTGTTCCTGGCGCTGCTGGTCGCTTTCCTGCTCAACTCGGCTTTCGTCAAGTTCCGCACGCTGTTCCGCATCGGCTACTTCCTGCCGAACGTCACGTCGCTCGTCGCGGTCTCGATTATTTTCAGCACGCTCTTCGCCAACAATTTCGGCCTGCTCAACTATTTATTGACGTCGGCGGGTCTTGATCCTGTTCAATGGCTGAATAAAACATGGGGCATCCAGATCGCCGTATCGGCGATGGTGATATGGCGATGGGCAGGCTATAATTCCATCATTTATTTGGCGGGCTTGCAAAGCATTCCGACTGCGTTGTACGAAGCGGCCCGCATCGACGGAGCTTCGACCTTGCAGACCTTCTTCCGGATCACAATTCCGCTGCTGCGGCCGGTTATTCTTTTTACGGTCATCACTTCGACCATCGGAGGCATGCAGCTGTTCACGGAGCCGCAAATACTGGTCGGCAATAACGGCGGAGCCGGAGGAGGCGGCCTGACGCTTGTGCTGTACTTGTACCGCGAAGCGTTCGTCAACAATTATTTCGGCTACGGCGCGGCGGTCGGCTGGGGCATGTTCATTTTGATCGCCTTGTTTTCGATGGTGAACTGGAAAATGATGCAGGACCGCTCGGATCGTAACGGATAACGGAATACGGGTGAAAGGTGGGGAAAAAGATGATCGTCAATCGTTGGAAATCCGCAGCCGTCCATGCCGGGCTTGTGATCGGTCTGCTCTTGTCGGTATTCCCATTCTACTGGCTGGCCGTCATGGCCACCCGAACGACATCCGACATCTACAGCTTTCCTCCCAAGCTGTGGTTCGGCGGCGAGCTTGGCCGCAACGTCAGCCGGGTCATGGAAGGGATCGACTTCTGGGGAGCGTTCCTGAACACGTTGTTCGTGGCCACCGTCGTAACGCTGCTTGTGTTGTTCTTCGATTCTCTCGCCGGCGTGACCTTTGCCAAATTCCAGTTCCCCGGCAGCGGTTGGCTGTTTATTGTCCTGCTTGCCACGATGATGGCGCCTTCGCAGCTGTCGCTCGTCCCTTCATTCGTCATAATGGCGAAGCTCGGATGGGTCGGCTCGTTTAAAGCGCTGATCGTTCCCGGCATGGTGAACGCGTTCGGCATATTCTGGATCCGGCAATACGCGAAGGAGTCGATTCCATCGGAGCTGCTCGAAGCCGGCCGCATGGACGGATGCGGATTTTTCCGCCTCTATTGGAACGTGAGCCTGCCGATTCTTCGCCCGGCGCTTTCCTTTCTCGGCGCGTTCACCTTTATCGGCGTCTGGAACGATTATTTGTGGCCGCTCATCGTGCTGACCGACGCAAGCAAATTTACGCTTCAGGTGGCCCTGTCTTCCTTGAACGGCATCTACCAGACCGATTATGCGATGGTGATCGCCGGCGCGCTGCTTGCCGTCATCCCTCTGATTGTCTTCTTTCTCTTCGTCAGCCGCCAGTTCATTTCCGATATCGCGGCGGGCGCGATCAAGAGCTGAGCGCAACTTTGGCGCTGTCTTCGTCCATGTGGTGCAAAATTGCACCACATGGCGCGTTTTGGCGCCATCTCTGCGTCCATAGGGTGCATTTTTGCACCTCGTACGGCGCCTTGGCGCCATTTTCGCGCGCATGGGGGTGCACTTTTACCTCTTATTAGGGCGCATTTGCCACTCCTTCAACCGATCAGCGAAAACATGCTTCGCGAGCTCCTTCGATAGGGTGGTGAACCTCCCGATCTGCCCTCGCAATTCTTAAGGGAGCTTATCATTTAAAAACGGAAATACCGATGACTGCAAGCGCGCATGCGATCATAAAGATCGTAACGGCGTATCCGAAAATCCGTAACGGGCGGGGAAGCCGCTCATACTTTACGGGTCTCGGAGGACCTCCGCCTTCAATCCGTTGAATCGGCAGCAATTCTTCGCTTACGGTAACCTGTTCGTTAAAGGCTTTGTTCTCGGCTGGCTGCGATTCGTGCGTATGCTTGCCGTCCGAACGATATGTCACAATCGTACCTCCTTTAGGTTTCGGTTCGCAGCTCTCCCCGCTTGAAGGCGGCCAGGCAATCCGGGCAGATGCAAGCCTGGCCGCGCTTCTCGTCCGGAATCAGACTGAATATTTCCTTCGGAAAGCCCGCCGTATAACACCAGCAAGCAGCGTCCGGCCTCGCCTCCGGATTGCCGCAGCGTCCGGACTGTCCGCATAACGGACAAGGCATCGCCGCAGCCCTTCCTTCTTCCATCGTCAATCGCTCCCCTCCTCCCGTTTCGGCGCTCTCCCGACAGTTGCCGCGTACAAATCGTGATGCTTCGGAAAATGAATGACGAACTCCGTATATTCCCCCGCGATCGAACTGCACGTCAAATAATGGCCCAGCTTATTGGCAAGCTGCTGCGCCAAATAGAGCCCCATGCCGGTCGATTTCATATGGGTTCGCCCGTTCGTTCCCGTAAAGCCCCGGTTGAATACGCGCGGCAAATCTTTGCTTTCGATTCCGATGCCGTTATCGCGGACGATCAGCAGCTTCTCTTTGGCCGATTCGCGTGTCTCGATCGTAATTTTGCCGCCCGGCTCCGTATACTTCAAACTGTTAGTAATCAATTGATTCACAATAAAACGGAGCCATTTCGAATCGCTTTGCACCGTCAGCGGCTTCGTATCGACCTCCGCCTTCAGCTTCTTCGCGATGAACGTGCGTGCGTGCTCCTTGACGGCGCGCTTCGCCAGCGCGTCCAGATCGCAGCCATGCAATTCGTAATCTTGATTAAAGCTGTCCAGCTTTCCGTAATACAAAGCCTGATCGACGTAATGCTCGATCTTCTCGAGCTCCTCGGCCAGACTGTCCTTGTCCACGGAAGTTTGCTGCATGAGCCGCAATACGGATATCGGCGTCTTGATTTCGTGAAACCACGAAATAATAAAATCATGGTGTTCCCGCTGCTTGAACCTCGCCTCGTTAAGCGTGTGAATATGCGCTTTGCGCATGAGCTCCATCGCTTCCAAATAAGCGGCCGACTCGAGCGACAGCGGCTCGGCGTCGTCTGAGTCGATGCGGCGTATCGCGCTTAAGCTTTTGAAATAGCGGTAAACGAAGAAAGCCCCGGCCACAAACGCCAGCAAAGCCAAAGCGTAAAGAAAGGTGCTCCAGTGCCAGTCCATCGTCGGGTCCGTCAAATAGACAAGCGACGCCACGATAAAGCATGCCGCAACAAGCCCGATATAGGGCAGCTCGTATTTTAGAAACCGCCAGAAGCTCATTCGACGATATACCCCATCCCTTTGCGCGTGACGATAAAATCTTCGAGGCCCAGCTGCGCCAGCTTGCGCCGAAGCCGGTTGACGTTGACGGTCAGCGTATTGTCGTCCACGAACTGATCGTCGTTCCACAGCGCCTGCATCAGCTGCTCTCTCGCCACGATCGAGCCGACGCTGCGCATCAGCGCCTGCATAACGATAAACTCGTTCCTGCTCAGCTCCAACGTCTGCTCTCCGAATTGAACGGTCGAATTGGACAAGTGAAGCGACAAGCCGCGATGCGAAAGCTGACGGGAGTTTACCTGATACGTATAATTGCGGCGCAGCAGGGCGTTTATTTTCGCGACGAGCACATCCAGCTCGAACGGCTTCTGAACGTAGTCGTCCCCTCCCATGTTAATCGCCATAATGACGTCCATGTTCTGATCGCGGGAGGACAAGAACAAGATCGGCACCTTGGATTCGCCCCGGATTTGCTGGCACCAATAAAAGCCGTCCCGCACCGGCAGGTTAATATCCATAACGACGAGGTGAGGCTGAACGGCATGGAACGTCTCCAGAACCGTGCCGAAATCCGTTACTTCCGATACGGCAAACTGCCATTTGCGCAGCGTATCCGCGACGATCGCCCGTATTTTCTCGTCATCCTCAACCAATAAAATGTGAAACAAAAGTAAACCTCCCTCATATGCCTTAAACGTAAGACAGGCATAATATGCCGAAGGCCAGAAGCGTCAGGGCTTCTGGCTGGCGATGCGGTAATACAGATTCGCCGCGGACAAATAAAACATGGCATAAATCAGCATGTAAGCGGCCACGATCCACCAGACCAGTCCCGGCAGCCCGGGAAAATTGCTGATGGAATCCAAAATATACACTTTAATCGTAAACGAACTGATCAAGATGCCGATCGCAAGCGGCGGAGCGAACACGAACATAAGCTGCTTTCGGATGACGCGTCTCATCAGCTTGGCGCCCACGCCCATTTTGCCCAATATGTCGTATTGCCGGCGCTCGTCCGTCGCCTCGCGCAGCTGCTTGAAGTAGATGACGCTAGCCAAAGCGAACAAAGCGATCAGCGCTAGAAATGCGCTCGAGAACAGCAGCAGCGAAGAGCTTTCGATCTGCAGGGCATAAACGTCGGCGAAAGAAGAATAGTAAGCGCCCGGAACGGCGGTCACGATCGGGTGCACCTGGCGGGACAGAGATTCCGCTTGGTCCGCGTCCGCAAGCCGGTAAATTTCAAATTTCTTCAACGCGGCGGGCGAAGCCGCGGCAATGGCTGCGTAAGCTTCATCGTCTATGACAAGCGCGCCTTGTCTTCGTTCCATGGAAGTATCGGGAGAACTCGACCAGCCGAGCAGCGCATAATCCAGCTTGCCCGCAAGCTTGAACCGAATTGCCGACCCGCCCGTACGGATCTCGTAATCCGATGCGGCGGCTGGATTATAGCTGACTTCATAATCGGTCCCTTGCGATAACGATACCGCTTCGTCCGCTTGAAGCTGCAGCTTCCGGTCGTCGCCGCGGTCCGCTACGACCTCGTTGTAGCTCGTCTCCGATACAAGCAGCACACCCGGCGAATAAAACTCCGGATTATCGAAAGCTTCCGCCATATCCGTCACCGTTTCAGCCTGCACGGCTTCAAGAGTGTTATGGCTTAACACGTCGTGGCCGGATTCGCCGATGATCCGCTCGATGCGCTTATTCGTCTCTTCGTCAAGCGACTGGTGAGCCAGGTCGTTGGGCAAATTACGGCCGACGGCTTCGAACTGCACCGCGTAGTTTATAGCCGTAAACGATACGAACAGCACGATAAGCGCGCTGAACAAGGAGATGAAGGTCAGGTTCAGCGTGTTGCCGCGCGTTTGAAACCGGAGCGAAGACGCCCACAGCACCGTATCGCCGACCGCATAATTGGGCTTGCTGCGTATCGTTTCAAGAAGCCAGCCGACGAACTGGCTAAAAAACAAATACGTCCCGCCGATAATCCCGACCGCTACCGCAAGCAAACTGGCCGTGGAATAGTCGGTCCAGAACACCGACGTTTTGCCCCCGCCGATAATGACGAACGAAACGACAAGCATAAATACGGCAACCAATGCAAGCAAGCGTGACGTTTGGACCGGCTTTTCCATTTTGGAGCCGGCGTGGAACAGCTCGATCAGTTGAACCCGCTTCACGGACAGATGGCTTTGAACCGTAATGATCAGAATAAGAAACGCAAAGATAGAGACCGTTACGGCTAACGCTTGTACCGGAAAGTTGAGCGAGATGACCTGATCGTACCGCATCAGGCTCATCAGCAGCATCCCGAACAGCTTGGAAAGCAAGCCGCCCAGCAGGATGCCGACAACAAGCGAAATTCCGCCGAGCGCCAGCGATTCATAGAAAACGATGCGCGTAATTTGCCATTCGTTCATGCCGAACAGCAAATACATGCCGAATTCTTTTTTCCGCTGCCGCATGAAGAACGAGTTGGCATAGAGAATAAAAAACAAGATAAACAAAAATACGGCTGCCGAGGCGATCATAATGCCGAGCTGAAAGTTTCTCCGATTGGACAAAGCTTCCGTAATATCTTCGTTATACATAAGCGACGAAAACGTGTAGAAGATGACGACGCCGATGATCATAGACAGCAAATAAATCGCGTACAGTCTGAAATTCCGTTTGACGTTCCGCAGGGTCAAGTCGATCAGGCTCATCGGCGATGCCCTCCCAGCAAGCTTTGCGAGTCAAGTATCCGGTCGTAGAACGCTTGCTGGCCCTTGTCCCCGGCAAACAGCTCGTTGACGATTCCGCCGTCCCGCAAAAAAATGACTCTTCTGCAGAAGCTCGCCGCATACGGATCGTGCGTCACCATCAAGATCGTCGTCCCGAACGACCTGTTGAGATCGGACAGCTGCTCCAGCAGCTGGGTTGCGGAACGGGAATCCAGCGCTCCCGTCGGCTCGTCGGCGAAGACGACCGCCGGCTCCGTTATAAGCGCTCTGGCCGAAGCGGCGCGCTGCTTCTGACCGCCCGATATCTCGCTCGGGTACTGATGCAAGATCGGTTCGATCGACAACGCTTCCGCTATCCGTTTCAGCCGCCTTTCCATCTCGCCCGCGGCATAACGGCGCAGCGACAGAGGCAGCAAAATATTTTCTTTTACGGTCAGCGCGTCAAGCAGGTTGTAATCCTGGAAGATGAATCCCATCCGCTCCTGCCGAAATTTCCGAAGGGCGTTGCGGTTCAGCTGAAGCAGAGATTGGTTGTCCAGCCATACCTCCCCGCCCGAGAACCGGTCGATCGTCGACAAGACGTTCATCAGCGTCGATTTGCCGGAGCCCGACGGCCCCATGATGGCCGTAAACTCCCCGGCCATGACGGTTAAGTCGATATTTTTAAGCACCTGGTTATTCCCGTAGTTTTTCATTAATCCTTTGGTTTGAATGATGGCGTTCATGACGTTTATTCCTCCCTCTCTGCTCTAACTATAAACAGGATGCGCAAGTTCAACCATAACGCAGGCAGCAAAGAGAGTGACAATTTCGTCATCTAACGATCATTTAACGCCAATATTCGTATTTGCTCCGGATATTCTCGCTTGTCACCAGCCCCCGCTGCAGCGTGCCGGACGGGACCATACGGTTGTATTTGCGGATTTTTTCGTTAATCGCGCCGATCGCCCGCTCCCCTTCCTGTTCCGTAAGATGACCGGCTTTATCGATATATCGCTCCATATCCTTCGCGATCTCCTTCCGCAGCTCAACCCACGCCGGCAAATAATGCGCTTCCTTCAGTACGCCCGAGAACGCGTCTCCTTGCGCGATATGAAGCGGCTTTCCTTTGCCCGGCAAGTCGTCAAAGCCGCCTTTCTTCGCGAATTCCTCCACCGCCTCGTCAACCCATTGACTGTAGGATTTATACGGTTCCAGCGGCTTGCTTCCGTTTTCTTCCCCGTTGCTCACGCCGATCACTCCTCGTTTAATCCGAATGAATCAAGCAGAAACGATAATAAGTCCACGATACCCTTTCAATTCCACTCCCATTATTCTATTCCCTTCTTTTTCGGCTAATTTACCTAGAGCCGCCTATAAGTTTTTGCGTCGTCGAGCCTCGGGCGAGATTTGCTTGCTTTATTGGTTTCCGAACGTTCCCTTCCGATTAACGCGGAGCTTCGTCTTTGACGAACAATGACAGGCTATACGATATGATCAGCAAACCTAGCGGCACGGCGCTAATCAAATAGCGGAACGCCTCCTCGGGATTCGGGCCGGGACGATCGCCGCTCTCGTAGCCGAAGATCATCCCGACAACAAGAAACGCCAAGGCCGAGATCAATCCGCTTGATCTTGTAATAAACCCGCTGATAGCCGTATACATCCCTTCCCGTCTGCGCCCCGTCAGCGCCGCGTCTTCGTCGATAATGCGGCCGCCCACAATCGGCGGGGTGACCAGAAAACCGGCCAGACCGAATCCGGCCGCTATGCCGGCTGCGATCCCGCTCGCCAGGTTAGAGCCGAACCATAGCGGGATAACGGCAAGCCCGTAAAGCGCAAGCGACAGCCGCCATGCCTTTACGGCGCTCATGGTGCGGACCATCCCGTACCAGACGGCGACCGACGGAATGACGGAGACAAAGACGGCCGCCAGCAATAACGAAACTTGCGCATCCGGAATCTTCAGCACATATTTGGCGTAAAAGGGGATGATCGAGCTTAGAAGCCCATTGACGGTCTGGGCGAACGAATTCGCCAGATTGAACAGCCAAAATTTCCGGTTGCGAAGCGTTGCGCGGAACGCTTCCGCCAGCTTAAGCGGCTCGGGGAGGCGGGCGTCTTCGCATTCGCGGACATACCGCATGCAAGCCAGCATGGAGACCGCGAACAAAAGCGCGTAAACGAGCGCCATGTTGCCGAAGCCTATCGCATTAAACAAGAGAGGAGTCGCCGCGGAGCCGATCAACAACGCAACGATCTGGTAGCCTTGCTGTACCGCGGAAGCTTTGGCCCGAAGCCGGTCGCCCAAGAACAGCTCCGGGAATAACGCCCCGTAATTAACCCATAGTACGGTAGCGGCGGCTTCGAACAAGATGAGCGCGACGAGAAACCAAGCGAACAGCGAATGCTGCGGCAACCCGCCCGGAGGAGAAAACAAGAGGACGAATGCGAGCATAAACCAGGGGATTGCGGCATAGATCCACGGCTTGCGCCGTCCGAACCGGCTGTTGGTCCGATCGGACCAATAGCCGAACATCGGCTGGTTGACGGCATCCCAAATGAGGAACACGGTCCGGGCCGCCGTCGCCAAAGCGATGCCGAGACCAAGCTTTTCGACATAATAATAGCTGTAAAACGAGCTGAACGCTTGGCTCGGAACCATCATCGCGAACATGCCGAGCGAAAACGTGTACGGTGAGTTGATCCAATTCTTCTTCAACTTTACACCCCCGCGGCGGTTAAAATGAAAGCCATTAATGGATATGTATGCGCGGCGGAAGCATTTCATCTGCCTGCGAACGACCGATCCGGGCGGCCGCTTGGCAAAAAAACCGCCCTAACCGTAGCGGTCGGGCGGTCCAAAAGAGATGACGCAACTCCTTGTTATTCCAATTTACTATCAACCGGCTCATCCCCGCTTGCCTATCCTTGCAACCGGTTCAAGCTTCTCCCGAAGCAGGCGAAAGGCTTCGTGGATGCGTTCCTTCGGCGCATTATCGTAAAGATCCCCCACATTAATCTCGCAATAACAGGTTCCTTCCCTTTCATCTTGCCCGCGCAATGCCGGAAACAGGCCGATCCCCGTCTCTTCGTATACGCCGATAAGGATCGGCTCCAGAAGGTCCTTCCCCAGCTCGAAATGGACGTGGAACATGTTGGATACCGGCTGCTCCGGTATCGTCTTGACGCCCGGGCAGCCGTTGTACAGCCCCGCAAGCTCCTTCGCTCCTTCATAATATTCGGCCATCTTCCCGATCCGCCGGTCGAAATAATAGTCCGCGCTTACGATGTAAGGATAAAGACTGATCAAATCGCCGCCATGGCGTCTTTTCCATACTTTCGACGTCTCCGTAAAAGCGGCCGGTCCGGCCAATATGGCTCCGGCAATGCCGCCGATCCCTTTGTAGAACGAAACATAGACGCTATCGAACAAAGCGCAAATTTCCGCTTCGGTTTTGCCGTAATACGGCGTAATCTCAAACAGTCTCGCTCCGTCCAAATGAAGCTTGATCCCGCGCGCCCTGCAATAGGCCGAGATCGCTTCCAGCTCTTCGAACTCCGGCAGCTGGCCGCCGATTTCGCGCTGCGGCAGCTCAAGCAGCAGGCAGGCGATATCGTCCCGCAAGCTCCGGATGTCCTCCAGCCGAATAAGCCGCTCTTTCTCTCCCAGCAAAATCGGATCGATGCCGTGCAGCTCCTTCAATCCGTCCTCTTCGTGAATTTCGAGGTGGCATAACGGATGGTAGGCCACTCGCTTAAGCCCGGCCTCGTCGCACCAAATTCGCAGCGCGATCTGCTGCGCCATCGTTCCGCTCGGGAAGAACACCGCGCTCTCCATGCCAAGGCAATCCGCTATTTTCCGCTGAAAATTCTCGATTATATCGCCTTTGCCGTAAATGTCGCTGGCCGTATCCCCGTTATATCCGTCAAAAGCTTCAATAAGCTGCCGAACGGCCCATTTTCCGTTTCCCCGAATCGGATAGGCGGAACGTTCGTAAGCTTCCGCAAGCGTTATGCCCTTGCTCAACGCTAATGCCCCCTTATCGTTTCGTCGTCCGTCGCCGCCGCTCTTAAAGCAACAATCGGCTTCGCAATAGTTCGGCCGTCTCCTTTACGGGCAAGCCGCGTACTGTACGGCCCTGATGGCCCGTCATGCTCTCGCCGGCAAACAACGAATTGTAAACCGCTTCCTCCACCGCTTCGACGACGGCCCGGAAGCAGGCGGAAATCAGCGCGCCGTCCTCCCGGACCGTCCGCATCGGGACGAAGTCCGACTGCGGCTCGTGCGGAACGAGGTTGCCGTTGCTGAAGGCGATGACGATATCGCCGCTTCCGTGATGGGCGATGGCCCCCGTGTTGGCGAGCCCGAAGCTCGCCCTTTTCGCCAGACGCTTCAGCTGCCGGGCGTCCAGCGGCAGATCGGTGCCGATGACGATGATGACGGAACCGTCGTCGTTGCGGCCTTCGGCTTCCCGCTCCTGCAGCAGCCTGCCGATCGGCTGGCCGAGAACGGTCAAGTCCTCTTGCTTCCCGAAATTCGTCAGCGTCAGTACTCCGATATGATAGACGCTGCCTTCGGCTTCCACAACGCGCGACGACGTTCCGATGCCGCCCTTCCAGCCGTAGCATACCATGCCGGTGCCGGCGCCGACGGCCCCTTCCGCCGCCGGGCGGCCGGCATCGTGCGCCGCCTTCGCTTCGCGGATCGCCTCCACCGCATGCTCCGGCCGGACATGAAGCCCGCGCATGTCGTTTAAAAATTTGTCGTTGCATTCTCCGGTCACGATATTGATCGATCCCGCCTCAGCGCCGACCCCTTCGTCCAGCTCCATCATATAACGCAGCGCGCCTTCCGTCGCAGCCGGAACGCCGAACGTGTCCGTCAGCATAATCGGCGATTCCAGAACGCCAAGCTCGTCGACTTGGACAAGGCCGGTCGTTTTGCCGAAGCCGTTAATGACGTAGGAAGCGGCCGCGACTTTGTTCCGGAACGGATTCCCTTGATGCGGCAATATTGCCGTAACGCCCGTTCGCACGCTAACGCCTTCGCGTTCTTCGATCAGCGTGACGTGTCCGACGCTGACGCCCGGAACGTCGGTTATGCCGTTCGCCGGCCCCGTCGGCAGACTGCCGACCGTAAACCCCGTCTCTCTGAACCGCTGTCTGCTCATTTCGTTTCGCCTCTATTCCTGTACGCCTTTTCATGGTAGTTAATAATCGATTTAAATAACGTCTTGCCGTCGGGCGGCGGCACCGGCCGGCTCTCGTCCAATTTCAAGTACATCGCCTTGTACGTCTCCGGCACCCAGATATAGGACCGGACATAGTCGGTCAAGACGAAACCGGCTTTTTGCCAAAACCGGATTCGTTTCTCGTTTTCTTCGGTACGTTCGGCCTCGACCTCGATGACGATCCCTTTGCAGCCTCGAGAGTTTCTCGCCCATGCGCGTATGTCATTCAAACAAGCAAGGCCGAGTCCTTGTCCCCGCCGTTCGAAGCTGACCGCGATGTAATCGATGATCAGCAGATTCCTGCTCCGGTCTATCGCCGTAATAGCCATTGCGACAGCCGCGCCGCGATCTTGCCATACATGAAGCTCCGCCAAGCCCCGGTCGAGCATCCTCCGCACGATGGAGCGGCTCTTCCGGCCATGCTCCGGAAAAGCCTCTTCATAGATCGGCTCGGCACGTAGCCATAACTGTTCGTCCCATTGATCGCTTACCAGATGTTCCATATCTTTTTCTCCCGGCGCTTCTCGTCGTTGCGCGTACTATAGCTAATCTTTAAATTATAGTCAAAGCCGGTTATAACGACAAGTCCCGGCCTGGACGCCATTCCCGGCGCCGGATCATTCGTACGGGCAAGCTTAAAACAAGCTTCAAACGAAATTTCTCGTATCGTTGTTCCGGCCGAATTTGTAGGCGGCTAGCAGGAAAAAGAATACGGCAAACGCAAGCAAAATGAGCAGGTTCCATGCGATGTCGGTCCAACCGTAACCGGCTTGAAGGCGGTCGATCGATTGAAGCAGCCAATTTTGCGGCAAAAAAGCCGCAACGCTGCGCACCGCATCCGGCATGATGCCGATCGGAAAATAACACCCCGACAAGATGCAGGTCGGATGAATGATTAAATTTTGCAGCGCGTTCGACGAAGACGTGCTGGTCGAAAACGCGACGATCACAAGCGACAGGCTGACCGATACGAGCGCAAACAACGCCAGCAGCAAGCCCATTCCGGGCGCCGGGATGCCCGCCGATTGCCGGAAGACGACCGTCAGCACGAACAGCGTTACCGTTATTTGCGCAAGCATAATAATCAAATTGACGATAACGTTTGACAGCACATACGTTTTAGCCGATACGGGCGAAGCCATGATTCGAAAATAGGTGCGGTTTTCGCGGTTTTTCAGAATAAGCTCCGACAAGCCCGCCGCTGAAGTCAACATAAACATGATCAAAAATCCGATCGATTGATACGACATTTGTTTTTGAACGGAAGCATCGTTGACCCATTCGCTGCGAAGGGCGGTCGTCGAGCCTTTATAGTGCTCGTAAATGTTCGCAAATGCCGCCGAATCGCCGCCTGCCGCCGCTCCCATCGCAGCCATATTATCGATGTAACCGTATAGCATCGCTTTGACGTAGGCCGTCACCTGCTCCCCTTTTACCGATTGAACCGCAATATGATCCGGCTTTCCCGCCAGTACGCTTGCGGAAAATCCGCTTCCGAGCACAACCCCGCTGTCCAGTTCCCCCGCTGCGAGCTCCCGCCGAAGCTGATCGGGCGTTACCAAGGTAACTTCGGCTTTGTCGAGGCTTTGCAGGAAACGGACCGTTTCCGCCGCGACCGTTTCGGAGCCGTCATCGTTTACGACGCCCACCTTTAGCGCCGTTTGTCCGGCCGACCCGTATATTAACGAGGAGACAATGACTCCGGCAACGGGCAAACCCAAGTACAGCAGCCAGGTCGAACGTTTGCGGAACGTGGCGCACAGCGCCGTCCATATTAAAAACCGCAATTCCTTCCACATGTTAGATTCCCTCCTTGCGCCGCATGACGGCGGCCGAAATGGCTAGCAACAGAACGGAGAAGGCGATGTTCACGGCCATGACGTTCCAAGCGGCCGTTACCCCGTTCTCATAAATAAGCTGCGTCAAGGCGCGGTTCGCCCAGCGGATCGGGGACCAGCCGACAAGTGCCGATAGAGGCCCTTCTCCCCCTTCGCCCAGCGGGAAATAAGAGCCGCCGAAAAACGCGGCAAGCTGAACGATAAGCATCGTCAGGCTGAACGAAGCTTTTCCTTTCATTAAGTAGCTGACCGCCAAGCCAAAGCTGACCGCAAAGACCACTTCCGTCAGCAAGACGGCGAGAACCAAGCCGATATGATCGCCCCAATAGGCATTCAGAGCGAATTTGCTGATGAACACTAGCATATATACGCATAACGCATTCATGACGATGTTGCCGAGCACTTTGCCCGCAAATATTTGGCTTTTGCCGACAGGCGATGCCGACAGCCGGTTCATCGTTCCGTTTGCGACTTCGCGCCGGATAAGCGAATTCGCCGATAAGGCCGAATACATCGCGATCATGATCGACATCGCCACGGCGTAATAATCCATGGCGCCCGGCTTTCGGTCGGCGTCGACGGACGTTTCCTTTATATAGCCGCCGCTTCCGGCCGTTTCCGCAAACGCCGCGGCTGCTCGGCCGGGTCCGGCGCTTTCGACGGCGACCGACGTCTTGTACCGGTCCGTGAATACGGCAAGCATGCCTTGCACGATTTGGCTCTCGATCGATTGGCCGCTGCTGCCGTAAAAGACGATCTCGTCCGGCTTCACTTCCACATACGCCGCATAACGCCCTTCCCCGACCTCGCTCCTTCCGTCCGTTCCTGCCGGCACCGTTTCGAACGACACGCCCGCTTGTTCCGCTTCCGGAGCGAAGACGACGAAGACGCTCCCCAGCCTGCTCCCGCCGCTGACGTCTTTCACAATGACCTTGATCTCGTCTACATTCGTTCCCGTATCGAAAGCGTTGGTCAACGCAAAGCCAAGAACGAGCATTAACGCGATCGGAAACGCCAGCATCAGCCAAAACGTCCGTTTATCCCGCAAATCGTGTTTCATTTCCTTTAAAGCGATCATGAACGTGTTCACGCGTCTCCCCCTCCCGTCAGTCTCTCAAGTTCCGGCCGGTAAGCGTCAGGAAAACCGTCTCGAGATTCGGCTCCCGCTCCTCGACCGAGCGGATTTCAAGACCGTCGTCGATCAACAGCTTCAGAATGCGGTTCAAGTTGTCGACCGCCGCCTCGCTTTGCACCCGGATCGTCTGCTCCTCCGATTGCGCGCCGCGTACGCCCGGCAGCTTCCGTATCCGTTCGGCGGTCTGTTCGCCGGCTGCCGATTTCGTTTCGATTCGGATGTCCTTCACATCCGTAATGATGGCTTTTAACTGCTCCTTCGTGCCTTCGGCGATGATTTTGCCGTGGTCCACGATAACGATGCGCGTGCACAACTCCTCGACTTCTTCCATGTAATGGCTCGTATAGATGACGGTGCAGCCGGATTCGTTCAGCTTGCGGACGGATTCCAATATATAATTGCGGGATTGCGGATCGATGCCGACCGTCGGTTCGTCCATAATGATCAGCTTCGGCTTATGGGCGATGGCGCAAGCGATGTTCAGCCGCCGCTTCATGCCGCCGGAGAAGTTTTTCGGAAAGCTTCCCGCTTTGTCCGCCAGCCCGACAAACGAAAGAGCTTCCTCCGTGCGCTCCTTTAACAACGACCCTCTCAAGCCGTATAGCCCGGCGAAAAAACGGACGTTCTCATAGGCCGTCATATCCTCGTAAATCGCCAAGTCCTGGGGTACGATGCCCAGATTCGTCTTCGCGTACCGCCTCTCCTTCGCAATGTCGCGGCCCAGAATCCGGATGGTACCGGCGGTTGGCCGAAGCAGCGAGGAGATCATATGGATCGTCGTGCTTTTCCCCGCGCCGTTCGCCCCCAGCAGTCCGAAAATCTCTCCTTCCCGGACGTTAAGCGATATATGGTCGACCGCAATAAAATCGCCGAATTTTTTGGTCAAATCCTTTAACTCCAGCACGTTCACTTTCGTTTCCTCCGTTTCGTCGTCTCCAATTTCTTGATTTAACAATACAAAAAAAGGACGCTCTTATGTCAGTGCATAAGTTCATCCTTTGTCTATGAGAAATATCATGTTTTTCTATTGCGGCCGCCTATCGCTCATATGACTTTTTCATGTGCGGTACACGGAATGAGCGTCGTTACGCTAAATCCTCTTGACCCGTCCGCAATGACGGTTCCGTTCACGGCGGCGGTTCGCTCTTCCATGCCGGTGAGGCCCAATCCTTTGACGATTTTGTCAGCCCCGATCCCGTTATCGGAGACGACCGCTTTAATAAGCCGGTGCAATACGCGGATTTCGACGTGAACGGCGGTAGCTTGCGCATATTTGGCCGCGTTCGTCATCGCTTCGATTACGTTCTCGCGGATAATTTTCCATTGCAGCGGCGTTATGATGTCCAGGTTGCCTTCATAAACGGCCGACGTGACTAGGCCGGACTGGATGCCGAACGAGTCGATGTCCGCTTTCAAACGGCTCCAGCCGAGCTGTTCCACCGGCGGCTTCGTTTCTTTCAAGGTCAACCGGATTTCCTCGATGCCCGCCTTGGAAATGCCGATCGCGTTCTGCAGCAGCTCTTCCGCCTTCGCCGGATCGGCTGCGAGCAGTCGCTTGGCCGCTTCCATCTGGATAAGCGCGCCCGTCATCGAATGGCCGATCCCGTCGTGAATTTTCTGGGACAGCCGGTTCCGCTCCTCCAGCTTCGCCGCGTATTCGAACGTCCGTTTAAACATTTCGTTGTCGTTCAGCCTTTTCGCCAGCGCCTCATGCTCCTGCCTTAGCCGCTCGAGCTTGTCCTCCAGCCCGTTCGCCTTGCCCATGTACCTGGAAACAAACCGATAATTCCAATATCCGTATGCGGCTACAAATCCGTAGTAGAAGGAGTATGGAAAGCCGAGCCAAAAAACAGGCAGCATAACGGCAACCAACAGAATCGGCTTTTTGCCCGGGCAGCAGTACACGAGCTCAAAGCCGCTTGGCGGGAGCAGCAGCGCAAACGCCGGGTGAACATAGACGGCATAGCCCGCGGAATAAGCCATAACCGCAAGGATGCCCGCTTGCTTGACGCGAAAGTCTTTCGCAATATGGATTGCGAGGTTAAGCGAAGCGTATACCAGAAAATAAAACACAAGCCATCCCGTCGACGGCTTGTTCCCGAAATAAGACAACCCGATGACCAAAAGCAGTACGGCCGTCTTGTTTCCTATCGTCCACAGCTCCATCGGTTGTAAGTCCTTTCGCTTTAACGAACCTTGCCCGTCAAGTAATAAATGGCGATCTGCGTCCGATGCTCGAGTCCGGTCTTATTCAAAATCGACGTGATATAGTTGGCCGTCGTCCCTTCGGATATGTAAAGCTCCTTCGAGATCTCCTTGTTGGAGTAGCCTTTTGCGATCAACGCCATGACGTCAAGCTCCCGTTCCGTGAACGGGCTTCTGTCGAAGGCGCCGCCTGCCCGGCCGTCCTCCGTGCCGGCCGCTGCCGGAACGGACGGAACCGCATTCCGGTTGCCAGGCTCGATCGCCGAGGCCGTCGTTCCGGATTCGCCGAAACCGCCGGTCATGGCCGCTTTTAATTTATCGAGTACGACGTCCTGCAGGACGTTGTTTCCGCCGTATACGCTTTTGATGGCATCCCGGATTCGTTCGGGTTCGTTGTTTTTGAGCAAATAGCCTTTCGCCCCGTTCCGGATGGCGTCAAACACAAATTCGTCGTCGTCGAAGGTCGTTAAAATGATCGGTTTGGCGTCCGTATTCCGCACGATCTGCTTCGTCGCCTCCACCCCGTTCATGTTCGGCATCCGCACGTCCAGCAGCACGACGTCGACTTCGTTCGCCATGCAATAATCGACCGCTTCCCGGCCATCCTCGACCGCGGCGAGCACCTCGAAGTCGTCGAACGTGTTCAAAATAATGCGCATTCCTTCCCGTATAAAGCTGTTATCGTCCGCGATCAGCACCCTGATCTTCATGTCTGCACATCCCTTCGTGGAATCATTTTACATGACGGCGGACCGGTTCAGGTAGCTGTTTCTTACATGTCCGGACCCTTGTTGCCGGCATCCGAATGCAAAGGCGAACGCTAACGCTTCCCTAGAACATGGCTTGAGAGTGCTCAAACGATCTCCGCGCCGAGACAATGCTCGAAATGCCACAGCGCATACTCGTGTCCGCCCTGATTGAAGCTGGCTACGGCGTTCCGGTGAATGACGATCCGGTAATTCAAATTATAGGCGTCGACCGCCGTATGCAGGATGCAAATGTCGGTGCAATCGCCGACCAGATGCACCTCTTGAATGCCTCTTTCTCTTAGCTTCAGATCGAGATCGGTCCCGGCAAAGGCGGAATAACGCGTTTTGTCCATATAATGGACGTTGTCCAAGCCTTTGATGCTTTCGAACAATTCGCCCAGCTTGCCGTACAAATCCCGCCCGGCCGTGCCGCGAATATTATGGGGCGGATACAGCTTCGTCTCCGGGTGATAGGCGTCGCCTTCGTCGTGCACGTCGACCGCAAACACGACATAATCGCCCGCTTCGGCAAATTCGCGGGTCAGACGGACGACTTCGTCTTCAATGGCTTGTCCCGGCTTGCCGCAGGTCAACGCGCCTTCGTCCGCGATAAAATCAAACGTATAATCGATATTGATGAGCGCCTTCAACGCTTATCCCTCCCGAATGTTTTTACCAACAGTATAATCGCTCCCGGCCGTCCATTACTATCCTTTGCGGAGTAAACGAAGACGAAAGTCTTGTTCCCGGCGGTTCTTAAGCTAAAAAAAGAAAACCTAGAGAAAACTCTAGGTCAAGAAAATATCGCCGATTTAATGAGATGCCGTCGCCTTGAACCCGTCGAGCTTGGACGGCTTCGGCTGTTTAAGCGCGATAAGCGCGACCAGCACCCCCAGCACCGTAACGGCAGCCGAGATGAAGAAGGCCGTGTGGATCGCGCGGTTAAGCTCCGCCGGCTGCATCGTTTCGAGTGTCGCGTTCAAACCGAGACTAGCCGAAATGATAGCCATAATCACCGCCAATCCTATCGCCCCGCCGATTTGTTGGCCTGTTGAAATAAGCGCCGATGCGACGCCCTGCTCTTTCGGATCGACTCCTGTGCCGCCGGCGATAAACATCGTCGTAAATACAAGCGCCTGACCGATACCGATGATCACAATCCCCGGGATGATTCCCCACGCCGATCCGGTTTCGGACAACCTTGTCAGCAGCAAAAATCCGATCATGCCGAGCCCCATCCCCGCTGCGATCGTACCCGCTACGCCCGCCTTGGAAAGCATTTTGTTTATCATCCTGGCGCCGAGCAAAGCGCTGAGAGTCAGCGGCAGGAAGGTAAAGCCCGACTGAATGGCCGAATAGTTCAGCACCGCTTGCGTATAAAGCGTCAAAAAGTAATAGAGCGAGCCGAACGAGGCGGAGAATAGAAATGCCGTCAGCGCAGCTCCGGTCAAATTGCGGTTGCGGAACATGCGGAATGAAATGAGCGGCTCCTTCGTTCGTTTTTCGATCACGATAAAGGCGAGCAGAAGGGCCGCGCCGAGCAGCGCAAAGGGAAGCGTAGCCGCGCTAAGCCAGCCTTCTACGGGCGCCTGAACGAGATAATAAACGAGAAGCAGCATTCCCGCCGTAACGGAAACCGTGCCTGCCGCGTCATAATGCTTCGTTGCGGCGGACAGCTTGCTTTCGGCAAGGACGACCGGCGCAAGAAGAAGCGCAACAAGCGCAATCGGCACATTCACATAAAATGTCGCTTCCCATCCGATGTAGCTGGTGAGAACCCCGCCAAGCAGCAGGCCGAGCGACAGTCCGACGCCGCCCATCGATGCCCATATTCCCATCGCCCGGTTCCGTTCCGGTCCTTCATCAAAGTTCGACATGATCAGCGAGAGCGTTGCCGGCGATAACAGCGCACCGCCCAAGCCTTGAAGGCCTCTGGCCAGAATCAGCATAAGCTGGGATTCGGCCAGTCCGCCAAGGAGCGAGCCAAGTCCAAAAAGCGCCATGGCGATCATAAACATGCGGCGTCTGCCCGCAAGATCGGATAATCGGCCGCCAAGGAGCAGGAATCCGCCGTAAGCAAGCGAATACGCGCTGACGACCCACTGAAGGTGATTCGCCGAAAACCCGAGCTCGCTGCCAAGCGACGGCATTGCAACAAAGATAATCGTATAATCAAGCGCCAAGACCAATTGCGAAATAGCCAAAATGAATAACGCCAATCCTTTGAATCTGGTTGAACTCATCTCTCATTCTCCTTTACATAATAGACTGAACAGTCTAATTTGGCCACATTATAGACCAATCATTCTAAAAATGTCGAAAATAAGGAAGCGCCGTTCAACGCTTCATTTTTTTTCAAGTACGGACACCGCAACTGCCGCTATTTGCTCAAGGACAAGCGGATCGTCCGTCATTTTTGCCGCTTGGGTCAGCCCATACCGCGCATGATACAAATAACGCGCCAACGCCCGCAAATCCCGGTCCGGCCCCAATTCGCCCCGCTGCCGGCCGCGTTCCAAAGCATCGTGCAACGCCTGCTCCAACCGGATCCTGTCCTGCTCGAAAAGCTTGGCGATCTCGGCATCATGAGGGACCTGATCGATCGCGCTGTTCAAGATAAAGCACTCCTTGCGGCGCTGTTCGTCCTTCAATGTCTCCACGATGGCGGCGAATATCGCGTTAACGGCATTTTTAACGGAAGTTGGCTGCTCTAAATAAGCAACGACGGCGGACGATTTCTCGTTCACGTAATGTTTGACCGCTTTAATAAAGAGATCCCGTTTCGTGCCATACGTGTCATATAAGCTTTGGCGGGCTATCCCCAGCTCTTCGAGCAAAAGCTGCAGCGACGTCCCCTCGTAGCCGTAGTGGCCGAATACTTCCATAGCCTTATGCAGTACGAGCGTGGTATCAAATTCCTTGCTTCTTGCCAAATCGGTATGCCTCCTTTTTTCCTCCTCCCATACTACCTTTTACTAGACCATTCAGTCAAGAAGGAGCGTCGCCTCCCTCTTGATGGAATCATCTTACCATTTCCGGACCGTTCGGTCAATAAAAAAGACCGCCAACGCGGTCAATTTTTTGTTCACTTATCCCCAAGCTTGGCAAACTCGGATTTATCGAGCAGCAGCTTGAGCAAATAATCCTTTAAATCGACAATGCGAAGCTTGTCCGGCTTCGCGTCCGTTCCGGCGATAATTAACGGCACTAACGATTCCGTGGCGGTCAGTCCTCCGTGTCCTCCGCCTTCCCGATGCACGGGCGAGCCGCTTGTCGCCAGCTCGTAGCCTTCTTTGGCGGTAACGACCAGAAATTCGCCGTCATGAGAATGGAGCGCCGCGGACAGACGCTGCAAGACATCGGGATATCGGCCGTAATTCAACGTTTTATTCGCATGATCGATGCGCAAGTCCAGCACGTCGACCGCTCCGTCCGCCATCCAAGCCTGACCGTACGAATCCGCGGTTTCCTTTCCGGGCCGGTAGCGCATCGTCTTCCTGGTGCCTCCCTGCATCACGTGAATCGAACCGCCTTCTTCCCAGGCGGCGAAATCGATTCGCGCATCCCCGCACAGCTGCGATGCGATATCGCGTAAAGCGGCTTTTGTATTCAATTTGTATACATAGGCCATCGTCTCATTGACCGCAAGCGCCAGCTCCGTTTCCTTCGCCGCTCTCCGGCTTGGGAGCAAAATCTTATAAGGAAGCAGCAGCGCCGGCAGATCGATCGTAGGCTGATCGGCGGAAGAAGCGATGCGGGTCATTCCGCTGTCGCCGGAAATGACAAATACGGCCCGTTCGAGCGCTTGTTCCCGCGAACCGAAGCTTTGCAGCAATGAGTCCAGCTGCCTGTCCGTCTCCGCGACGCCGTCGAACTCGTCCGGCCCGCTCTTGTGCAGCTTTTGGTCCAAATCCGGCAAGTAGACGTACAAGAAATCGGGCAATAGATGATGCTTCACCAAATAGGCGGTCATCTCAATCGCGTATCGGTTGTTGAATCCGAAGCGCTCCGTCGCTCCTTCCGGCAGGTTGACGGCCGTCTTCAGCGGGTTCGAGAACGCGCCGAACGAATAATAGGCCGGCCCTTTCACGTCAAAGCCGGAAGGCAGGCCGGTAACCGTCCGAAGCCATGCGGGGACGGTTAACCGATGGGCGAAAGTGCCTCTGAAAACTAAACCGTTGACCGATCCCGTGGAAAGCCCCTTTCTCTCCAGTTCTTCGTACAAGGTAGAAATTTTCGGGTTTAAATGCGATTGATTCAAATGCAGCAACGCATCCCGAAACGTACCCGGAAAGCCCGTCTTGACGACCTCCAGAGGATCCGTGCCGTAATTGACAAGCCGTCTCTCGGTTGCAGAATACCAGACAAGCCCCGGCACGCGGTGCCGGTCGGGGTTCGCGCCCGTGAGCAGCGTGCTGTCGATGGACACCGACATCGTCGGAAAGCCGCTGACTAAGTTGCGGTAATATTGGCCGTGCTCGATTAAATACCGAAAGGCCGGAAGCTTTCCTTCCCGAATCCCTCGGTCGATCGTTTGGTACATCAACGAATCGACGAGCAGCAGGATAACCGGCTTATTCGCATGTGCCGTCTGCCCGCCGCTTCGCAGCCGAACGATATCCTCGTCTTGAAACGGCTTAAACGGCCTTGAACAGCTTGCCGCGAGCGCTATTGCCGCGACGGTTAAGACGATTCGGATGGCATAACGCAATAAGACTCCTCCTTTTGGCTCTATTGTGAGCTTGGAGAAGTCTATCTATGCAGCAAACCTATTTCTCGTGAAGCGCCGTGGCGATATATTCTACAACTCTTTTGTCATAAACACGCTATTGGGGTCTTCCTTGTAATCCGCAAAAGGGCCGCAATATGCAAAGCCGAAGCTCTCGTACAACCGTCTGGCCGGCGCGAAGGCTTCCATGGAGCCGGTCTCCAGACTGATGCGGCCGTACCCCCGCCGCTTCGCTTCGTCAATAATATGCTGCAGCATGCGTCTTGCCACCCCTTTTCTCAGATGCAAAGAAGAGGTCCTCATCGATTTGACTTCCCCGTGCCCGCCGTCCAGCTCCTTCAGCGCTCCGATGCCGAGCAGCTCGTCTTCTTCCCATCCGCTCCAAAACGTGATATCCGTTTTTTTCAACCCGACAAGGTCTAGCGCATGTATGCTTTCCGGCGGCGAATGAAGCGACATTCCGTACAAATGCTCCGCAATCAATGCAATGACTTTTTCTCCCGATAAATCGTCTTGTCTAATGTCCATTTCAATCACTCCTCGGTTACGTCTATTTGTCCGACTTCTACGGTTGAGAAATCTATTTGCATTATAGTTAACCCTATCCATCCGAAAAAGGGTAAAGATACGCGCCGGATTTCGCCTTTTGTCCGTCCCCGGCCGCCGACGTTCGTTCCGGGTCGTACCATAACGTTTTGAAATCGATCCAGCCTCTTCCGTTTATGCGTATGCCCCGGAGCGAAGGATGGGCATGGCTGCTGACGCTTTTATGAACCAGAAACGCAAAAGCCGCTTTTTCTTTTAAATTGCGTTCGATCCGCTTCAAAATTTCACTGCGGCACCGCTCGTCCGCAGCCGCCAGCAGCTCCGCGACGGCTTCGTCCGCGGCGGAGGCGTCGTCTTCGGACAGATGGGCGCGGATAAAATGGGATTTAAAGCTTTCGACGATCCGAATGATCCCCTCCGCGCTCGGAAGTTCGAACAAGATCATATCGGCCCGTTCCATTACGGACGTCTGCAGCAATTGCTTCCACGAAACGATTTGGACCTCGAACCGGATGCCGATGGCCGCAAGCTCACGCTGCAGCCACTCCGCGTCTTTCACATGCCGCCGGTACGTCAATAACCGAAGCGGCTCGCCCGCATACGAAGATTTCTCCATATGCCCGCGGGCAAGCTTCATATCCCAATCCGTATCCACAAGGCCGCCCTGACCGTCTTCGGTGAAAAAACCGAATGCCGGACACGCTCTGGAATGGCCGAGCTCGTCCACCATTAAGCGGCGGTTCACCGCGTATTGCACGGCTTTGCGCAAATGCAGGTCCCGGAGCGGTCCGGGTTTCCTTTGGTTCATGGTGAGCAGCGTGCAGCCGGTTACCTTGCGCTTGAGCCGCCAGTCCGGCAAGCTTACCGGTTCGCTCACCGGGATGTCGTCCGTATCGATGAGCAGCGATGCGGAAGGCGTAAGCGCAAGCCTCCAATCGCCCGGAATGACGGTCAGTTCGATCCGGTCGATCAGCGCTCTTCCCGCATAATGCCGGTCGAACGCTTCCAGGACGTATCTTTGGCTGTCCTGCGCCACATACCGGTAAGGGCCGGTGCCCACGGGCTTATCGGACAAACCCGTTTCGCCGCATTCCAACGGCACGATGGACATCGGCGGGTATCCGGCGTAAGCCGGGAACAAACGATTAGGACGTTTCAAACGAACGCTGACCGCGAATTTGGACAGGATGTCGACCGATACGATGTCTTCGGCCAGCCAGCGTTGCTTGTATCCGCCTTCGGCCAGACGCAGCAGGCTGAAGCGGACGTCCTCCGCGGTCAGCTCTCTGCCGTTGTGGAAGAGGACGCCTTTACGCAAATAAAACGTCCATTCCTTGGCCGAATCGTCGCTGCTCCAATGATGAGCGATCGCTCCTTTAAATCCGCGCGTGACGGGATCGGTTTCTACGAGGGTGTCGTACACCTGTTGAATAAGGTGCATGTCGAGCGCATAAAACGACTCGGCCGGATCCAGCGTATGAACGCCGTTCAGCTCCCGAAATACCGGAAGCTTCAACGTTTCCAAATAGGCCTCGTTCCGGTTGTCCACGGAATAGCCGAAATAGCCGGATAGCCATTCCACGAATTGCTCCTGCCGAAATCCGGTATTCCCGCCGAACGCTTGCACTAGTTGAAAAGCGGCTTCGACCTTGCCTTCCCCGGCCAAGCGTTTCGCTTCCCGTACATAAGTTTCTTCGTAATCGAGCCGGAACGTCAACTCCGAAGGGTTGCCGCGCCCCCTCCCCGGCCGGTAGTCGAGCCAGCCGAGCTTCGTCATTTTATGAATAATGAGCTTGGCGTTACGGGCCGTGCAATACAATGCGGAGGCAAGCCGGTCGGACGTAACCTTGACGGATTGCCCGCCTCCCGCTCGCGCAAACGCGGTATACAGCCGTAAATAATCTTGCGTCAAAGACATAGCTTTATCCTTCCTGTTGGTTTGCTTCCCGCCATGTGCGTACCAAGCCCGCCGCGATCCGTCTCAGCATGCTGCCGTTCGTAAAATATCCGCCGTGGCTGAACGGGTTCCAGCTTCTTAGCATTCCGCCGGCGTTGATCTGCACGTCTTCGCGAACGGCCCGGCCGTAGGCGGGGTCGATGCTTCGGAGCGGATATCCGAGAATGTCGTCCCTGTCGTAAAAGTTGACCCATTCCCCCGTAATGCCTTTCGCCGCTGCGTAGGCGGCGTCTGCGGGAACGCGAATCGGCCGGTCAAAATCGCGGTAGCGAAGGCTCCATAACGGCAGCGTCGTGCCGCAGGAATAGAACAGCGACAACGTTTCTCCCCTCGCCAGCGGAGAGCCCGGCTCAAGCACGTCCGGCTTCCATCTCGTGGCGTTCTGCATATCGTAAAAATAATTGCTTGCGATAACCGTCCCCATGCTGTGGGAAATGGCGCAAAGCGGCGCCTCGGGTCCGGCTTCTTCCGTTAAACGCTGCAGCGCCGTGCTGATCGTCGCGTGGATGTCGCGATAGATTTGATCGTTGACCTCCAGCGGCTGGTAAGCGACGGCGTCCGCCAAATAATGAATCAGGTAATTCCGCAGCAGCTTATAACGCAGCCGGTTATGACCGTAAAGCCTTGCCTTCAGCCTCTCTTCCCGGACTTCGAGAATTTCGGCCCAATGTACCGGCCGGATGGCGAGATGATTGCCGGGGTCGTTTATGCCCGCGGCGTCCGCGTACCGCTTCTTGAGCTGTATCATGAACCGATCGGCGAAATCTTCCTTATGCCTGCCTAATCCGTGTATTACGATAACCGCGAGCTTCTGAGGCAATCGTACCACTCCCCGTTCCTTCACGACGTTTGATCGGACGGCTTACGATCCCTTCCTTCCTTTTCTCTTCCATCATAATCGAGAAGCCCGGAATGCGAAAGAAGGCATCCGCTCAGAGCCGGATTCGCTCTGGCAAGACGCCTTGTTTATTCGGCTTGCCGAAGATGGAATGGAATGCTCCAATGAGTGGCAAACCATATTCGCCATCCGCCGTATTCCGATTGCAGCCGATTAATCGAACGCCGCTTCACTCCCTTTCGTTCGCCGCTCCTCCGCTCATAATGCCCCCGATTACCCGCTCCAGCTCCTCCGGACCGTTCGTATGATTGTACATCCCGAGAAAAGCCCGTTTCGCCTCCGGATGAATGCCGATCAACCAATTGACGGCCGTCTGCTCCGGCGTAACGGGTACGTTGCGGGTCATCGCGCAAGCGAGTTCGAACAGCGGACGGGTCTTCCCGTTCATGATCCTCCCGTAGCTTTCCGCCATTCGATCCCAGCTTGCGGCCCAGTCGTCATGGGAGACCAATACGCCGGTCAGCGCCTTGGCCGCAAACAAAGCGTCGTGCATCCCTTGGCCGACCGCCGGGTCTTTGAAGGACAACGCGTCGCCCGTCAGCGCCCAGCCTTTCCCCATCGCTTCGTGCCAATCGTTATCGTAGCCGTTCAACCCGCGGATCGGACCGGCCAATTCGGACCTGCTCAATCGGTCTGCGAACGAGACGCGTCCGAACCCCGTCCGGACGGCATGGCGGAACGTCCCTTCCGGATCTTGTTTCATGCTTTCGAGCATACGGCTCCAGGACAGCGGAAACATAAGCCCGACAACGTGGAGCTGATCGCTGGTCGGAAAGACGATCGCCAAATATTCGCCCATTCTGTAGAACTCGGCGCATGGCTCCCCCTCCTGGCGAAAATGACGGAAGTAACCGACATAGGAAGCGAAATCGGTCGGCACTGCCGCGAGCCTTCGGCTTCCGGCCATCCGCCTGACGGCCGACCGCCGGCCGTCTGCCCCGACCACCAGTCTGGAACGGAACGATACGGCCTCTCCTCCCGCATTTACGCCTTCGATCCCCGTCACCGTCTCGCCGCTTCTGAGCAGTCCCGCAACGCGGAAGCCCTCCAAGACGGCGACACCGGGAACCGCTGCCGCATGCTCCAGCAAGATGCGGTCGAGATGGGTTCGGCGGATGCATAAACATTCCGTTTCGCCGTTCGCTTCGGGAAAATCGCCGTCGATGACGGCTTCCTCCAACCGGACGTAAGCCCGCTTGTAGGTCGGGGTGCCCGTTGCGAGCAATTTGCCGAGCACGCCCATCTCCCGCAGCATGGCGACCGAATTGTTGAAAAAGTTGTGAGTCGACAGCACATCGCTCGGAAAATTGGCTTTATCGACAAGCAGCACCTTATAACCCGCGCGGCCGAGCTCATAGGCCAGAGAGGCGCCGGCGATCCGCGCCCCGACGATTATAACGTCGTATTCGGTTTTCATTCGCATTCGCTCCTTTTTCATGGCAATACCGTATTCAGCATACTCGCCATGAAGAATCGGAGCGTCTATCGAAAGATAGAGAAACGGGTTTTACGGGGCAAGAAGCCCCCGCTCTTTCGCCAGCCGGACGGCATGCGTCCGGCCGTTCGCGGATAATTTGGCGTATATCCGATGGAGATGCGTCTTTACGGTACCCTCGGTCACTCTAAGCTCCGCCGCAATCGATTTGTTCGAGAGACCCATCGCCATTAGCGTCAGCACCTCCTTCTCCTTTTCCGTCAGCGGCTCGCGCAGACGTTCGTACGACAGCTTCGCCTCATCCGGCACGGAGGTTCCCTTCGAACGCGCCATATGCAGCAGAGCTTGAATGAAACGAAGCTCCTCTTCCGTGAACGACGAGCCTATAGACGAGCTTACGAGCAGCTTCAACCGTTCCGCAATGGCGGCGCCTTCGTCCAGAAACGGGCGATAACAGCGATCCGGAGCGGCCAGCTTGACGGATTCGCCCAAATGGCGGGCGCAAGCGGCGTTATCGCCGCCTTCCGCATGAAGGCGGGCGAGAAGAAGCTCGGCCTCGAGCATGGACAGCCGGTTGTTGCGCCGTTCGGCCGCTTCCCGAATAGCGGTAGCCGCGGCCATCGCTTCTTCCGTGCGGCCCAATCCGGCTGCAACCCGTGCATGGATCAGATCCTCGTCGTCCGGATATCCGATGTCGGCGGCCGCCGGTCCATTCGTTCCGCAGGAGATCCCGCTCCGCCCTTTCATCCATTTCCGGGCCCAATCAAGGTCTCCAAGCTGAAGCTTTATCCATGCCAATCGAGCCCCCAGCTTCCGCTGCCAGACTGTCGTATGCAGACGGCATTGGCGCAAATGCTCCAGCGCCTCTTCCATACAATCGGCGGCCCCGTGAAGCCGCCGATCCGCGGCCAGCAGACGCGATTGCAATATCATCGCCGGAACGTATGCGCCAAGCGCGCCGAAGACTCGGCCAAGCCTTGCCCCTTCCTCCGCGTATGCGCGGGCGTCCGGCAGCTCGCCCAACATATAGCGGCATTCCGCCATAGCCGTCTGCTGGTAAGCGGTGTACGCATTTTCGTGCAAACCGTTTTTCTCGATGAACTTGCCGTAGTACCGATGGTAAAGCCCCGCTTTGCCGACGTCGCCGTTAAACCCGAACGCTCCCCGGATAAACGGGACCGCCCCTTCGTTCAATTCCAATCCTCGGCCAAGCAGAAGCGGCGTGTCCCGCGCCGGCAGATCGTTCCTTTCGCCGTATTCGCGAATGAGCGCAAGAGCCCGGTCGAAATCGCCTTCCAGAACCGCGCAGTAATTTTCAAGAATCCGCACCTCCTCGCGCATTCTCCCGTACGCGGGCCGATCCGCCATCGCACCGAGCGCCGCGTTCAGTTCCCGAAGCATGCTGCCGGCCCTCCCCTTCCGCCCGTCCAGCAGATCGGTCCAAAGCTGCAGCAGAACAATGCCCGGCTCGTTCGCCTCCGGCTTCGGAAGCCGTTCGAGCAAGCGGCGCAGCGCGACCGTCTCCCGATGTCTGAGCCAGACGTCTGCGTGCTCCAGCGTCCAAGCCGCCGCCTCCGCGGCGCGACCGGCACGCAGCGCATGCTCGACGGCCTCCTCCCATAATCCGTTCGCCGCATGCCACCCGGCCGCTATACCGTGCAGACGGACCTCCTCGGCTGGCGACTCCTCGCGAAGCCTCTCCCTTAGAAAGTCCCGGAACAAATGATGATACCGATACCATTCCCGATCGTCGTCGAGCGGAATCATGAACAACCCTTTGCGGGCCAGCTCCTTCATCGTCCGCCGTGCGGCGGAAACGCCCGAGACCGCCTCGGCTAATCCGGCGTTCATCCGGTCCAGAACGGAAGTCCGCAGCAGAAACCGCTGTGTTTCCTTGGGCAAGCCGCCGAACGCTTCTTCGAACAAATAATCGGATACATGGCGGCTGCGTCCGCTGATCGGGTACGCTTCATCCAGCCCTGCGGCGCGTTTCCCGGCGAATGATAGCGCGGATAAATGCAGCATCGCCGCCCACCCTTCCGTAACGGCAACCAGCCGGCGTAGAAACGGTTCTTGCGGCGCTTCGCCCGTCTGAAGCCGCCAATAATCCGCAACCTCTTCCCGCGTAAAACGAAGATCGGTCATGCCAAGCTCGTTGAGCATCCCTTTCGCCCGCAAAGCCGCTAGCGGAAAAGGGATGTCGTGCCGGCTGAGCAGCATGATGCGGACGGAACGGGGCAGGCGGATGATCCATCGGTAAAAGGCTTCGTGCAAGCGTTCCTCCTGGAGCACATGATAATCGTCCAGCACGAGCAGCAGGCTTCCGCTCCGTTCGCTATGACCGATCAGCGCCTCGAGCAATGTTTCGGCCAGGTGCTCCGTCCGCACGGAACCTGCAGCTTCCGGCACGTACGCCGGCGCGGTTCCCAAAGCCTGCTCCGCGGCTCCGCTCAAGCAGCGCCAGAAACGGACCGGATCGTTATCCTTCTCGTCCAGCGATATCCATCCGGCGGGGAGACCGGCCGTTCGGACCCAGCCGCCGGCGAGCGTCGATTTGCCGTAACCCGCCGGGGCGACTATGGCGGTAAGCCGGGTTTCCAATGCTTTGCCGAGCCGCTCCGCCAGTCCGGCCCGTTCCATATACGCGGACGGACGCTCCGGCAAAAAACCATTTTGTCTTTAGCAGGCCCGCGCCTGCCCTGTTCGGATGCGGATCATCGTTTACATATTCCATGGGTTTCATCTCTTCCTCTTCGCCGAATGTTTACCAACCCTATTCACGGCGCTCGCCTCGAAATCCTTCCGTTGTTTCCTAAAAAACAAACAATACCGCTTCCCGTCCTTGCCCGGAACGGAAAGCGGTCCTTTCTCGGCGCGTTGCCCGATTTACTGCGGTATCGTACCGACGATGCCTTTGACGAACCAGTTCATCGATAAAATGTCCCCGTCGCTCATCGCGGCGCCCGCGGCCACCTTCTCCGCGCCGCTTTGATCGTAAAGAGGTCCCGTAAACACTTCAAAGCCGTTATCGACGATGTCCTTTTGTTTTTGCTCGATCAGCTCCCGCACGTCTTGCGGCACGTTTTGGCCAAGCGGAGCGAGCTCGATCATGCCGTCTTCCATGCCTCCGTAATACGCTTCCGACTTGAACGTGCCGTCAATGACGCTTTGAATCACTTTGCTGTAAAAAGGTTCGAAATTCCATACCGGATTCGTAATATACGTTTCCGGTACGTATTTGTTCATGTCCGAATCGTTGCCGATGCCGTATGCGCCCCGCTCGGCCGCGGCTTGGATGCCTGCCGGCGAGTCCTGATACGTAGCCAGTACGTCGACGCCTTGATCCAGCAGACTTATCGCCGCTTGCCGTTCCGTCATCGGATCGTACCACGTATTGCTCCAGGTGACGTATACCTCGACGTCCGGATTTACGCTTTGCGCACCAAGCGTAAAGCCGTTAATCGTATTGATGACTTCCGGAATGGGGAACGAACCGACATACCCGAGCTTGTCGTTGTTCGTCATCTTTCCGGCCGCTATGCCGGATAAATAACCGGCCTCATAGTCGCGTCCCGTATACGTGCTTAAGTTGTCCGCCAGCTTATAGCCGGTGCTGTGCGCGAATACGACATCGGGGAATTTGGCGGCCACGTTGACCATCGCGTCCATATAGCCGTAACTCGTTCCGAATACGATATCGTTCTCCTGTGCCAGTTGGGTAAAGACGCGTTCGGCGTCCGCCGTATCGGGAATATTCTCGAGGACCGTCGCTTTCAAGCCGAACTTCTCCTCCACCGCTTTTCTCGCGAGGTCGTGCTGGTACGTCCAGCCACCGTCTCCCGGAACCCCCAAATAGACGAACGCGACTTTCGGAAGCTCTTTTTCTGCCTTGCTTCCGGCGGCAGCGGACGGCTGTTCGGCCTGCGAGCCGCTTTCGCCGGCGGGTACAGGACGGCCAGAACATGCCGCAAGCGCCAGCATGAGGAGAAGTAGCAAAATCGAAGAAGCCGTTTTCTTAAACCCGCCCTTTAAACTCGGATGCTTGTTCTGCAACAATAACGATCGACGTTTTTTCGCCGCATAAGAATTGTTAACCTGCCGATGACCGGAAGTAGAAATTTTTAACGGCAATAAAACTATCCTTGAAACGCGGTCGCCTATTCTCATTGTCCCACTCTCCGTATGTAAGTGATATGACATCTATTATGACATCAACTTACGTTCATTAAAGCGGATTAATAAGCGGTATCCGTTTATTTTGCTGCAGCAACAATTTTTGCAACGTTTTTTGTGCATGTAAACAAATCGCAATGCTCCATTTATCGTCAATCGACCTTTACTCCGGCGATTGTGGTATGTTTGTTGACAACAAGATTGGTCTAAAGGCAGGGAGAAAGGAGAATCGTCGGATGATACAGGATCGGGTATTACGGAAGCAATGGATTGCGGCGGGACTGTCCGCCGGATTGACGGACCGGCCGGTTCAAGCCGTTATTATGGGGGAAAGAATCGTTATATTCCGGGACGATAAAGGGAAGGCCCGCGCATTCAAGGATATGTGCATTCACCGCGGAGCGGCATTGTCGCTCGGATGCGTAAAGGAAGGCAAGCTCGTATGCCCGTACCACGCCTGGGAATACGACGGAACGGGCGCTTGCGTCAAAATCCCCCAGCTGCCGGCGAATCAGCCGATTCCGGGCAAAGCGAAGGCGATCGGCTATCCGTGCGAGGAGCGGTACGGTCTGATCTGGGTTGCGCTCGATTCGCCGGAGCGGGACATTCCGGCCTTGCCGGAATACGGCGCTCCCGCGATTCGCAACGTCGTTTGGGGCCCGCTCGAAGTGGCGGCGAAGCCGCCCCGCGTGATCGAGAACTTTCTTGACGTCGGCCATTTGGCCGTTGTCCACGAAGGGTTTCTCGGAACCTCCTCCCATACCGAAATCGGGGATTATCGTGTAGGGCGGGTAGGAGATATTATCCGTTCCGATGAGATCGGAATCTTTCAGCCGGATTCCGACGGAACCGGCAAGCCGAAGACGGTCTATTACGTTTACGAGGTTCTAAACCCGTTGACGGCCAAATTCACGAAGACGGACCATGACACCGGCGCCGCGATGAGCATGATGATGACCGTGCAGCCCGTTTCGGACGACTTGTCCATCGCATACGGCGTGATGGGCTTCAATTATGAGCTTGACATGAGCGACGACGAAATCAACCGGTTCCAGGACACAATATTCGCCCAAGACAAGCCGGTCGTCGAGCATCAGAAGCCCGAGGATCTTCCTCTCGATCTGCAGATGGAGCTATCGCTCAAGATGGACCGGATGAGCATCGCTTACCGCATGTACTTGCGGGACCTCGGCGTCGTGCTTGGCACGGCGTAAAGCTACCGTCCTATTCAAGGAAAACGGCGCTCCAACCGTCAGTTGGCACTCGGAGCGCCGATCTCGCCTTATTCCGGACGACCGGCTCCGCCTCGAACCGCCTCATAATCTTGCTCCAGCATCGCCATCAAGATCATGTCGTGGTACTGGCCGTTATCGAACAGAACGTCGCGCTGCACTCCTTCCCGCCGAAAGCCGATTTTCTCGTAAACATGAACGGCTCTCGGATTAAAAGCATAGACGCCCAGATGTATGCGGTGGAGCTTCAAGTCCTCGAAACCGACGCGAAGCATCAGGCGCATGGCTTCCGTGCCGTATCCTTTCCCCCGATTCCCCGATCCTCGAATGCCGATCCGAATGTTTGCGCTCCGGTTGACCGTGTCGATTTCGTTCAGTACGACCTCGCCGATAAGCTTCCCCGAGCTTTTTTCGATAATCATGTAATCTACCCGCTCTTCGGCGTTTACGGCGCTTATCTTCTGAAGCCAGACGGCCGTTCCCTCTCGCGTAAAATGTTGCTGGGAACCGGTTAGACGGGTCGTTTCCTCATCCTGCAAATATGCGAAGTACTCGTCCAAATCCTGCTTGCAGGCATATCTCAAACTAATAGCGTTCCCCTCGATCGGTTGTCCGGAAAATACCGGTTCCACGGCTTCTCTCCCCTTTTCAAATAAATGTCATATTTTCGCATATACACCGATCTTACCCCGAACTGCGGGTACGGTAAAGAGAGAATCCGGCTATACCGTTCTCTAAAGAAAGCATTTCCGTAACAAAATGACCCATTTCAACTTGATTGCCTCTTTTCAATCCGCCTTCGCCGTGCTATTCTTTCAAAGGACCAATCATCCTACGTTTGAGAGGAGTGAACGGATTTGCTTCAGCAAACAAACCGGATGTCGCTCGTTGACCAAGCGGCGATGCAGATTGAAAAGCTGATCGAAACGGGAGTGTGGCAGGTCGGAACGAAAATCCCGCCCGAGCCTGAGCTGATGGAACAGCTTCAGGTGAGCCGGAATACGCTCAGGGAAGCCGTTCGGGCCTTGACCCATGCCGGAATGCTGCGGACTCGGCAAGGCGACGGCACTTATGTGTGCTCCGCAAGCGCGCTCGGCCCGGCGCTGCAAAAACGGGTGCGGAAGACGGACGCGCTTCACACGCTTGAAGTCCGGCACGCGCTGGAACGGGAGGCGGCCGCTTTAGCCGCATGGCGCAGAACGGATGAAGACTTGCAGCAGCTTCGGCGCTGTCTGGAGGAATGCAAGCTCGCCGTCCGAAGCGGCGATAACGACGCGTATGCCGAATGGGACATGCTGTTTCATCGTGCGGTAGTTGCCGCATCCGGCAACGGGCTGTTGATGGAGCTGTACGAGCATATGACCGAAGGCTTGCGGGAGACGGTCTCAACGGTGGTCGAAATAAGCGACCATGCCTGCTTTCTGGATTTGCACGAGCTGCTGCTGCAAGCCGTTGAGCGCCGGGACGAACAACAGGCGACAGCCGCCGTTCACGGCTATATCGAACAATCCAAAAAGCATTTATTATAACTCGGAGGATCTTAAAACGTTATGAAACAACAGGCACAATTCGCCGATTTGGCCGTTGGCCGAAATACGGCTCAATGGCTGCTCATTCTCGGCATTTTATTGGTCGCGGCCAATCAACGGGCGCCCATCACTTCGGTTGGCCCCCTTATCGGCAGCATCCGCGAAGATACGGGCATATCGAATACGCTCGCGGGCATGCTGACGACCGTTCCGCTGCTGGCATTCGCGTTCATGTCCCCTTTCGCCCCCAAGCTGGCGCGCCGCTACGGCGTGGAACGGGTCGTATTCGCGGCTCTTGTCGTCCTTTTGATCGGTACGTTATGCCGATCGTTAACTTCCGCCGGTACGCTGTTCGCCGGAACAATCCTGATCGGTCTTGCCATCTCCGTATGCAACGTGCTCATCCCGAGCCTTGCGAAACGCGACTTCCCGAGCAAGGTCGGAATAATGACGGGCGCGTATTCCGTCGCGATGAACACTTGCGGCGCCTTTGCATCCGGCATCGCCGTTCCGCTCGCAACCGGCGCCGGCTTCGGCTGGCAAGGCGCTCTTCTATGCTGGAGCATTCTTGCGGTACTGGCTATGACGGTCTGGCTGCCGCGGATTCGTTCGGCCGAACGGACCGTTGCCGTCGCGAATGCCCAGTCGAAAGGGCACAGCTTCTGGCGGTCCGGTCTTGCCTGGCAGGTTACGGCTTTCATGGGGCTGCAATCCGTCTTCTTCTACATGCTGGCCGCCTGGCTTCCCGAAATCTTGGTCAGCCGGGGCATGGCGGCGGATACGGCGGGATGGATGCTGTCCCTGCTTCAATTCGCAATGCTGCCGTTCAGCTTTGTCGTGCCGATTATCGCCGGCCGGATGAACAATCAGCGGCCCCTGGTCGTACTGACCGCCGTTCTGCTCCTTATCGGCATCGGCGGATTGTTCTTCACAGGAAATGCCCTCGTCCCGTTATGGTCGATCATTATCGGGATTGGCGGCGCCTTCGCCTTTAGTCTGGCGATGATTTTCTTCAGCCTGCGCACGAGAGACGCGCAGGAAGCCGCCGAGCTGTCCGGCATGGCGCAGACGGTCGGCTATATACTCGCCGCCGTCGGCCCGATGCTGTTCGGCTGGCTGCACGATACGACGCATAGCTGGACGCCCCCGCTGCTGCTGCTCGTCATCGCCGTCTCCGCTTTATTCGCCGTCGGCATGGGCGCAGCCCGCAATCGTTACGTGCAAGGCGGATGATAGGCCGCCGGTTGCTGGCCCGCCTCCCGTTTACGCTTCCTCCGGAAGAACGGGAGGCGTTTTTTTATTCGCATGAACGAAGTCAAGCTGACCGAAGGCTTACGAGGCTCGCCGGTATCGCGCGCCATTTGTAGCCGCAGCGGCTTAACGGCATGATAACTGGAGGCATCGCATCCGGCAAAGCGGATTTCGGCATTTCGTACGCCGACGATATTTTGCAAGCGCGGGAAAAAGGCATTCCCGTCGTCGGCCTGATGACAACGTACCAGCGGGTCCCTCAAGTATTGATCTCGCACGAAGAAAACGCGGCCGACGATTTTACGGAGTTAAACGGACGGACGTTATACATAACGCCCGGCACGTTATATTGGAAGTTCATCAAGAATGAATACAAATTGGACGGCGTCAAAGAAATGAACTATTCGGGGCAGCTCGTCAATTTCATCGACGATCCGATGGCCGTCAACCAAGGATATATAACCAACGAGCCGTTTACGCTGCAGAAGCAAAATATCGGCGTCTCCTATTTGAAAGTCGCGGATTCCGGCTACGCCAACTACGGCAACGTCCTTTTTACGGCGGAAGAGCACATGAAGCAGCACCCGGACATCGTCCGTTCCGTCGTGTAAGCGAGCCAAAAAGGCTGGAACTATTATCTGGACGGGACGAACTACAAGAAAGTAAACGAGCTGATCAAAACGTATAACGCGGACGGCGACCTCGAAACGTTCGACAACGAAGCCGTAATGGGCAAAGATTTGATTATTGCCGGAGACGCTCTGGAACAAGGAATCGGCGTCATGACGCCCGAGCGATGGTCCGAGCTTCAGGAACAGCCCCTCGAAATCGGCGAGCTGAAGGAAAAGCAAGACGTTTCCAAAGCTTTTACGACGGAATATTTTACGTCGAACTAAACAAAAGAAAGGACAATCCCTGCGCCGATTGTCCTTTCCTGATTTTAAGCCGTACCGATACGAACCCCCATCTTGGCGATCCAGCGGCGATAGGCGACGGACAGCAGATCCGCCTTATGGTTCAGCTCCGCCTGCAGGTCAAGCGGCAGCAGCTCCGGCTTTTGCGTCTCGATAATCCACTTGTCCTGCTCGAATACCGTATCCTGAAACGCCTTGAATTGCGAATCCGGCACGTCAAACCCATAGTTGCGAGACACCGGCATGTATACGATGCATTCCTTCTCGTTTACCGGAAGCACGGTTAACATAATCCACAGCGTCTGTCCCGTTTCCCTGTCCCGTTTCGAGAGCCTTGCCGCTAGAGGACGGAAAACTTCCTTCATATACACGTAAACCGTACCTTCCTTATGCTCCGAGCCCGAGTGGGCGACCGGCTGGAAGATGGGCACGTCTCCCGTATAGACGCGTTCTTCTTCCTTGAACACTTCGAAATCCGGCAGCTCGGAATAATCGGGGTGCCCCAGCAAGCCGCCGTGCACATACATCAGATGGGCGAAATCCGTAAAATTCTCGATAACCCTCGTCCCCGCGGCATTGACGTAGTAAGGCCCGCATACGATCGGGCGGTATTCCGGATTTTCGAACTCTTCGAAGCTTGGAAGTTCCGCTCTTGGTTCGCCGATACATACCCAGACGATGCCGTATTTTTCTTGGCAATGATATTTCTCGGCCTTCGCCCTTGCCGGAATCCGATCGTCCTTTCCTTGGGCCGGAATGCACACGCAGCGGCCGGATTCGTCGTATTGCCAGCCGTGGTACGGACAGACGAGCCTGTCGTTCTCGACCCACCCTTTCGACAGCATCGCGCCTCTATGCACGCATAAATCGCGCACGGCATGAACCCCTTTGCGCGTGCGGTACACGGCTACCCGCTCGCCAAGAATCGTTACGGACAACGGTTTGTCGAGCAGTTCAGCCGCCGCGCAAACCGGATGCCATTCGTTCTCCAATACTTGATCCCGAAGTGCGGTTTGTTCAGTCATTTGATGATCCTCCTTCTAAAATTCAATGATTAATAACGACAACCGGTTATTCATTGCTCAGCTGAATCTTTCCGTCTTTTAACGACTGAACGGCTTCTTCGATCTTGTCCTTCGTTTGTTGCGGGATTTTACCGTCGAAGCCATGGTACGGACTGAGGTATACCGCTCCGTCCTTTACGCCGAGCGTCTGGGCTTCCGCTTTCATCGCGCCGTCCTTGATCCGCTTCACAACGACGGTCATCGCCTTCGGATAGTCTTGTATGACGCTCGTGACGACTGTGTCCGGCGCTTTCGGATTCTGGTCCTGATTGGAGCCGATCGCCAGCACCCCTTCCTGCTTGGCCGCTTCGATGCCTCCCAAGCCTGCGGCGTTAGCGTTCGTCATGACGACGTCGGCGCCTTTTTCGATCAGGGAGATCGCCGTCTCCTTCGCTTTCGTAATATCGTCGTTCGAGCCCGTCATCGTCGTCAGTACTTGAACGGAAGGCACGGCCGCTTTGGCCCCTTCCTCGAACCCTTTGACCGAATTGGAAATCGGAGGTATCTCCGTGCCGCCGATTGCCGCTACCGTTCCGGTCTTGGACATCAGCGCGGCTACCGTTCCCATTAAGTAGCCTTGCTCCCGGTTGTTGATGCTGATCGAAGCGACGTTCGGCTCCTGGCTGACGGTCGCGCTCGTCACGAGGAACCATGTCTCCGGATAATCTTTTGCGACCTCCTTCATGACGTCGGCAAATTCAAATCCGTGGCCGATCACGACATCGTATCCTTCCGATGCGTAACCGAGAATGAACTCCTTCATGTCCGAAGCCGCAACCTTCTCCGAATACTGCGTAGCCGCGCCAAGCTCCTCCTCGATTTGCTTCAGTCCGTTATAGGCGATCGAGTTCCAGCCGTTATCGTTGACGGGTCCTGGCGTAAGCAGCGCAACCTTGAACTCGTCGCCGCCGCCGGAACTGCCGCTATCCGGCTGAGTCGATGCCGAGCCCCCTCCTCCGCAAGCGGCCATAACCGCCGTAAGCGTAATAAGCATACAAGCCGCAAACCAACGTTTGATCCATCTTTCCATATTCCACCATTCCCCCGTTTTATCAATTGGCTTGATCTATAGTTCATTAACGGCTAAAGCCCTGCCATCCGAAGACCTATCCGCTCCAAATCGGCCTCGTCCCGATGGACGGTTTCGACGATCCGCCCTTTATACATGACGGCAATCCGGTCGGATAATGCCAGCACTTCGTCCAGCTCGGCGGATATGAGCAAAATGGCGCAGCCCCGCTTCCGCTCCTCCAGCAGACGGCGATGCACATACTCCGCCGCTCCGATATCCATACCTCTGGTCGGCTGCATCGCAAGCAGCAGGTTCGGCCGCTGCATCAGCTCCCTCGCCAATATCACCTTCTGCTGGTTGCCCCCCGAAAGCTTGCCCGCCGCAGCTTCCGGAGACGGCGTCTTGATCTTGAAGGCGGCAACCGCTTCGGCGGCCGCTTCTCGAATCCTGTTGCGCCGCAGCATGCGGAAACGGCTGTAGGCGCGCGAGTCATATTGCTTGGCAACCATATTCTCGCCGATGCTCATCGGTAGAGCCAATCCTTCCCGCTGACGGTCCTCCGGAATATACGCGACCCCTAACCCGGTTAACAGCCTGGGGTTCGGACGCGGAACGGACTGGCCGCAAATCCGGATAACGCCCTCCACGCTGCTCCCGTCGGCAAGACCCATAATCGCCTCGCACAGCTCCCGTTGGCCGTTGCCGTCCACTCCGGCGATCCCGACGATTTCGCCTTCGCAGACGTCAAGCGATATCCCCTGCAGCAGCGAGACGCCGTGCTGCCGCATCGCAAGGCCGCGCACCTCCAGAACTGCGCCGCCTTCCGCCGGACGCGGCCGAAATGGCGGTGGCGCAACTTCCCTCCCGACCATCAGACGAGCGAGCTCCGCGGTGTTCATGTCCTTCATCAATGTCGAAACGACAAGCTTGCCGGAGCGAAGAACGGTAACGCGGTCGCATAGCGCTTCGACCTCGTTCAGCTTATGGCTGATAAAGACGATCGTTTTCCCTTGCTCCCGCAAAGACCTCAAAATACGGAACAAATCTTCTGCTTCAGGCGGCGTCAGTACGGCCGTCGGCTCATCCAAAATGATAAAGTCCGCGCCGCGATACAGCGTCTTGACGATTTCGACCCTCTGCTGCTGGCCGACGGACAGCTTTCCGACCTTTGCGGTCGGATCGACGTCAAGCCCGAAACTTGCCGAGATGCGCCTTATATTCGTGCAGGCTTGCTTATGCTTATACCAGGGCCCTCGGCCTTCCTTCAGCCCCAGCATGACGTTCTCGGCGACCGTAAGGGCCGGGACGAGCATAAAATGCTGATGCACCATGCCGATGCCGCATTCCATCGCCTGCCGCGGCGATCCGAAACGAACCGGCTTGCCGCGGTATACGATCTCCCCTTCGTCCGGAACGAGCAAACCGGAAAGCATGTTCATCAGCGTGCTTTTGCCTGCACCGTTCTCGCCCAGAATGGCATGGATTTCGCCTTGACCGATCCGAATGTCGAGCCGGTCGGTGGCCGTAAACGATCCGAATCGTTTGACCAAGCTTCTCGTTTCAAGCAACGGCGTAAATCCGTTTCCGTCTTTGCCGGACATTGATAACATGAACGCCCCCCCCTTTGCAATTTAGTGCTGACGGTTCGCCGCGCTTTTGTACGGTTTTCCGGTTGCGGCCGGCTGGCGCGTCTGGCCGGAGAACCAGGCAAGCGCCGCCATCGTCAGCACATAAGGAAACATCAGCATGAACTGGTACGGCACGGCTGCAATTTGAAACCGGAGCTGCAGCGCGTCCGCCCCTCCGAACAACAGGGCAGCGAGCATCGTGCCGCTTGGCGTCCAACGTCCGAAAATGACGGCGGACAAGGCGATAAAGCCGCGTCCGGCAACCATGTTCTCCGTAAACTGATTCACAATCCCGAGGGATAACGCGCTGCCTGCCGCTCCGGCGAAAATGCCGCCGATGACGCAGCAAGCGTACCGTACCCGATGAACCTTGATGCCGAGCGTGTCCGTGGCCAGCGGATTTTCGCCGACGGCGCGAACGGCAAGCCCCCAATTCGTCCGGTACAGCAGAACGGCGGCCGCCGGAACGAGCAGCAGCGCTGCGTAGGTAAGCGCATTTTGCTCGAACAAGGCCGGCCCGACAAGCGGAATATCCGCAAGGAGCGGAACGCGCACGATCGGGAACGAGTCGACCTGCACCGACTCCGTGCCCATCCCGAGCAGGCTTCTTCCGAAAACGGTCGTTAGCCCAAGCCCAAGCAGGTTCATAGCCGTTCCGATAATGACCTGGTCGGCGCCGGTCGTAATGACAAGAAATCCGAACAACCATCCGGTAAGGGCGCATGTTAGACATGCCGCAAGCAATCCTCCCCATACATGGCCGGTATAGTACGCGCCGGCGACGCCGGCCAAAGCGCCGATCAGCATCATCCCTTCCATGCCGATGTTCAGAATACCGCTGCGGGACATATACAAAATGCCGATTCCCGCCAGCAGCAGCGGCACCGAAAGCCGGAGCGCCGAGGCGATGAAACTTGCCCAAAAATCCGCCGTCATAAAGCCTCCTCCTTCCTATTCGTTTAAGTTCAACTGCGCCGGGCTCTCTCTGCCGGCCAGACGGTCCAGCTTGCGGATCAAAATCGCGCATAGTTTGCTTTTGAAGCCCCCGAGCCAATACCGGTTGCACAGCATGACGATGATCATAATAGCCTGGATGACGTAAACCAGTGAAGTGGAAGCGCCCGTTACCCGCTGCATCGCGTTAGCGCCGCTGCGCATCCCGCCGAACAGCAGCGAGGATACGATATTGCCGAGCGGATGCGTGTTGCCGAGCAGTGCGACCGCTATCCCGTCGTAGCCGAAGCCCGGCGAGAAATTTTGCATTAATCGGTGTTGAACGCCCGCGATTTCGACGTATCCTCCCAGCCCGGCAAGGGCGCCGCTGAACATCACGGCCAGCAGCAGGTTCCGTTTGACCGGCATGCCCATAACCTCCGCGGCTCTCCGGTTCAAGCCCGCATAGCGGAGCTGGTATCCCCAAGTCGTCCGCTCCAGCAGCACATAGAGCGCAATCGCGGCAAAGATCGCGACCGCAAATCCGTAATGGAGCCTGGAGCCAAGCAGCTGCGGAAGGACGGCGCTTTCCGGCAGGCTTGCCGTCTGCGGCAGACTCCCTCCCGTCTCCATAAGCGGACCTGTCACCATGTAGCTAACCAGAAAGATGGCGATATAGTTAAGCATGATCGTATTGATGATCTCGCTCGCTCCTCTGGCCACCTTGAGCGCACCCGCGATTCCCCCCCAAAGGGCGCCGCCGAGAAAACCGCACAGTAAAGCAAGCGGCAGATGGAGCCAGAGACGCATTTCCGGGAGAAGAAGCGCCGCCATCGTGCCGGCCAAGGCGCCGGCGTAAATTTGCCCTTCGGCTCCGATATTAAACAGCCCGCACCGATACGCGAAGCTGTAGCTGAGCCCGGCAAACAGCAGCGGCGTCGCTTTCACGAGCGTCTCCTTGAAGCTGTTCGCGCTGCCGGCCGCCCCTTGCCACATCTGCTGGTACGCCTCCAAAGGATTGACGCCTGCGACCGATACGACAAGCGCCCCCGCAAGCAACGAAACCGCAATCGCGACGGCATAAAACAAAACTTCGACCGCCCCCGTCACAACGCGGGAAACGACCGTTTGACCCCCAGCCATACACACTCCCCCCTTGCCTCTTCAATCTCGAATCGCGTATACGGGATATCGGCCCGCCAGCTTCTCCCGAAGCCGATCGACCCTATCCTGCGCACGGTTGATGATTCCCTCCTCGTCTACAAGTACGCAGCGTCCTCCCTCGACCGCGATTTGGCCATGAACGATCACCGTGTCGACATCGTTGCCGTTTGCGTTGTAAACCAAGGCGGAGGAATAACGGTGCACCGGCGATATATGCGCTTTCCGCATATCCACCAGCACGATGTCCGCCAGCTTTCCCGGTTCAAGGGAGCCCAGTTCGTTTTCTCTCCCCAGCGCTTTCGCTCCGCCCAGCGTCCCCATTTCCAGTACCTCGGACGGAGGGAGCAGCGTAGCGTCAAGATGTTCGACTTTATGAAGACAAGCCGTAAACTTCAACACCTCAAGATTGTCTTGGCAATTATTGCTGCCCGGACCGTCCGTTCCCAGCGCGACGTTAATGCCTCGCTTGCGCATTTCGGGTACCCGCGCGACACCCGAGGCCAGATACATATTGGATACCGGGCAGTGAATGAGCGAAGACCGGTTCTTCTGCAGCAAATCGAGCTCTCCGTCGTCGAGCCAGATGCCGTGAACGACCTGCGTTCGCGGTCCAAGCAAGCCCGCCGCTTCCACCAGCTCCAGATTGCGCAGGCCGAACCGGGCAAGCGTGTTATCGATCTGATCGCCGGTTTCCGCGACGTGAATATGGGTAATAAGGTCCCTCTCCCGGCTGAAGCGCGCCGCTCCTTCGAGAAATTTTCTCGAGCACCCGTACAAATTAAGCGGCCCCATCGCGATGTGGATTCGTCCGTTCGCCTCGCCTTGCCAACGGTCCAACAGCGCATCCGTCCGCGAAAATATTTCCTCCTCCGTCTCCCGCAATCGCGGCTCGTAGCTCAGATCGACGCCGCCTCGGGCCAGATAGCCGCGAATGCCCGATTCCTTCATGGCCCGGAGCACGCCTTCGGTATTCGCGGCGCTTGTATGAACGTAATGGTGATCCATGATACAAGTCGCACCGGATTTCAAATTTTCGATGCAGCCGATGAGCGCCGCCAAATAAAAATCTTCTTCCTCCATCGCCAGCGATCCCGGCCAAATCACTTCGCGCAGCCAATCCGCCAGCTTATAGTCGTCGGACACGCCTCGCAGAAACGTCTGAAACAGATGCGTATGGCAGTTGACGAGTCCCGGCATGACGACCTTTCCTTTGGCCTCGATTACGCGATCGGCGCCGGCAAGAATCGAGTCCATCCGCTCTTCCTGCGGACACGGACCGACTTCCGCAATCCGGTCATGTTCGATGACGACATATCCGGGATGATACACTTCACGGCCGGCATTCATGGCTATTACGACGCCGCCGGCAATTACGATTCGGCTCATAAGCTTCTCTCCGATTCAGTCGTTTATTGATGTTATTTTAATTAACATCGTTTTTTGTTTTTTTCATCATAAAGGATTGCTTTCGCCGCTGTCATTGGCTATAGTAAACTAAAATGTTTTCGTTCTTCGGTCATCTTAACCAAAACATGGCTTTTGCCGTGCGGAAAATCTGACATTAAGCGTCAGGAGGAGGGAAACCTTTGCTTCTGGAGGATTTACTGAATGTTCCCATGCTGAAAAATGCACGGATCGCAGCAGGAAAGGAAGGATTGAAGCGGGACGTCGAATCCGTGAACATGATGGATTCGCCGGATGTGATCGATTACGTTAAGCCGAAGGAGCTAACGCTTACGACCGCCTATGCGATTAAGGACAAACCGGAATATTTAATCAAATTGATTTGCGAAATGGCCGATCGCGGCTGTGCGGGACTCGGCATCAAGACCAAGCGGTATTTGGACCGGATTCCCGAGCAAGCGAAAGAAACGGCCGACCGGCTCCGCTTCCCCCTGCTCGAGCTGCCTGCCGACTGTTCGCTTGCCGAAGCGATCGAACAGCTGCTAAGCCGGATATTGGCGTATCGAACGGACGAGCTGCGGCATGCGCTCGACAGCCACCGCAAATTTTCGACCATCATTTTGGAAGGAAACAGCTTGCAGGACATGATCGATACGTTATCCGAGCTGCTCAGCCTTCCGGTTCTTCTTATGGCCCACAACGAACCGCTTGCGATTTCCCCGCACTTCCGGCATCTGCCGCCGGAGCGGATCATGTCCCTTCTCAAAGACATTCCGGTTCCAAAACAAACCGGCTTCATGACCCTAGGCCTCCAAGCTGTCGATTCGGGACCTCTTTCGCCGTATGCCTATCTTGCCTGCTATCCGATCCATTCCGATCTGCCCAAAGCCTATTTGCTTATATGGTCGGACCGCAATGGTGTCGATGCCTTCGCTTCCCTGACCATCGAGCAGGCGGTCAACGTCATCAGCTTTGAGCTGATGAAACGGCAAGCGGTCAAAGAACGGTCAAGGCGGTATAAATACGATTTTTTCTCGGACGTGGTCGAAGGCGTCGTCACCAACGAAGCGGATATCGGGAAGCGCGGCCGCAAATACGGGCTTGTCCAAGACCGTTCCTACAGCTGCGCCGTCTTTAAGCAAGACCCGTTCGAACGGGAGATGAATGTTGGGATGGGGAATCCGTCCATTCCGGAAAAAGAGCGGCTGTACGAGCTAATCAAGCAGGAAGCGAAGGAGGAGCATATCGAGTTTATTTTATTCGTGAAGCAGGACGGTCTCGTGATGCTGCTCCCGGAGGAGCGGCCGCCGGCTCAAGACGAAAAGAAGTCCCCTCCCATGCAGCTGCGCCTGCAGCGGATCGTCGACCGGATATGGGAAAACGCCGGCATTTCGATTTCGGCCGGCATCGGCAACCCTGCCGATCGGTTCGCCAAGCTGCCGCAATCGTACCGCGAGGCGCTTGATGCGCTTCAAACGGGGTATCAAAGCAAGAAGCAAAGGTTCGTGCAGTATTTTTGCGTGAAAGAACTAAACGACCTGCTGCGCCTGCTTCCGCCCGAAGACATGGAGGAGTTTATTCAGGATACGTTCAAAGGACTGCTCCAAGTGGAGGAGAAGGAAAGAGCCGAGCTCAAAAAAACGCTGCGCGCCTTCTTTGAACACCACTGCCATATTGCAGACACGTCGAAGCATCTGTACCTGCACCGGAATACCGTTATTTATCGGCTTGACAAATGCGAGCGTCTCACCGGCAGGCCTTTGCGCTCCATTCCCGACAGCTTGAGGTTCCGAGTCGCGTTTCAGATGGAAGATGTTATGGGGAAAATATAACCATCCTAATCATTGGGAGAGGCTTTCCGTTTTAAAAGCCTCTCCTCTTCTTGCTTACGGTTGTTTTGGAATCTCCACGGTCGTCTCCCAGTCCGTTACGATTTCCGTCACCAAGTTGCTGACGGTTACGGTTATCGTTTTTGAACGTTCGACAAACGATTTGTCCAATAACATTTCAAAATCGTTAAACGAGGACCCTGCCGCGCTGGACACGCCCTTCTCGCCTTTTTCGTTAACGACGGAAAGAAGCTGTGGCCGATTCGTTTGTTGAGCGGTCTCATCGGGGGAAGTCAAATACGGAAGGTCCGCACGCAGCCGGACATAAGGCTTGTCCGGTTCCGGGTCCGTATATTCGTGCCGGACATGGAACGTGATCCCTTTGTTCTCGTAAGTCAGTTTATCCAGGTAAACATCCGTATTAAACAAAGTTGCGATTTTCTCGTTAACCGTTTCCGTGAACATTTGAGCCGAGTGGTCGTATTTCGTCGCATCCACCGTAAACCGGAATTCCCCCGGATCGCCGTAATCCTGGATGGACGACAACGACAAACGAACCGACGAAGGTCGCTCGTCGTAAGGATCGAATTCTACGAACAGTGGCCCGTCATTTCCGGCTGTGCTCAATCCGAAGTTCCAACCCGAATCGTCGCCCGCTGAAATATTGATTTCAATTCCATTAAGACGTCGATCCGGATCGTCGGATTTATACGAGTAATAGAGACGGTTACTTGAACCCCCCAGCTCCAGCCGTTCGATCGTGACGGTACGGCCAAACGCCGTGTAGCTTCGATGAATGGGAACAACTTCGACCGGCTCGTTGGCGGAGTCGTAATCTACGGCGAATACGACCGGAGGAAGGTCGTATTCCGCCTCCCCGTCCCTCAGCCTGATATCCGCCAGCTCCATGTTTTTCACTTGCGTTAACGGCTTACCGTCTTCATCCGTAATAGAATTGGCTATCGCCGTCCCATAGTACCGTCCTTTGAAATAAATGCCTTCATGAAGCGACGACAGATGAGACCGCAGCAGGCTGAAATGCTTTCTCGTTTCGTCATACGCCTTCATCTCCAACACCGGAAGCCGAAGGCCGTCCCGGTTCTCCTCCAAGCCAGTATTGGCTTTGTATTCCGTTTCGTAACTGAACAGCACATGGATATCCCGCTCATTGTACCAAATTTCATGAATCGTCAGCGTTTTATCCGTACCCGGAATCGGAATCCCGTAGTTAAATGTCTTAGCGAGCCTTAACTCCTCCGCCCGTTTCAGGCCGCGGATTTGACTATATTGGTACTGCTTTACGTCTTCCCAATTTTTTGCTTTGGCCAGCCGGTCGGATGAAGCAGCATCTTCGGCGCTACTAACGGTATAGATAACCGCAGCCGCGCCAAGAAGCGCGGCAAGCGCGAGAATAAGCAAAAGCCTCGCACGCGATACTGTTTTTTTGTTCGCTTCATTGTACATTTGCAGAATTACGGCCCCCTATTTGCCCTACTCCTTTTTTCTATTTATTTTATTATAAGGAATATGCCGACTCGGAACCAGCATTCGTTCGGCGAACGATCGGCCGATGGGCTTGCAACGTTGACAAAACAGATGGATAATGAACAAAATGAAGCGCATACTGAGGATAAATGGGAAAAAGAAGAGATGGGATTATGACGAAGACTGACAAAAAACCGTTGACGGCAGGCGTATTGATAACGGACGGAGACGTATTTCTCGCTTGCCGCGCTACGGGACATAACCGCTACAACTTGCCGAAAGGGATGCAGGAGGAGGGCGAGACGCCGATCGAAACGTGCTGCAGGGAGTGCAAGGAAGAAACGGGCATCGTGCTGGACCCGGACAAGCTTGTCGACCTGGGCGAATTTCCGTATTTAAGAAGCAAGGATTTGCATTTGTTTTTATGGCTGGCCCGAACGGATGAATTGCCTCCGCTCAACAAGCTGCGCTGCACCTCGTATTTCCAGCATTATCACACCCGCCAAAGAGTGGCCGAAATTGACGATTACCGCTATCTTCGCTTTGATAAAACCGATGACTGGCTGGACAAAAGCATTGCTAGAATCATTAATCAAATCGTGGACGACGGCGCATTGCGGCAACATTGAGAACAACAAATACAATTTGTTGTTACGATGGCTCCGGATTTTTTTAAATTCTCGTTCTCGCACCAAACGCATCAAAGGACAGAGCGCTTCCTCTGTCCTTTGTCCAATCATTTAAGCAAGTCGATCGATCATTTCACCAGCCTAATCCCGAGCTCATGACCGGCCATGACGATTGGGACGACCAGCAGGCCGACCGGAACGCTTAACGCCACTTCAGTCCAAGTTACAAGATCCATGCTTAACAGCGTGCCGATAAGATACAGCGTATAAGGCAGCACAACGAATACGGCTGTAACAACGCCCGGCGTATACCTTCTCAGAATCATCGATTGAGCCGCATGCGTAAACACATGAAGCAAAAACAAACAATTAAAAGCGAGAAAGACAAAATAGCGGCCGTTCTCCGCCGCCATATATGTAAAAGGGATAAAAACAATAAATTCCAGTAAAACGGCGAAAGCGAATTGAGCGCTTGTGATTCGAAGAATCCGGTCCGTTTTTCCGATCCATCTCGGTAACATCTTCTGAACGCGCTCACGATTGCGGTTTAACCACGGTTCGACGCTAATGATTTCTTCAAGGTCGTGCAGCATAAAGACCACAATAAATAACCAGACCAGCGTTTGGATGCTCATCATCGATCCTCCTCCCTTCACCTTACCGCAAACACAGCCTAGCTTCTTTATCGGCAAACAACGCCGCTCCATGAACTTAACGTTCGGATGAAGGCTTACCCGGATTGCTCATGAAAAAAGACACGGCTTTCCTAACTTTATGTTAAGCCGGGTCTCCGGAGTCCGTATTCAGTTTAAAACGCGGTCGGCCTACATCTTTCGAAGTTTCATACGGCGTACCCGCCGCCCGTTTATAGTTCTCCTTCCCATTCCTTGTAGAAACGCTCGACGTATTGTTCCATATAGCGATGCCGTTCTTCGGCTATGATGCGGGCGGAAGCCGTATTGATCCGATCCTTTAGCTTAAGCAGTTTCTCGTGGAAATGGTTGATCGCCGTACTTTTCCCGCTGCGGTATTGCTCAGGGGTCATGCGATCCCGCGGGGGAACGGCCGGGTCGTAGATAGGCTGGCCTTTGCTCCCCGAATAAAGAAAACATCTGGCGATCGATATCGCTCCGATCGCGTCCAGCCGGTCGGCGTCTTGAACGACCTTGCCCTCGATCGTACGCATGGGCGGATTCGCCCCGCCGTTGTACGACATCGTTCCGATGATCTCCATAATATGTCCGCGATCTTCGTCCCTCAAGGCTTGTGCGCGAAGCCACTTGTCCACTTTAGCCAGACCGGCTTCTTTCGACTCGTTCAGCTTCTCGTCGGCAACATCGTGAAGCAGCGCGCTTAATTTGCATATAAAAAGATCGGCGCTCTCCAGTCCGGCCAAGCGCTCGGCCATCTTGACGACGCGGCGGATATGCCACCAATCGTGTCCGGTCGTATCGTTCTCCAGCTCGGATTTCACGAACCGTTCGGCTTCCGCAAGAACCGCCTCCTGCGCTGGCGTCATGTCTTTTTTCATCCTAAGCCCTCCTTAACCAACCATTCTTGAGCTGTGGTCAGCCCGATCGTTCCGCCCCATATGGCGCAAAGCTCCGCTAAGGATCAGGCCGACGGCCATGTAAACCGCAATCATCGCAATGACGCCGGACCAGCCGTAATGCGCGTAAAAGATGCCGCCAACCGTGCCGCTTACGCTCGAGCCGAGGTAATAGAAAAACAAATATAGCGATGAAGCCTGCGCTTTGTGCTCGGTCGCCGCGATTCCGATCCAGCTGCTGGCGATGGAATGGCCGCCGAAAAATCCGAATGTCAGCAGCGAGATGCCAACGACGATCGCCAGCAAGCTGGACGACAAAGTCAACAGCCCGCCCGCCAATATCAAGAGAAGCGCGATGCTCATCACCGCGTATCTGCCGTAAAGATCGGCGAGACGTCCCATCCATGTCGAGCTGATCGTTCCCGTCAAATACACGATGAAAATCCACCCCACCAATGCTTGGCTCAGCGAAAACGGTGGATCGATCAGACGATACGAAATATAGTTGTACAACGTGACGAAGCAGCCCATCAGGACAAAGCCCAGGCCGTATAAACATAAGAGCCGGGGATTCCGGCATTGCGACAGCAGCGCTTTGACGATGCCGCGGAGCTCATACTTCCGTTTTTGAAAGTTGCGGGAAGCCGGAAGCCACCTCCAGAACAATACGACCGCGCCGATGCTTAAAGCCGCAATCGCTCCGACAGCCAAACGCCAATCGAAAAAATCAGCGACCATCCCCGTCACGATCCGCCCGCCCATGCCGCCGACCGAGTTGCCGCTAATGTAAAGTCCCATCGCATAACCGAGACTGTGGGGGTCGACCTCCTCGCTTAAATACGTCATCGCTACCGCCGGCAGGCCCGCCAGCACAACCCCCTGCAGGATGCGCAGCGCAAGAAGCTGTCCGAAGCTTGGACTGAACGTCAGCAGCAAAGCAATAAGGGCTGCCCCGCCGAGAGAGCAACCCATAATCGATTTGCGGCCTTTGGCGTCCGACAATGCGCTGACAAACAGCATCGTAACCGCCATCGCCACGGTGGTGACGGACAAGGACAAGCTTGCCGTCGCGGGCGATACGCCGAATTGTTTCGAAAACTCGGGCATAAGGGGCTGCAGGCAATACAAGATGGCGAACGTGCAAAATCCGCCGGCAAACATCGCCAAGCTCGTTTTGCGGAACTGCGGCGTTCCTTTTTGAATATAAGTCATGCAAGATGCCTTCTTTCTCATGAATCTGCTTAGCGAAAAAGCAGGCTGCCCGTTCGGCCTGCTGCGATCGAAAGCGCTATTGACCGGCGCTTAATCGCTCCGCGATCCGCCTTGCGGTACTCTCGCCGTTCGCGATGCAATCGGGAATGCCGACCCCGTAATAAGAGCAGCCGGCAAGCCAGACGTCCGGGTAATCCGCAGCCATCTTTTGTTCCAGCGACTCAACGAGTTGTCTATGGCGGAGATGGTAGTTCGGCATCGTGTCGTGCCATTTGGTTACGTTAACAGCGACCGGATCGGACACGATGCCCATGGCCCGCTTGATATCCGCAAGGGCCGTCTGCAGCAGTTGTTCGTCCGTTTGGTTCTTCAGCCGCTCGTAAGCCGGATTGGAGCTTTTATAAAACATTCGAACAAGGAGATGCTTCTCCCGCGACGTATGCTCCCACTTGCGGCTTGTCCACGTGCATGCGTCGCATGTTAACCCGCTGTCTTCGGCGGCGATGAAGCCTGTCCCGTCTTCGGGAAGCGCGCTGTCCGGGATGCGGAAGCCGAGGTATACGCTGATTAGCGAGCTATGCTTAAAACGGCTGAAATGCTCGTTCAGCGACTCGTCCTTCAACAGCTGCGCGGCAGCGGTAGACAGCGTCGCCAGGACGACGCAATCGGCGTTTAGCTCCTCGCTGCCTTGGAGGCGGATCCGATAACCGCCTTCTTCCCGCTTTGCGATCGATTCGGCCCGGACGCCCGTCCGGATTTCCGCGCCGGACAAGGCTTCCAGCCTGTCGATTAACACGGATACCCCGCCGCCGAACGATAGAAACTTTTTATTCCCGCTGCCCTTGAATTGCTGCTTGTTTTCCGCCAGTCCCTTCATGATGCTGCCGTATTTGTTCTTATACTCCAGCAAATAAGGCATAGTCGAAGCGATCGTAAGCTCATGCAGCTTGCCGGAATAAACGCCGGACAACACGGGCGATATTTGGCGTCTGACCAGCTCCTCGCCCAAGAAGCTTTCCAGGAACTCGCCTATGGAATCGTCCTTCGTAAAAGTCTTGTTTTCGGTATAGAAATCTTTTAGAGCTTCCACCTTTCCTTCGGCCGAAATCAGCGTGCTTTTTGCAAGCGACTCCAGGCTGAGCGGAATGCCGAACACCGTATCCTCCGGAATGGGTTTCAATTCGCCGTCTATGTAGATGAAGGACTTGCCCGTCGCATTGTATACGACGTCGTCCGAAAGCCCGAGCTCTTCCAGCAGCGGTGCGACGTTTGACTTCCGGGTCACGATCGAATCCGCCCCGGTCTCCATCGTGTACTCCCCTGTATGCACGGTGCGGATCTTGCCGCCAAGCCGGTCTTCCGCTTCGATTAACACGATTTTGGCGTCCAGCTTGTTGTGCTTGATATGACGGTTTAAATAATAAGCGGTCGATAAACCCGTAACGCCTCCGCCGACAATAACGATCGTTTTCATTTCGCATGCACCTCTGCTCTTTACATTGCGTCCACGGGTTCAAGTATAGCACAAATAAAAGCGCCCCAAGCACTGCCGCATTAGCTGCCGCAAAATTGTAACAGACTCCGGACTTATCCCTATCATTTCTAAAAATACGATATACTACAAGAACGAGAATAACATCGCTCCTCTTACTAGTTTGCAAAAAATACGATTTTTTTTATAAAAAGTGTTCAAATCGCTTCGGGTAACGGCATCTCAAATGTTGAAGACGAGAAAAACGCGGAGGGCTGGCATGGAACGGGACGGTTACGGATTAAACGCTGCCGGAACGGCGGCAATAACGGAAAGGAAGGAACAGATTGAGCACAACGACCGGCTTGCGGAACGGGCCCGGCTGGGCGACACGGAAGCGTTCGGCGAGTTGATCGAGCGGCACCGCAACAGGGCGAAGGGCTGGGCTGAGCGGATGACCGGGGATCCGCACCTCGCCGACGACATCGTTCAGGATGCGCTCATACGCGCTTTTATGCACATTGGGTCGCTTCACGATGCGAGCCGCTTTCTTCCGTGGCTGCACAAGATCGTACGCAATCAGGCGAACATGCGGTTGCGGCGCGGCGGCCGATTTAAGCGGGAAAAGCCGTTTGCCGCTTTCGAAACGCGGCAGGCCGATGCGGGGGATGTCAATTGGGACGATCTGGACAGCATCCTGTCCCATTTAACCCGCTCCGCTACTAACGCGGCGGCGTGCAAGGAGGATCCGGCCGAGCATTTGCTTCGCAAAGAACTCTACGAAACCATTCGTTCCGTGCTGCACTGTCTGAATCGCAAGGAACGGGCCGTTTTTGAAGCTTATTTTTTCAAGCAGCTTAACCCCGAGGAGATCGCCGCGATGTATCAGATGACGACCGGCTCGATTTATACGTATATCCACCGTTCCCGCCGGAAGCTGAAGCAGGAGCAAATCCGCGTTTCTCTCGGCCTACATCCTAAGAAAGAAGGAAGCCTTATGGTTAAACGCAAGCTCCTGGAATTAGCCGAATGGCCTCCCGAAGCCGCTTCGTCGTTTACCTTCGTCGACAGAATCGGCCATATGCTCGCTTCGCTTGGGGACAGGCGCGAGACATCGGAGCTAATGGGATTGTCCGGCTTTGCGTTTCGGATGCAAATATCGGACAAAACGACCTATGCGGACGGGATTTACATGTTCGATTGGCGGAACGCCCTGTCCGCATTGATGGAAGCCGCCGGATACGACGCTGCGATGCTTTGCGGACAGTTGTCCGATTCGCCGGTGCCGCTGCTCGGCGCCGTCGAACGTTTCCCCGTCGTCCTGCCGATCGAGGAGGCCGTCATCCCGTTTATTCGCAAGTCCGTCGATTCGGGCAAGCCCGTGCTTTATTTCGACACGTCGGCGATGCGGCCTTACGTTCATGAATGGTCGCTTATTTACGGTTATGACGACGAAAGCAAGCTTGTCTACCTGACCGATGCGATGCAGCCGGAAGGCAAGACGATGTCGTACGAAGAAATCGCGGATAATCCGGTAAGATTTCTGGCCGCTGCAAGCCGAAGGGAAGCCGCCCCGTCGAGCCGCTCGGAGACGGAAAAGCAGCGCCGCAAAGCGGCTTTGGAAGCCGTTCGATTCGCCGTAAGCTACGCTCGCAACAGCCGGGCGTATTGTCCCATGACCTCTTATCTGTCCTATACGTCCGGACTTGCCGCGTATGACCGCTGGATCGAACATTTGCGGCGCGGCCCCGCTTCGCCGCCCAACCGGTACGGGCTTGGACAGCTTGCCGCCGTTTACGCCGAAACGAAACGGTACGCTGCCGCTTTTTTGCGATCCGTTCCGTTCGAAGGAGAAGCGATGCGCCTTGTTCTATTGGCGGCGGAAGCTTACGAGCAAGCGGGCGAAGCGATCGCGGCCGTCGGGGACATCGTCCCGTTCGTGCGAACGGCCGAGATTGTGCCGCCGGATACGAGCGAGGCATGCGCGAAGCATCTGGAGATAGCAAAAACGTTCGAGGCCGCGGCAATCGGGTATTTGGAAAAATCAATCGCCCTATATGGAGAGGAGCTTTCACCTTGACCACGAATGAAATCCGATTTTTAACCGAATTCCAGCATCTGCACCATGTCATGAAAACAAAGGAAACGTTCGAGGCGGAGCATCCCGGAGTCCGAATCGTCATCGAACAGTCGACCGATCATTATGAATCGCTGCAAGCCTATAAATCGGCCGATGCGCCCGACATCATCGAATCGGGAGGCTGGGCGCTGTTTAACCATAAAGGCATGTTCCTTGATTTATGGCCGTTCGTGGACCGCGAACCGGGTCTTCGGGACGATATGTATTCGGGAATCAAACGCGTCGCCGGCAAAGACGGCACGCTTCCGGGCTTGCCCGTTGACGTCTCGCTTCCTCTCATTTTGTACAAAAAAGAACTGTTCGATAAAGCCGGCTTAAGCTACCCGTCCGACAAGTGGACCTGGGACGACATGATGGAGCTTGCCGGGAAATTGACCGTTCGCAATGAACAAGGCGTCGCCACGCAGTTTGGCCTCGGCTTCGGGGTAGACATCGAGGAGTTCGAGCCGTTCGTCATGCGCAACGGCGGACGTTACCTGTCGCCGGACGGTTTAACGGCCAGAGGCTGCGTGGATCAGCCTGCCGTAATTGACGCCATTCGGATGATAATTGACGCTTACCGGCATCACCGGGTCATCCGCAATCCGGGCGAGCCTTCCGAGGCGGGCGATATTCATCAAGGCTTTGCCATGGTGTTTGGTTACACGTGGCTTGTCGGCAACTTGGCCCGGGTCGGACTGCTCGAGAAGTATGGCGTAGCAGGGCTGCCGAACATGCCTGGCAGAGAGCAATCCAACATGATCTATATGGGCGCGGCAGGCATCACCTCGAAATCGCGGCAGCCCGAACTGGCTTGGTCGTTTTTGCGGCATTATGTGCTTGGACGGCCCGATGCTTTCCGCTCGCCTATGACTTTGCCGGTTACGCGATCGCTTGCGGTTCAAAGCGGCCTTGCCGACCATCCCGTCTGGTCGCGGTATTTGCAAGAGCTGGAGCATGTACAAATTAGCGGCTTCTATATGAACGAGAAGTGGAACTCATCCCGCCAGCTTATTAACGAAGACATTCACCGGATGATTCTCGAAGGCGCGGACGTCGCCCACACCGTAAGATCGTGGACCAGATATGCTTGACTCTATTCGGCCTCATAATGAAATAGCCGGAATCTCCGCTGCTGCGGGGATTCCGGCTATTGATCGTTAAACGCCGCTCTCAAACTTTGATAAGCTGCACATCCAATACGTTCCCGTTACGATCCCTGCCGTTCCTGTATATCCAGGTTCTTCATCTGAACCAACAAGAAAATACCGGTTAAGGCCGTTACGATACCCGCCCCCAAAAACCACGATTGTACGCCGTACCGGTCGACGACCGGACCGGCAAGCAGCAAACCGATCGGCGAAGCGAGCAGCATCACGCTTGTTACGAGCGAAATGACCCTGCCAAGCATCATCGGATCGTAAGCTCTCTGGATCATCGCCATATAAGGTCCGTTAAAAAACGGAGAGGCCGCCCCCATCATAAAGGATAAAACGACGAATACGATGAAAGCTTCTTTCCCGAGAAGACCGGATGCCGCGCAGGTCGCCCCGATGACGATCAAGCTCGAACTAACGTAAGCGATATCCTTTCGCTTCGAGGCCGCAACGGACAACAGCGTTCCGCCTATAATCATTCCGGCGCTGAATACAGCCTCCACCACGCTGGCGCTATAACCCCCGCGTTCAAAATGCGACAGCGTCATAAACGGAAACAAAGTGGCCAAAGGCATAAACGCCACGCTGAATACGGCGGCAGCCGCCGTAATGACAACGATCGCCTTCACTTGAATAAAGGCACGCCATCCAAGCTTAAGCTCTTGAAAGTAACGAGGAGCTTCAAGCGACTCCGGCTTCGGTTGACGGATTTTGATCAACGATAACATCAGATTGGCGATTAAAGCTCCCGCTACATCCAGCAGCAGCACGACGCCAAGGGAAGCGGCCGAATACACGGCGATGCCGAGAGCCGGACCGATAATGTTCGCCGCCGACATCACCATCTGCTGCCAGCCCGCCACGCGGGTTAATTGATCGGCCGGCGCGATAAGCGGTATCGCGGCCTGGAACGACGGCGCATGGAAGGCGGAAGCGATGGAACGTACCGCCAATATGAAGCATACGAATGCTACGCTTGGTTCGCCCCAATAGAAATAGAGGCCCAATACGAGACTGAATAACGCGATTGCGCTATCGGCGGCGATCATCGTAAGCTTCCGGTTTAACCGGTCCAGCCAGACGCCGATGAACGGGCCAAGCAGCGCTTGCGGCAAAAAAGCGATCAGTCCGGCGATCGTCAGAACGACAGCCGAATGCGTCGTTTCGGTCAGATGCCAGATGATCGAAAATTGAACCATCGAGGATGTTAATATCGAGAATATTTGTCCGCTAAAAATAATGGCGAACGTTCTTTTCCAATGAGTTTGCATGTTCATTTCTCCTTTTTGAAGGGCAGCAGCCGCGAACCGTTCGCACACGTATCCGACGACACCCGTTTTTTGGCATAAAAAAACCACTCCAGCGTCTCAAAGGCATGAAAACAAGCAGCACAAATAAACTCTGGCCCTTCTGAAAAAAATCAGCCGAGTTTCTTTGGATGCTTAGTTTGCTACCTTAAACGCATAGAATGGGTCACCAAATAACACCTCCAAAAAGTTAGTGTAAGTTTATCAAGGAACGGCCGATTTTTCAAGCGGAGCTTCTTACCGTCTGCGCAAAAAAAACAGAGCCGCCTTGTGGCATAGGCGAGCTCTGTTTCGTAAACTCACTTGATATAGACGCTGCCGAAAGGCAGCACTTCGCGAAGAATGCGTTTAATAATGCCGTCATTCTGAAGCTGGGCTTCCAAAGCGGGGTCTCTTGAGCCCGTCTGAATCAAGACGGGGCCGTTTCCTTTGATTTCCCACTGGATATTCATCGATTGGCTGGCCAGCTTATTGCCGTAAACGGATAGCCGGATGGACGCCTGCTCCGGGTAGGCGACAAGCGCGGCGGTATCCACGTATAAAGGCGTATCGGGATGCAGCGAAACGGCGCTAATGTCGCCGGGAGCCATAATGCCAAGCTCTCCCGGTCCGTCAAAGCGCATCCGCACGAATTCCTTCGTAATCCATGCGTTTTTCATCTTTTGAACGACGGGCTTCATCGTTATGCCGTCCGAAAAAAACAAAACGTGCCGAATATCGAACAGAAGGTTTCCGTTATTTTCAATCGGGACGGTTTCAACGTTGCAGCCGGAGGGCAAGCCGATAACGAACTCGGAGGGGCCGTGCAGCAAGGATCGCACCCACTTCTTCTTCCGGTACATCCCGGCCAGGTCCATCAGGCGGTCCTCGCGAAGCTGAGGTTCTCCACGAAACGCGACGATCGATTTCGGATGCAGCATATGGAGCTTGTCCGTCTCGGCAAGCTGTACATGGACATGTCCGCTTTTCGAGGGAACCGAAATTTTCATCCGCTTATCCCTCTCCGACCGGCGTTCTGATGCCTGCGCCAAGCCATATACCGCCACACCCGGACGGATACGATATAAGCCGCGATCAGTACAGCCGCAATCACGCCCGTATAAACGGCTTTTTGCTTCAATAATTCCTTCTGCCGCTGCAGTCTTTCGATTTCCGCTTGCAGACTTTCGTTTTGGGCGATCAATCGCTTATTTAATTCGACCAGCTCCTGCTGTTTTTGCTCGCTGTCCTCGACGGCTTGGAGCGTTTGTTCCAGCTGCTTGGCGAGAGCCTCGTTCGCTTCCGAATATTGGCGTTCGATTTCGTTTATTTTATCCGGCGCATTGTAAATGTCGCCGATCCGGTCGAAAAAGCCCGCTTCGGCGACCGGTCCCGGGAAAATGATTAGGATAGCGGCGATGATACCGATGATTGCGGTCATTTTTGCAAAGAATGCCGGCATTTTGCCCTCCCTCCGTTCGATAACGCAACAGTTTGTGCATTTATTTTACATTTTTTTTCGACAACAGTCATCTTCGCGTCCCGGCTGCTATTTTCAAAACGCAAAAAAATAGAGCTTTCGCTCTATTTTTAACAAGTTTTAACCGCATTTGCGTTTGCCGCTGCCTTGATAAAGGTTTGCTCACAGAAGCGTTTCCGCTCCGTCGATATAAATCTCCGTTCCGGAAATATGGCTTGAACGGTCCGAGGCCAGAAACAGCACCAGATCGGCAACCTGCTCCGGCCGCCCCGGACCGTGCTCGAGCGGCTGGCTGCCCTCCGGATAGACGACCGGGATGCGAATTTTGTCCAACTGCTTCGTATGCTCCGTGTTTTCGCCGATGCTCGTTTCGATCGCTCCCGGGCAAATAACGTTGACGCGTATTTTATAACGGGCCAGCTCGAGCGCCGCCATCTTCGCAAAGGCGGCCTGTCCCGCTTTCGAGGCGCTGTAAGCCGACATCCCGAGGCCGGAAAATTTGCGGCTTCCGTTAATGGAGCTCGTAATAATGACGCTGCCCCCCGCTTGCTTCATATGCGGAACGGCGTATTTCATGGTCAGAAACGTACCTTTTAAATTCGTCGACAACGTCTCGTCCCAAGCTTCAGGCGATAAATCCTCGATCGGCGACAACGTGCCGTTGATCCCCGCGTTCGCGAACACGATATCGATTCGCCCGAATCGCCCGGCGGCGGACCGGATCGCTTGCTCCATCCGTTGCGGGTCCGACACGTTCACATCGTAAAATTCGGCTTCTCCTCCCATTTCGCGGATTGCCTTCTCGACTTCTTCGGTACGTTTGTCGATCAAATCTAGCAGACCGATCTTCGCCCCGTTCCGCGCCAGCAGCAGCGCAGCCGCGCGGCCGATGCCCGAGCCCGCTCCCGTGATGATCGCCGTTCTCCCGTTCAATAGCAGCCCGCCCGCTTCCGTAGGGGTCGTCTGTACGTCGCTTTTGCTCATGGAAAGATTCCTCCTAATTTGATCGCTTTCGCGGTACTACCTTTATACCCTTAATCGATTGGCGGTAATCCGAATATGCCCCCGGAACTTGACCATGCTTTGCATGGCGTTCTTTCGCAAAAAAAGACCGCTTCGTCTCGAAGCGGCCGAGCTCTAATGCTGCAGCTCTCTATCGTTCTTTATGAAGCGTCGTTACCTTAACCGTTTCGGACTTAGAAGATTGTCCCCCGCCGTTCTGCGCAACGACGTAATACGTGTAATGCGTGCCCGGAGCAGCCGTGCGATCGTAATAAGCGCCGACTTTCGCAGTGCCGGCAAGTTCGTATTCGCTTTCGCCGGCTTTTGCCCGGTAAATCGAATATTGCGAAGCTCCTTCGGCGGTCGTCCAGATAAGCCCGACGAAGGTTTCTCCTACGTACCCGACCGTTAATCCGGAAGGCGCAGACGGGGCGGGCACGGCAACGGCGATCTCCCCGCTTGGCGCGGATTCGCCCATTTCATTCACGGCCGTTACCCGGTAGCTGTAGCCCGACTCTCCTACGCTTATGCTCCTATCGGTATAGGCAGCCGAATCCGTGCTTCCGATCAGCGCATAGGCCGAATCGGCATTCCCTTTTCTGTAAATGTTGTAGGTCTCCGCTTCAGATACCGCATTCCACTGCAGCAGGACGCCCGAAGCCGATGCCTGAACGGCGGCGAGGCCGAACGGGGTTTGCGGTGCGGACACGGCGTTCTTGGTTGTGACGGTTATGCCGTCGGACGGTTCGGATTCTCCTCCGCCGCCGACCGCGGATACCCGGTACGAATACGACGTAGACGGGCTTACCGTCCGATCGGTGTATTCGGCTGTCAGCGATCCTCCGATCCACTCATAAGATCCGGTTGCCCCGGAGGCTCTGTAGATTTGATAGCCGACCGCCCCTTCCACCGGCGTCCAGCTCAGCTTCGCGCTTAAGCTTCTGACGAGCGGCGCCTGCAGCCCGGTCGGAGCCGAAGGCGCCGGCAACGCGGGATCGTAGGCGGTCACGCTGGCGCTATCGGATAAAGGCGATTCGCCGCCGGCGTTAACGGCGGATACTTGATATCGATAACTGACGCCTTGAACGACGTCCGTATCCGTGTAGCGAAGTTCGAAGTCTTGTTCGGGAGCCGAATAGGTCGATGCCGCAACGCTGTCGATCGCCCTATACCCTTCGTCGAATAACGAGGAGCGGTATACGAGGTAATAGGTCGCTTGGCTGACGCTTGGCCATGCAAGGGATACGGCGTTATCATCCGCTGCGTAACCGGCCGTCAAGGCCTCGGGTCCGTTCGCGGGCGGTTCCGTCTCCGGAGACGAAGGCTTCACGATAACGAAATAGTTGCATCTCGAGGTATTGCCGTTCGCCCCCATTGTGACGACCGATCCGGCGGCATAACGCTTTTTGTACAGCCGGAACTCGACCGGCTGGTCGTCGACGATTTTTTCCCCTGTATTGTCGTATGACGAAAGCCACGATGGGATAGAGGAAATGCGGGTATCGTAGGCGACATAAACGTCAGCATCGGCGGCCAGTACAAACGACAGCAAATCGCTGCTCGTCGAACTGCGTGATTCCATCGCCGACCGTATCCATTCCGTTCCTTTGACCGAATCGGGCACCGTAACGAACTTGTACACTTTCGACCCGGTCATCCGGTCTCCGAACACGATGTCCCCCGGTTGGAGGCTTGCTTGCACCGACCAATTGGCCGCGTTCGCCGCGCCGCTGCCGCTGTTGTCGTTAATGACCACATTGCGGACCGTTTCCCCGTCCATAACCGGGGAAATAACGGGCTCCGGCGCCGGTTCGGGTTCGACGGGCGGCTCGAACGGCGTCCCCGCCCACGGCGCCGGCGTCATCGGATAGTTGCGGGGAAAGCCCGGTGCGGCCAGCTCGTTCAAATATTGTTCCAGATTCGTGTACCCGTCCCCGTCCCGATCCCCATTCCGGTCAAGCGGATCGAGTGGGTTCAATCCGTTCGACTGCTCCCACTCGTCCGGCATGCCGTCCAGGTCGGCGTCGGCAGGACCGGTTGACCGCTTTAACGGAGGATATGGGCCCGGGTCCTTCTCATGTCCGATAATCGCGCCCGTGCCTGCTTTCACGCTGTCGATAACCCGTCTGTCGACGGCATCCCGGGCAAGCGAAGAACCGGCATGCGCCATCACGTTGCGATAAGCGTCTTCAGGCGATTCCGTATGCACAAGCGGATATTCGAACCGCTCGTCCACGACGACGCTTGGCCTTTTGGCCTCGATTATTCCCGTTCCCGCATCGACTCCGTCAACGACGCCGTTTTTGTTGCTGTCGATCCGGTTGTTTTCCAGATACACCTGGTAGTTTTCATTGCCGCGAACGACGGCGTATTGCGGATCCATCGAATTCACGCCCGCGATGAAATAATTGCCGACGACGTTTCCGTATCCTTTCGTACCGGATTCTCCTCCGGCGACATAAGGAAACTGTCCCCAGTTGTACAATACGTTATTGACAAAATCGATTTGCCCTTTCGTTTTTGGATTTCGGTCGTTGTTATGGGCATACAAATTGTGATGCATCGTTATCGTGTTCATTTCAATAAGCCCGCCCATGGAATGCGTCAGGCGCCCTTCCGAAATGATGGACCACTGCACCGTTATGTTTTTGGACTTCGGATTTTCGTAATCCTTGCTTTTAATGGAAAGCACTTCGTCGCCGCCCCAAGAAAAGGAAGAATGGTCGATGATGACGTTCTGGCAATCCTCAAAATACATCGTATCGTCCGTGCCGCCCTCTGCCGTTCGGAAGGTCATATACCGGATGACGATATCTCTGCAGTTGTAGAAGCGGATAATTTCGGACCGGATTCTGACGCCGTCCCCGAGCGCCGTCTGGCCCGCGATCGTAATGTTGGATTTATTTCGAAGGACAATCTTCGGGACCGTAAGGTCCCCCGATATGTCAAAAACGATCGTGCGCGGCGTCTCCCCCGCCGTCGTGAGCGCATCGTAGAACGTGCCCGGCCCCGTAAGCTCGTAGCTCGTCACATGGTATACTTCGCCGCCGCGGCCGCCCTTTGCCGCGTAACCGAACCCTTCCGCTCCCGGGAACGCGGGCAGCTCTTCGTAACCGGCATTGGCGACTGGAGCCTGCAATTGGAAGAACGAGAATACAAGAGCTAAACAACATGCAATTACTATCGGCTTCTTCATTTCGCACCTCGCTTTTCGAATTAACCTTGCCTGCTGGCGTCAACCCTTTTTTTCCAGCCTCCCCATCAAGTTCGAATCATCTTTGAAAGCGCTGACATAAAACGAAACGGAAAAAACGCTCTGCCCTGCCGCATCGAATCCTATAGCTCCAACCGCGAATTTACTTCCGCTAGATCACCGTTACCGCCCCCTTCTCTTCGAATCACGGCCATCATACTTCCGAAGACAACGCTGTGCAATTGCCGTATTCTCCACCGGATGAGCCATTTCAACAGCAGGCCGAATGTACCGAGGCCTTTCCGCGTTATGGCATATTAGCGGGTCCGCCGAGGAAACGGTTTATTTACATTCCGTAACTTCCGTCGCCTTTTTTGCATGAAGAAAACGGCTGCGACCCGCAGGCATAAAATCACGCCTCAAATTACCCGAAAAGCTTCGCGATATAAAACCACAGAAAGCTGCCGGCACCGATCGCAATATTGATCCATCCCAAACATTTGGAAAACCAATATTCTTTCGTCATTCCCTCGATTTTGTATCCGACGGCATCGAGGCGCAGCAGCAAAAAACCCGTAAGAAGCCAAAGAGTCGTCGCATATTTCATCAAGTCGAAATTTTCAAAACCGTCGTTCATTGGCGTCGCTCCTTTCCGTTATTTCGCTTTCATCCCGATCCGGCGGAAATACGTTTTGGTACTGACCTCGATCTTGATGTCCGGGTACATCCTTTGCCATTGCTCTTTCGTTCGCACATGGGTGTTCCAATATCCAGGATACTTAGCCCTCACAAATTCGCCGAAGCCGCAAACGTCGGATCCGAACTTTTGCGTATGGTTGATGAAATCGATATAAAACTTGTCGGCGCCGGCCGCGTCCACCTTCTCTATTTTTTTCAAGATGTCCGCGTTGCTGATGCTGATCGATTCCCCGACCTTCTCCTCCAAATTGATCTCCAAATAGACCTTGAGCTTAAAATGCGGCTGACCGTCTCGAATGTCGACGTCCAAATCCGATTTGCGCCGAGCGGCGTACACCATTAACGTCTCGGCAGAATCCTCGCCCACATTAATAAACGTGCGGTAGCCCGCCGGATTTTCGCCTTTAATCGCTAGATAAGCGGCAATTTGAAGCGGGCTTGACCTTCCCACCATCCGGCTGCCTTTGAAATAGGCGAGCCCTTGGAGCTCGACGTTATCCTCCTTCTTGACGTCCACGTACGGCAAAAAGCCTTCCTGCCCTTTTTTGACCGAGTTGCTCCAGAACACGCCGATGAAACCGGTCGGAAATTTCCCCATTCTTACCGCCTCGTCCAACGTCGAATGCAAGTAAATCGTAGGTACGCGCTCCAGCTTCGGGGCGGTTTGCATCAAATCGAGCGCTTTACCCTTCGATACCATCATCCAAGCCGTTCTTCGCACTTCCGGATTGCGCCGAAGATAATCGTTCAAATTGTCCAATCCTCTCCGGGCTATGTCTTCGGATACGACAATAACCCGCAAATGCCCGAAAAAGAGCCTGCTTGCGATTTGCTGCTGCAGGTTCATGATCGCATCATCGATGGAGTAGCCGTCCACCTCGATGACCCAAACGGTTCTGCGGGTACCCGAGCCCCCGTTCCCTCCTCCGCTTTCCCCGGGACCAAGCGGGATTCTTCCCGGCAACGCGATTTGCGCGGCGAGGTGGATCTGTTGCTGTTTCGGTACGGGAAATTCATTGCTGTGGGTGATCTCTTCCTCGTTTTCGCCGTCTCCTTGCCGAACGTCGATCGATAACCCGAGCACGACTGCGCGTTCCTCGATTTCGAGCCGATCCCAGCAGCCGGACAACAGAAGGCATGGAAGGGAGATGGCGAGAACGGTCCGCACGATTTTTACCGCGAATGTGTTCATCCGGCATTCCCCCTTTGCCGCCGGAATAAAGAGATCGTTAAAAGCAGCGCGGGATAAGCGATAGTCAGGCATAACCCGAATCGTCCCACGATCTCGACTATTTCGTACATTTGCAGGATGTTCCTGGGCAAAACGGCAATCACGAACACGATAGGCAAAATAAAAAACGAGCACATGCGATGATCCTTTAACCGCAGCACGATGCTCATGGAATGAATCGCGAAAAAATAGCTCGACAGAAGCGTCGTAAATACCGCTATTACCCATACGAACAGAAACGCGGCGTCGAGCCGTTCGAGTACATTGGCCGGGAGCGAAGTCATCTTCGCCAGCTCCAGCGTCGGCCACAGCTGGTTCAATATTTCTTCCGGCCCGAACACGCTGACGGTCGCAATGACGATGACGACATAAAATGCGCCTGCAATTCCCATTCCCCAGAAGCCTGCCGTCAATGCCTTCTGCGGCTGCTTCATCGAGGGGATCACCGATGTCAAAATGAACGAAGCTTGACATAGCGCGGCGACCGTCAGCACGCCCTGGAACATGCCGTTCTCCCCGCTGCCCCAAATCGGCTGCAGATTAATGGAGTCGGCATTTTTTAGCGACAGCGCGACGATGACAAGACCGGGAACGAGCATGAGCGGGGTGTAGAAAAAATGGATATACGCAAACTCGTTTATGCCGTGGCGCGCGGAAAGCGAGGCGAGCAGCAGCATGCAGATGACCGTAACTTCAAGCGGCGTGTTTTTCAGAACCGACGTAATGACGACTTCCCCGAACTCGCGGGCCGTGAGCGACGTCAGCGTCGTAAAAAAAGCGATGAGCAGCAGGTTGCCCGGCACAGCCGCCCATTTGCCCAATATATTCGCGCTATATTCGACGATGGTTTGTTTCGGATACCGTTTGCCCAATACAGCGATGAACACGGTGCCAAGCATGGCGAGCAGAACGCCAAGCAGGGTAACGAGGGGCGCTCCGGTGCTTCCGGCCCGGACCGCGAACAGCGGCAGCGGCAGGACGCCGACGCCGATGATCGTACTGAGCAGAATGCAGGAGGTTTGCAGAACCGTAATTTCCTTGGGCTTTTCCATAACCGGATCACTCCTATTGCTGCCCCGGATTGTCGGGTTCGAGTATATTTTTTTTCGGTTCCTGGATTTGGCTCACCGTCTCGGGACTGATGCGGGTGCGGTTCCCGGGCTTCACTTGGGTTGGCCTTCGCTTCATCGACCATAACGGCGCCCGTATGAGCAGATCCTTTAAACCTTGCGCGTCGATAGGCACAAGAGGGCTCAAATACGGCACTCCGACCGATTTAAGCGACAGCAGATGATTGGAAATAAGAATCAGCCCGATCATAATGCCGTACAAGCCGAACGTCCCCGCCAGCACGATCAGCGGAAACCGCAGCAGCCGGAGCGCAAGCGCAGCATTGTAAGCCGGCGTCGCGAACGACCCGATCGTCGTCAAGGCGATAATCACGACGGTAATCGGGCTGGCAAAGCCCGCCGACACGGCGGCCTGGCCGATGACCAGAACGCCGACGATGGACAGCGCGCCGCCGACCTGCTGCGGCAGACGAATGGTCGCTTCCCGCAGCACCTCCATCGAAATTTCGATGATCAATACTTCGACCACGGCGGGAAACGGCACGCCTGCCCGTCCTCCCGCTACCGCGACGGCGAATTCCGTCGGAATAAGCTCGGGATTAAAAGAGATCAGAGCGACGTATAGCGAAGGAAATACAAGCGAAAAGGCAAGGGCGACAAGTCGCGCCATTCCTGCACGGGCATCATATGACGGTATTGAAGAAAAACGGCAAGAGCGTCAAGACGCCTTGGATGACCGATAAGTTAAACGTGATGCCCGGCGAAACGTATGAAGTGGCCTTTGTTGCAGACAATCCCGGCATGTGGATGGACCACTGCCATAACCTTGACCATGCGGCGACCGGAATGATCCTGCATCTCATGTACGACCATGTTCTTTCTTCGTATGAAGCGGGGACGCGATCCGGCAATCTGCCGGATTGACGATTCTTATAGACGAATTGCAGCGGAAATGATACAAGCTGACATCGGTTGAGGACCGGAGTCAGCTTGTTTGCTCTTGGCATTAGTCTCGGTAGTAAGACATCACCCAGCACACGCCGTTTCGGTCGGTAACGATCGCAAGCAATCCGTTAAACGGAGCTTCGTACACTTCCGTGTTGATCGTCCCTCCCGCAGCCAATTCGCCATAGATTCTTCGGAACTCTTCCTCCTTCTCGATTTTCACAAAAACCCTTACATAGTCACCCTTCATTACCGGCTTCGCCGCTTGAGTATCCGCAAACTTAAGTGTCGCCCCTTCCACGCGCAAGTCCGCGTTAAGCACCGCTTCCCCTTGTTTGCGCAAAATCGTAATCTCTCCGCCAAAAACGTTTTGATAATACTTGATCTCGTCTTTGCAGTTCTCCAATACGATAAACGGAATCGTAATCATCATTTGACATCCTCCTTGGGATGATGGGATTGTTTTCGGTAAAGGTCCCGGTCATTCCGGGGCTTCCTCCCGCTCGCTCAGATTGCGAAGCACGATTTTCAGCATGCTTAGCAACAAATCATATTGTTCATCGGTAATACCTCTACGGGTCTTGTTCTTAACGCGAGCCAACGCTTCCTTCACCTTCGGAACCACCTCCCGACCCGCTTCCGTCAAATAAAGCAAATGATAGCGGTTGTCCGCGGGATCTGCTTCCCTCCGCACGTACCCTTCCGCTTCCAGCTTGGCAATCGCCTTTGCGGTCGTCGTTTTGTCAATAAGCAGCTTCTCGCTTAGCGCTTTCTGCGTGGTCGGCTCCCGAGACGCAATCGCCATTAAAAAAATGTACTGGCCGCTCCCGATTCGATAAGGCGCCAGCTCGCTCGAGATCAAGACCTGCATATGGCGGTAAATAGCCGAAATGTATTGTCCGTGCGATTCCGTCTCGTTTCCGCTGCTCTGCCTCCGTTGTTCGCTCAATTTATCCCCTCCTCTCTATATAGGATGGTATTGCAACTAATTTAATCATATGCAATATAGGATGGTATTGCAACTATTTTTTTGAAGCGGCATGTGAAATCGGCTTGGACGATTTGCAACAAAAACGCAAAGAGGGCGTTAACCTGGCTGCCTCCCGGCAAACGGTTAAAGCCCTCTCCCCGCTGATGCGGCTTCCCATCTTTTATTCTTCGCGGCTTCCTTCTATCTGCCGCCGTCCCCTAAGTTTTTATACCGGCGCTGCTACTTCTTCAACAGAAGATACAAGAAATAGGGTCCGCCTATGAGCGCAACCATAATGCCAGCCGGAATGCCCGATGGATCGACGAGATTGCGTCCGACGGTATCCGCGAACAGGAGCAGCCATCCCCCCATCAGCACGGCAAGCGGAACGTAATATTGATGGCGGCGGCCGATGATCGCTTTGGCGATATGGGGTGCCATCAGTCCGACGAACGCGATGCCCCCGGTAACGGATACCGCTGCAGCGGCAAGAGCGACGGCTGTCCCGAGCAACAACAGCCGGTCCCGGCCAACGGAGACCCCGGCCCCGATCGCAATCCCTTCGTCCATCGCCAGCAAATTAAGAGCGTTTGACTTGTACAGCGTATACGGGAGCAGGATCGCAACCCACGGCATGAGCGACCATACGAACGGCCAATCCGCTCCCCAGATGTTGCCCGCCAGCCACTTCGCGATAAAATCGACCTTGCGGTGATCGGCCGAAGAGATAAGAACGATCATCAAGCCGGACAAGGCCAGCGCAAAGCCGGCGCCGACGAGAACGAGCTTGACGGGCTGCAGCCCCGTCGCTTTGGAATAAGAAAACAAATAGATGAAGGCAGCCGTTACGAGCGCACCTCCGAACGCGACAAGCGGAAGCACATAAGCGAACGTCTCGGGATCGAGAGGAAAATAAAGAAAAAATGCCGAAATCGCCACGCCGGCTCCCGCATTAATGCCGACGACGCCGGGATCGGCCAAGTCGTTCCGCGTAATCCCTTGCAAAATAGAACCGGACAGCGCCAAGGCCATGCCGGCCAGCAGCGTCACGGCGATACGCGGCAAACGGATCGAGAACAATACGAGATTTTCCTTGACGGTTCCATGCCCCATCAGCGTCGAAAGCAGACGATCGAGGGAAAGCGCCCCGGAGCCGATGCTCATTCCGGCTGCAATCGTCGCTGCGATTAATATCGACAGGATCGCCAAAACGACAGCTTGCTTTTGAATCTTCGTGCTCGAGATCATGACAGCGACTTCACTCCTTTGCGCACAACGAACAAGAAGAACGGGAGACCGAGTATCGCGACAATCGCCACGACCGGCGTCTCGAACGGCGCGTAGAGCGTTCGGCCAAGCGTATCCGCCATCAGCATGAACGTCGCTCCCCAGACGGCCGACATCGGAATGACCGCACTATAGCGGGTTCCGAACATCGCTCTTACGATATGAGGGATCATCAGCCCGATGAACGCCATGTTGCCGACAAGCGCACCGGCTGCGCCCGCCAGCAAAATAACCAATATGTATAATACGGCTTTGACGTGTACGGTACGAAGCCCCAAGCCGACGGCGGCTTCTTCGTTCAAGCTTAAAATCGTGAGCGGCCTGGACAAAACAACCGCAACGATAAGAGAACCTGCAATAATAGGACTAATCGCTTGCACTTGCCCCCATGTCGTGCCGATCAATCCTCCCGACGTCCACATCGTGACGTCTTTGGACGTTTTGAACAAGAGGCCGATCCCGTCCGACACCGCATATAGAAATGCAGACACGGCCGAGCCGGCCAGAACGATCCGGAAGGGAGACAAGCCGCCTCTCTTCACTGCGCCGATGCCGATGACGAGAAGCATACCCAGTGCGGCTCCCACGAAGCAGAAAAGCATGATCCCAAAGTAATTGAGTGCCGGCAACAAGGCCACCGCCACTGCCAGCGACGCGTTCGCGCCGGCGGTCAGCCCGAGCAGGCCGGGGTCCGCAAGCGGATTGCGCGTCAAACCTTGCATAATTGCGCCGGCCACCGCAAGCGCAGCGCCGACCAGCATAGCGGCCACTTCGCGGGGATAGCGAATTTCATGCAGCATCGCGATTTTATCGTCCCCGCCGCCGCGGTTAACCAGTATAAGCCAAAGCTCCCGCAAAGTTACATCCTTTGCGCCGAGCAGCATCGCGAGCAGGAACATGACCGCTAGCGCGGCGCATCCGATTGCGATTTTAAAGACAAAAGAATAAGGCTGCCGACTGCCAAGCATGATGCAATACCTCCTCCAAGCTCTTAACGGCGCGAAAAGACCGAGATCACCTTCCTTTCGCATGAGGCATCCCGGCCTAATTCATCAGTCCGCAATAAGCGAACTTTTATTTCAGAAATCCTTCCTTGAAAATATTCAGCAGATATTCCAGTGTCGTCGGATCGCTGTAAGAAGAAGCTTCCGTATCGATCTCAATGACATGATTGTTTTTAACGGCGGGGATTTTTTGCCATGTCTCCGATTGCATGAAGGAATTGTCTCCCTTGGCGCTTCTGCTTAATACGATATAATCGCCGGCATAATCGCTGAGAACTTCGGGGGACAGCGTATAATAACCGGGCTTAAGAGCGTCCGCTTTAACTTTTTCAGGCATGTTCAGCCCCATCGTCTGATACAGCAGCTCGGTTCCGCGCGCCCAATTATCGCCAAACACATAGAAATTTTTCGAGTCGGTTTCGATGACCGACACGGTCGCGTTCTCCCCGATTTTCGCTTTAATTTCTTGGCCGATCGCTTCAGCCCGTTTCGTGAAATCGTCAACCCAAGCTTGCGCTTCCTGCTCCTTGTTCAGCAGCTTGCCGATTTCGAGCTGTTGCGCCAAGTAATCCCGTTTCCCCCAAGTATAGGCGACGGTAGGCGCAATCTCTTGCAGCTTGTCGATATTTTTGCTGCTTGCATCGGCGATGATCAGATCCGGCTCTACTTCTACAATCTTCGCCAGATTGTCCTCGGATACGATGGCCACTCCGGCAAGCTTCTCAGTGAAAAGCGGATTGTTGTTCGTCCATTCGTCTACGCCGACGAGCGTTCCGTTCAGCGAGAGCACGTTCGGCGCGTTCGTTAGAGCGACAATGCGCTGCGGATTGGCAGGCACCTCTACCGGTCCGAGCTCGGATTGATAAGTAATCGTGCCGGTCTTCTCCGCAGACTCGGACGTTGATGCCGGCGCGCTTGCACCCGGATTTGCGCTTGCAGAGGATGCTTCGTTATTCGCGGAATTGTTTCCGCAGGCGCTGATCAGGAATAGTGATAACATGAGAATGACGGGCAAAAGCAATTTTTTACTCATTTTCAATCCCCTTCAATTAATATTGATTCTCAATATCATTATGTAGTCCAATATATCGGTATTACATCTCGTTGTCAATGATAACCATCGATGCATCTTGAAGAGGACGAACCGTTTGACGACATCCTGCAGACCTGTAAAGCAAACAAAAAATATAGAGCCGCAGAGGCTGCACCTCCGAGGCTCTATATTTGTTTTTTATCATAAAAACGCCTTATTGCTCCTCTCGTCGCCAATCACAATCGAGTATCCTCATGCGCTTATTCTTCGTTTGAACTAGCCTGCTTCTCTTTCGTCAAGTAAATGATTCAAACTGGCCAGAACGCGAAAGGTCAAGTTTATATACTCATTCGATTTATTTGGACTAACCTTAAATGTTCTGTTATGCACGGCTTCATTTCTAATTCTATAAAGTCTGTCGCAAATTTCAAACAATTCATGAGTAATAACTTTATTATCAGACAAATCCCGAAGTATTTTCATAGGCGGCATATTTATGCTTCTAAACTCATTCTTCTCGGCTAGCTTGCGCAACGCTTCTTCGACAAGCAGCCATGAATCGATTATTCCGTCTCTTGATGAACGAAGATTAACATCTTTGATGTAACTCAATCTTTCTACTGCATTTGAATTCACGCGCATGACTTGGTTGTTTATCATGTCGGTTGTTTTGGGAAGCCGCGCTTCTTCCGCTATTTTCTCTGCTTCCTCCAGCTCCATATCGAAATCCAGCTCGAATTCCTTGTATTTCAGTTTTGTGATGGAAGGTATCAATTCCGTCAATGGCTTCTTTAGCAAAATGATGATCATCAACACGGAAACAGGCCAGGCCAATGTTTTGACTATTTCGGACACAAAAGTCAGCCAGTCCAAAATACCACTCCCTTCCAGTGTTTTTTTCACAAATTGCACAATTGGTCTTGGATAAATTTACAACTCATCCAAATTTAATATAACATGATAGGCAACCCCTGTATAGGAAAACAAATTGGCCAGCGGCGGTTTCTACGGCAGCGTCGAATGTTTAGTTTAGATGAAGAATCTTTTAACCGGAAGGTAAATCTGTTTCGATGTGGAATTGTTGTTAGGAGTAGTTCGACCATGGATCCGTGTTGAAAAGGAGGATTCTTATGCCCATTCATCCCTATGGCGTACTTAAATGCAAAGCGGTCGACCGGCGTCCCGGCACGAACGAAAATGCCCATTTTCAGGTGCATACTATAGCAAATGACGAGCATTACCGTATTGCGATCAACGTCAAATCGCAATTAAGCCCGTCCGAGCTGCTGTACTGCACGATTGAACAGTTTGACCATGTCGTGACGGATGACCTGTCGTCGATGCCCTTCGGCTTTACGCCTCTTGCGAGCAAGCCCGACGGTCAAGCGCTAGACTTTATCCGCGGCAATTTGTTCGATCGCAGCATGATGGTCCCGCTCGCCTTCGATATTCCGGGAAGAGACAACGATTTGAACGGGAAGCTGGATTTCTACATTCGTCGAGCCATGGAAGCCGAAGATGCCGTTTTGTACGCATTCGGGGAACGTTGGGGACCGGAGCTAGACACTGCGGACAAAATTTTCGGCTTCAAACCGGGCAACGGAATTCACAATATTCATATGAATCAAGGCAATGTCGGCCGCTTTACGAAAGACGACGGCGTCTATCAAGACGGCGGGCTGTTGATTCATTTCCCGTCGGAGGATCGGTGGATCGCCGTTTTCCTAGCCTTTCAATCCCAGTCCTGGCATACGGACGACCGGACGGGACATGCGATTGACGGTCCGGCCGAGAATCCCGGCACGAAGCCTGAAAGCCCGAAAGGCGCCGTTCAAATCGCCGGAGCGGTCGTCCTGCCCGAGCACGGAGGAAACGAAACGGTCACGTTGCTGAATGCTTCCAACCGAGCCGTGGATGTGACGGGCTGGGCTATCGCCAACAAGGCGAAGCGAAAGGTTAAGCTTCAGGGCATTATCCAAGCCGGTCAGTTTATGACCGTGCCGATAACGGAACCGGATTTTCTCCGCAACAAGGGCGACATTATTACATTGCTGGATCCGAACGGCTTGAAAGTCGCAGGCGTTTCCTATACGAAGCAGCAAGCGAAGCAAGGTTGGACGATCCTTTTTTGACGGCCCATCTCCCCGCAAAGTATCACGCGATTGCTCACGCTCGCTGCGTGACAGCGATCAGTAGAACAAAAACCAAATGAGGACCGTGAGCCCCCGCCTCCCGGCAGCCTGTCACAGCCCTCAAATCCCGCGTCCCGCGCGGGTTTTTCTTTGCTTACTCTTCCCCCGTCGCAATCGGATTTCCCTCATAACTAATCCAATCGCTCCAGCTGCCGGCATACAGCTTCACGTCCTGGAAGCCCGCTTCCTTGAGTGCGAGAACGTTCGGGCAAGCCGAGACGCCGGAGCCGCAGTAGACGATAACCTCGCGCGAAGGGTCAAGCGAGCCGAAGCGCTCTTTGAGTTGGGCCGGGTCCTTCCATCTGCCGTCGCCGCTCAGCACGTCCTTCCAGAAAAAACTGCGCGCTCCGGGGATGTGGCCGGCCGCCTTGTCGATCGGCTCTTCAAGGCCCAAATATCTGCGCTCCTCCCGGGAGTCGATCAGCTGCATGCCGGGTGTACCAAGCCTTGCCTTCACTCCTTGCGCATCGACAAAGTCCCACTCCGCTTGGCGCGACGGCACATAAACCGACGGTTCTGCTTCGGGAACTTCCGTCGTGGTTTCATACCCGGCTGCGATCCAACCCGAGAAACCGCCGTCCAATACGCTTGCTTTGTCATGGCCGATCCACTTCAGCAGCCACCATAAACGGGACGCATACATGCCGCCTTGGTCGTCGTAAGCCACCACTTCCGTGCCGTTGCCGATGGAAAGCTCCCCGAGCCTTCGCGCCAGCTTATCGCGGTCCGGCAAAGGATGCCTTCCTCCATGCTTGCCGACCGGGCCGGACAAGTCTTCGTTCAAGTCCATATAAACCGCTCCCGGCAGATGCCCCTCCGCATAAGCGCGGCGGCCCGCTTCCGGCTCCGCCAGATTAAAACGGCAGTCGACGATCGCGATGCCCGTCGAAGTCCCGGACAGCTTCTTCTTCAACTGTTCAACCGATATCAGATTAGACATATATACCGTCTCCTTTGCCGCGATGGCGCTTTCGTTCTCGTATTCCTCTTTCCCAATTCTACCATATTCACGACAAACCAAGCGAAAAGAATATCGACGGCAAAAAAGGCACCGCCCCCGTACTGGGGCAATGCCTTACGTTTCGTCAGCCGCAAACTTACCGGCGAAGCAGTACGGTCAACGCCTGCTTCGCTCCAAGCCGGACGGCGATTTCTTCTTCGCCCTGCAGCTGCAGCGATACGTCGGCGCTTCTATCGCCGTCGTTGAACAGCACGGCCGCCAGCGAGCCGTCTGCGTTCCGGAACGCGACGTTGCGGACGAACTCCGCGCTTGCGGACGACCCGAGCCGCACCGCCTTCGGCCGGATCGCTTTGCTGAAATGCGCCAGCGCGTAGTAATCGAGCGTATACGTCAGCTCTTTCGTCCGCTGATCGATCTTTACGATGCCGCGGCACGTGCTGCGGCCGAAGCCCGGCACGGTCGGCCCGTTGTTTTCGTCCAGCGCCATGTTCCATAACACGAACGACTTGCTGTAATTGCGCAAAATGTCGATGCCCGTCCGCATCACGTTGGAGAAAGCCTGCTCGAACGGCGGAATCCATTCGCCTCCGGACCCTTCGGTGAAGTGGACCTCCTTGCCCGGAAACGCCTCGAACACGTCCGACTGCGCCGAAGGCTTGCCGCCGTACCAATGCCATGCGACGCCGTCGACCGCATCGCCGGCATGCTCCAGCACCGCCAGAGGATATTCGGGCTTGTCCCAGTTATGGTCGTAGCACAAAATTTTCGTGCCGATGCCGTTGTGCTCAAACTGCGGCTTCAAATGGTTACGGATAAAATCGGCTTGCGCCTCGGGCGGCATGAGCATGCCGGGATAATGCCCCGGCACATAGAGCGGCTCGTTCTGCGGCGTTACCGCGTAGACCGGCAGCCCATGAGCCGCATATGCCTTAATGTAGCGGACGAAGTAGCTCGCGTAGGACGCATAATATTCCGGCTTCAGCTCGCCGCCGATCATCGAGCCGCTTGTTTTCATCCAGCCCGGCGGGCTCCAGGGCGAAGCCATCAGCTTGACGTCCGGATTCAGCCGGACGGCTTCCTGCAGCAGCGGCACGATGTCCGCCTCGTCATGCGCGATCGAGAACCGTGTCAGTTCCGGATCGGTTTCGCCGGGAGGCAAGTCGTTATAGCTGTAAAAGCCGCGCGCATAATCCGAGGCGCCCATCGGGTTGCGAAGCACCGACAGGCCGATGCCTTCTTCCGCGTCGAACAACGCCTTCATCAAGGGCGCCCGCTGCTCCGGCTCCAGCACCCGGCGGATCAAATACGCGGACGAATCCGTGAAGGACGCCCCGAAGCCGTCCATTTCCTGATAGGCCGTTTGCTCGTCGACCGCCACCGCAACCCGTTCCGCATCGGCGGCCGCGGCGCCGGGAGCAAGCTCCCGCGCCGGCGTCTCCGCAAACAACTCATGTTCGCCTTTCGATAGGTACATCTTGATGTTCAGCATGCCGTTCCCCTCCGATAGTCTTTTTGGTATTCTCTTCCCCCAGGCGGGCCGGGCCTACTTCAGACCGAGCTTCTCCCGGTTCGCCTTCATCTTCTCGGTGCGAATCTCGGTAATTTGATCCCAGCTGTTGGCGTCCAGGAACGATTTGTACTCGTTCAGCACGCTTTCGAAAGCGGCGTCGTCTTTGGCGCGGATCATGCTGACCAGCGTCGTGTTCCATTTCGTATTGATGGCGCTAAGCGCGCGCGCTTCCGGCGTTCCTTGGTCGGGATTGATGTTTTCGAGAACGAAGTGCGGCTTCAGCTTGCCTTTGCCCCATTCCTGCATTTGCTTGATCGCTTCCGGGAACGCGTCCGCGCTGAGCGCTTTATGGCGGTCATGGCCGAAGAAGATGAACTCGCCAAGCCGGTATTCCTTCTTGAACTTGTCCGCGTTCGTCAATTGAAGCTCCTTCACGGCCGGCACCAACGAGACGGTTCCGTCCGCGTTTTTCTGGTACGTTTCGCCTTCGATGCCGTAGTTCATCAGCATTTGCCCTTCCTCGCTCAACAAATACGTAAAGATTTGAATCGCCTTGGCCGGGTCCTTCGCGCTTTTCGTAACAAAGCTGATCATCCAGCCTGTAATGCCGGATTGGTTCAGCGTCGGCTTGTTGCCGACCGTGCTTTGCGGCCCGTCGATGGCGATATATTCCTTGCCCGGGTTTGCGGTCTTGAACATTTGCAGGTTGCCGCCCTGCTGCGGCGTACCGTCCAGCAGCATCGTAGCGTATTTGCCCGCTTTCACCTTTTCCTCGAAAGCCGTTCCGTCGTCGGCAAAGCTATCGTCGCTGATCGAGCCGTCGCGGTAAGCCGCGTTAAGGGTCTTCACCCAGGTCAAATAATCTTCATCCAGGTTGCGGTTGTAAAATCCGCCGTTCTCGTCCTCGAGGGGAACGCCGATAAAGTCCTGAAGCGTGTCGCCCAGCGAGCCGGTGCCTTCGCCGATGGCGTTAAAGCCGAACGGAATGAGCACCGGGAACCGCTCTTTTATCTCCTTCAGCGCCGATTGGAACTGCTCCGGCGTGCCCATTGCGGGCTTGCCGAGCGCCTCGTAAACGTCCTTGCGGATAATGAACGCCGTTTTCGCCGGAATGTTGCCGCTGTCGTAATCCGCTTGCGTATTGGAATAGTCCGGATAGCCGTACGTTTTGCCGTCCTTCAGCTTGAACCAGTTCATCGTGTCCTGCGCCGCGACTTTGTTGAAGTACGGATCGTATTTTTCCGCCAGATCGTTCAGCGGGAGCGCCCACGTCGCCGCTTTCTGCACGACCGGGGAGTTGGAATCGAACGTCGTGATCAGATCCGGCATATCGCCTCCGGCAAAAAACGTATTGAGCTTCGTATCGTCGCCGGTAATGAACTTGATGTTGATGTTCAAGTCTTCCTTGATTTTTTTCGTCACGACGTCGTTGCCGAAGTCCGTGTTCCACCAATCCGCGTTCACGTACCAGGTCAGCTCCGTCGGCTCTTCCTTTTTATCCAGCTTCCATGCCGGCGTATTCGGGTCCGGGGTGTACCGGTCCTCAATCGAAATCCAGTTTTCTTTTTTGGAGCCGGAACCGCCGCTGGACGAGCAGCCGGCGCCGGTTACCGCGATTGCCGTCGCCGCGGCAAGGACGATGAGCCCCTTTTTCCCCAAGCCCTTTTTCCGATTGAACATGTTTATACCCTCCTCATTAATAAAGCGCTTTCTTTTCTCGCCTCGCTCAAGATGCGTCTTCGTTTACCGCCGCCTCGAATGCGTTTAGCCGTTAAGAATTGCCTGTATGTCCCTTACTCTTTCACCGCCCCGAGCATCATGCCGGAAATGAAATACTTTTGAAGCAATGGATAAACCACGACAATCGGCAGCGTCGTAATGACGATCGTCGCAAGTTGAACCCCCTTCGTCGCCGTTTCGATAACGGCCGAGCCCCCGATATTTTGCATCGATTGCGTTTGCGACTGCACGATAATTTCATACAGCTTCATTTGCAGCGGATAAAGCCACTGATCGGTGACGTACAGCTTGGTCGTCATGAAGTCGTTCCATTGGCCGACGCCGTTGAACAAAACGATGGTTGCAATGGCCGGCATGGAGAGCGGAATGTATAGACTTATAAAAATGCGCCAATCGCCCGCGCCGTCGATTTTGGCCGACTCCTCCAGCGAATCCGGCACGTTCCGGAAAAAATTCATCAAAATGATGACGTCGTAGAAGCTTAGAAGCGCCGGAATGATATACACCCAGAAGCTGTTCAGCAGCCCAAGCGACTTCATCAGCAGGTAGGTCGGAATCATGCCGCCCGAGAAAAACATCGTAATGACGCCCATCGCCACATAAAACTTGCGGCCGCGGACATTCTTTTTGCTTAACCCGTAGCCGACCATCGCGCAAAAAAACACATGCGTCAGCACCCCGATAACGGTTTTGGCAACCGAGATCAGAAACGACTGCCAGATCGTCGAATCGCGGAACACCGCGCGGTAATTTTCTAGCGACAGCTCGGACGGCCAGAAGATGAATCCGCCTTCCGCCAGCGCCCGGCCCGAGCTGAAGGAAGAGATGACGACGTTCCAGAGCGGAACGACGATGATGACGGCGAATATGACCAGCAATACGATATTGATCGAATCGAAAATACGGCTGTCCCAGTCTCTTTTGGCAGCTTTTACATGCACGGCCGCGCCTCCTTGCAATCGAAATTTACAGAACGGATTGATTATCGTTCAGCTTGCTTGTCACCTTGTTGGCGGCGACCAGCAGAATGACCGACACGACGGACACCCCTAGGCCAACAGCCGTCGCGTAGGAGAAATCGCCTTGCGTGAGGCCCATCCGGTATACGTAGGAATTAATGACCTCCGCCTTTTCCCGGTTTTGCGAATTCATCAGGACAAGCGTTTGGTCCAGGTTCGAGCCCAATAAACCGCTTACAGTAAGGATCAAATTCAAGCTGATGATCATTTTCATGTTCGGAAGCGTAATGTTCCATATTTGCCGGAGCCGGCTGGCGCCGTCGATTCGAGCGGCTTCATAGTAAGTCGGATCGATCTTCGCCATGATCGCCAGATACAGAATCGTCCCCCAGCCCGCTTCCTTCCAAATATCCGACAGCGTGGCGATCCACCAATACTTGTTCGGATCGAGCAAAATATTGCGCGGCTCCGAGATGATTCCGAGGCCAAGCAGCACCTCGTTGAACAAGCCCGTGGTGGAAAACCACGTAATCAGCATCCCGCCGAGCACGATCCAGGACAAAAAATGCGGCAAATAGGAGATCGTCTGCACGAATTTTTTGAACCTGCCAAGGCTAAGCTCATATATCATGATCGCCAGAATGATCGGAATGACAAAGCCGACCGCCAGCTTCAGAAAGCTGATGCCAAGCGTGTTCACGACGGAATCCCAGAAATATTTGTCCGATAAAATAATCTGAAAATTGTCCAGCCCTACCCACGGAGCGGAGCTTAACGTATCGATGACGGTGTAGTTTTTGAACGCGATCGTCAAGCCGTAAATCGGTATGTAGCAAAAAACGAACATAAACACGATGCCCGGAAGAATCATCGATTGAAGCTCCCATTGCCGGGCGAAATCGGTCGCGAACGATTTCATTCGCCGGCTTAACGGCTTGTTGCCGGTTGAAAGCCCCGCTTCCTCTGAGCGGACTGCCGCTTCGGATCTAGCCACCGCTACTCCTCCTTTTTACCATTTTGTTAATCCAATAAAAACGTTTTTATTTTCGGCAAAATAGCCCCTCCCTGCAATCTTTTCATTTAAAACGATCCGGAATGACCCCGCTTTAAAGGGGATCGTTCCGTTCGATTTTTACGTGGCTGGAGCCGCGGACGACAAGCTCGCCTTCCAGCTTCCGAATTTTGCCCTGCTCCTTCTTTTGAATCATGTTAATCAAATGGTTGACGGTCAAAATGCCTTGTCTCGCGATCTGGTTGCGCACGGTCGTCAGCGGCGGCGTAAAATATTGGGCGATGTCGATGTCGTCGAAGCCTACGACGCTGACGTCGCGCGGAACCTCATATCCTTCGGATTTCAACGCTTTGATGCAGCCGATCGCGCTCAGATCGTTACCCGCCAGAAACGCGTCCGGCAGCTTGCCGGGGTGCGCATGGATAAACGACTTGACGGCGTTGTAGGATCCGCCCTCTTCGAAATAGCCTTGTAAAATATAATCCGGATCCTCAGCCAGCTGATGCTCGCGCAGCGCCGCCAAATACCCTTCCTTCCGCTGGACGCTGTCGAACATCGTATCGACGCCGGAAATATACGCAATCCGCTTGTGCCCGAGGCTGATCAAATATTTCGCCGCGTTGTACCCTGCTACGTAAGAATCGAAAACGATGCTTCCCATCGTCTCGTTCTGTACCTCGCGGTCGAGAAACACCGCTTTGATTTTGCTTTTCTCCATCGCCGCGATATCTTTCTCGTCGATCCGCAGCTCTTCGAAAATAACGACGCCGTCGACCCGGCCGCCGAGAATGTTGCTCATAATGACTTGCTTGTCTTTCGTGACGAACACGTTCAAGCCGTAGCCCAGCCTGTCGCATTCGCGCGACATCGATTCCACGAGCGTATAGAAATACGGACCGGATACGCTGGTCGTGAAAAACCCGAGCATCTTCGATTTGCCCGACTTAAGCAGCTTGCCGTTTAAGTTCGGCACATAGTTCAAACGCTTCGCGACGTTCAAAATATGCGTCTTCGTCTCCGGATTCAGCACGTCCACGCCGTTCAGCGCGTTCGAAACCGTCGAGATGGACACGCCCGCCTCCCTTGCGACGTCCTTGATCGTTACTTTCCCCATTGCAATTCTTCCTTTGCTATAAAAACGTTTTTATATGCTTAAATTACCATACAAGCGCTTTCAAGACAACAGTTTTTTTCGGGTATCTCAACATGGAAACAGTGATAATGGGGAACAGGCGGAGTCTGATTAAGTGCAGATCCCGCCTAGGAATAAGTAAAATGGAATGCCGATCATTGAGCGAAACACTCTATATTAAAAATTTGCGGTGGGGTTAGCAGTCCCTCCGCTCGTGTACGTTTCGCCCCAACCTATTGCGTACGATCCAGCAGCTCCCCCAACGGTGTCGGAAGCCCATCGATGCTGACGCGGTTTTTTTCCTGCCAATAACCTTTCAAGCCTTCTTCGCCTTTTTGCGCCGCCCATCTCCGCAGCGTATCGCGCTCTTTCTCGTAAGCCATGAAAGGGACGGAATATCCGCACGAGGTTTGCACCTTATGAACGTCTACCAAGATAATCTGCCTTGCGCCTTCAAGAGGGGTAAATCCGCCGTAAAGCCATTCCCATTCCTCGCTCCCCGGAAGCACGACCGTACCGGTCCCGTATAAGCGCAATATGTTCGGCGGACCTTCAAAGGCGCAAAACATAACCGTAATTCGCCCGTTTTCTTTAATGTGCGCGCTCGTTTCGTTGCCGCTGCCCGTCACATCCAAATACGCTACCTGGTTCTCGGAAAGAATGCGAAACGAATCGTACCCTTTGGGCGATATATTGACGTGTCCCTCTTCAGATAAAGCCGCCGATCCGACGAAAAACAGACGCTGCTTCCGAATGAAATCCATATGCTCCGGCAGCATGGAAGGAAACTGTTTCCCCATAGCCCGTCACCCCTCACTATAAAATTAACAATATTTGTTACCATCATAGCCCAGGTTTTTCGTTTTGTACAATGTATAAAACCGATAAGGATTATAGTTTTAAACTATAAAAGAACTCTCCGAATTCCTAACCGGATAAAGGTTCTTGCTTATGCGCTCAACCGGCAAAAGAAAAAAGAACCGCTTTTCCAAGCGGTTCCCATACGGAACGTTCTATTCTTCCAGCTCCACGTTGTGATAGACTTGCTGAACGTCCTCCAAATCTTCCAACGCGTCGACCAGCTTCTCGAATTGCGCTTGGGCGTCGCCGTCGAGCGTAACGTAGTTTTGCGCGAGCATCGTCAGCTCGGCCACCGTAAACTCGGTTACGCCCGCGTTTTTGAACGCTTCCTGCACGTTGTGGAATTGGTCAGGCTCGGCATACACGATAACGACCTCGTCTTCGTCAACGATATCGCGAACGTCGACGTCCGCCTCGAGCATGAGCTCCATGACCTCGTCCGCCGTTTTGCCTTCCACGCCGAATACGGCCGTCGAATCGAACATATAGGCGACGGAGCCGCTGACGCCCATGCTTCCGCCATTTTTGTTGAATGCCGAACGGACCGAGGCGGCCGTGCGGTTTACGTTGTTCGTCAGCGTATCGACGATAATCATCGAGCCGTTAGGTCCGAACCCTTCATATCTCAGCTCGACGTAATTCTCGTCGCTGCTGCCCTTCGCCTTGTCGAGGGCGCGGTCGATGATCGCTTTCGGCACGTTGTATGTTTTCGCGCGCTCCAGTACGACTTTAAGCGCACGGTTCGATTCCGGATCGGGCTCGCCTTTTTTCGCGGCTACGTAGATTTCAAGCCCGAATTTCGCATAGATGCGGCTTGTGTTTTTGTCTTTCGACGCTTTTTTCTCTTTAATATTATTCCACTTGCGACCCATGATCTTCCCGCTTTCTATTTTTTGATTTTACACTTTATTATAACCGATACCGCCGCCTTATGGACAGGCCTTTCGATTGCCGATTTGGGGCAAACCGTTATTTCTGTGCCGCTGCCCGCGGGGTTCGCCGCCGTCCGACAAGCGGGTTCAACCCGCTTACCCTTGCGGCTGCCGTTCGTCGGGACCTGCCGGGGCATAGGTCAGCAAATGCCAGCGTTCCTTCCATCTTTTGTCCGCGACTCGCTTGTCGTAAACCGCAAGCAGGCGAGGGCTCGTCCGGCAATGAGGAGAGGGCTTCACCCGCAGCTGCAGGACATCTTCAATCCCGTGCGGCGCAGCCAAGAGCAGTTCGCCCGCATAATCTGTTTTCACGCCAAGCGCCGTAGCCGTTTCGGTAAAATGGCCGATATCGTCGAAGGCCGAGCGATAGGGCGGATTGTCGTTCAGGACATGCATCCGGGCCTGATTTTTGACAGACCACGGAATATCCGGCCGTAGCTGCAGCAGCTCACGTTCGTAGCGCTTCTCGGACGATTCGTCCGTATTCTCCGGATCAAAATAGACGACGTCGACGTCGGCAAGCGGCGTCCGTTCTTCGAAACCGTGCAGCGCATCCCATATTTTGGAGCGGACAAAACCGGCGCAAATCCACCAGTCGAGCAGATGAAGCCGGCTTGCGGTATGAATGATGCCTATCATCCAATCGTCATTGCGAATAATATCCAATATATCCGATTCCGTTCGAAGCTGCATGCCTGCACCACGCCTTCCGCAACTGAATAAGAACATACATTCTTATTATATAGAATCGCCGACGGTTGTAAAGGATTTCCTGAAACCGCGAGAATTGAAGGCTTCCGCTATCGCTTCAATCGAACCAGCACGGCATCCGGCGATGTCGGAGCGGCGCTTCCTCCTGTCGGCTCGATCGTCAGCGCAACGTTGTCCACTTCGGCAAGCGCGCTCCCTTTGACGTACAGGTGGGCTTTCGCGAGCTCGAACTGCCGGAGCAGCCCCAAGTTCCGATGCGCGCTTCCGTCTACGGCCCACGCTTGAATCACGTAGCCGTCGCTCGGAAGCAATCCGTCGATCAGGACGAACATTTCCCGGGAATCGACGTTAAACCAGACGTAGCCTTCCCCCAGATTGTCCGGTTTGATCGGATATCCGAACGTATTCGGATCGTTCACGAGCGACACGGCGCCGGGCTCATGCAGCGCCACGTAGTTGTCCTGCTCCGAAGACGGCTGCGTCCCGTTCGGATACAGCCCGGCCAAGCATATCCCCAGAATAAGAGCCGCCGCCCCTGCGATCGCCTTCTTTCGGTGATTGCGCAGGCTGCGAGCCGCGCGCTTAGACCACCCCATCGCAACGACGCGTGCGCGAAGCTTCCGCCGTGCGATCTCGGAAGGAATCGGCGCATCGTTCCGCTCGCCCGCCTCGGCCGCCAGCAGAGGCTCCCATGCCTCTATGACCCTCCTGCACGCCGGACAATCGTTCAAATGGCGGCGCATCGTTTCGGCTTGCTGCGGCGTCTTGCGGCCGAGCAGCCAATCGATCCACTCCTCCTCGGCGAAAAATCGTTTGCATTGCCCCGTTTCCCGTATCGACATTTGTTCGTTCATCGCTTCTCCCCCCTGTCCGATTGGCGCTCCGAAACCGTCCATCCCCGTTTCTCCAATTGCTTCCGGATATTGTCCAGCCCGTACCGGACCCACGATTTGACCGTCCCAAGCGGCACGTTCCAAGCCTCGGAAAGCTCCCGCTGGGTCCGCGCGCCGAAATAGCTGTAAGCGATCGCTTCCTTCTGCCGCGCCGGCAATGCCTGCAGCGCTTCCTGCACCGCTTCCTGCTGCAGCCTGAGAACCACGGCCTCCTCGATGTCCGCGCCTGCCGCGCCGAGCCTTCTTTCGTCCGCCTCTTCCGAACTCGTCAGACGCCTCTCTTTACGCAGCCGGTCCAAGCTCCGGCTTCTCGTCATAACCGCAAGCCAAGCTTCTATCGAGCCTCGGCTGGAATCATAGGTTCCGCCGCGCTTTATTACTTCCAGGAACACGTCGTGGCATACGTCCTCCGCCTCCATCCGGTCGCCTACGACGCGTCTTGCAATTTGAAACACGAGAGGCGCGTATCGGCTGTAAAACCGGTCGAACGCTTCGACCGAGCCGTCGCACATCTCCCGCAGCGTCAGCTCCATCTCCATCTCCTCATTGGGGCCGTTCACCGTGTCGCCTCCTCCCAACCATCCGCGCATACCTTCGCACACTATCGTTTTATCAAAAAATCCGAAAGATGAAAAGGTTTAACGAATCTTCTCGCAGATGAATGACCCGGCTAAAGCGGCAGCTTTTCATGCCAATCGAAAAGACCTTTAGAACGCTGTCGCTGAACCAGACTTAAAATTTCCGATGTGGACAGAAATTAAATTTTTTTCAGCTTTTTTAAATCCAACGCCGTTTTTCGTTCGTACCGTTTACGTAAGCTGCATGCGATGCGGCAAAAATCAAAACGTTCAGGAGGGGATTCGCATGCTTCGCGCATGCCGCAAGTCATTGTTTAAAGGATTCATGGCCGTCTGTCTATGCCTGACCGCCGTGCTGGCCGGTTCAGGCTCGCTGCCCGCCTCCGCCGCGGGAACCGTAGAGCTTTACACCCCTTATCTCAAGCTGTCGGCGCCGCCGGGCGACTCGATCTCTTACTCCATTGAAGTGATCAACCGCGGCAGCTCCACGGCGGACGTCGAACTTGGCTTCGATACGCGAGGAAACAAATGGGAATATGAGCTGACCGCCGGGGGAAGAGCGGTAAGCCGTCTTGCCGTAAAAGGCGGCGAGTCGCAAACGATCAACCTGCAGCTCGACGTTCCGCTCGAAATCAACAAAGGCACTTATCAATTCCAAGTTAACGCCGGGTCCAGCACGCTGCCTCTGTCCGTAGAGGTATCCGAGCAAGGAACGTTCCGGACCGAGCTGACCAGCGATCAGCCGAACATGCAAGGCCATTCCGATTCCACCTTTTCGTTCAGCGCGACGCTGCGCAACCGGACGGCCGAGAAGCAAACGTACGCGCTGTCGGCGCAGGCGGAGCCGGGGTGGGACGTCACGTTCAGCGACGGGGGAACGAGCGTAACGTCGGTCGAAGTCGAACCGAACGCCGAGAAATCGATCAGCATCAGCGCGAAGCCGCCGGAAACCGTTCAAGCCGGCTCGTACAAAATCCCGATCACGGCGTCCAACAACTCGACTTCCGCCAAAACGACCGTGGAAGCGGTCGTTACCGGCACGTACGGCTTGACGCTCGGCACGCCTAACGATCTGCTGAGCACGGACGTCACGGCCGGCTCGGAACGCAAGGTCGACCTGGTCCTTACGAATACCGGCTCCGCCGAATTGAAGGACGTCAGCCTGTCGGCCGATACGCCGTCGGAATGGGAAGTGACGTTCTCCCCGGCCAGCGTCGACTCCATCGCCCCCGGCGGCACCGCGCGCGTTCAAGCGACGATCAAGGCAAGCAAAGAAGCGCTGGCGGGCGACTACGTCGTCAACATCAATGCGTCCTCGCCGGAGAAAAGCGCTAGCGCCCAGTTCCGCGTAGCTGTCAAGTCCTCCGTTCTGTGGGGATGGGTCGGCATTCTGATCATCCTGGCCGTTATCGGAGGCATTTACTATCTGTTCCGCAAGTACGGGAGGCGGTAAGCGTGCAGGCAATGAAGTCGGAGATGAAGGCTGTCGCAGCAGGAGAACCGATTATCGAGCTGACCGGCTTGACCAAAAAATACGGCGAACAGACAGCGGTCAACAATTTGAGCCTGTCGATCGGCAAAGGGGAAGTGTTCGGCTTGCTTGGACCGAACGGAGCCGGCAAGACGACGACGATCCTGATGATGCTTGGTCTTACGGAACCTACCGGCGGCAGCGTAAAAGTATGCGGCCTCGACCCCGTGCGGGAGCCGCTGGAGGTGAAGCGCCGGGTCGGCTATATGCCGGACGATATCGGCTTCTATGAAGACCGAACGGCGCTCGACAATCTCGTTTTTACAGCGCGGCTGAACGGCATCCCGGCCGGCGAGGCGCAGGACGAAGCGCATCGCCTTCTGGAGCGGGTCGGGCTTGCCGACGCGCTGACGAAGAAGGTCGGCGCATTCTCCCGCGGCATGCGGCAGCGGCTCGGCATCGCGGACGTGCTGATCAAGCGGCCGGAAGTGATTATTCTCGACGAGCCGACGCTTGGCATCGACCCCGAAGGGGTCCGGGAGCTGCTGAAGCTGATCGAAGAGTTAAGCCGCAAGGAAGGGCTCACCGTCCTTCTGTCCTCGCACCATCTGCACCAAGTGCAGCAAATCTGCGACCGTGTCGGCTTGTTCGTCAAAGGCAGGCTGATCGCTTCCGGGGATATCGAGACGCTGGCCGCCCAGTTGGACGACGAGGGCCTCATCACCGTCGAGCTGGAAGCATCGAACTGGAACGAGAAATTGACGGACAGCCTGGCCGGATTGGACGGGGTCGTCGAGGTGCGAGGACCGGTCTTCGGCAAAACAAGCCGTGCGTCCGCAACCGCCGTTCTCACCTGCAGCCGGGACTTGACCGCGGAAGCGGCGCGGGCGGTCATCGACAGCGGTGCGCAGCTTCATGCGGTCAACCGGAAGCAATACGGCTTGGACGATATTTATCATCGGTATTTTGAGGGGGGTGACACGAATGAGCGGAAAAACGTTAACCGTTAACCGGTTGCGCGGGCATTGGGTTGCGTTCCGCAATGCAAGCAAAAAAACGCCGGCTGAGCGGGAACCGGCAACAAGCGGCAAACGTCTCCCATCCCCGTTCTGGATTATCGTTCAGAAGGAATTCGGAGACCATCTGCGCAGCTGGCGGTTCACGATTCTCATCGGCATCGTCACGCTGGCCTGCATCGGCTCGATTTATGCGGCCGTCACCGCGATTCAAGCCGGCGTCAAATCGCAGGAATCGGACACATCGTTCCTGTTCCTCCAAATGTTCACGGCATCCGACGGCACGCTGCCGACGTTCGTCACGTTCGTTTCCTACCTCGGACCGCTGATCGGCATCGCGCTTGGCTTCGACGCCGTCAATTCCGAGCGAAACAAAGGGACGCTCAGCCGGCTCATGTCGCAGCCGATTTACCGGGACGACTTTATTCTGGCGAAGTTTACCGCGTCGCTTCTGCTGATTACGGTCGTCCTGTTCTCCCTCGGCTTTCTTGTGATGGGGCTCGGCCTCTTCACGATCGGCTATCCGCCGACGCCCGAGGAAGTGATGAGGGTCGTGCTGTTCCTGCTCGTTGCGGTCGTCTACGTCGGCTTCTGGCTGAACCTGTCCATCCTGCTGTCCATCCGTTTCCGGCAAGCCGCAACGTCGGCGCTGTCGGGCATCGCGCTTTGGATCTTTTTCTCGGTCTTCTACAGCATGATTATCGGCTTGATCGACAAGGCGACAGCGCCGTCCGACACTTCTTCCGTGACGGCCGTCCTCGACCATTATAACGCGATGATGATGCTGAATCGCATCTCTCCCGCCTACCTGTTCTCGGAGGCGACAAGCACGCTGCTCATGCCGGGCGTCCGCTCCCTCGGACCGCTGACGACGGAACAGGTTGTCGGCGCGATCGCCAGCCCGCTGCCGCTTATGCAAAGCATTCTGCTCTCATGGCCGCAGCTGGTCGGCCTGCTGGCGGCGACCATGATATGCTTCGGCATATCATACGCGCTGTTCATGCGCCAGGAAATCCGTTCGCGTTCGTAAGACGATGCAATTTCAAGCTTCCAAACGCCCCCGCTTACCCGGTCCGAATAACGGATCGCGTGTAACGGGGGCGTTTTGGCATGCATCGGCATTCTGCTATTGTTTATCTGTCCAGCGAATATTCAACGTTTACTTTGTCCCCGAGCTTGATCTTACCGGCCTGCAGGACGCTGGCGTACAGGCCGAATCGAAGATTCATCTCCCGGTGGACGGTCTTTAATAAAACGGGATTTCTCTCCAATGTTTCCGGATCGATCGTGATCATCGAACAGCGTTCGCATGAATCCACAATTCGCACAACTGCGTCTCCGATGCGGAGCTGCTTGCCGACAAGCTCTTGTTCGTTCCCGAATAGGCCGTCCGGAAACCGCACGACGATATTGGGCCGGAACCGCAAAAAGCCTGCTTCTTTACCAACCAGCAAAGCTAGGCGTTCAAGCATTTGCTCGGCGACAATCAGGATCGGCGCGCTGTCGACGGCAAGAAGTTCGCTGTCCGGATCGCAGGCATAAAGCGAAAGCTTCGGTTTCGCATAACGCTGAACTTCGTGCAGCAGCGCTTCGTCCCATTCGTACAAACGGCCGTCGGGCCCTTCTATGCGAACCGCCGGGAGCGTTCCGCGCCCGGGTCTCCCGTCGTCCGCAACCGCAGCCCGGAAGGCGAGCAGCTCCGGAACTTGCCTTGCCGTAACATAGCGTTCCCAGCTCTCTTTCGTCTCGTCGATCAACGCACAGAGCCGGTCTCCGTATAACCCGGTGCTTACAAGCTCCGCTTCTTCCAAACATTCCCCGGCCATCGACTTGACCGGATATCTCGTCAATTGCGTTACGACGCCGTTTGCTTCCGCGGCCATTCCGTTCTCCTCCGTCCCGGTTTGACGTCTATATAAGTTGAAGAAAACTTTGACGGCCGTTCCATCCCGAAAGGATTCCCTTTCTCCATTCCATTTGGCCTAGTCAAGGAAGTTCATTCGTTCAACTTCTATAGCTTTTCCTAATTGCTCCCGTTGATTTGTCCTTCCAGATAACCTTTCAGCTCGCCGATCGGCATGCGCTTCTGCTCCATGGAGTCCCTCTCGCGCACCGTCACTTGACCGTCTGCTTCGCTGTCGAAATCGTACGTCACGCAGAACGGCGTGCCGATCTCGTCATGCCTGCGGTAGCGTTTGCCGATCGACCCGGCGTCGTCGAAATCGACCATAAAGCGCTCCGACAAGTCCGCGAATATTTCCCTCGCCTTGTCCGACAGCTTTTTGGAAAGCGGGAGCACCGCAGCCTTGTATGGCGCAAGCGCCGGATGAAAGCGGAACAGATGCCGCGTCTCGCGCCTTCCAGCTCCTCCTCGTCGTATGCGTCCACCAGAAACGCCAGCGCCACGCGGTCCGCTCCGAGCGAAGGCTCGATGCAATACGGAACGTACCGTTCGTTCGTATCCGGGTCTACGACATGGAAATCTTCGCCCGAGTGGGCCATATGCTGCTTCAAGTCGTAATCCGTCCGGTTGGCGATGCCCCACAGCTCGCCCCAGCCGAACGGGAAACGGTATTCGATATCGGTCGTCGCGTTGCTGTAGTGCGACAATTCGTCCTCGGAATGGTCGCGCAGCCGAATGCTTTCCTCCTTCATCCCATGCGCAAGCAGCCATTCGCGGCAGAAGCCTCGCCAATAGGCAAACCACTCCATATCTTCGCCGGGCTTGCAAAAAAACTCCAGCTCCATCTGCTCGAATTCTCTTGTCCGGAACGTAAAGTTGCCCGGCGTAATCTCGTTCCGGAAGCTTTTGCCGATTTGCCCGATTCCGAAAGGCAGCTTCTTCCGCATCGTCCGCTGCACATGCTTGAAGTTGACGAAGATGCCTTGCGCCGTTTCGGGACGCAAATAAATTTCGCTGGCGTTTGTCGCGGTTACCCCTTGGTGCGTCTTGAACATCAAATTAAACTGCCGGATGTCCGTATAGTCAAAGGCGCCGCAGCTCGGGCACCGGATGTCGTGCTGGCGGATAAGCTCCTCCATTTGCGCGAAGCTTAGGCCGTCGACGATCAGCTCCTCCCCTTTCGCCTCAAGCGAGGCCTCGATCATTTTGTCCGCCCGGTGACGGGCTTTGCACTGCTTGCAATCGATCATCGGGTCGCTGAAATTGACGACATGCCCGGAAGCGACCCATGTTTCACGGTTCATCAAGATGGCGGCGTCGAGCCCGACGTTATAGGGGGAGCGCTGAATGAACGCCTTCCACCACGCACGTTTAATGTTGTTTTTGAATTCGACGCCCAGCGGACCATAATCCCATGTATTGGCAAGTCCGCCGTAAATGTCGGACCCCGGAAAAATAAATCCTCTGCTTTTGGCGATTGCCACGATCTGGTCCATCGTCACTTTGCTCATAAACGTTTCTCCTTTTTTCGTTCTTTTAGCTCAAAACAAAAAGCTCCCGCCTCCGGACAAGCAGCAACGCTTATCCGGGGACGAGAGCTTATGTCCCGCGGTTCCACCCCAGTTGGCATGCCCCGCGGACATGCCCGCTTCTATGAATCGACTCCGGATTGCCTTTTCCGCCGCGTTCTGCCCCGGGCTTGCACCGTCCCCGGGTCGCTGTGGCAGGCTGCGCCGCGTACTATGATCCTTCTTCGTCACGATTATGCGGTTTTGCCTACCATGGTAATTGTTTCATGCGTCAGAGTCAAGCGGCAGCGTCATTTCCGCCCTCATGGCCGCTCGCTTAAACGAAGATCGAGCCACTGAACTTCCTGTTCGGTTAAACGGATCGACGCCGCGGCGTGGCAAGACCGCAATTCGGCCGCGTTTTGCGGTCCGATGATCGCTGCCGTCGGAAACTTCTGATTCAGCACATAGGCCAGGGAAATTTGGATCGTTTCCACGCCTTTTTCCCGTGCAAGCAGCTCCGCTCTCCGGTACCGCTCCCAATTGTCGTCATTGTAAAATACGCGCACCAAATCCGCATTCGACCGGTCCTCCGGCGTAAATCTGCCCGTAAAAAAGCCTCTGGCCTGGGAAGACCAGGAGAATACCGGCAAGCCCGTCCGTTCATGCCAAGCGAGCGTCTCCTCGTCGACGCTTACGCAGCCTTTCCAATAGGGCTCCTGCGCTTTGGCTAAGCTGAAATTCGGGCTGCTGAACGTAAAGCCGACCATGCCGTTCGCTTTCGCGTACTCGTTCGCTTCTTCGAGTCTTTGCCAGGTCCAGTTGGAAGCGCCCAGCGCATGGATTCGTTTCTCTTGAACGAGCTCGTTCAAGATGGTCATAATTTCGGCGACCGGGACGTCGGGGTCGTCGCGATGAAGCGCGTACAGATCGGTATAGTCCGTCCGCAGCCGCTCCAGACTGACGGCGAGCTCCTCGCGAATCGCCTGGCGGTTCATCCGCGAGCCGTTGCGATCGGGATGCGCTCCTTTAGTCAGAATGAGTATGCGGTCGCGGTTTTTCCGCGCTTCGAGCCATAAGCCGATCGCTTCCTCGCTTTTGCCCCCGGCGTATATGTAAGCCGTGTCGATCGTGTTGCCGCCGATCGCTTCATAAGCATCCAAGTTTTCGCTGACAAGCTCCATTTTTTCCGGCGCAAAATAATCCGATCCCATCACCAGCGCGCTAACCGGCGCCTTCGCTCCTCGAATGGCAATGCGGTTCATTGGCTTCTCCCCTTCCGGCAATGTTTTGCTTCTGCCCATTTCAAGTATAACGCTTTCAACTTTCCGTGTATGTCCGTTTTTTTGGCTCTTTTATATCTTGTTTTGACGAAAATGCGTGAGCGGCGTTCAAACGTTTCGCGAGCCGAACAAAAAACCTGCAATACCCGATTTCGGCAGCGTTTTTCATAAGCTCAAGATGGAGCCATCCCGCAAGCTCGTGAAACGGTCTATCGGCGAACGGCCATCCATCGTGTATTCTCTCCTAATGTTCCATCCTTTCCCTTCCTGTCGTACGAGTCGCCGCAAACAATGTTTCACCTTTTTATATCGAATTGTGATGAGCGGCCAAAATTCTTATATAATGGAAGAAAGGTTTCGAAACAATGTTTCATACGATGGAAATTATGAGAGGGGAACGATTTGTGGCGTTATTACGGCCAGAATCCTATTTAACCGGCACGCCGGAAAGCTGCACAACGAAGACACGGAAAACGGAGGCAACCCGATGAAAACCAAAATCGCTTGTCTCCACGCCCATCATTCGAATATCGAATACATAAACGACGCCGTAAACCTTCCCGGTACGGAATGGATTCATTTCGTAGACCCCGGCTTAATGGCAAGGATCGCCGGCGACCCAGGGTTTGATGCGGACGCGGCCCGCAACAAAGTCGCCCAGCAGGTTGAATGGATCGCAAGCACGGGCGCTTTCGCTATTCTCATCACATGCACCAATTATATCGCGCTTCTGGACGAGAAGATGCTTCAATCTGCAATTCCGGTCGTCAAAGTAGACGAGCCGTTATTCGAATACGTATGCGGCGTCGATGGTCCGCATGTATTATTGTTTTCCAACCCGTCGACCGTCGACGGCACGATGCGTCGGTTAGCCGAACATGCGGCCGCCAACGGCGGGAACATAACGGACGTGGAGCCAGTAATCATCGACGGAACTTTTCAACTGTTGATGCAAGGCAATCAGGAGGCGTATTTGGAGAAGTTAACGGACCGGATTCGGCAGATCCTCGCTTCCCGGCCGGGCGTCACCGTATCGGTCGCCCAATTGTCCATGGTCAATGCGGCGCGGAGGCTCGAACAAGAGACAGGCGTTCGGATCGGCCATCCGTTGCTGACGTTGGGCAACAAGCTGGAAGCTTTACTGCGGACCATTTCCCCCACTCGCAACTCTTCAGCACATTGATTCATATGAAAAAAGCCGCTCCGGAGCCATTAGGCTCTTCGGAGCGGCTTTTGCGCTTGATATTCCGTAACGTAGCGGCCGTTTAGAACACTTTTGTCGTCCACGACTCGCAGTTCCAAATGTCGGTCACGACATCCCGGTAAAACTCGGGTTCGTGGGAAATGAGCAGAATGCTGCCCTTGTATGCTTTCAAGGCGCGCTTAAGCTCATCTTTCGCGTCGACGTCCAAGTGGTTCGTCGGTTCGTCGAGCACGAGCAAATTCGTATCTTTGTTAATCAGCTTGCATAAGCGGACCTTCGCTTTTTCGCCGCCGCTCAGCACCGCGATTTTGCTTTCGATATGCTTGGTCGTCAGCCCGCATTTCGCCAGTGCCGCGCGCACTTCGAATTGCGTATACGACGGGAACTCCTGCCATATTTCTTCAATGCAGGTGTTGTAGTTCGTTTCCTTCATCTCCTGCTCGAAATAGCCGATCTCCAGGTAGTCGCCTCGCGTAACCTGGCCGGATAGGGCCGGAATTTCGCCCAAAATGCTGCGAAGCAGCGTCGTTTTCCCGATGCCGTTCGAACCGACGAGCGCAATTTTCTGGCCGCGTTCCATCTTCAAATCAAGCGGCTTGGACAACGGGCTGTCATAGCCGATGACGAGACCGTTCGTCTCGAAGATCATCCGGCCGGACGTCCGCGCTTCCTTAAAGTTAAACTGCGGCTTCGGCTTCTCCTTCGCCAGCTCGATCACTTCCATCTTGTCGAGCTTCTTCTGGCGCGACATGGCCATGTTCCGCGTCGCAACGCTTGCCTTGTTGCGGGCGACGAAATCTTTCAAGTCCGCGATTTCCTGCTGCTGTCGCTTGTAAGCCGCTTCAAGCTGCTGCTTTTTCATTTCGTAGACTTCCTGGAAATGGTAATAATCCCCGGCATAACGGGTCAGCTCCTGATTTTCCATATGATAGATCAGGTTGATGACGCTGTTCAGAAACGGGATATCGTGGGAGATCAGAATAAACGCATTCTCGTACTCTTGCAAGTAACGCTTCAGCCATTCGATATGCTGCTCGTCGAGGTAGTTGGTAGGCTCGTCGAGGAGCAGAATGTCCGGCTTCTCCAGCAAAAGCTTGGCCAGCAGCACCTTCGTGCGCTGTCCGCCGCTTAAGTCGGTTACGTCCTTGTCCAGACCGATATCGGTCAAGCCGAGGCCGCGGGCCGTTTCTTCCACCTTCGCGTCGATCATATAAAAGTCCTGGTTCGTCAGCGTATCTTGAATGGTGCCGACTTCCTCCAGCAGCTTCTCAAGCTCCTCGGGGGACACCTCGCCCATTCTCGCATACATCTCGTTCATCTCTTGTTCCATGTCGAACAAGTATTGGAAAGCGCTCCGCAGCACGTCGCGGATCGTCAGCCCTTTGCTCAGCACGGCATGCTGGTCGAGATAGCCGACGCGCACGCGCTTCGACCATTCCACCTTGCCTTCGTCCGGCTGCAGCTTGCCCGTAATAATGTTCATAAAGGTCGACTTGCCTTCGCCGTTCGCGCCGATCAGGCCGATATGCTCGCCTTTCAGCAGCCGGAAGGACACATCGTTAAAAATGGCTCGGTCTCCGAAGCCATGGCTCAGCCGTTCAACGTTTAATATGCTCATGAATGACACCTTTTTCTGTAGTCTTTATCCAAAGATAAGAATGAGGTTTTGCTCTATCTATTAGACTTATCTTTCGACGCTGAAATGGTCGCCCTTATAAAAGGACGACGCCGTCGATTCTGCTTAATCCGTTTTATTATAACGGCAGAGCCGCGCTAACTCAATATCGTCGAACAAATTCGATGGGCATTCGTTCGCACCGCGATCGATTGTCCTCCCTCGGCCTCTCCGCCCTTCCCGTTAATTACGCCTGCCTCCCTCACCGTGTCCGGATTCGGCGTTTTATTCCGGGTCGTATTCGCCTTGGCAGAACGCCTTTCCTGCACGGAAACTGTTTATAACCGTCCGCGGAACGACATGCGGATAGACAAAAAGCCGCGCTCTCGCGCGGCCCTTCGGACATCGGGTTACGATGCCGCTTCCTTCAGCTTTCCGGTCTTGGCGTTGACGAGCAGGATGCTCGCCACAATCAGCGCAAAGCCGACGACCAGATTGGCGGTAATATGCTCATTCATAAACAACACGCTGACGATGACGGACACGACCGGAATAAGGAACGTGTACGAAGCGACTTTCGACGCTTCTCCGGAGCCGTTCAGCTTGAAATAGACGGACCACCCGAGCGCAATGACGAACACGGAAATAAACGCCGTATCCCATATAAACGGCGCCGCCCAATCGATCGCGGACCAGCTTTCCGCAAACGAACCGTATACGAGCATGACCACTCCGCCGATCGTAATTTGCATGGCCGTCATCCATAACATGTCGACTTTGGGCGCCATCTTTTTGTTGTAAACCGTCCCAAGCGCCCAACTGAGCGCGCTAAGCAGCGCAAGGACGATACCGGCTGCGGACATTCCGCCCTCCAGGCCGCCGACGCTCATCGCCGCCACGCCCGCGAATCCGAGCAGCAGGCCGACCAGCTTCAAGCCGTTCATCCCTTCGCCGAGCCACAGCCAAGCGAATAATCCAAGCAGGACGGGCTGCAGAAACACGATGGCCGAAAAAATGCCGGCCGGCATATATTGCAGTCCGACCGTCTGAAAGCCGTAATAAAAAACGATGCTTAGTAGAGCGGAAACAACGTAAATCAACCAGTTTTCCTTGAAGCGCAGCTTCCTCCAGCGCGGCAAAGCGATCGCGATCAGCAGCAGCCCGCCGATCAGCGTGCGCAGCCCGGCAAACAGCACCGGGGGCGTAAAATTCAGCGCGTATTTGGACAAAGGCCAGTTAATCCCCCACATCAGGATCAAGAACATTAAATAAGCGGCCGTTTGCTTGCGTGTCAGTCCGGTCATCTCTCTCACTCCTTGTTTATCTGTCTAACGGAATGATACAATACATTATCTTATAAATAAAATGAATGTTTGGCATAGGAGGCATATCCAAAACGATATGACGTATACACAACTCAAACTATTCGTCAAAATCGCCCAGACCGGCAGCTTCACCAAAGCGGGCATCGAGCTGAACATGACGCAGCCGGCCGTAAGCCGGGCCATCTCCTCGCTCGAAGACGAGCTTGGCATCGTGCTGCTGATCCGGGACAAGGGCAAAGGCATTATGCTGACGGACGTCGGCAAGCAAATATTGGCCCGCTGTCAGGACATCTTGCACAACTTCGAAAAAATCGAGCAAATCGCCGCCCGCGAAAGAGGACTGGAAGTCGGGACGATCCGCGTCGGGGCCTTTCCGGTTGCATCGGCCCGTTTCTTGCCCCGAATCGTCAAGCATATTACCGACCGGCATCCGGGCATCGTCTTCGAATTGTACGAAGGCACGATCGACGAACTGAAAACATGGCTGCACGACCGCAAAATCGACGTCGGCTTCATCCTTCCTCCAGCGGACGAATGGCAAGCGATCCCGTTATACAGGGAAAAAATGTACGTCGTCGTCCCGGAGGAGCACCCGTTCGCCAAGCTTCCCGCCGTGCCGATCCGGATGCTCGGCGGCGAGCCGCTCGTCGCCTGCAAGGCGGGGTTCGAGCCCCCTATCCTCGACATGTTCGAGAGGGTCCATACGGAGCCGAACATTCGATACGTCGTCCATAACGTCAACACGGCAATCGGCATGGCGCAGGAAGGGCTCGGCCTTCCCGTTCTCTCGGAGCTGTCGGTGCAAGCGCTGCCCCCCGGCATCGTCAAACGCGAGCTGTCGCCCGACTCGTACCGGGATATCGTCATCGCGCTCCCTTCTCTCGAAGAAGCTTCCCATGCGGTTAAGCTGTTCGTCGACACCGCTATTCATCTATTCGGCGATCAAGCTTGAGCAAAGCGCCCGATTCTTATCCATCCTGCGTTTGAAGCCGCTTCCGCTGACGAAACGATTGCCGGGCGCACGCTTCAAGCGGCGAAGGAAACGCACGGTCAATGCCGTGCTTATCCTTAGTCCGCTTTAACCGCCTCTTCCGCTCCGCTTAGGTATATCGCCGTTCCGGCCGCTTCCTTGCCGTTTACGAGAAGCACGATCCGGTGCTCGCCCGGATAATGCTTGCGGGTCGTCAAGTCGGCGAAACGATGCGCCCGCGTTCCCGAAACGACGCTCCCGCCGGGCACCGTCTTGTCCGACAGCAAAAACAGCTTGCGCGACGTCTGCCCCTTCGCTTTCACGAAATCGATGCCGTATTCGACGCGAACGCGGGAGGGTCCGCCGTCGCGGACGCGCAGCTCGTAGGTAAGCCGGCAGCTGTCGCCGACGGCGAGCTTGGACGGGCTTGCCTTAATAGACCCGGACACGGCGACCGGATCGCCCTCTTCCCCTTCGGCATAGCCGAACAAGGCGAGCGCTTCCGGATCGGCCTTGCGGATCATCGTCCTGCAGGCGTGGCGAACGATCCAATCGGTGTCCGGATGGGTGCCGATCCAGCTTTTGGCCGTACGAAGCACAAGCTGCGGATGATCTTTCGCGATATCGTTCAAGTTGTTCGCCACGCTCTTGCGGACGTAGAGCGCCGAATCGGCTTTCAGCAGCTCCAATACTTGCAATACGGGAGCCGGGTCGCGCTTGAAGATCGGCAGCGATTGCCCCCACGGCAGCCGCGGCCTGCATCCTTCGCTGGCCAGCCGCCTTATATGCTCGTTCGAATGCGATGCCCATTGCCTCATCCGCGTCATCGCCCGTTCCGGGTCGCGCAGAATGAAGGCGCGTATCGCGAATTCGGCCGACGAACGGGCTGTGAATCGTTCAAGCGCCCGCATGGACAAATCCCAGTCGCCTTCCGCCTGTCCGTATACCTCGACGAAATCCGGGAAAAACAAATAAGGAAATCCGACGCACTCCCCGTCAATCCGGAAAAGGACGTCCAGCGCATCGGCATACCGCTCCGGCAAATGCGCTCCCAGCACGGACGCAATCCGGCGAATGCGTCCTTTCAGCTCCAACGTGTCCCATCCTTCTCCCAGCACGCCGGAGACAAAGCTTTCGGTTTGAAAACGGCTGTACGCGCCTTGCACTTTCATGCCGAATTCCCGCAGAAACGATTCATGATACATATTTTTTAAAGGCTCCGCCATTTCGAATAAGGCCCCTTTCAACGCAAACTGATGTTCCCCTCTTGGAGTTTACCATATCCTCGCCCCGAATGCGACGCTTCATTGAGTCATACGTCTTAATACCAGGTATTAAGATATGCTATAATAAACATCATTTATTTTTCCAAAGGAGAAGGTCAACTTGAAATTCGATCAATGGGTTGCGCCCGAACATTATAATATCGTTTCCGATATCGAAGGACATGCTCCGGACAAAATCGCGCTTAAAGTGCTGGACGAGCACGGAAGCATGGAACAAATTACATATGGCGAACTGCTGCGGGAAGCGAACCGGCTGGCCGGCGGCCTAAGCGGACTCGGATTGGCTAAAGGCGACCGGATTCTGATCATGGTACCCCGCCGGGTTACGGCCTACGTCGTTTATATTGCCTGCTTGAAGCTGGGCCTTGTCGTCATTCCTTCCTCCGACATGCTGCGAGCGAAGGACTTGTCCTACCGCCTGGCTCATTCCGAAGCGAAAGCCGTCATCGCATGGACGACCGTCACCTCCGAAGTGAACGCCATCGAGGAGGAGCTTCCCGCGCTTCGCTTCCGGATCGTCGCGGGCGGTGCGTCAGCTGCCGCCGAGCCGGGCTGGATCCCGCTGCGGCAGCTGACGGAAGGCCAGCCGGAGGAACGCGAAAGCGCCGACACGCTCCGGGACGACATGGCGATGCTCTCTTATACGTCCGGGACGACCGGCAATCCGAAAGGCGTCGTGCACAGCCACGGCTGGGGTTATGCGCATCTCCGTATTACGTCTCCCTGGCTGGACATCCGGGAGTCCGACACGGTGTGGGCGACGGCCGCTCCGGGCTGGGCGAAATGGATATGGACGCCGTTTCTGTCCGTTCTCGGCCACGGAGCGACGGGATTTGTTTACGCCGGGCCTTTCAAAGCCGAGCGTTACTTGGAACTGCTGCAGCAATACCGGATCGATGTGTTGTGCTGCACGCCGACCGAATACCGGATTATGGCGAAGACGGATTCGCTGGGGGCTTTCGATCTCTCTTCGATCCGCAGCGCCGTATCGGCCGGGGAGCCGCTGAACCAGGCGGTTATCGAGAAGTTCCGGAGCTTGTTCGGCTTTACGATCCGCGACGGCTACGGCCAGACCGAGAACACGCTTCTGATCGGCAATCTGAAGGATTCGCCGTTTAAAATCGGCTCGATGGGCAAGTCGATCGCGCCGGGTCTCGTCGAAATCATCGACGAAGACGGCACGCCTCTGCCGCCCGGAGAAGTGGGAGACATCGCCGTTCACGGCTCGATGCCGGCATTGTTCCGGACCTACTATAAAGATCCGGAGCGGAAAGCGGCCGGCATGCACGGCGATTATTTCGTAACCGGAGACAGAGCCCGCAAGGACGAAGACGGCTACTTCTGGTTTGAAGGGCGGGGCGACGACATCATTATCAGCTCCGGCTATACGATCGGTCCGTTCGAGGTAGAGGAAGCGCTGCTGCGGCATGCCGCGGTCAAGGAATGCGCGGCGGTCGCTTCGCCGGACGAGGTGCGGGGGCATGTGGTCAAAGCGTTCATCGTGCTGAAGGAAGGCTTCGAAGGAACGCCGGAGCTTGCGAAGGAGCTGCAAAATCACGTCAAAACGATTACCGCTCCGTACAAATATCCGCGCAGGATCGAGTTTGTGAGCGACCTTCCGAAAACGAGCTCCGGCAAAATCCGGCGCGTCGTGCTGCGGGAGCAAGAACGCCGTTTGCCGGAAGCGTAAACCCGCCGGTTCCCCTAATGAAACAGGCTGACGAAAGTCTTCCACGACTTTCGTCAGCCTGTTTGAATTTTTAGCGGATGCCTACGGCAAGCTTGCGGTTGATCATCGCTTTAATATCCTTTGCCAATTGCACGGAAGCTTCGATCTCCACCTTGCGAGTCGAGACGCTTTCGATGCTGCAGCCGATCGGAATACCCTTGTCCAATCCGAATTCGAACAGCTCCTCGAATATTTTCAGGGAAAGAACAATGGACTTGTCCAAGATGTCCTCGCAGTTGCGCAGATCGTTCTCCAGCCATTTCGGAATGCTGATGCCCAGCCACTTCATGAATTCCAGCGTTTTCTGGGAACCGCACGGCGCAAGGTTGAACAAGATCGGAACGAGCTCGTTCCCTTGTTCCTTGCTGTAGTAATAATAGTCGGACAGCATGTTCTTCGACGCTTCGATATTGTAAGCCGCCTGGGATATAAAGAAGCTGCAGCCGCCGTTTACCTTCTCCGTGATGCGAAGATGCTCGTCGTTTTTCTTCAAATGTCTTTCGGGGATCACGACGCCGCCGAGCATCAGCTTGTCGTTCAGCCTTCGGCTTAGCTCGTATGCCGCAGGCAGCTTCATCGTTACCTGCTGCTTGCTGGAGGATGATCCGACGAATACGGAATAACGGTCCTGGCCGGGATCCTTCTCAAGCCAGCGCGACAGCTCCTCTTCGGTATTATTGCCGACGCAGCGGTAAATAATTTTGGGAACGTCCCAATGGCTTAAGTACTGTTCGCTGTAAAAGCCCGGATCGAGCGTCGTCAAATAAGGAAAAGGCCTCGTTTCGTCCGTGCGGTCCGTCTCGTCCTGCACGTCGTAAAGGACAAGCCCGTCGATTTCCAGCCCTTGCAGCCTTTCGTATTGCTTCTGGGCGATTTCGGCAATTTTTTCGGGCTCGTACGTCGATTTGGGAGGCGTAATTCCGTATGTTATAATTCCCGGCTCGCGGTTTAAAATTTTATCCTTTAGCATGTTTCTCCCTCATTGCTCTCCATGATTTATACGGCAGTTTACTAACGCTTTCATTTACGCATAAAGGCATTGTTGGATATTCGCGGAACCCGCTTATTTATTTAGTTGTACTATTTTAATTCCCTGCTGTCAAGTCGGAATTCATTCAAAGCCGCTTCCGCCGGAATACGGCCGATAAACCGTTCGATCGAACCGTCAAACGGAAAAGCCTGCTCGCGGACTCGCTTTTTCAACTGTTCGAGCTCCGCTCTCGCCTTGCGGACAAGCCAATCCGGATACCCGAACGTCCTTTGATGATGCTCGAATTCTTCCTCGTCCACGACCTTCCATTCTCCGTTCTCGCAGACGTAATCCAGATCGAGATCGACGAACGTAATCCGGCCGCCTTCAATCCGGGCAGGCTGGTTAATATTGCAATAGTATTGGGAGATTCGCCCGTCTTTCACGTCAGCCGCTACCGTAAACCATAGCGACGAAGACATAAATTCAATCGTCCAGTTATTGAGCGTAAATACGCTGTTCTTCGTATAATGACGAAGCCGGCGGCCGTATTCGGCGAGCAAAAAAACGTAATCGTCCTTCTGCTCCAGCACCCCGGCCTCCCATTCGTAATGCGGTTTGTCGCCGTATTTCATGGCCCGGATTTGCATCGTTCCGCCCAAGCGCCTTCTTCCTTTCATTTATCGAATAGCCGAATTTAATTGTTCAAAATAACGTCCCCGGCCCCTCATAGGGCGACGCAGAGCGCCGCGAGAGCCGCATATCCTACCAACAAGGTCAATATACCGGCAACGACGATGTAAATGCGGCGAATTCGGGCTTTCGCGGCAGCCCGTCTCTCGTAAGGCCGCGAAACTTTATGCGTATGCCGATGCCGGGGTTCAAATAGACGAAGCTGCGGTCCTCGCCCGTAATCATCGTCCGGGCCTCTTTCTCGAAAGCAAGGCGGACTCCCGGATCGACCGCCCGCTCAAGCATTCCGGCCGGTTCGCCGCTGGCCTCCAGCAGCCAGCCGAAGCCGTCCTTCCGGTATCCGTATACAACGGCATCCTTATATTCGTAATGCGGAATGGTCAGCCAGTCCGCGCTACGCTCGGGGGCATATTCGCTGTCTTTCCGCTTCGCCATGATGCCGACAAGCTTTAGCCGTCTCGCCGCGGCGTAAGCGCGCATGCCGAACGTATCTTGATGGCGCAACAGATGAATATGCTCGTTTCCGGCCAGCAGCTTGGCGAGCAGCCTTTTTCGTTCAAGAAGCGGCCGCCCTCTTAAATCGCGGCCGTTGTAATACACGATGTCAAAAACAAAATAATGCAGCGGACGCTCAAGCGCCGCTTCCCGAATACGCGTCTCCCGCGACAACCGAAAACGTTCGGCGACGGTCTCCGGCTCCATCAGCCCCGTTTCCGGATTGACGTAGACCGCTTCCCCGTCCAATGCAACGTCGGCCGGCTCCGCAAGCGGCACTCTGCACAGCTCGGGATATTGTCGCGTCACATCATGCCCATACCGATTATACAATGACGCCTTCCGGTCATGAAACGATAAAATAAGCCGCCTTCCGTCCAGCTTCGGTTCGAATATGTACCGTTCGTCGTCGAACGGTTCCGGACACGCCACGGGCAGCATTGGGGCTATAAACATGCCGATCCCTCCATGCTACCATTCTATCACGGAAGGAGGCGGGCGCGAGATCGGTAATTTTCACGCCGATCGCATAACTTTTCCAAGCCGATAACATAATAACTTCAAATCCAATAAAAGGAGTGGATATCTTTTGGCTAGAGGACGTTCCCGCAATCAGTTGCTTGTTCCCGAAGCAAGGGCGGTTTTGGAGCAAATGAAATTCGAGGTTGCGACGCAGCTTGGCATTCAGCTTCCGGCAGACGGATACTACGGCAACATGACCACTCGGGACATGGGACTGATCGGCGGCAACATTACGCGGCGCCTCGTGCAAATTGCCGAGCAGCAGATCGGTGTCCGGATCTGAAACCAAATGCCGTAAAGCCGCGACAATTCCGTCAGACCGGATTTTTCGCGGCTTTACGCTAGGAGAAAATGTGCTTAACGGAAAGGCTCGGTTACGGTACGGCCGATATCGTTGATCAAATCGGCTACGTCGTCGGCGAAATTGCGGACAGGGCGGCCGTTCAGCGGAGCCATGCCGTTGCCGTTGCCGTTGCCGTCAGGCGTCATATCCGGATTCAATCCGCGGATGCGCGTATTCAAGTTCCGGTCCGACGTAACGTAAACATTGTACCCCGGGTGAGCGTCCTGCACCGAACGCTTCACCTTGTTCACGAGATTGGACGTATTCGTGCTGCCGTTGCCATTGCCCATGGCATGCCCGTGACCGTTACCGTTACCGTTACCGTTACCGTTGTCGTTCACATCCAGACCGATGATGGCGTCCTTGCCGTAAACGACAACCGTCGCGCTGTTCACGCCTTTAATGGCGGAGACGTGCTTCGCGATTTTTTTGGAGACGGTTTTGTCGTACGCATTCCGGTTGCCGTTGCCGTTTCTCATGTCGTTGTCATTGACGCCGAGATCGCGCATCCCCGTGAAAGGACCGTTGCCGGAATAAGTGCGGTTCGTGCCGTAATTGTTGTTGTACTGGTTCAGCCCGTTGTTACGGATGTTATCCGTAGCGAGATTGTTCATCCCGTTGCGGGTAAAGCCGTTTGGATTGAAGTTGTTGGCATTATACCGGTATTGATTCGTTCTTACGCCGTTGTTGTCGCGGTTGTTATCGCGGTCGTAAGTCGCGCAGCCAGACATTGTCATGGCAATCGCTGCGGAAAGTACAATTGCGCTATAAATTTTACGCATAGTTGATTATCGCCTCCCGACAACTAATATGCCCGGGGCGAATGTCGCTCATGCAAGACGAAAACTGCCTTGATTTCCCGATGCTTACGCCGCTTTAGCCTTCTGGCCGCTATCGGCGGAGCCGCAGCATCTCCGTAAATTCGTGGACCGGCAGCGCAGCCAGCCTGGAGGAATCCTGGAATATGTCGTAAATCGAATCCGCTTGGCTCGCGGGAAAACGGCTTCCGGCATTGTGCCGGAATTTGCGCTCCAGAAGCGGGATGGCTTCCGCCCTTCTGTTGCGATGCCCGATCGGATACTCGATTTCGACTTTGCCGGAACAAGTTCCGTCCTTATAAAATAGTTGCACCGCGTTTGCGATAGACCGCTTGGACGCGTCCATGTAATCCCGCGAATAACGTTTGTCCTCCTTCACCGTCATCAAGCTTCTTAAACGGTCGATGCGAGGGTCGGAGGCCGCTTCGTCCTCGTAGTCTTCCGCTTTCAAATCCCCATGCAGCAAGCCGATCGCTACCATGTATTGCAAGCAGTGATCGCGGTCCGCCGGATTGCGCAGCGGCCCCGTCTTATCGATGATCCGCATGGCCGACTCATGCGTCGTCAGCTCGATCCGGCCGATGTCCTCGAGTCTGCCTATCGCTTCGGAATGCAGCTTGACGGCGCATTCTACGGCCGTCTGGCCGTGAAACTCGGCCGGATATTTGATCTTGAACAATATATGCTCCATGACGTAGCTTCCAAGATCGCGGCTTAGCGTAACCGGCTTTCCCCGGAACAATACTTCGGAGAATCCCCACGTAGGGGCGCTGATCGCCGTCGGGTATCCCATCTCTCCCTTATAAGCCAGCAAGGCAAGAAAGACGGCCCGGCTCGCCGCGTCCCCCGCCGCCCACGACTTGCGGCTGCCCGTATTCGGCGCATGCCGGTACGTCCGCAGCGGGTGTCCGTCCAGCCAAGCTTGCGACAATGCCGCAGCGATCTGCTCGCGCGAGCAGCCGAGAAGCCGGGCGGAAACGGCTGTCGAAGCGATTTTGACGAGAATGACGTGGTCCAGCCCAACCCGGTTAAAGCTGTTGTTCAGCGCAAGCACGCCTTGAATTTCATGCGCCTTGATCATTGCCTCCAGCATGTCGCGTACAAGAAGAGGCGCGTCTCCCTCCGCGATGCGCTTTCGGCTGACATAGTCGGAAACGGCCAGAATGGCCCCGAGATTGTCCGAAGGATGGCCCCACTCGGCCGCCAGCCAAGTATCGTTATAATCGAGCCAGCGGTTCATCGTGCCGATGTTGAAGGCCGCCGCCACCGGATCAAGCTCGTAATCGGTACCGGGAACTCGCGCGCCGCCGGGCACGACCGTTCCGGGTACGACAGGCCCCAGCAGCTTGGCGCATTCCGGAAACCGAAGCGCCAGCAAGCCGCAGCCGATCGTGTCCATCAGGCATAGCCGAGCCGTCTCGTACGCCTCCTTGCTGTCGATGACGCCATTCCAAACATAGTCGGTTAAAATGGAAAGCAGCTCGTCGGGCTGCTGCCGGCCGTGTTCGAAGCTGGTTGTCATAGACACGCCTCCTCCCGCATTTGATTTACTTGCGCATTAGGCCGCATTTTTTACGCCGGTTGCTTGAATGATTGCCGTTGAGCCAGCTTTTGCCCCGCGCGGATGGTTTTTCTTCGTAAGCCCGAGCGTCTTGCTCACGTAAGCCGGCTTGCGTCGGCTGTTCTTGGCCATACACTTGGCAGGCCGGTACCGCCTTTACGGCGTAACCGCCCCTTGTCCTCGATCCTCAAGCCGAAACCAGGGCAGCGGCTCGGGTCCTGTATATTCGGCGCTGGGACGAATAAGCCGGTTTGACTCGCGCTGCTCGATGATATGGGCGGCCCACCCGCTTATGCGCGAAAAGACAAATACGGGCGTAAAGAACGAAACCGGTATTTGCATAAGCGTATATGCCGACGCGCTGTAAAAATCAAGGTTCGGAAACAATCCCTTCTCTCTTCTCATCACTTCCTCGATCCGCTCGGATACGGTAAACAGGCGCCAGTCGCCGTTCTGCTCCGAAAGCGTTCTCGATAAAGCTTTAATGATGTCCGACCTCGGGTCCGATACGGTGTATACGCGGTGGCCGAAGCCCATGACCAGCTTTTTGCCCCCCAGCAGCCGCATGACGCCGGCTTCCGCTTGTTCGGGGTTTTCATACCGGCCGATCAGCTCCATCGCCGCTTCGTTGGCCCCTCCGTGCAGCGGTCCCCGGAGGGTGCCGATGCCGGTCGTAACCGCGGAGTAGAAATCCGACAGCGTCGAGGCCGTGACGCGAGCGGCAAATGTCGAGGCGTTATACTCATGCTCCGCGTACAAAATAAGCGAAACGTCCATGACCCGCTCGTGCAATTCGGCCGGAGGCCGGCGGTGCAGCAATTCAAGGAAATGGCCGGCGACGGAATCGCTTTCCGTTTCGGTGTCGATCCTGTCTCCGCTTTGATGAAAATGATGCCAATAAAGAAGAACGGACGGGCTTATCGCCAGCAGCCGGTCCGCCAGCTCCCGGGGGTCCGTCGCTTCCGTTTCCGGCTCGAAGGATGCAAGCGCCGAAAGCCCCGTGCGCAACACGTCCATCGGATGCGAGGACGCCGGCAAGCATTCCAGCAGCGTCCGAAGACCGGGCGGGATGGTCCGGCCGGCGGCCAGCTTCCGCTTGTAGGCGGCCAGCTCGCCGGCATCCGGCAGCTTGCCGCGTATGAGCAAATAAGCCGTTTCCTCAAACGTGCCGTATTCCGCCAAGTCGTGTATCGAATAACCGCGGTACGTTAATCCTTTGCCCGTCTTTCCCACGGTGGATATCGCCGTTTGGCCGGCGATGACCTCGGCGAGACCGCCGCTTTTTTTCGTTGTCATGAAGGCTCGCTCCTCTCCGCTTCAAACAACAAGTCCAGCTTCCGCTCGTACTCCTCGTATTTCAAAATGTCGTAAAGCTCCGCCCGCGTTTGCATCAGACCGACAACGCTACGCTGCGTACCCTCCTCCCGGATCGCCCGGTATACCCGCAAGGCGGCCGCACTCATCGCGCGAAAGGCCGACAGCGGGTACAGCGCGAGCTGCACGCCGGCTGCGGCAAGTTCTTCGGCCGTAAATAAGGGCGTCTTGCCGAATTCGGTCAGGTTGGCCAGCACCGGAACCCGGACGGCGCTTGCGAATCGGCGATAGTCGTCCAGCGTAGTCACCGCCTCGGGAAAGATCATATCCGCTCCCGCTTCCACGAAGGCGCACGCCCGCTCGATAGCGGCATCCATGCCTTCCACCGCAATGGCGTCCGTGCGCGCCATAATGACAAAATCCGGATCGGTTCGGGCGTCCGCGGCCGCTTTGATCCGGTCCGCCATCTCGGACACGCTCACGATCGCTTTACCGGGGCGATGGCCGCACCGCTTCGCCGCAACCTGATCCTCGATATGGATCGCCGCCGCTCCGGCCGCGATCATCTCCCGCACCGTACGGCCGATGTTAAACGCCCCGCCGAAGCCGGTATCGACGTCCGCAAGCACCGGCAGCCCCACCGCGGACGTAATCCGCCGCACTTCCTCCACATGGTCGTGCAGCGTCGTCACGCCCAAGTCCGGCAGACCATGCGACGCATTGGCGACGCCTGCCCCCGATACGTACAACGCCCGAAATCCGGCGCTTTCGGCAAGCATCGCCGCATAGGCATTGACCGCTCCGGCGATCTGGAGCGGCCGCTCCGCCTGCAGCGCATCGCGGAACTTCCGGCCGGGTGATCCGCCCATCATTCATACGCCTCCTTTTTTCATCAATTGTCCGCTGATCACAATGCGGTGAATTTCGTTGGTCCCTTCATAGATCTGAGTGACTTTTGCGTCGCGGAACAACCTGGCCGCCGTCTGCCCGGCGGGGCGGGTTGAGCCTCCCAGCGTGCGAACGGCCGCTCCCGCCGCTCCGACAGCCGTATCCGATGCCAGCAGCTTCACCATCGACGCTTCCTTCGTGCAGGGCTTCCCTTCCTGCCGCAGCGCTGCCGCGCGATAAACGAACAGCCTTGCCGCTTCGACGTGCTCTATCCAATAAGCAAGCTCCGCTTGCGGAGCGCCGACCGGCACGGCTCTCCGTGCCTTGCTGCCGTCCGCTTTCGGCAACGCCGCTTCGCACATTAAGCCAAGCGCCGCTTCCGCGATTCCGAGCGACTGGGCCGCAATGCCGATCCGGCCGCCGTCCAGCGAGCCCATCGCAATGGAGAAGCCTTGCCCTTCTTCCCCGAGCCTTTGTTCGGCCGGAAGCCTCACGTTGTCCAATACGATGCAGCATGTTTGCGAGCCGTGCAGCCCCATTTTTTTCTCGTTGGGGCCGATCTTGAAGCCTTCCGCATCCTTCCCCACCACGAATGCCGTAATGCCTCGCGTCCCGCGTGAAGGATCGGTTACCGCGAACACGACGTACAAATCCGCCGCTCCGGCGTTCGTGATGAACGTTTTCGTCCCGTTCAGCACATACTCATCGCCGTTCCGGACGGCAGAAGTCCGGATCGAACCGGCATCCGAGCCGGCCCAGGGCTCGGTCAGCGCAAAAGCGCCCAGCAGCGCGCCCCCGGCTAGCGGACGGACAAACCGCTCCCGCTGCTCGTCCGTGCCGTACCGCAGAATGGGCAGCGTGGCCACGGAAGTGTGAACGGACAAAATGACGCCAAGCGCTGCGCTTTCTTTGGAAAGCTCGTGCACGGCCATCGTATACGACACGAAATCCGCTCCTCTGCCGCCCCAGGCTTGCGGGACCGGAATGCCCGTCAGGCCAAGCTCCTTCAGCCTGGCGAAAAGTTCTTGGGGAAACCGCTTATCCCGCTCCATCGCCGCAACCGCCTGTCTCACCTCGGTCGCCGCAAACCGCCTCGCCAGGTCGCGTATCGCCTCCTGCTCCTTCGTAGGGCGAAGCTCCATCGAATCCGCCTCCCGCCTCAGCCGGTCCCCCGGCTCGGCCGTTCATTAAGCGTAAACGTAAAAACCGCGGCCCGACTTCCGTCCCAGGAATCCGGCCTGCACATAATTGCGCAGAAGGGGGCAAGGCCGGTACTTCGAATCGCCGAAGCCGTCGTGAAGCGTCTCCATAATCGCGAGGCACGAATCAAGGCCGATCAAGTCGGCAAGGGCAAGCGGCCCCATCGGATGATTCATCCCGAGCCTCATGACGGCGTCGATATCTTCCGGCGAAGCCACCCCTTCATAAAGCGCGTAAACCGCTTCGTTAATCATCGGCATTAGCAGCCGGTTGGACACGAAGCCGGGGTAATCGCGCGCTTCGACCGGCGTCTTGCCCAGCTTCCGGGCAAGCTCCTTGACCGCCGCGAACGTTTCGTCCGACGTAGCGAGCCCGCGAACGAGCTCGACGAGCGCCATGACGGGCACCGGATTCATGAAATGCATGCCGATCACCTTGTCCGGACGTCTCGTCGAAGCCGCGATTGCCGTGATAGAAAGAGACGACGTATTGGTTGCCATAATCGTGTCCGGCCCGCATTGGCGGTCCAGCTCCGCGAATAATTGCCGCTTGAGCGCAAGCCTTTCGGGAACGGCCTCGACGACCAGCCGGGCATCCCCGATGCGGTCCAGCTCCGTTACCGGAACGATTCGCGCCACCGTTTCTTCGCGCTCGCGCTCCGTCATCTTCCCTTTGGCAACGAATCGGGCAAGCGAATCGCCGATGACCGCGAGTCCCCGCTTCAACGCGCCTGGCTCCGTGTCGTAAAGCGCAACGGTAAGTCCGCTTGCCGCCAGCACCTGGGCGATGCCGCTGCCCATCTGCCCGGCCCCGAGCACGGCCGCTTTCTGCAAACCGAGCATAATAAGCCTCCTCCCGCCCGATTTCCGCTAATAATAACTAACCGTCCACGCGCACAAGAATCGCGTCCCCTTGTCCGCCGCCGCTGCATATAGCGGCAATTCCAAGTCCGCCGCCGCGAAGCGCAAGCTGGCGAACAAGCGTAAGCACGATACGCGCGCCGCTCGCCCCGATCGGGTGGCCCAGCGCAATCGCTCCTCCGTTGACGTTCACCTTCTCGGCGTTCCAGCCAAGCAGCCTTCCGCAGCACAACACGACCGAAGCGAACGCTTCGTTCACTTCAAAAAGGTCGATATCCTCCAAACGGTAACCGGTTTGCCCCAGCAGCTTGGTGATGGCGAGCGCAGGCGCTTTGGCAAGCCCGGAAGGCTCGACGCCGACCGTCGCATGCCCGATGATCGTTGCGGCGGGATTGTATCCGAACCTGAGCGCGCGGTCGCGGGACATGACGACGAGCGCGGCCGCGCCGTCGTTCACGCCGGGCGCATTGCCCGCCGTCACGGTGCCGCCATCGGCGAATATCGGCTTTAAAGCCGCAAGCTTCGCCAGGCCGGTATCGGGCCTCGGTCCTTCGTCTTCGGCAACGGTACCGTTCTTCGTTTCGTACGGAACGATCTCGCCGTCCCAGTACCCGGTCTTTCGCGCGGCAAGCGCCCGTTCGTGGCTGCGCAGCGCCCATTCGTCCTGCTCTTCCCGCGTAATGCCGTAAGCGTCGGCGGTGCGTTCGCCGTAAACGCCCATATGGACTTGGCCTTCCGCGCAGAACAGTCCGTCCTGGATCATCAGGTCCGTCAATGCCGCGGATCCCATCCGCGCGCCCCATCTGGCCGCCGGCACCGCGTAAGGTGCGTTGCTCATGCTTTCCATGCCTCCCGCGACGAGCCCTTCGGCGTCGCCGGCGCGAATCATCTGGTCGGCAATCGTAATGGCCCGCATGCCGGAGGCGCATACTTTGTTGATCGTCTCCGCCGGAACGCCGTCCGGCAGTCCCGCCCGGCGCGCCGCTTGGCGCGCGGGAAGCTGGCCGGCCCCCGCCTGCAGCACCATGCCCATCAGAACGCCGTCGACATGCTCCGGCGCGGCGCCGCTTATTTGCAGCGCCCCGCGAATCGCCGCGCCGCCGAGCCGGACCGCCGGCTCCTCCTTCAACATCCCGCCCAGCTTGGCGAATGCCGTTCTCGCCCCGCCGAGAATAACCGTTTCATGCATCCTTATCCCCTCCATGGCCGCAGATCATATCGCGTATATTGCCCGCCGCACGGACTTCGCGGGCCGCTTCCAAGCTTTTCGCATCGCGGAGCATCCGCTCGACTCCGTATTCTTGCATATACCCGTTGCCGCCGAAAATTTGAACCGCGTCCAAGCAGACCGCAACAGCCGCTCTTACGGCATAATTGCCTGCAGCGGACGCCTCCTTCGCGCACGGCAGCCCTTCCTGCAGCCGCCATGCCGCCTGGTAAGCCAGCCATCTGGAGGCGTCCGTGCGCACGGCCATATCCGCCAGCTTAAAGGCGATCGCCTGCTGCTTTTCAATCGGCGTTCCGAATTGCTTTCGCTGCTTCGCGTAGCTTATGGCCGCTTCCATCGCTCCTTGCGCGATGCCGGCGGCAATCGCCGCTTCTCCAATCGATTCCAAGACGGCTGCATGGCGCGCCGCTTCCTCTCCCTGCCCTTTCTTCCCCAATCTGTCCGCCTTCGCCGCCTTGGCCCCGTCCATCGCTAACGCGCCCGGCGCTGCAGCGCGGAGTCCAAGCGCAGCCGATTCTTTTTGCAGCGACAGCGAACCTGTTTCGGACGCCGCTGAATCCGCGCATTGCACGATGAACGCGCTGCTCGCCATAGATCTGCGTTTGCCGGAAACCGTTTCCTCGCAAGCCGTAACAAGCAGCCGGTCCGCAGCGCCGGCGTTCGCCTTGATCGGCCCACTGCCGGAAATCGAATACGCTTTATCCGTCTTACGGTACGTCATGCCTTCCCCAAAATATCCCGCTCCCAGCCTCCTGCCGCCCGCAAGGGCCGGAAGCAGCTCCCGCTTTTGCGCGTCGCTGCCCATCCGGTACAACGGCCATGCCAGCTGAGACGTGTGCGCGGCGACCGCCATCGCCGTCGAAGCGCAACAGCGGGACAGTTCTTCCAGCACGACCGCAAAAGCAAGCGCGTCGCCGCCGGCTCCGCCGTACGCCTCGGGAATCGGAACTCCCCATAAACCAAGCTCGGCCATCTGCCGCAGCAGCTTCGGTTCGATTCGCCCTTCCTGGTCGCGGCGGACGGCGCCGGGCCCAACCACCTCTTCCGCAAAGGTCCGAATCGCCGACCGCATCAGTTCCGTCTCCTCCGGCAGTCTGAAATGCAAGCAATCCCCCTCCTAGATCAAGGTAGAAAACTCGGGCGGGAAACGATTCTACGATGATGTATATGAGCGGGCGGATGCCGATCATGACCTCCTGGCAAAAGAAGGGTCTCCATGGAAGAACTTTTTTGAAACGACAAAAAAGAAGCCTCCCTCGGAAAACGGGAAGCTTCGTGCAACCATTTCCAAGGATGGCTTCTTTTTTGTTGCATAACTAGAAATTAACGAGAAGATCGGGACGAATTCCTCTACACCGTTACGTTGTGCCGACCAATGAATGATACAGCGATTCGGTCAGCAAATAAGCGATTGTCGCTTCGGCTCCTTTATTCCGATTCAATCCGTTTTCTTCCAGGCCGTCGCAGGCCGCTCCTTCCTTGACGTCGGCAATCGGCATCCCGGCGTCGTTGTCGCCATGGAACCAATTCCGGCACCGTTTCGCGACGTCGGCGTAATCCTTGTCCCGGGTTATTTCGTAAGCTTTGGAGACCGCCAGCATCAATTTCATGACGTCGATCGGCTGCTGATCCCACATAGCCCGATGCCCGGGGGTACACCAGCCGCGGTTGCCGACCGGCCGTATCCGTCCCTCTTCATCCGCGGACAGCCGTATGAGGAAACGAAGGCTTTGTTCGGCAACGTCCAACAGCTCCGGCCGCCCGGTCGCTTCATAAGCGGACAGAAGCCCCCACGGAAGGACGCCGTTGCTGTACGTAAGCGCCGGCTCGTACCAATGCCATCCGGTCTCCGGGCGGGCATGGGTACGGTAGCTGCCGATCAGCCGGTCGGCCCAGCGTTCCGCCGCTTCCCGCAAATCGAAATCGAACGGGCAGCCGGAGCGCAGCAGCAAACTGACGGCCGCGAGCGCATAAGCCCGCCCGCGCGGAAACGCCATTTCCTCCGCAAGCGGCAGCGCCTTCTCGAGCATCTGCTTGGCGGCGAGTTTACGGTCCTCGTCTTGAAGCGTCGTTAAGGTTAACGCCGAAGCCCATATGCAGCGCCCGAGACAATCGTCCGATGGCGTCTCGTCTTCCGGCGTTCGGTCGAAAGCGATATTGTTATGAAAATGCCCGTCTTCCCGCTGCACCCATAACATAAAGGACAAATAAGTATCGATCAGCCGGTGCAGCTCCTCTTTCTCGTCCCCTTCGGCAACGTCCAGCCAGGCGAGACACGCCCATAGCGCGCGCGCCTGATCGTCGGTGCTGTATCCTTCCTTGCGCCGCGGGATGATGCCGAGCGCGTGCTCGGCAATGCCCGTATCGTCCGTCATCCGGCGGATATGCTTCAAACTAACGGGTAACGAAGGCAAGCCTGCTCACCTCGGAAAATAAACGTTCATGCTTCTTGCCGACGGTGGGCCAATGCATGCCGTTTCCGATCGTCTCGATTTTTTTGCCCCAGCCTTTGAGCAGGACGTCGTTCTGCAGCAGCGAGACGATCTTCGCCGACCACGCCTTGGCGTCGTCGTGCGGCAGGAGCAGCTCCGGGTAATCCGCCAGCAAGTCTTGCGCGTAGCTGTACGGCGTCGTCAGAACCGGCCGGCCGAGACCGACCGCATAGGCAAGCGTTCCGCTTGTGATCTGCTGCATGCCCGGGTAAGGGGTCACGTATATGTCGCAGGCCGAAAGATGATTCACCAGATCGTTTTCTTCCATATAACGGTCGATCATGACGACGTTCCGCTCGATGCCGCCCGCTCGAATCCATTCCATAAGCTCTTCGCGGTATCGCTCGCCTTCTCGCCTCTTGACCTCGGGATGGATCTGGCCGACGATGGCGTACAGCACGTCGGGCACTTCCGCAGCCACTTCGGGAAGAGCTTTCAACAGAAGCTCGATCCCTTTGCCCCGGCTAAGCAAGCCGAAAGTCATCAGCACCTTCCGGTTTTGCCAGCCGAGCCTCTCTCTCAGCTTTTGCCTGCTCTCGAGATTCGGTTCGGGGGCGCCGTGCGGAATGAAATAGATCTTGTCTTTGGAAACGCCAAACGCCTTATGCAAATAATCGATCGCCTTCCGGTTCATGACGATGATTTTGCTGCTGCGGTCGGCAATTTCCTTCTGAATCGGCGCGTACGGCGGCTTCGGCTGCTCAAAGACGGTATGAAAAGTCGTGATCAGCGGCTTCTCCAATTGCCGGATAAACGCAAGAATATGCGCACCCGCCTCCCCGCCGAAGATGCCGAATTCATGCTGGAGAGAAACGACGTCGACGTCCGAATGGTTCACCTTCCGCGCCATCTTCGCATAAGCCGCCTCGTCGTCGCGCTGCAGCGGCCATAGAAGCGGATCGACATCCCTCTCTTCCTTCCAGTCGGAAAGCGCAATGACCGGGTCCTTGTCCCTTCTTCCCTTCGCGCCGTTCACCGCTTGCCTTAAATGAAACGTATACGTCGCAAGCCCGCATTTTTTGGGCACATATGTACTGACATACGCAATCTTCGTCATGCTTCCTTCGCCTCCATTCGATTCATGACCGCTTCGTGCATGATTTGTCTTGAACCGACCTCAAGCCCGTATCCGAGAATACAATTGTTCAAATGCACGGCGTCGTGAGCCGTGCAGTTGTCCCACATGATCGTCTCCGAGCAGCGCACGCCTTTACCGATCTCGCAGTTGTCACCAAGGACGGCGAACGGCCCGACGATGGAGCGTTCCCCGATCTTGCAGCCGTTTCCGATCAGAACGGGAGGAATCAGCAGCGCGCCCGGGGCAATTTCAGAGCGATCGCCAATCCATATGCCGCTGCCTCTCTCTTCGCCGTCAAGCGGAAGCCGGCAAACGCGGTTCAACAGATCCCAATGGATGGCGCGGTACCGCTCTTTCGTCCCCATATCCATCCAATATCCGGAAATGACTTTGCCGTACACGCCGGCATTTTCCTTGATAAGCAGCGGGAACGTCTCGCGTTCGATCGATACCTCGCGATGATCCGGGATATATTGCAGCGATTGTTTCTCCATGACATAGATGCCGGCGTTGATCCGGTTCGACGGCGCCTCATCCCGGCGCGGTTTCTCCACGAACCGGATAATGCGATCCTCTCCGTCCTGCTCGATTACGCCGTAATGCGACGGATCTTCGACCTCCGTCAAGCCGATCGTAACAAGCCCGCCGCGCATCCGGTGAAATTCCAGCAAGTCCGCCAGATCGGCTTCCTGGACAATATCCGCGTTGACGACGACGAAGCGGTCGTCGAGATACGGCTCCGCGTTTTTGATCGCTCCGGCCGTTCCGCGCAGCGTATGTTCGACGGCGTATCGGATGCGGACTCCCCATTTGCTTCCGTCGCCGAAATAATTGCGGATTTGCTCGGAATAATATTGAACCGCCATAACGAAGTCGCTAAAGCCCTGATTCTTCAACTGCAAGACCAGATGCTCCAGCCACGGCCGGTTGCCGACCAGAGCCATCGGCTTCGGCATATGGTCCGTGAGAGGCCTTAGCCTCGTCCCCATTCCTCCCGCCAGCAGTAATGCGTTCATCGCACATCACGCTCCTTATCAAAAGTTAGAAAAAAAAGAACTTTTCACACCGGGGACCTTCACGCCTTGCGGCCAAACAATTCGAAATACGCGTCCCCTTTAATAGCAACCACGCATTAGAAATCATTTGTGGAGCATGCCGAAATTTAAGCAAACGTCCAGCAAAAATCTTCGATTTGAAAAATCCTTCTCGATTTTTCCCATTTGAAAAGGTTACGATTGGCTGTTAGCACTCATCAGCATTTAGTGCTAACAATAGTGTATGGCGAATCAAACCGGCATTTCAATATCCGTTGCGATTCGATTTCGGCCGAATATCCGTATTTTTTTTTATTGTTCCTTTTTTTCACGGCGCTTGCACCGAATTTCTACCGTTTTTTTCTTCCCGCATTGCCTTTTTTAGCGGACGGAACGAACCTATGGTATAATCACTTCGCTGAAGAAAGAATGCAAACGGAGGATTCCATTCATGCTATCGTTCGAACAAAAGGTTGCGATCTGCGCCTCCTTCCCGGAGCTTGAGCGCAGCGACGTCTCGCTCGGGCGCGTCAATTTTCAATTTCCCGAAAGCGTTTATGACCGCAAAAACGTCGTTTACCATCTTCATCCGAACGGCAACGGCTTTGTTTACGCGGGGAAGATTCAAGGCTATGCGAAGGATGCGAAAGGGCTTGTCAATATTCGCGATTTCACCGAGGAGGAGCTTCGTTCCTTGATTCGATCGTCTATCGACGCGCTTTCGGAACCGCCTTCCGGCAGCTCGCAGGCGGCCGCCGGAAACAAGGAAACGGAGGAACGCTGGACAGGACCGGACGGCAGCGTTCTAACGGTAAAAATAGAAGACGGGTTGTGGTATGTTTACTCCGGAAACAACCTGGACATGGCTTTTGAAAGCTACGAGGAGGCCGTACAATATTTGGAGGAGGAAGGCTTCGGCCCCTCTCGTTCTTCCTGAGACGAAGGCCCGCTATAAGGCTAAAAGGTCTGGACGGACATTATCGTCCGATCCAGACCTTTCACGTTTATCTATGGCAAATCGAAGACGGTCTTCGATCTATGGTCAAAGTTTTTTATAATCCCTTTTCATAATATTCATGACGAGGCTTGCCCATTTCGGGTTGGCCGGACAATATTTTTTGGCGATCTTTTCGATCGTCGTAAGCCCTTTGCCTACATAATGCTTCGACAGCAGCTGGCCGAATTTTCGGACGCTGTCCCCTTTGGTCTCAAAACTAAACGCCTTATGATTTCCTCCGCCCGTCGCATTCAGTCCGAACAAATTGTTTTTGTTTTTGGCGAGCTTGCTTTTGCCGTTTCCGCTTTCCAGCTTCATGACGGCGATCGTAAACAGCGCATTAATGCCGTATTCCTCTTCGACTTCCAATACAACCTCTTCGATGCCGTGTCCTTCCAGCTCCGTCCCTTCAAACAGCTCCGAAATATCCGCTTCGGTAAGATCCGACGCCGTTTCGACCTTTGATGTCGGTTTGGCCGGCTTGGCCGGCTGCCGCTCGGTATCGTCCTGCTGAAGCGTCAGCTTCGCCGCTTCCTGCCCCGGCTGCGCATCGCCCGCTAACGTCTGCAGATGAAGAGGCGGCGTTGTTTGCTTAACCGCGGCAAGCTCGATCGCGGAGACGGCCTTTGCGTATTTGCCGTTAACATAACCTCCGTCCTGCAGTTCCAGCCAGCCGCTTGGCAGCTGCTGCTTGACTGCAAGCTCCATCCCGCGGTCGACGACTTTTACGATCTTCGTTTCCGCATCGGGACCGGACCGTACGTTCAAGTGATAAGCGGTAACCTGATAGAGCTTTGCGGGTTCCTGGCCGGATGCTTTGGTAACGCTGGCTGCGGCGCCCGACAGCTGTTTTGCCGCCGTCGCCTGCTCGCCGGCCGATCGTTCCGCGGACGGTTGACTCGCCGGCTCTGATAACGCGGCCGCGGCCGGACGCTTCCCGGACCATTCGAGCAGCACCGGCTTCTCCAATCCAATCGCATGCCAGTTATGTATACCGTTCAATATCGCTATGTTCGGCTCATGGGCTTTCACCATAGCCGCTTTGATCGTCGTCTGGAAACGCACCTCAACGATGACAAGCAAAACCATGCTCAGCAGATAGATCCATAATTGCTTGTTCCCTTTTCGCATGACTACACCTCTTCCCATTTTGATAAGGTAACTCGTCACGATATAGGTTAGATTGTACACACGCGGCAAGGAAAAACGTGTCAAACGATGAGCGTGTTTTTCCTGTTTCTTTGTCGACCTCTTACAGGTTACGGAAAAAGGGGCGAACGGAGCCGAATAATTTTATGCCGGCGGGTAGTTCTAGACGGGCTGTTCGCCGCATAGGCCGCATTCGATGTAAACGCTTCATCCCCGCTTTGGGACCAACATCCCCGGAACCTGTCGGCAGCTCGTCTTAACGTGCAGCCATGCAACGCCAAAAAGCCGGATTCTCCATGAATCCGGCCGGTCGTGCCATACTATTCGTTTCGGTTACGCTTTGCCGACGATTTTATGGACCATCTCGCGCGTCAGCTTATTGCCGCCTACCGCAATCAGGTTTGCCGTCGCATGAGCCAGCGCCAGCGGAATTTTGCAAAATTCTTTGGCCGGCCCTTTCTTAAGCTCCTTCGTGTACTCGTCGGCAAGCCGCAAATTGCGGCGCGTATACGCCAACATTTCTTTGTTTCCCCATCCCGTCGGGTAGAAATCGACGCCACGTTCCAGATCTTCTTTCCGGTTGCGCATGATGTTAACCGCCTGCAGTCCCCGGCCGAACGCAACGGCTTTCGCGCGGTCCGAATCGGTGTCGTCATACCACCGCCACAAATCCGATAGCATCTCGCCCACCATGCCGGCGACGCTGTATGTATACCGGTCCAAATCGTCTTCGGTATGGATTTGCCACTTGTTCTCCACCCATTCCGCCATTTGCTTGGCCATTCGGGACGTATACTCCAGAACGGTGCCGACGATTGATGGAGGGCAAAGCTGAACCCAATCGGGAAGGCGGAAGCTTACCGCGGGCAAAACGTCTTGATGAGGCCCCAGCAGCTTGCGGACTTCATCCAATAAGTAAGGCTTCTTTACCGCATCGTGAACGCCGTGCAGCAGGCTTGTTTTCAAGGAATCGGGCAACTGTTCATGGTCTTCGATTTCGTCAATCGCCCGCATGCATAGGTAGGCAGCGCTTACAGCTTCTTTAAGCCCCTGTTCCAGGCGGCTGATCGGAATGAAGAAGGTGCGGCTCGTTTGCTGCAGCATGGTCATTGCGTCATTCGTAACGAAGTTCGTAATCGGTGGTCCCTCCAAATCAATCAGCATCTTGTACTACTATGATACCATACGTTCAAAGGCAGACCAAATTTCGGACCGGCGCCGCAAAAAAAGGCCCGGCGAGACGCGATTGTCCGCGCCGCCAAGCCTTTCCGGGCCGCTATCCCCTTCGCGTTAAACGCGAGGACGCAAATACTCTCTTCTTTCGCCGAACACCTTGATTTCAAGGTCTTCGAGCCTTCTTTTGATCATAAACTGATCGTAGGACTCTTTGTTTTTCATCAACTCGGCATGGATGTCCGCAAGATCCGCTTCGAAGCGTGCGATAATCTCCTGCATTCTCGTGTAGTCTTTTATAATTTCATCGAGGTATTCGTCAACCTCCTCCATGCTGTATCCTCTTGTTTTTCTTTTGAACTGCTTGTCGTGAACGGACTGCGCATCCAGCTGGATGCCGTATTGAGCCATGTTCCCCATCTTCAAACTCCCCTCGAACCAGATCGATAAATGGGCCGTAATCCCATTACCTACCCTATAATATACGACTTATTTCGACTTTCTGCAAAACAAGCCGAAACTTTTCTTCTGTCCCCGTCAAAGAACGAACCGTTCCGGCGTTAATTAAAGCCGTCCCGGACGGAACCGCTTGGAACGGGCCGAACGCCGCGAAGCAGCAAAAAGTCACAGAGGCTCGAAGAGCTCCTGTGACTTTACCATTGCTTCCACATGCGGGCAGGATAAGCCTGCCCGAACGTCCGTTCAAACGATCAAGCTGCTGATCGCAAAGCTCATTCCGACGTATACGAGGCATAGCAGCGTACCGATGGCAACGTTGCCGTTCTTCAGATGCTCGGACAGCTTGATGCCCGGCGTTACCCATTCGAATACCCAATATACGAGAACGAGGCAAACGTAGCCGATGGCGAACCAAAGCGCCATATGCCAGATCGAAGTATTCGTATAGGCCGAGACGCCCAGCACGATAGCCGTTCCGAGAAACTTGCCTCCCATCGCGAGACCGGCGGCGGTATTGCCCCGCTTCAGCTCCTCCAGATCGTTATACGGCGTCATCCAGCTGAACACCAGCATACCAAGCAATTGAAGAACAATAATAACGGCTATTCCTACGATCAAATCGATCAAGTCCGCAAAACTCACGAAGCCCACCCCCGAAATTTGGCATACGTCAAATCATAATCCGCAAAATCGTGCACTTCTTCCAAAATAATATTCGCTTTGTCCGCCGACTTCAGCGCGCCGTAACGCTCCGCGTCGATCGGCTGCTTCACCCGGTTGCCGGAAGGAAGCTCCAGCACGGCGAATTGCCGGGTTTCGCCGTTGTATTCCGTTTTGTAAACGCCGACGAGCTTCGTTTCCGTTTTGATCCGGACCTTCAGCTTGTTCATATCCGCTTCGGCTTCTTCCTTCGTCTTGAACGTTTTGATCGTTCTCCAGGCGCTAAGCTTAATCTCGTTTTTCCCGTCGCTGTCCGTCGTCATTTCCGCATCCATATACTGCAGCGCCCAAATTTTGTCCCCGGTGCCGTAATTCCCGTCGTTCGGCATCAGCTCGTTGTCCGGCAGGACGGTCATGTCCTGGCCGATCAAATCGCCGACTTCCGCTTCCGCAATCCGGTAATCCCACGGAACCGTCGTCTCCTGCTTCGCCTGCCCGGCCGTGCCGGCGTTATCCGACGACGACCACGATACGGACGAACCGCCGTAGTTGCTGCTGGAGCAAGCGTTAAACAGGACGCTCATGATAATAATGAACACGATGGCGCCAAACGCGAGCGAAAGAAAGCGGCCCGAGCCGCTAGGCCCGTCCGGCTTCCTGTAACCGTAATGATTCATCAATCCCCCACTCCTATCGCGACAAAATGGCTGGTATTGCCGGTAATCAAACCGCCGGCTCTTCCGAGCAAGCCGCACGGCTCGCCGTTAAGGACGAACACGCCGGTGAGCAGACGGAAGCCGCCCGCTTCGAGACGCACGCTCGCAAGCTCGGCTCTTTTCTGGTAAACGCGCGGGAACAGGCTGCTCGTGTCGAAGCCGTCCGTATCCTTCGCTTCCAGCTCTCCGGCTTCATTGTAAATCGTGACGGAGCCGCCCTCTCTGCCGAACATCGACTTGGACACATAGCTTCCGTCGAAGACGGCTTTATTGTAAGTCGGCAGCATATATCGGGATATCGTTTCCCGCTCCTCCTCGTCATAGAACATGCCAAGCTCGTACAATCCCCAGATGAGCGCCTGCAGTCCCTTGGACTGGAGCAAGATTGCGTGAACCGGATTAAACAAGGTCAAATTGCCGGTCTCCAGAGCGTAAGCGAGCGCATCGCCTCCGTCGTCGACATGCATCCACTCCTTCGGATACAACGCGAACATCCGGCGGATCGGCTCTCCCCTGCCGTCCTTCAGCACTCCGTTGTCCACCCACAGCTCGAGACAATCCGCCGCTTTGACGCCAAGTCCGCTATGCTTGATCAGCATATCGATCGTGCCAGAATCTTCCGCATGCGAGCCGTAAGCCACGCACGCCGCCGTATCCGGCCGCTCTTCCGCCCAAGCTTGCGCGATAAGCTCCTTCATCCGGCCGTTCCGCGTGCCAATCCCGTGCTTTGCGCATACCCAAGGCGTAGCCTCCGCAGCCTCCACATACCCGGTCGGCGTATCCGCGTTCAACTCGAGCAGCTTAATGTCGCCTTCGTCGGATATGGCGAAATCGAATCTCGCATACCGGCTGATGAGCCCCTTTCCGTTGATCGGGAGCTTATCCAGCGCTTCCCATAAGACGGGAGGAACCCCCAGCATCGCGTACAATTCGCGCCGGCCGATCACGAAGTGCCTGACCGTCCGGTCGAACAGACTCCATAACGTGGCCGAAGCATCCATAAGTTCGCGGTAAACGTCTTCCCGCATTGCGATCGCCTGGTCGATCCAATACGGCTCGTCGTCCAGATCCGCCCAGCCGAACCCAAGCTCGCTCAGCAGCCTTACCTGCTCCGCCCGGTCGGGATGCGGCTTGCCGACCGTTTCGAATACGCGCGTCATCCGCCGAAACTCGATCCGGTCGACTTCGACGAGCTTGAGCCGGAGCTCGAAGAGGTGTAGCCGCTGGAGTTGCCGCCGATGCCGCCAGGGGAGGACGAGGTTGAGCGGCGCGTAATGGAGCCGGTCGTGTTCGACGTCTTAGGCTTGACGGCCGAGCCTGTGACCGGCTTGTTCTGGAACGTTCCCGAGCTGTAAGTCGCCGGCTTGTAGACTTTCCCCGTCCGATAGTCGTAAGCCGTATGCGACCCGTGCCAAGCCGAAGACGAATAAGCGTTGCCTTGATTAAAGATAAGATGGTACAGCATCAAGTCATCCCATCCGAAGCCGGAATGGATGACCGTCGTTCCGCCTCCGGTGGCCGTTCCGCCTCCGAGAGCTGTTCCGCCGCCAGACGCGGAGCCGGAGCCCGTCGTTTGCCCTTCTTCTTCCTCCTCCTGCAGCATCGGAATGTTCCAATCGAGATAAGCGTCGTAATACGCTTTTACTTCCTCCGTCGACCATTCGACGAGCTTCGGCGCCCCGTCAGGCGACGCCGCCGCCTCTCCCGCAGCCTCGGCATAAACGTTGCCGGCAGGCGCCGCGGAACCCATCGCATGCGCAATGAGCGCGATTCCAAGCGATGTCGACAATACCTTCAGCGGCATTCCGTCCTTCGTAAAAAAACGAAGATGCAATTCCTTCTGCCGCTTGTCTTTCTCTGTCATCCATGAACCCCTCCGTCCGTTATCGATGCATCACTTTCGCGACAAGCAGCTCGAGCGCACCCGTGTCGACGTTTAACCGGCCTTCGATCGTTTCGTATTCGACTCCGCCGATCATGATGTAATTGACATGGTTCAGGCTTTCGATCATCGCCGCCGTCCACTCTCGCTCGTCAATTTCGCGCAATTCTCCGCTTGCCAATTTTTCCATAACGTTAACCTTGATTGCCGTATCCACCTATATCACTCCTTTCCCGGAAAAAAACGGGAGACGTAATACATACGCGTTCACCCGCGATTTTGTTTCATACTGCAATTAAAAAAAATCCTGTCGAATAATCTTGGAAAACGGGATACCGCTTTAAAGAAAGGTTTTAAGGTTCATCTCACTTCTTTTCGCTCATAGGCTATACAATAGCTTATTTTTGCCCGTATAGGAAGGAGAACCGCAATGACGCTCAACCTGGACGTTACGGAAGCGATCCGTCAAATAAGCGGCGAGCTGCTGCAGAGGCAGCAGCCGGACGGAAGCTGGCGCTTCCCGTTCGACGGAGGCACATCGCCGGACGCCTATTTCATTATCGTGCTCCGGACGTTGGAGCATCCGGACGAAGAGCTGATCCGCAAGCTGCACGACCGCATCAAGTCGGTTCAGCAGCCGGACGGCTCCTGGAAAGTATACAAGGACGAGCCGAAAGGCAATCTGTCCGCTTCCGTGGACGCGTATTACGCGCTGCTTTACAGCGGCTACAGCAGCGAGGCGGACGAGTCCATGCAGCTCGCCCGCCGGTTTATTGCCTCTCGGGGCGGCTTGCGCAAGGTGAACAGCGTCTTGACCAAAACGTTTCTGGCCGCAACGGGGCAGTACCCTTGGCCGACAAAGCTCATATTGCCCATCGAGCTTCTGCTGTTTCCTCCCCATTTTCCCGTCAACCTGTTCGATTTCTCCGCTTACGGCCGCGTTCATTTCGTCCCGATCATGCTGCTTGCCGACCGGCGGTATGCGATAAAGACGCCCGTTTCGCCGGACTTGTTTATGCTGATCGGCAACCGCGACGGCGACGGCGATGCTCCGGATGAGACGGAACCCGGCCCGTCCGGAACGAACCGTGGACTTGACGCGATGCTCGATGCCGTCAAACAGGCCGTCTCCAAGCTGGCCGGCTTTCCGGCCGAGCTGCGGGAGCAAGCCCGGCGCAAGGCGGAGCGGTTTATGCTCGATCGGATCGAAGCCGACGGGACGCTGTACAGCTACGGCACAAGCACGCTGCTGATGATTATGGCGCTGCTGTCGTTAGGGTACGGCAAACGCCATCCGGTCATCGTCCGGGCGATCGAAGGGCTTGCCTCGATGCTTGGTCAAACCGAGGACGGCAAGCATGTTTTTCTCCAGAATACCCCTTCCGCCGTCTGGGATACGGCGCTGCTGTCCCACGCGCTTCAGGAAGCGGGGCTGCCCGCCCGTCATCCGGCTATCGGACGCGCCGCAAATTATTTGCTCGGCAAGCAGCATCGCAGCCTTGCGGATTGGAGCCTTCGCAATCCGAACCCGGTGCCCGGCGGCTGGGGCTTCTCCGATTCGAACGCGATCAACCCGGACGTCGACGACACGACGGCGGCCCTGCGCGCAATCGCCCGGCTCCGAACAAAGGACGAGAGGCATCTGGACGCATGGAACCGCGGCTTGAACTGGGTATTGTCGATGCAGAACCGGGACGGGGGTTGGGCGGCTTTCGAGAAGGATACGGACAAAGAATGGCTTACCTGGCTGCCGGTCGACGGAGCCAAATCGGTTGCGATTGACCCGTCTACGGCGGACTTGACCGGAAGAACGCTGGAGTTTTTGGGCTCGGCCGGCTTGGATGTCCGGTTGGACTACATCCTTCACGGTTCCGAGTGGCTGTTCCAGCATCAGGAGAAGGACGGTTCCTGGTACGGAAGATGGGGGATCTGTTACCTGTACGGGACTTGGTCCGCGTTAACGGGGCTTCTGGCAACCGGTACGGGAACGGATAACGGCGCCGTGCGGCGGGGCGTTCGCTTTCTATTGAACGTCCAGAACGCGGACGGAGGGTGGGGGGAATCGTGCAGAAGCGACGTGGCCGGGGAATATGTGCCTCTGAGAGCCGGCACGCCTTCGCAAACCGCGTGGGCGCTGGATGCGCTTATCGCGGCGCATGCGAAGCCTTCCGCCGAAATCGACCGGGGCATAAGGTCGCTATTGGACCAATTGCAAGCCGAACCGAATTGGACGCATCATTATCCGACGGGAGCCGGGCTGCCCGGCCTGTTCTATTCCGATTATTACAGCTACAAAACGATATGGCCGCTGCTTACTCTCGCCCATTACGAGAAGTTTTTCCGCTGAAGTCCTCTGAGGGGTGCTGTATAAGCTGAACTAAACTTTGACGGCCATTTCATTCCGAAAGGGATTCCCTTGAAGCTTCAGACATCTGGTTTTAAGTTTTTTTCATGGAATTGGCCTTCGAATAGTAGAAACTTAAGTAAAAAATTCTAGTCTTTAAGCTTCTATTCATTTCATTTTAAGGTTATTGCCGCATAATAGAATCGTTCTTATTCGACATTGAACACCTATCCTATTTTGCCCGCGGCGACGGGCTATTTTTTTTGCCCTGCGGCTGCGGCGAGAAGCTTGCTTTAATGCCGGTTTCCGGACGATAGCGTGCATAAGCTCGTCGCCACGCCGCCAGCCGTAATGGTCAGCATCGACATCAGCAAGGTTTCCTCCTCCAGCAATAAGCTGCCGATTCCTACGACGAAGGCATCCGTAAGAAGAATAATGACGCCGATATTGAGCGGCACGTATCGGGCGATGATATGCGCCAGCAGGTCGGTGCCGCCGGTTGAAGTTCCGTACCTGGCCATAATGCCGATTCCGGTCCCGATGATCGCGCCGCCCAGCACCGCTCTTGTATAAGGCGTCCATTCGATGTAATAAAGAAAATGATATTGGTAAGGGGCCAAAATATCGATCGCATAACTGGACAGCAGCAATCCGTTAATGCTGTTAAGCACGAGATCCTTGCTTCTGCGCCAGGCGAGGACGAAAATCGGCAGGCTGCACAGCAGCATGACCAGTCCGACCTTCATTTTGAACAGATAATTGCATATTAGCGCGATGCCGATAAGCCCGCCGTCAAGCACGCGCAGCGGCGTCAGAAAAAAATTGATTCCCACGGAGCATAACACGCTCCCTATGACGACAGCTATCACTTTGCGAACCGAGAACATAAAGGATGCCTCCTGGCACGGATATGTTCCCATATATATGCAGCCGGAGTCCAAACTTGTCCTGCGGCCGCAAGCGATGATTACGCTGTCCGGCGCTATTGCCCAATCCGGTTGTTGTCCGGGGCTCTCCGGCCGATGGCATATGCCTCTACCCGCTTGCGGTTCATCCCGGAAACGTTTCGGAATTGTACTTCTCGTCGTATTGCTCATAGTCCAGCACTTCGATGACATTCGACCAATCCAGCACTTTTCCTACAAAATTTCGAATGTCCAATCCTTGCATTCCGTATGTTTCGCCCGTGTTGCCGGTTCCGGTCGCGTCCTTGATAAAAGTAACTTTATACCCTCTGTCAAATGCCGCGATCGCGGTAAACAGGCAGCAAAACTCCGTCTCGAAGCCGGCGACGAACAGGTGAGCGGCGCCCAATCGTTCCAACGTAGCGGACAGCTCCGTATTGTAAAAGGAATTCGGCGTTCGCTTCGCCAGCACATAGTCGGCGTAATCCTTTAACGAACCGTGCAGTTCCGAGCCGGCCGAGCTTTCGTGCAGCGGGCTTTCTTCCCTATCGTCGAAATGCCTCATAAAGATGACGGGACTTCCGCTTCGTTTAAAATCTTTAATCACGCTTTCGGTCAAAGAAAGCTCTTTGTTGAAATCCCCAAGGTCCACGATACCGTTCTGCACATCGATTACTAATAACGCCTTCATCGGCAGCACTCCTTTTTCCCATATAGGTATAACAATTCAACGCCGCCCCCGCTCTCGCCTGCCCGCACTAAAAAAAACGCCCCTAGGGGCGCTCGGTCAATAGCCATTAATTCAGTTCTTTGTAGATCTGTCTCAACAAGCCGACTGCTTGCAGCTCAAGAGCCTTCGCTTGCTCCAAAATCCGGTCGGCTGCCAAAGCGTTCGCTTTGTCGTTCGGTTGTCCGCCTTCGGGAAACGGAAACATCGACGTAAGCTCTCGCAGCGGTTCCGCCAACTGCCGGTACAAAGCGGAAGCTCCTGTGCACAAGCGGCGTATGCGGACGTCGGCCTCATCCGTCCCCTGCCAGCTTGCGGCTAGCTCTTCAAGGAACGCGGCGGCGAATTGCCGCGCTTCGTGCACGACAGCGGCGTTATAAGCGTTGCCGTTAGGTTCGATGTTTCCGCCGCTGAACGCTTCCATCCATGCGTCATAAGCCTCAAGCCCCGTCACGATATTGCCGACGCGTTGTTCCCGTCCGTCATAATGGTCGATAATCGTTTCCAACGCGCCGCGAAGCCTGTCGCGTTGCCCGAGTTCCCGCTCATCGGCGATCGCAAGCACGAACAAGTCCTTCAAATAGCCGCGTCCCAAACGATCGTATGGAAGCTCGCCGAACCGGCCGCATTCGACTGCGCTTAACGTTTGGGATTCGTCGTCGTAGCCGTAGACGATGCCGAACTCCGGAATAAACAGATCCCATGCCATAACCGGTTTTCCGCGATCGATCGATTGTTGAATAAGCTCGAGCGCTTTGGGCAGCGCATCCGAGATCGGGCGTTTGTTTTTCGCCTCGCTCGTCAGCAAATACGGATCGATCAGATTGGAGTTCGGGCCGATATCCGGGCTCATTTCGGATACGGCGACGGCATGCAGCCCCATGTTCGCCGCTCCCCTTTGTAATATCGATTTGAAGTCGAAACCTGTAGGCCCCGCGATATGCACGTCTCCTTCTCCGATGCCGATGCGGAAAGCAAGCCCTGTAAAGCCCATCACCTTAGGCAAGCTGTACCGTTCTTCGTCATAATTGATGATGCCGTGCAGCGATGCGCCGGCCGACGACCATGCGGTTCCCGCCAGCTTTTCCGGTTGCTCCAAAACTTTCTTTTTCAAGCCGATCAAATCCTTTCTCGTTTTCAAGTATTGGTCGACCATGACGCGGGCTCTTTCGGCGGCTAGCTTTTTGCGGGAACGGGAAATGAGCTGATAGACGTTGGCGGACGACATCGCCGTAAGCCTGGCGATTTCCTGCGGCGGCAGCTGCTCGAAGAAATGGGCTTCGAATACGAGCCTCTCCCTCTCGTTCAAGCATCCCAGCAGCTTATCGATCATTGCAAGAAGCTCCGCGCGTACCAGTTCATCCTCGGGCGTTCTTCCGTGCTCGTTTATCGCGCTTCGGCTGCCGAACTTTTGCATAATATGCTCCAGAGAACTCCAATCCGTGCCGTTCGAATCATTCCCGCCGGACGAAGAAATCTGTCCGAAATTCCGTTCGCGGACGTAATGCTTGCTCTGCAGCGCGGAATAAGCCCGGTTGCGGACGATTCGATGCAGCCATGGCAAAAAACGGCGGATATCCGCCAGCTTGCCGACATGCAGAAACGCGCGAATGAGCGCATCCTGCACGATATCCTCCGCTGCGGCAGGCTCTTGGACAATCGATTTGGCGTATCCGTAAACCTTCGCCCGGTGACGGCGCACCAGCTCGCCGAACGCTTCGCGGCTTCCGGCTTTCGCTTGCCGGACCAGCTCCGTTTCTTCCGCTTTTTCCAGGGGCGTTTCCCATCGTTCCGTCATTTGTATAGCACCTCGCGTTTTGTCGGCCTGATCTATAGACTCTAAACGAGCGTCGTTTCTGACAAACGAACACGGCTTTTTGGTTTAATAGCAAAAACCGCCCTGTTCATAGGACGGTTGGCAATTGTTTGTACCCGATGCTTGAAATATCGACTATACGTATTTTAATTAATGCTATGCAGGGCGCGAAGCGCATCCTCTCTGTCTTTCAAGAAAAACGCCTGCTTGCCTTTATTGCATTCATAGATAAAATCCTTCAGGCTGTTGCTGTCATACGCGTCAAAATCTCCGACGATAGCCAGCTTCATGCTGTAGTTGACGTATTTCTGCAATATTTCTCCGGCCAGTCCGGTTCTAAGCTCAAAAAATTGTTCCGTCAAATTCGATTGATGCAGGATCATTTTATAAACGTCGTGGTTATAGTTCACGGAAGCCATTAAATCAAGAGCGTCCTGAACATCGCGAATAACGATGTCCGGGCTTTCGACAATCGCCATTTTCGAATTCCCCTTTTGATCGATTACGATATTCACGATCCCTCTTCCTTTCCATTCCGTTTCCGGTTAATTCGGGATTGCGTAACGGCTATCGTCAACAGCGGCTTCCCCGTAGACGACCGTCCGGTTGCGGCCATGGCGCTTCGCTTGGTATAGCGCTTCATCCGCCTGATGGAACAACTCCTCCGCCTTGCTCGCTTGGCACGGATAGGAGGAAACGCCCAGCGACAACGTTACCGGCATGCCGGTCGGGCTGTTCTCGGATTCCATGCGCATCCGTATCCGCTCGGCCTTGGCGAACGCCTGGCGGGTATCGGCGAGCGGCAGCAGCAGAACGAATTCTTCTCCGCCGTATCGGCAGCATAAGTCGTCTTTTCCTTTCATATCGACAAGCACGGAGGCGAGAAATTTGATCACTTCGTCCCCCATCCGGTGACCGTAGGTGTCATTGACCGACTTAAAACGGTCCATATCGATCAGAATAAGCGAAAACGGCCGCCGCTCCCGCATCCACCTGCCCATCATTTCGTCGATCGTTCGCCGGTTCATCAGACCGGTTAACGCATCGGTATGCGCCTCGTAATGCAGCTTGTCGGAACGTTCCTTCAGCACTTCAATGGCAAACGTTATCGTCTTGCTGAGTTCGTTCGCTTCATAGTTCCATTTCTTGATCGAAGGCGGCATGACGGCCATTTGGTCCGAATTCGTCATGCTTCCCGCATAATGAGCCAATTGGCGGAGCGGGTCGGTAAACTTCCTGAACAGAAAAAACGTCAACAAAACGAGAAGCAAAATAAACGGCGACGAATACAGCAGCATCTGTTTCATCAACGTTCCTGCCGCTTCGGAAATGACCGCAACCGGCGTCTGCGTGACGATGCCCCAGCCGGTTGCCGGAATGGAGGCATAACCGCTTAAATACCGTTTCCCGCTCGTATTGATCACTTCCTCCGAGCCGCTTTCGCCGCGAAGCAGCTTTTTTACGACGGAGTTGCCGGCGACGCTCTCTCCGATACGGTCCTTATTCGGGTGGTAGATCAAATAACCGGACGAGTCGACGACATAGAAATAAGTCCCGTTCGCATTGTTCAGCTGCTGTCCGAGTATGCTGTTGAACAGATTGTCTTCCTGCAAATAGATCGTGCCGGCTATCATCCCTTTATATTGGCCGGAAGCCCCGAAGATCGGATGGCTGACGAATACGATCATTCTTCCCGTAGACGCGGTGTAAGGCTTCGAGATCGAAGGCTGCCGCGATTCAAGAGCTTCCTTCGCCGCACCCTGCTTCAAAACTCGGCCGCTGAGATGCAAGGAGCCGGGAGACGTCGCTTCGACGACTCCGTCGCTGTTGACGAGAATAAGCGAATTGAAAAAATACCCGGCATTCAAGCTGTAATCCAAATAGTCCTGAAGCGACTGTTCAGTAAAGCTATTGGACGTAATAAATTCCGCCATCGTCTCGATACTATTAGCCATAGAGAGAAGCAGCGAATTGGCGGTCCGGCTCATGACGCGCGCATTCATCGCGTTCGACTCCAGCGTCGTCTCGTAAAGCGAATTTTGTTGAGCGCGGTAACCAAGCGCCATGTTAATAAGAAGCGTAAGGAGCACGGAAAGCAGAACGGCCGTCGAAATCGTCACGGAAAGCTTCACGCCCTGCCCGCGACGCCTAATCACTTTCATGAACTTTCATCACTCGCTTGTTGGAAATATAGAGCAGTTAAAACTTACTTGCTTACTATACCTTTTATAGCGAGCTCAGACAAGACGCGCCCTTCATCATTCGACATTTGTTACGGCAGCTCGGGGTCCTCCCCGTAATTCCATTGCATCTCGTCCGCCAGATCCTGCACATCCTGAGCCGATATGCCGATATAGCCGTATCCTTCTTCCACATGCTTCTTCCACGCTTTCTCCTTCAAGAACTTCGGACTTGCTTCGCCGGAGTCTTCGTCGTAAAAAAGCAAAATGCCGTCCGTCTTGCGAAAAAGCAGCTCCTCCCTTGCTCTTAGCTGCCATACGCCGCTATACGGCTGGTTGCTGACTACGCCATAGTAGTCCACGCGCTGCAATATCTCGCGGAAATATTGCTGCTTCTCTTCCTTCCAATTGGCGGTTGGGTTCAAGTAGGCGGACAATATCGAAAGCTTGAGGTTCGGATAACGCTTTTTCAGCTCTATTACGACCTCGCATGCCCATAAGTCCACGCCGTATTGGCCCATCGTAATGACCCATTCCAGCCCTTCCTCGACGAGCGGAACGAGCCGCGCCTCGATGGCTTGCTTGATGATCGGAATACCTTTGTGCTTTTGGTCGAAAATGCCGAGCTCATGTGCTCTGTAGCCCGTGACGAGCAAATTTTTCATTGCGGTCGATCTCCTGTCTGTCTCATGCGGTTGCGCGTCTTACGCGACCCTTCATGCGGATCAAATCATCGTCGAGCCTGGATTGGACAAGCCGGCCGGTTAAGTTCGCCGCACCAAGCGCTGTCCAGCCGGCATAATCGCCGGGCGTGTCGAATAAAGTATCCATTAAAGACCATAATGTTTTTTGTTATTCCTTTATAGTAGCATGCGGCATGAAAGCAGCCAATCGGGATGGGCAATGGCACGAACGTTTACCGTGCTTTGACATATAGTTAATCATAAGTTGAATCGGGTATTTTATACTAATTGAAAAAATAGTAGACGAAGGAGGCAGTATGATGTACTACGACGAGGACCGCGTTCCTTTCGACGAGCCGGAACAAGAGATTCTAAAAAACGATACGAAGCAAGAACACGAGCAGGCTGAAAGTTAAACTTTCACGCCTGCTTTTTGCTAGGAACGGAAAGCTGCTGCATACTGCGATGACCAATCGCAGATACCAAATCGGATGAAAAAGAACGCAAACCCCGACAATTTCAAATACCGATTCCGCTGGTATGATGATGAAAACACTTTCTTTATAGGAAAGGCGGAATCTTATGCCAACTTTATCCTTAAGCACCTGGAGCTTGCACCGTATCCTCGGGCCGCTTCGCTGGACGGGCTGGAATCCGGCGACGTTATCCCACGAGACGCAAATTGAAGACCAGCCGGAGCTTCTGAAGCTGCTAGACTTGCCGGCCGAAGCGGCCAAACGGGGATACCAAGCGGTCGAAATCTGCCATTTCCACTTCCCTTCCACGGACGAAGCCTATTTGGAACGGCTTAATCTCGCCTTTCGGGAAGCCGGCGTCTCCTTCGATACGCTGCTGCTCGATTACGGCGATCTAACCGCGGAGAATCGCGACAGGGCGGAAGCCGACCGTTCGTTCATGGCCCGGTGGATCGGCATCGCTTCCCGATGCGGGGCCAAGCGGATTCGGCTCGTGGCGGGAGAAGCCCCGCCTTCCGACAACGAGGCTATCGACCGCTCCGCACATGCGCTTGCCGCACTGTCGGAATATGCGGAAGGGTTAGGCGTGCGCGTCGTTACGGAAAACTTCAAGCCTCTTACGTCAACGGGAGCAAGCAGCTTGAAGCTGCTCGATCGGACAGGCGGCAAAGTCGGGTTCATTACCGACTTCGGCAATTTCTCCGGATCGGCCAAATACGAAGAAATCTCCCGGACGGTTCCTTTCAGCTCTTCCGTCCACGTTAAACCGCAATATGACGCAAACGGCATTCCGGACGAGCGGGAGCTGAAACGATGTCTGGATGCCGTGCAAGCGGAGGGATACGACGGATCCTTCGTGCTGATCTATGACGGCCCCGGCGATATGTGGGAAGGCTTGGAGCGGGTTAAACGCCTGGTTCATCCATACATTAACCATTGCACTTCCCATTGATCGCCTCTTTCTAAGAATGTGGCGCCTTTGACAACGGGGCGCCTTCCTTATAGCTTGGCTAATCCAAGCGAGCCCTTAAGCAGACGGTCCTTCAGCCGGTCGGGCAAATGGCTAAGCATAACGACCAAGCGAGCACCCTTGCCTACCGCATAACGAGTCCGCGGACGCGGGGATGAAAGCGCGTGAACGATCGCGACCGCCGCAACGTCCGCCGATGACACGGGCTGCTTGGCGAAGGAAGCGTTGACCGCGGCAATCGCCTTCTCGTACAGCTTGCGCTTTTCTTCCGGCACCCGGTTCAGCGAATGCCGCGCCTCCGCCCCCGCTTTGGCGAAAATGTCGGTTCCGAGCGCCGCCGGATCGATGTGCGACACATGGATGCGCCACGGCTCCAGTTCGACGCGGAGCGCGTCGCTCACCGCTTCGAGCGCGTGCTTCGATGCAGACAACGCGCCGATATAAGGCATTGCCGTCTTGCCCGTGACCGCGCCGATGTTCACAATTCGTCCGCCCGACTTGCGAAGCAGCGGAAGAAAGGCTTGCGTGACGGCGATCTGGCCGAAGACGTTGACGTCAAACTGCCGTTTGATTTCCTCCATGGAAAGCAGTTCGAGCGGTCCCTGCACGATCTTGCCGGCGTTGTTTACGAGGCCGTCCAATCCTTCTGTACCCAGCGCATCCTTTACGGCAGACGCCGCTGACTCAACCGAACCCGAATCGGTGATATCGAGTACGACGGGAACGACGTTACTGCCGATTGCGGATAACCGCTTCGCTTGCCCGACCTCCCTTACCCCGGCGAAAACCCGGTAGTTCATGCTCGCCAATCGCTGTACGGCCGCACGGCCGATCCCTCCCGCAGCACCGGTAATAAGCACCGAGCCTCGATAGCTTTGCTTCATCCTTCCACTCTCCCGTTCTCTTTTAAAGATTTTAAACCTTAACCTTCAAGCTTCATCGTCGTCGGATAACCCGGTCAGCTTCGCCGTAACGCTCCACAGCAGCTGGCGAAACCGGCGGTCGTACGCTTGGGGGTGGGCCCTCGCTTCGGTTTTCTGATCGTAATAGCGGCCCGTCACCCCGCTCAGTCCCGGGGAGAGCGCAAGATGGGCAACGCATTCGGCCCCCGATTTGGCGCTGCCGAATGCGAAGGGCAAGCTCTCGCGAACCATCTTCGCATTGAGCAATGAGCCCGGATGAAGACAATTAACCGTGACGCCAGCCGGCTTTAAACGTTCCGCAAGCTCGAAAGTAAACAAAATAAGAGCCAGCTTGCTCTGCTTGTAGGCTTCGAACGGATCATATTTGTTCTCGAGCATAAGATTGTCCAATGCGATCTGCTTCTGGCCTACCGAAGCGACGTTGACGATGCGGGCGGGCGCGGAGCTTCGCAGCAGCGGCACAAGACGGCGCGTCAGCAAGTAAGGCGCTAAATAATTGACTGCCAGCCGGAGCTCATGACCGTCGCCGCTCAATTTCCGCACCTTGTCGCTAAGCTTGCCCGAGCCGATTCCGGCGTTATTGATCAGCACGTCAAGTCTAGGCTCGCACGAAGCAATCGACTCGGCCGCTCGTTCTACCTCCGCGAGGGAGCGGTAATCGGCCACGTAGCAGCGGAGCTTCCGATTACCTGTCCGTCTGCTCAGCTCGCGCGCGACAGCTTCGCATTTATTCCGGTCTCTTCCATGCAGCAGTACGGCGGCTCCCGTTCGGGCCAGCAGCTCTGCAGTCGCTTTCCCTATGCCGTCTGTCGCTCCGGTGACCATGTACACCTTATATTCATGCTCCATCTATTCATCCTCCCTCCATCCAGTCGGCCGATTCGCTTTCAGTTTAATTCCGTTCGGAGGAGGCGGGGAAGTATATCGTTCATGCTAGTAGAGATAGCAGGGACACTCTCGATTGTGGGATAATAAATACCAGTCAAGCTGAAAGAAGGGAGTGTGCATCCGTTGAATTCAAATTCCAGGCATAAAGAACTCGGCGATTTCCTGAAAACAAGACGGCAGCGTCTGACGCCTCTCGAAGCGGGGCTGCCTGCGGACTCAACCCATAGGCGGATTTCCGGCTTGCGCCGCGAGGAAGTCGCCGCCTTATCCGGCGTATCGCTCGCATGGTATACGTATATGGAGCAAGGACGTCCCATTCGCGTTTCCGATCAAGTGCTGGAAAGCTTGGCCCGGACGTTAAAGCTCGATAAGGACGAGCGAGCCTATCTTTACGAACTGGCAGGGCAATGGCTGCCAGACGATGCCTCGCTGGAATCGGCGGCGGAGGACGAACAGCGGGTTTCGCCTGCGGTGCGGCTTATTTTGCATGAAATTGAGCGCTATCCGGCTTATATAACGGGGAAAAAGTGGAGCGTTATCGATTGGAACCGCGCTGCGGGGGATCTGTTCGGCTTCGAGCATTCGGAGGACGAATACGAGCTGAACCTGCTTTGGCGCATGTTCGTGAACCCGAAATACCGGCGGCTCTTTCCGGATTGGCCGTCGGTCGCCAGGGCGCTGCTGGCCCAGTTCAGGTCTTACTACGGCAAACATTCGGACTACACGTGGTACCGGAGGCTGGTTGCCCGCTTATGCTCGGAAAGCGAAGAGTTCGCCGCCTGGTGGCCCGAGCATAACGTATACCGGCTGACCGAAGGATTCAAGCGGGTGCTGCACCCGACGGAAGGCATCGTCCCGTACGATTATAACTGCCTTGTGCTGGCTGAAGACCCGTATTCGATGCTCACCGTCTTCACGCCGCATCCCTCGGTCGGATCGGAGTAAGGAATCGGTGCAGACTTCTCCGGTATCAATCGCCGGCTGGAGGCAATTCCCGGTACACGCGGTACAATCCTCTCAGCGGCTTATAACCAAGACTTCGGTTGATCCGCAATATGGGCTCGTTCATCGAATCGTTATCCGTTCGAATGTAAGCCGCCCCCCGGCTTGCCGCGAGACGGATCGCCTTGATTTTGAGCCCGGTAGCGATTTTCCGCCCCCGGTACGACCCGCTTACGGCGGTATACTCGTGATACATGCCGTTTGTAGCGGGATGATGCAACACGTTGGTCACCCCGACGAACCGTTCGCCATCGACAGCAATCAGCACGCATTCCGGATCGTATCCTTCGACTTTCAAATACCATTGCCGCCAGTCGTCGATACCGGGCACTTCTCCCGTAAAACCGGGTATATCGGCCAACGTTTCTTTGTAAATCTCGTACAGCTTTCTCTCGTTTTGTTCGCCGGGCAGCTCCGAGAGCGTCTTAAAGCCGATGCCTTGCTTCTCCAGATCAAGAAGCAAGGTGTCGTCCATGACGCCGGCTTGCCCCGTATCCGCAAGTTTAAGCTCCGACTGATAGGCGTGCCGTTCGACGACAAAACCTCTGTTTTTGGCAAAAAGCAGCGAGCTCTCGTCATCGTCCCATATTTCGGTCACGATGCGGGAAGCTCCCCGTTGTAACGCCCAGCCGACCGCCTCGTTCAGCAGCAGTTGGCCCGCCCCTTGCGAGCGATGCTTCTCCTCCACGGTAAGGGTCAGATTGAGCTGCCCCGGCTCCGTCCACGGCGCCCGCCATATCCAAACATAACCGACAATCCGTTCCCGATCTTCGTCCGTAACGGCAACAAGCCGCAATCGGTCATAGCCTGCCAACAGGCCGTTATCGTCGAAATACGTGCGCCCCGTTTCGTACAGCTTCCTGTCGTCTTCTTCCAGCTTCTTCGCCGTTACCGGATTGGACCATAACGCGTTGAGCAAGGCAGCGATTCCTTCGTAATCTTCCGGCAGCTTTAACGGCCTTACGGAAATAGCCATCGTCGTTTCTCCCCCATTCGTAAGCATAATCATTGCTCATACCGCCATTATCTCCGGTGAATCGTTATTATGGATAGGGAAAATTGGCTTTAATCCGTTTTATCCGGACGGCATTAATCCTCGAGCCGCTCCGCTCTGCCAAAGCTCACTTTTCTTGGCAGCTTTTTAGTGTTTAACCGCTCGTACGCCTCTTTTATTGTGGGAGCCGCCTGCTTAGTCAGGACGAATCCGTTTAACGTATCGCGAAGCGGGATAAGCAGCTCCAAGCTCATGGTTGACAGTTCCTCCGGCGTGAAGCCGACGGGCTTCCCGCAACGCCGCTCGAAAACGGCCTTCACCCAGGCTTGTTCCTCCCTCGTTATTTGTTTCAATAAAGATAAAATTTGATATTCTTCCGCCCGCACCGCTTCACCCTCCATTTGCAAATTCATCTGAATTATACCTGTTTAAGTTGATTCGGGCGATAGCAGACCGTCTTGAAAAAACAAACAAAATCATAAGTTTAACGCCTCGCCCCTGGGCGTCCGCAATCCTTATGATAAAGGGGACGATTCAAACGCTTTCGATACTTGTGCTGGAGGTGATTTATGGAACGTTGCGCTTCTGTCGTGATGATCACGGATGCCGACAGCCCTTCCGGCAAAGCGTTCATTCGGGAATTTGCCGGAAGCGGTGCAGGATTGGTGCTTGGCAGCCCTTCCGGCGGCTCGGAGATCGAAGCCGAACTTCGTATCGTAGATGCGGCCGGGGCCAAAGCGCTGGTAGCAAACGCCGACCTGACGTCGCGCGAGGAAGTGGCCTTGCTGCTGGAACAAGCCCGGCACCAGCTCGGCCCGGTCGACGTGCTGATTCATAACAACGACCATTACATCCCTGCGCTCACGGAAGACTGCGAAGAACGGGATTTCGCCGCGGTCATGGAAGCGAACGCCAAAACGGCGTTTCTGTGCGCGCAGGCCGTCGGCAAGCAAATGGCCGAGCTTGAGCACGGTTCAATCGTTTTTCTTACATCCGTCCATGCCGAGAAGCCGACCGGCTCGTCCTTTGCTTACAGCGCCTCGAAAGGCGCCGTCAAAATGCTGGCGAAGGAAGCCGCTTTATATCTCGGCCGCTTCGGCATCCGCGTCAATACGATCGAGATGGGCCCCGTCGAAGGCGACCCGGACCGCTTCCGCAGTCCGTTCTCCACCCTGTACGACAACTACAGGTATAAGGTGCCTTCCGGCGAGTTGGGCAGCTACCGGGACGCTGCGGCCATTGCCCGCTTCCTCGTCTCGGAGGAAGCCCGATACTTGAACGGGGCGGACATTCGGCTGGACGGAGGCTTCCTGCTTCATTACATGGATCATAAAATGAAACGTCCAAGGTCGGGTGACGGAACATGACCCTAACGGGTAAAACGGCATTGGTAACGGGAGCCGGCACGGGCATCGGCCAAGGCGTCGCCATCGAGCTCGCCCGCCGCGGCGCGAAGGTCGCCGTTCATTACAATCAAAGCGCCGCGGGCGCTCTCGCCACCAAGCAAGCCATTGAAGCGGCCGGAGGCGAAGCGTTCGTCGTGCAGGCCGACGTCGCGGCGAAAGCGGATATCGACCGGATGACGGAACAAGTGGCCGAGCGTTACGGGACGATCGACATCCTCGTCAATAATGCCGCGCTCCAGTTGAATTACGATTTTTTTCAATATGACGATTTGTCTTACGACCGCATGATGGCCATTAATGTAAAAGGTTATTGGCAATGCATTCAAGCTGTCGTCCCTTATATGAAAAAAAACCGTTACGGCCGTATCGTCAACATTTCCTCGGTGCATGCCAAACGCCCCACCGATTTCGATCCGGTGTATGCGATGACCAAAGGAGCCATCCGCATGCTTGGACGGGAAGCTGCGATCGAGCTTGCGCCTTACGGCATTACCGTCAATACGATCGAGCCGGGCGCGGTCGACGTCGGCAAAGGACCGAAGCCGGACCGTCTGTCGCCCGAAGAACGGGAAGCCCGCGAGCGGAGGCTTCGCATCAAGTTTCGCGCGGGACGAGTCGGAAAGCCCTACGACGTGGCCCGGCTCGCTTGCTTTATCGCCGAGGAGGAGAACGGCTATTTGAACGGCGCCGCAATCCGGCTTGACGGGGGCAGCATGCACTTGTAGTAAATTCCGATTAGAGGAGCGTTGCACATGGTGAACAAAGAAACGTATGAAGAGACATTGGCGCACGTATCGACCCATTCGAGCCCTTCCCAGCTTCGCATTACCGACATTCGTTTCGCCGACATCGTCGGCGGACCGTTCCACAGCAGCTTGATCAAGGTATACACGAACCAGGGAATCGTCGGCTTCGGCGAAGTGCGCGACGGCGCGGACAAAGTGTATGCTCAGATGCTGAAAGGACGGCTCATCGGCGAGAATCCTTGCCAGATCGACAAGCTGTTCCGGCGCATCAAGCAATTCGGCGGACACGCCCGGCAAGGCGGCGGCGTCAGCGGTATCGAGATCGCGCTATGGGATATTGCGGGCAAAGCGTACGGCATTCCGGTCTACCAGATGCTGGGCGGCAAATTCCGCGACCGCATCCGCATGTATTGCGATACGGAAGTCGTCGGCAAAGATACGGGCAAAGCGATGGGCGAAGCGCTGAAGAAGCGGATGGATGCCGGCTTTACGTTTCTGAAGATGGATCTCGGCATCGGACAAATTATCGGCGAACCCGGGACGCTGAGCGCTCCTTTAGGTTTCCTTGAAGAGATGCGGGAGCTGTCCAGACAGCGTTACGCCCGGCAGGCGGACGACCTGACCGAGGATCAAATCCGGGACATTCGCAACCGCCATTACGACATCAACAATATCCCCCACCCGTTCACCGGCATTCACGTCACGGAAAAGGGTCTCGACATGCTGGAGCAATATGTGGCCGACGTCCGTTCGGTTATCGGCTACCAGGTGCCGCTTGCCATCGACCACTTCGGCCATATCGGCTTGGAAGACTGCATCAAGCTCGGCCGCCGGGTCGATAAATACAATCTCGCCTGGATGGAAGACATGATCCCTTGGCAATATACCGAACAATACGCGCGGCTCTCCCGCTCGGTAACGACGCCGATCTGCACGGGCGAAGACATCTATTTGAAAGAAAACTTCAAGCCCCTGCTCGAGGCCGGGGGCGTATCGGTTATTCATCCTGACGTGCTCACGGCTGGAGGCATATTGGAGACGAAAAAAATCGGAGACATGGCCCAGGACTACGGCGTGGCGATGGCCATCCATATGGCGGAAAGCCCCATCGCCTGCCTGGCGGCCGCACATGTGGCGGCGGCGACCGAGAATTTCCTGGCGCTCGAATACCACTCCTGCGAAGTCGATTGGTGGGATGACATCATCGTGGCGGGCAAGCTGCCGAAAAAGCTCGTGCAAAACGGCTTTATCGCGATCGCGGACGCTCCGGGACTCGGTATCGACGACTTGAACGACGAAGTGCTTGCGGAGCATATGCACCCTCAAATTAAAGGCTTATGGGAGCCGACGGACAACTGGAACCATTATTACTCCAACGACCGGTTGTGGAGCTGAACCGGATGAAACGCATGGACGGGACGCCCCCGCTCCCTTGGACGTGATCGGACGCGGAACCGTTCAATAAAGTTATGGCAGAAGGGGCGGCAAGTCATCCGCGATGACTTGCCGCCCCTATTCCGTTTCCATCGTTTCAAGAAGCGCTACCGGTCCGACTCCCGGAACCGCACCGACCGTAACGTTTCGCTGTTCGGATCGAACCGTACATAAACGTAGACGCCGAACTCCCGGCCCCCTTGGGCACGAATCCATAGCTTGAACTGCTCCTCGGCCGTATCGGCCGATACGGTCCTCCGGCCGATATGCTTATAATCCACGATTTCGGCCCCGTATTTTTTCATCGTCTCTTTGACCGCGATCGCTCCCCACTTGGCGTAGCTCGGAGCGGGGGCGGCCGAAGCCGCCGTAACGGCGAGCAGCAGCGCCAACATAAGGAGCGTCTTCTTGAACATTCGAATGCTCACCTCCTCGTTTTTATTTTTTCCCCGTTCTGTTATCATAGACACTAGAATCGAATCGAACGTATGTACTGAAAGAGAGAAAGGATTTAACCATGAGCTTCCAATTGACCCGCAGAGTCATTAAACTGCTGTGCGGACCCGAAGCCTTTGCCCAAGGCGAAGCTGACTTGCGCGAGGGACGAGTCCGGATAACGGCCGAAGACGCCGAAGCGCAATCGTACGAAGCGGCAATCGGCGAAGGACGCCGGCATTATATCGCCAAAGCGCATATCGACGGAAACGGCGACGTGGAAGCCGGCTGCAGCTGCCTCTTCGCTCCGGGAAAAGAGAGCTATTGCCGGCATATCGCGGCGCTGCTGCTGAACATTCATGAGCTGTCGAACGGCGGACAAGCCCCCGTCCGCTCCTATTCCCCGCTGCTTGCCGCCGCCGAGCCGGCCGGTCTTGTTGAGCGGCGGGCTCCCCTCCCCCCGCAGGCAGACGAAGGCGCTGCAGGCGCGGCTGCCGACCGTATGCTGAAGCTGTTCAGCTACAAACCGCAACGCCGGACGGGACAAGGCGAGCTGTTCGAGACGCGTACCGCGCTTGACGTCGAATTTACATGCGCCCCCGTCGATTGCGGCATCGGCAAGCAAATGCTCGGCATCTCCATGCGGCTTGGTCCGAAACGCCTGTACGTCGTACAGCGCATCCACGATCTGCTGCCTCATATCGACGCGCGCAAGCCTTACACGTTCTCCAAGCATTTTACTTACGAGCCGGAGCTTCATTGCTTCCGTGCAGAGGACGACGCCGTCATCCAAGCGTTGATTCGCGTCCAGCGGAACGAGGAGCTGTACCGGGAAGCGGGCGCCATGCGGCGGTCCGGTTCGATCGGCGGCCTGAACGACCGGACCCTCCTGCTGCCGCCCGAGTCATGGGCGCGCCTTCAGCCGCTTCTGGAAGCCGCCCCGAACGTGAAGCTTGAACATGACCGGGAAAGCAACGACGGCTTGCATGTCGTAAACGGTCCGCTCCCGCTCCGCTTCGAATTCGATAACAGCAGGGCCGCCGGCTATTCGCTGCGTATCGAAGGGCTTGCCGGCGTTACCGTGCTGGAGGAATACGGCATGGCGATGCTGGAAGGCAAGCTGGTGCGGCTCCCCCGCGAGGAATGCGGGCGCCTTGCCGGCTTGCAGCGGCTGCTGGAGCGGCAGGAGGAGCCGCTTATTCCGATCCGGCAGGAGCAGATGGAGCCGTTTATGGACAAAGTCGTCCCCGGCCTGATGAAGCTCGGTAAGGTGCGGATTGCGCAGGACGTTCAGGACCGAATCGTCCATAAGCCGTTTAAGGCGAAGCTGTATTTGGACCGGGTCAGGGATCGGCTGCTCGCCAGCCTGGAATTTCATTACGGCGAACTTGTCATTAATCCTCTCGATCCGGTGAAGCCGCACAATTCGAACCAAATCGTCATGCGCGACGGAGACGCGGAACGCCGGATCTTGCAGCTGATGGATCAGGTTTCCTTCGCCAAGACCGAGGGCGGCTATTTCATGAGCGAAGAAGACGAGGAGTACCGGTTCCTGTACCATGTGCTGCCCGAACTCGAGAAGCTTGCGCAGATCTATGCGACGTCGGCGGTTAAGCTGCGCATCTTTACGGGAGGAACGCCGATTCTGAAAGCAGACACGGACGAACGGACCGATTGGCTGGAATTCAAATTCAGCATGGACGGCATCCCCGAATCGGAAATCCGAAAGCTGCTGCAATCGTTGGAAGAGAAGCGAACGTATCACCGGCTGCCGGACGGCGCGCTGCTGCCGCTTGAAACCGAGGAGATGCGGACAATCATCCGCGTCATGAACGAGCTTGGCATCGTCAAGCGCGACTTGCACGACGAAGGCTTCCGGGTGCCCGTTCTGCGCGGATTATCATTAATGGAAACCGGCGACGGCGACAAGACGTTAAAGCTCGGAAGATCGTTCCGACAGCTGCTCGCCAATCTGCGCAATCCGGACAATCTCGATTTCCGGCTGCCGGACAGCTTGGCGCCTGTGCTGCGCGACTATCAGAAAGACGGCTTTTATTGGATGAAGACGCTGGCCCATTACCGGTTCGGAGGCATTTTGGCGGACGATATGGGTCTTGGCAAAACGGTGCAAGCGATCGCGTTCCTGGCGTCCGTCGTGTCCGAAATCCGGGAGCATCGGCAGCCCGCGCTCGTCGTTGCGCCGGCGTCTCTACTGTATAACTGGAGCCGCGAGTTCGCGAGGTTCGCTCCGGAGCTGAAAGCCGTCGTCGCCGACGGCACCGCGGAGGAACGGGCTGCAGCCTGGGAGCGGATGGACGAGGCGGACGTCGTCATTACCTCTTATCCGCTGCTCAGGCGGGATATCGAGCGGTACTCGGAGCGCGGCTTTCATACGCTTTTTTTGGACGAGGCGCAATATATTAAAAATTACGCGACGCAAACCGCCCGGGCCGTCAAACGGCTGCAAGCGAAATACCGGTTCGCCTTAACCGGCACGCCGGTCGAAAACCGTCTTGAGGAGCTTTGGTCGATATTCGGCGCCGTATTCCCCGCGCTCTTCCCGAAGCGGGATGCTTTCAACGATTTGCCGCGCGACATCGTCGCGCGTCGAAGCCGCCCTTTCCTGCTCCGCCGCGTCAAAGGGGACGTGCTTCGGGAACTGCCGGACAAGATCGAATCGGTTCGTTCGTCCGATCTGCTTCCGGAGCAGCGCAAGCTGTACGCCGCGTATTTGGCCAAGCTGAAGCACGAGACGTTAAAGCATCTCGACGAGGATACGTTCGACAAGAACAAAATCCGCATATTGGCCGGCATTACGAGACTCCGGCAAATTTGCTGCCACCCCGGCCTGTTCGTCGAGGATTATGGCGGAAGCTCGGCGAAATTCGAGCAGCTCTTGGAGCTGATCGAGGAATGCCTTGCCGCCGGAAGAAGAATGATCGTCTTCTCGCAATTTACGAAGATGCTCGGATTGATCAGCCGGACGCTGGCGGAACGGGAGCAATCCTTCTTTTATTTGGACGGAAGCACGCCGCCGGCGGAGCGGGTCGAGTTGTGCGCCCGGTTCAACGAGGGCGAGCGGGACCTGTTCCTCGCTTCGACGAAGGCAGGCGGGACGGGCCTTAATCTGACGGGAGCGGACACGGTCATCTTGTACGATCTGTGGTGGAACCCGGCCGTCGAGCAGCAGGCTGCCGACCGCGCGCACCGGATCGGCCAGAACAAGGCCGTGCACGTCATCCGGCTCGTCAGCCAAGGAACGGTCGAGGATAAAATGATCGAGCTGCAGGAAAGGAAAAAAAATCTCGTGGAGGAAGTCATTAAACCGGGCCGGGAGGAGCTGGAGAACTGGACGGAGCGGGACATCCTCGAGCTTCTTCAAATCTAGCACATAGAGGATCCGCAAGGCTTCGAGCCGCTATCATGACGAGAGCTCTCCGATCGGAATCATTCCGGTCCGGAGAACTCTCGTTAATTGTATAGGCGGGCAGATCTTAGGCTAACAGGCAATGGCGCGGGTACCCGGAAGCAAACGCTCGGGTCTAACGGTTACGATGGCTGCAATACGACCGCCGTACGTTCACCGGAAGAACGGCCGTCGTGCCACGGGCCGTTACACTCCCTCCGTTAATACACGCGATCCGCCGTTAGCCCCTCGGCCGCTCATCCTGTTATACCGGTACGGATCGTTTCGCCGCTTGGGCCGCTTCCATCAGACCGGTAATGTACCCGACGCCGAACAATCGCCCGAGCAGCTCGTAGCCGGGATTCGCATTGTCCTCGTCTTCCATCGTGGGCACGTGGTCCGGTCGAGCCGGTCCGTCGTAGCCCATCTCGTAATACGTCTTCATCGCCTCGAGCATATCCGTCTGGCCGTCGTCGTGGAACGTTTCCTCGAATTTCTCCGGCGTTCCTTTCACGTCGCGGAAGTGGACGAAGAACAGCTTCCGCTGCTTCGCGAACGCGCGGATGACGGACGGAATATCCTCGCCTGCCGTCGCGAGCGTTCCTTGGCATAACGTTATGCCGTTGTTGGGACTCGGCACCAAGTCGATCGCGCGCTGCAGGTCGGCCGCGCTGCGCAATATCCGGGAGACGCCGCGGATCGGCGTGATGGGCGGATCGTCCGGGTGAAGCGCCAGCTTGACGCCCGCCGCCTCGGCGACCGGAACGATTCTCTCCATGAAATATTGCAGGTTCTCCCACAGTCGTTCCTCCGTCACGATGCCGGCTTCGGTGAGGGGGGCGTTTTTCATCAGACTATGGTCGTAGCTCGAAACGAGCGCGCCGCCGCGCGTCCTCGTCGTCGTGGACGTGCGGAACCAGTTGAACTGGGCCATAAAGTTGTAACATAGCACCGGAATTCCGGCAGCGCCCGTATTCGTTACGAACTGCTTGAAAATTTCAATCTCCTCGTCGCGCCCTTCCGTGCCCAGCTTTATATGGTTGCTGGGAGGCATCGATTCGATAACGGTCAGCGTAAGCCCCGCGTCCGCGAACCGCTGCTTCATCCGAATGAGCGGCATTAGATCCCACGGCTTTTCGTTTTTTTCCTCCCAAGGCAGACCGCAGACCGCGTGCCCGATATTCATTTGCTTCGCAAGCGCCCACAGCCGGTCCGGCCGCGAAGAAAAAAATTCCGCCAATTGCATCATCCATCACCCTTCGCCTTGTTTGATCATCGCTTCGATATTCCTTGCCGCAATCCGGGGCGCTCAGCCTCCCGCTTTCGCGGCCAGCTCCTTGCCCAGCTTGTCGATTTTCTCGAAGGCGTCCTCGATCGATTGCTGCCCGAACGTTACCGCGTCCATTTCCTTCTTGTACGTGTCCACCCACTCGGAGAATCCGGCCGCCGGCGAATAGAACGGCAGCGCTTTGTCGACGGATTGGTCGTAAATCTCTTTGCCCAGCTTATCCTTGGCTTCCAGCGTCGGCTCCAGCTCGGCGTATATTTCGGGGTTGATCGGAATGCCGCGCGTCAAGCCAAGCGCTTTGCCCGCTTCCTTGTCGGTAATGAACCATTTGACGAACTTTTTCGCTTCCTCCTTGTTTTTGGAGTTCGCGCTGACGCTCAAGAAAATCGTCGACTGCGCCCAGCCGCCGCCGGCAGGTCCCGTCGGCATGTTGACGACGCCGACCTTGCCCGGCATCAGCTGCTCCAGCGCGCTGACCGAGCCGGTCGTCGCTCCTCTGGTCATAACCGTCCCGGAAGCCATCGGATCGGCCTGCGGGTCGTTCTCGAGAAACGCCGCCGCTTTCTCGGCGGGCGGAACGATCCCCTCTTTGCGGAACTCTTCGTAAATCCCGTAGAATTTCATGAACAACTCCTTGTCGAGCGTAAACGTCTTGCCGCCGTCGGCCATAATCGGAGGCTTGCCCATGGACGTCTGATAATAATTGTAGAAATCCCAAGTCGTCGTGTCGCCGATCGGATATTTGCCTTCCGGAAGCTTCGCTTTCGCGTCGCGAGCCCATTGGAAATATTCGTCGTATGTCCAGTCCTTGTGCGGCAGCGGAATGCCGTACTGCTCCAGCTCGGCTTTGTTATAGGCCATCCCTTGCGCGTTCTGGCTGAGCGGAATGCCGTACAGCTTGCCGCCGATCTTCAGGTTGTCGATCACCTTCGGATCGACGATGCCCGTCAGATCGATGTCCGACAGATCCTCCAGCTGGCCGCGGGACACGTATTCCTGAATATAAGCGGCGTCCATCTGCAGAACGTCCGTTATCGTTTTCGACGCCGCAAGCGTCGGCAGCTTCTGCCAATACGCTTCCCAAGCCATATACTCCGGCTTGAATTTGACGCCGGGGTTTTGCTGCGAGTAAATGTCGAGCGCTTTTTTCGTCGCCTCATGCCGTTCGTCCGGCCCCCACCACATGATGCTGAGCGTCGTCCCGCTTCCTCCTCCCTGATCTCCTCCGCCGCTGCCGCCGCCGCTGCAGGCGGTCAAAGCAAGCATTAACGCCATCCATGCCGCCGCAACAGCGACGATACCTCTTTTTTTCATACCTAGCTCCCCTTTCATCGTTTTTTACTGCTTTAGCCTTTTAAGCCGGTTGTCGCGATCCCCTCCACGAAATGTTTTTGCGCGAACAGAAAAATGAGCACCGAAGGCATAACGGACAGGAGCGACATGGCGAGCAGCTGCCCCCAGGCGATGTCGAACTGGTCGATGAACATCCGAAGCGCCAGCCCGACCGTAAATTTGTCGATGGAGCTAATGTACAGCACCTGGGCGAAAAAGTCGTCCCAGCTCCAAATGAACGTAAAGATCGCCACCGTGACGAGAGCCGGCTTGATAAGCGGAAAGACGATCCGAACAAAGATGCCGTACACCGACGCTCCGTCGATCTTCGCCGCTTCGTCCAGATCGCGCGGGATGCCGCGAATGAACTGCACGAGCAGGAAGATAAAGAATGCGCCTCCCCCGAAAAAATGCGGCAGAACGAGCGGCACGTAGCTGTCGACGAAGCCGAGACTGTTAAACAAAATATATTGGGGTACGACCGTCACTTGACCCGGCAGCATCATCGTCAGCAGCAGGATCGAAAACCAGAACCCGCGCAGCTTGAATTCAAGCCGGCCGAAGCCGTAAGCGACGATCGCCGCCGTCAGCACGCCGCCGAACACGTTGCCGACTTCCATCAGCAGCGTATTCCCGAAAAAATGGGCGAACGTGTACTCGCTGGAGAAATGCCAGCCCTCGCTGTAGTTGCTCCACATCGGAACCGAAGGCCATATCGTCGGCAGGCTGAGCTCCTCCGGCTTTTTGAGCGAAGCGCCGACCCACCAGATAACCGGATACAGCATGAGCAGCGAGAAAAGCGTTAAGCCGACATGGTTCATCGCTTTGGAGCGGAGTGCGCTCATTTCGTCCGCCCTCCTTCCGACTCGTAAAACACCCAGTAACGGGAAGCGAAAAAGTTGATCATCGTCAGCAGCGCCACGATCGCGAGCAAGATCCACGCAAGCGCCGAGGCATAGCCCATCTGGTAATGCTTGAACGCCTTCTCGTACAAAAACATGGCGTATACGTACGTCGAATTGACCGGTCCGCCCTTCGTGATGATGAACGCGGAGGTGAACGTCTGGAAGGAGCCGATAATCCCCAGGATGAGGTTAAAAAACATGACCGGCGACAGCATCGGCAGCGTAATGTTGACGAATTTGCGGAACTTGCCCGCGCCGTCGACGGAAGCCGACTCGTATAGCTCCTGAGGAATTTGCTTCAGTCCCGCCAGGAAGATCACCATCGTGGATCCGAATTGCCAAGTATTGAGCAGGATAAGCGTTCCGAGCGACGTATCGGGATTGGAAATCCAGCCGACGCCTTGAATGCCGAACCAGGCCAGCACCTGATTGATATAGCCGTCAAGGCCGAACATATTCCGCCAGAGCGCGGCGACGGCTATGCTTCCCCCGATCAGCGAAGGGAAATAAATCGCGGTCCGGTAAACGTCCATGCCGCGCAAATTTTTGTTGAGCGCCATCGCGACCAACAGCGAGAAGAACAGCTTCAGCGGCACGGAAAACAACACGAACAAAAACGTGACGGAAAGCGACTTCGTGAACGTCGCGTCGCTTGCGAAGATGTTCCGGTAATTGTCGGCCCCGACCCACACCGGGCTCTCCAGCAAGGAGTATTCCGTAAAGGATAAATAAAAGGATTGCGCGATCGGCCATAAGGTCAGCAGCAGAAAGCCCAGCAGCCAAGGCGATATAAAAATATACCCGGCCAAGTTCATACCGCCGGCCCGGCTTTTGCGCTTCCAGGCAAGCTTGGAAGCCTTTGCCCCGATCGCGGCATTCGGTTGAGCAGCCATTCTCGTCTCCTCCCCTCTTGAAAACCCACCGTTCGTCAATCCGGTGTAATCTTCACTTTAAACGAAAGCGGTTTCATCGATGAAGGCGACGATTTTACGATTATGTTTGTTTTTTTTTAGCATGAAGCCTAACCGAAGCAGGTGCGAAAAATTTATGCGGTACGGGAAAATGCCATAATAAAGTCGCATCGACAAATCGTTCCCCTTCCCTAAAAATAGATTTCAAGAGACAGCGGAGATAAGAGCGGAGCTGTCGGGAGCATTACCAAATTCAGTCGGAAGAGGTGCTTCGAATGAAGTTCAATAGCCCGGAAGACATTATTCAGCTTACGCCGCTTTGGGAGGGCGAACGTTTGCCGGACGGCCGTCCGAAAGTATCCGACGACATTCTTCGCCGCATGCGCAAAATTACGTTGGAGGAAGCTTGGGGACCGTTGTGGCATCGGGGATACACGTTCCAGTTTGAAGGCGATTTCAAAATCATCCACCCCGACAAAGTGATGGTCGGACGCGCCGTAACGGCCGTCATGGTGCCGAAGCGGCCGGACCTGCACGAAACGATGATGAAAATCGGCCATGAGCAGGAAGGCCGTAAAGGCTACTATAATCAATGGGTCATCGATTCGCTGGTGGAGGACGACGTGGCCGTCGTCGACATGTTCGATAAGGTTCATCTGGGCACCTACGTCGGCGGCAATCTGTCCACCGCGATCTCGACCCGCACGAAGCGCGGCGGAGCCGTGATCTGGGGCGGCATCCGCGACAACCAGCAGGTCGTCAACATCGACAACATCAACGTCTACTACCGCGGCAGCGATCCGACCGCTATCGCGGACGTGGTCATGGTCGGCATGAACGTCCCGGCCCGGATCGGCAAAGCGATCTGCCTTCCCGGCGACGTCGTGCTCGGCACGCCTTCCGGCGTCATCTTCATCCCGCCGCATCTGGCCGAGCTGACCGTCGTGCAGGCGGAGAAATCGCAGGTAAGAGACATATTCGGATTTATCCGGTTGAAGGAAGGCGCCTATACGACCGCCCAGATCGACGCATCCTGGAACACGGCGTTATGGCAAGATTTCCTTGATTGGTTTAACAGCGACGGCGCGGCGGCCGAATACCGCCATCTCACTTGGGAAGCCGAGCTTGAGGAGGCGGCAAGGCAAGAACGGCAAGGTCCGCAAAACGACGTCCGTCTCTAAATCCGAAATGACAAGCGGAAGCGACTTCGGCTCTCAAGTCTTAAGGACCCGAAAAAGACTCCGGCCAATGCCTGTTCGCAGGCTTGGCCGGAGTCTTCTCCATTCCGAGCTTCCGTCGTTGTTCTTCAAGCTGGACGAGACAAGTCTAGGTCTAACGCTTCTTTCCTTCCGCTTTACCGGTTGAGTTCCGCCAGCAGCCGCTTCAGCTTTTCTTCGGACAACGCTTCCCCGCCGAACGAAAGCATGGCGCGCAGCGGCATATATTGCAGCATCGCGGCCATCATATCCGCATGCTCGTCGTTTTGTTCGGGGTCGAACAAGCCGCTCGACTTCCGGTATTCCGCGAGCAGCTCGTTAATGGCCCCAGCCGTATCCGGATCCTGCAGCAAATCTCCGATCGTGGAGTTCATCGTATAACGCTTTTTCAGCTTCACGGTCGATAAAACGGTTATTTTCGCCGTAAGCTCCGGTTTCACCGAGGAGGACGCGACGATCAGCTCGAAATCCCCGCTTTCCACGTGCCAGTCCTTCAGTTCGACGTTATAGTAAGCGAAAGCGCGTTTATCGAGCTCGAACGTAACGGTCTGCGATTCGCCCGGTTTCAGATCGACTTTGGCGAAGCCTTTCAGCTCCTTCTCCGGGCGAATAACCGTGCTTGCCACGTCGCGCACGTACAGCTGTACGATTTCTTTGCCTCGAACCGCTCCGACGTTGGTCACCTTCACGCTGACCGACGCCTTTTCCGTATCCTTCATTTCGGCGCGGTCGACGGTTAGGTCGCTATACGCGAAAGACGTGTAGCTGAGACCGTGCCCGAACGGGAACAACGTCTTCATTTGTTTTTTATCGTAATAACGGTAACCGACAAACAGCCCTTCCTTGTATTCGACGCGGTCGCCTTCGCCCGGGAAATTCAAGTAAGAAGGATTGTCGCTCAGCTTCAGCGGGAAAGTCTCCGCCAGCTTGCCGGACGGATTGTGGACGCCGAACAGCAGATCGGCGATCGCGCCGCCCGCGGCTTGGCCGCCCAAATAGCTTTCGAGCACGGCTTTCACGCGGTCAATCCAAGGCATAACCACGGCGGAACCGTTCAGCAGCACGACCACGACGTTGTCGTTTACGCCGGCGATCGCCTCGATCAGTTTATTCTGGTTGTCCGGAAGATCGAGATGCGTACGGTCGTACCCTTCCGACTCGTAACGGTCCGGCAGCCCGGCGACGATCACGACCGTTTCGGCCGCCGAGGCCGCTTCTACCGCTTCTTCCAATAAGGCTTCGTCCGTCAGGTCGCTGTCGACATGATAGCCTTGCGCGTATGCGATTCGACACGGATCCGCGGAGAGCTTCTTCATCTCTTCAAGCGGGCTGTCAAGCCGCGTCGGCACGATATGCGAGCTGCCGCCGCCTTGATAACGCGGCTTCTGCCCAAACGCGCCGATAACCGCAAGTTTCGCATCCTTGCGCAGCGGAAGCGCGCCGCCTTCGTTTTTCAGGAGCACCATGCTTTCCGCCGCCACTTCGCGCGCCAGGGCATGATGGGCATCTTTGTCGTACGTCGCGTTCTCTTTCTTCTGGTCAACTGCCATAAATATAACGCGCAGCAAACGAGTCACGGCGCGGTCAAGCGCTTCCACGGACAGCTTGCCGCTTTGTACCGCTTCGATCACTTTGCCTTCCCCAACGCCGTTGCTAGCGGGCATTTCCAGCTCAAGGCCGGCCGCCAGCGCGTCATCCCGTTCGTTAACCGCTCCCCAGTCGGAGACGACAAACCCTTCGTGGCCCCATTCTTCTTTCAAAATATCGGTGAGCAGCTTCGCATTCTCCGATGCAAAGGCGCCGTTCACCTGGTTGTACGAGCACATCACCGTCCAGGGCCGCCCTTTTTTCACCGCGCCTTCGAAGCTTGCCAGATAGATTTCGCGCAGCGTCCGCTCGTCTACGATCGCATCCGTGGTCATGCGGCGATGCTCTTGATTGTTGACGGCAAAATGCTTTAAGGACGTGCCGACGCCTTGGCTCTGTACGCCTTGAATATGGCTGGCCGCCAGCTCCGACGAAAGGAACGGATCCTCGGAGAAATATTCGAAGTTTCTTCCGCAGAGCGGAGACCGCTTAATGTTGGCGCCGGGACCAAGCAGAACGGCTACGTCCTCCGCCTGGCATTCCTCGCCGAGCGCTTCGCCAACGCGGTAGATCAATTCCTTATTCCAGGAGCTGGCCATGCCGGCTGCCGACGGAAAGCATGTGGCCGGCACGCTGTTGAACAAGCCCAAGTGGTCGGCGCCTTGGCTTTGCTTCCGCAAGCCGTGCGGGCCGTCCGTCACCATGACGGATGGGACGCCAAGCCGCTCCACGCCTTTCAAATGCCAGAAATCGAGCCCGGAGCACATGCCCGCTTTCTCTTCCAAAGTCATTTGCGAAACGATCGCTTCGATATCGCGCTGTTGATTCATCTATGAGCCCTCCCAATAACGAAAGAGTTTATAATTAACCGCTTTCATTATTATAGGGCGTCATACATGAGCCTTTATTGTGGAAATTTGCGGTTTTTGGTGTTTTTTTGACCGCTTAACTTAAAGGCTTACCGGCGGCCTCATGTTCGTCGGCTCGATCCTTTTCGCTTCGCAAGCCGTTCCGGTATTGCTTCGGCGTAACGCCGGCGTATTTCTTGAACACCTTCGTAAAATAGCTTTGGTCGTTGAAATTGAGCCGGGAATAAATGTCGGACAAGCTGCTCGCGGTCAACGTAAGCAGCTTCTTCGCTTCCTCCACCCGTTTCCATTGAATATAATCGGTTAACGGCTTGCCGGTTTCTTTCTTGAACAGCCGGGACAAATAACTGGGGTTCATATGGACGAGACCGGCCAGCGTTTCAAGCGACAGCTCTCCGTATAAGTGATTGAAAATATACCGTTTGCATTCCGCCACCGCGCTAGAAACCTGCTCTTCGCTGCTTTTTCCGACCCGTTCCGCGAATTCGATCAGCGCTTGCTTCGTCGCTTTGTCGACCTCGTCCGGGTCTTGCAGTTCCTCGATCTGCTGAATATAAAGATCGCTCATCGTATAAGCGATTTCGGGGTGAAGCCCGCCTTCCATCGCAGCCCGCGTTGCGATCGATATCCCGGCTACGCTTAAGTTTTTCAAGCTGCGCAGATGGCTCCGTTTAGACAAGGTCCCCATGCCTTCCGTCTTAATGCCGAGGGTCATCTCCTGCGCGAGCTGGTCCGGCTTCCCTTCCTTCACGAGCTGCATAAGCTGTCTTTCGTACAGCCAGTCATGGTGCAGGGAGCTGTTGTTCAAACGGTCGGACACTTCCAAATCGACGTTCTCGCCCATTCGGAATAGGGTCTCGATGGATCGGTTGGCAAGCAGGACGTCGACGATGTCGATCCGTCTGCCGTATACCAAATAATAAAGAAGCGCGCTTGCTTGCAGCAGCCGCTTCTGCGGGATGACGGGGAAGCGGCCGTAACGCTGGCGTAGAGCTTCCTTGTCCCGCACCATCCAATCTTTGGCGATGCCGTCCAGCGTATCCTCGGGAATGACCGAATAGATCGAGGGGCCGGCGATCAGGCTGCCTGCATATTCCCCTTCATCCTCCAAGCGGACTTCGATATAATTTTCGAGTGTCCGGGCGGTATGAATGATCGGCAGGGAAGCCGGGCTGCCGTCCGTCGTCAGCTCGGACAGACGCTCCGGCGCAGCCGCCGTCGACTCGCCGGGTGGCAGGGAGGCAAATACGACTTTTCTCGCAGCGTCCATATAATAAACCGGTATTTCATAAGTGCTGCACATGATCGCGCAAACGTCCTCAAGCTTGTCCGGATGTAGCGGCTTATTCATAGCTCATGCCTCCGACGCGGTAATGATCGATAACTCACCGACTATCCTATCATGTTCCGGCTTTTTCGCAAAATGAAGCCGAAGAATGTTTGTCCATTCGTCGGCCATGACATAACAAGACCCCGGCCGCGCGCATGGCGCAAGCCGGGGTCCTTTCTTCGGCCGCTACCGGCAGGCCGACTCCCGATACTCGCTTGGAGAGAGGCCCACCTTCTTTTTGAAGATTTGGCTGAAATAACGCGGGTCCTGATACCCGACCTTATGCGCGACCTCGTAATTTTTGTAATGGGTGCTGCGCAGCATATCCTTCGCCTTGTCGATGCGGATGTCCGTCAAGTGCTCGATGAACGTTTTGCCTGTGTTGTTTTTGAACAGCAGGCTTAAGTAGGTCGGCGTCATGTACACCTTCCGCGCCACGCTTTGGAGCGAAGCGCGCTCGCATTCCTGCTCCATGTATTGAAGCGTCTTCTTGATGATGCTGCGATGGCTTTCCTTTCGGTTCGGCGCCGTTACCTCCCACAACCCGGCCAAAAACCGGCAAACATACCGCTTCAGCTCCTCCAGCGTCTCCACCTTTACGATCTCCATAATTTGGAGCGGCGGGTAAGATTGAAAGAAGCTTTCGTCTTCTTGGGCCCGCTTCTCGATCCCGACAAGCATCCTGATCGTATATTCATAGACCGAAGAAATCGGAATATAACCGTCCTGCAGCATCCCGTCGTAAAAGGCTTCCACCGCCTCTTCGATCTCTTCCTTCCCGACGGCGGACCGGAACAGGTCGTAAAGCTCCTTCTCCCGTTCGGCGGGATAACCGGCATCCGACGAGAAGCTTTGAAGCTCCGAATAATAAATCGTCCGCTTCGCGCCGTGATAAAACTTGTTCCGCAGCGCCGTCAGCGCCTGTTTGTAAGAGCGGCCTACGTCCGACAAATGGTTGCAAGGCTTGCCGACGCCGATAAAAACCGGACCGAAGCGGTCCGCCAGCATTCCGCGGATGCTATCAAGCTTCTCTTTCGACATCCAGGAGAACAATAAGACAACCCGCCCTTCCTCATCCAGAAAAGCGACGTTGCCGCTGCCCATATGCCGCTGCAGCTCGTCTCTCGCCCGCTCGGCAACGCAGGCCCTTTCCTGCTCCCGGCCGGCCGGCGCCGCAATTTCCAACAAGGCTATGGCCGGGAACGTATAGTACGGATTCACGGATAAACTGGCCAAAGTTTCCTTCAAGTCGTGCTTGCGAGGATGCTGCCCCGATACGAGCTCTTGCAGGAAGCGATCCCTCATCCAAATTTTGATCGCCTCGTCGTTGAACAATAAACATTCATTTTGCATGCTCTATATCCCCTTTTTGCGTAAAGGTTGACGAACGAGAGCCATGACGCTTTGACGTTTAGTCGAGATGAATGATTTTGTACGAGTGCATATGTTCAACAAAAGCGGCTTCAGCGATCCGTTCATCCCCGGAACGCAGCGCGTCAATGAGAATCCGGTGCCAATCCGCCAGCGAATCCGTCGTATAATGCCGATTCGAAATGGCCATAAAGCGCATAACCTTCGTTCTCATCTGATTCCACAACTCGATAATGGCCTGATTGTCGCAGCGTTTATAAAAAAAACCGTGGAAATCCATGTCCAGCTCCAAAATGGCGAGCGTATCGCTTCGCTTGACCGCCTGCTCCATCCGGTCGATGATGTCTTCGAGCTCCGCATAATCCTTCTCAAGCAGATGCGGCATCGAAGTTCTTACCGCATAGCCTTCTATAATTTCGCGAAGCGCGAAAATGTCCTTGATCTCTTTCGAAGTAATATTGGAAACGACGGAGCCCTTGTTCGGGATGCCGTTAATTAATCCCTCCTGCTTGAGCCTCTCCAACGCTTCGCGCACCGGCGCTTGGCTCACTTGAAACTTTCCCGCAATGTCCAGGACGATAAGCCGCGATCCCGGATGAAGTTCGCCGGTTAGAATATCTTTTTTTAACGAGGAATAAATATGCTCGCTGATCGAGTGCACGGCAGGCAGCATGGGTCTCACCTCTTTCGGGCGTAGTTCGAATCGCGGAATTATCTTTGGAGCATTATCGATTATCGATAATGCTCCGGGCAGTCCGGTAACCGTTTTCATTTTGCCGTTTGCAAAGACGTACGTTACGTAATGCCCCCTCTCGATTATCGATAATTTCTCTTTTGGCTCCATTATATGGGGATTCGGCTTAAAGAGGCAATCGGAGATTTTGACGAATTAGGGGGGATTTTTTATGCAAAACGTATCGAACCCTGTAAACATTTCGCCCCCTAAAAATTTCGAACTCCAATGGGGTCCCCAAGGAGCGCTTTCCCAGAAGGCCACCCCGAAAGGACGCTCCCTGCACCAGAGACGCTAATTCATCACATTCGTGCAAAGAGCGCTTATGCCTTTAAAGAATTCCTGTTGATCAGTACGATTACAACTATGAGAGACCCGAATCTGGATCGCGCGGCATCTTAATCGTCGTTGCCGTCGTCTTCATCGTCCTCGTCATCTTCGTCGTCCTTATCGTCGTTTTTGTGCCCGCGATCTTTTTTCTTCTCCTCTCGTTCTTCTTTGTTTCGTTCTTCGCGCTCCTCTTTTATCCGTTCCTTCCACTCTTTCCAAAAATCTAACTCCTTGTCTTCTTTGTTCGAATCGTCGTCACGGTTATCGTCGTCCTTCCCGCGGTCTTCCTTGTCGTTCTCCGCTTTGTCAGGCAAGGAGACGGCTGCCGCCGGGAACGCCAGCTTGGGCTCGTCCTTTAATGCGCCTTCCATTAATGCCCTGAATACGGCCGCCGCCGCCGATGACGAGGTCGTCAAATAATGGCTTGCATCGGTTTGATCGTAGCCGAGCCATACCGCGCCGACCAGCTGCTGCGTGTAGCCGACGAACCAATTGTCCTTGGCTCCTTCTCCGCCCGTTCCGTCCATTTGGGTCGTGCCGGATTTGCCCGCGGCTTCCCGGTCCGAAAGCTGCGCCGCTTCGCCCGTTCCGTCGCTTACGACACCCTGCATCATCGCGGTTAACGTATGCGCGACCTCCGGCGTCGTCGCTTGCGTGTTCTCCCCGGATGCCTGCGCCAGGACGACGCCGTCCGCAGACTCGATCCGCGTAATCGTATGGGCGTCCTGACGGACGCCGTCATTCGCAAAGGCGCCGAACGCTTCCGCCATTTGTACGGGCGAAACTCCTTCCTGCAGCCCTCCAAGGGCCAGGCCAAGCGTGCGGTCCCCTTCCGTCAGCGGAATGCCGAACCGTTCGGCCGCTTCCACGCCTTTGTCGATGCCGATATCGTTCAGCAGCTTCACGGCAGGCACGTTGTACGAATGAATAAGCGCTTCATATAGCGTCACTTCGCCGTGATACACGCCGCCCGCGTTCTGCGGGCTGTAGCCGCCGAAATCGACGGGCTCGTCGACGACCGTGTCGTCGGGCCGATAGCCTGCCTCCAGTGCCGGCGTATACACGGCGATCGGCTTCATGGTCGAGCCCGGCTGGCGCTTCAGCTGAACGGCGCGGTTAAAACCGCGGAACGGCTGATCGCCGCGGCCGCCGATGAGCGCCCGGATGCCGCCGTCGCGCGGGTCGATGAGAACGGCTCCGCTCTGAATAAGCCGATCCGCCGCGCTTGCCGGAAAAAGCGAATCGTCCGCATAGACGCGTTCGGCCTCCTGCTGCATCTCGACGTCGAGCTCGGTATAAATGCGCAGGCCTCCGTGCAGCACCTCGTTCTCGGATAAACCGTATTTGCTCGTCGCCTCCCGGATAATCGCGTCCACATAATAAGGAAACCTGATTTCGTCGATTCGGCTTGCTTTCGCTTCTTGCAGCCCGATCGGCGCTTTCGATGCCTCCTCGTACTGCCCGTTTGTAATATAGCCCTGATCCAGCATAAGCCCAAGCACGACGTTGCGCCGCTTCTCCGCTTCCTCCGGATGCTTGTAAGGCGTAAGGGCCGACGGGGCCTTCACGAGCCCGGCAAGCAAAGCCGATTCCGCCAGAGTAAGCTCCTTCGCGCTTTTGCCGAAATACACTTTCGCGGCCCGCTCGATTCCCCATGCGCCTTCGCCGAAATAAATCTGGTTCAAGTACATGGTCAATATTTGGCGCTTGTCGTATCGATTTTCGATTTTTTTGGCTAGCAGCACCTCGTTCCATTTTCGCGACCATGTCCGTTCATGCGATAAAAAGACGTTTTTGGCCAGCTGCTGCGTAATGGTGCTTCCGCCCTGGACGGTTCCTCCGGCACCCAAGTTCGTCGCGAACGCGCGCAGGATAGACCGGAGATCCATGCCGTCATGTTCGAAAAAACGTTTGTCTTCCACCGCAACGATCGCATTCCGCATGTCCTCGGCAATATCCTCGTATCGAACCTCCTCGATATCGCTGAGCGAAATGCGGCTCGCTTCCTCGCCGTTGCGGTCGTAAATGATCGAAGCCGCCGGCAGCGGCTCTTCGAGCCGGCCGATATCCTGCGCTTCGACCAGACCCGCAAACAGTCCCCATCCTCCCAAAAATAAAACGACGGCTCCGACCGAAGCCATCGTCAGTGCTTTTGCCCAATTGAACTTCCGCCTCTTCGGCGGCGTCGTACGTCTTGTTAGCTCCACTTGTTGCGTTCCTCCATGCATGCGAATGTTCTGTCCATACTATTCGCGGCAAGGAGCGTTTTTCGTACCCATCCGCACTAGCGGAAACGATCATACGTCCAAGAAGAAACCGTTACGGCGAGTAATAAAGTAATATTGCGGCAGCCTCGTCTTCATGCCGGGAATTACTCCCAATTCGCTTTATACTTCTCCCACCAGGCCAACGCTTCGGCCACCATCCCGGGGTGCGTCGACGGGTCGAAATACAAATTCGCGTGAATGTAATCGCTCGCGAACGCCTTGACGTTCGGCTCCTGCGTCGCCAGCAGCAAGGCGTACAGCGTCAACGTCCGCTCGTAATCGTCATCCGTATCCAGATTGGCGATTAAAGCCGGAATCGCCGGCTTGCCGATCGTCCCTAATTCCTCCGCAGCGGTGTACCACGTATACCCTTCGCCGTACGTTTCCGTGTAGGACTTGTCTTTGAGCTTCCCGATCAAAAAAGCGATATGGTCCGGCGAGGAGCTTTCCTCCTGCTTGTCCGCCGACATCGATTGAAGCGACGCATATGGCCGGCTGTTATCGGGACCCATGCTGCCGTCCAAACGAAGATCGGCGCCGATCGAGCCGCCCCCTCCGTCAAGCCATAAAGCCGCTATTAAGGCGGCTGCCGTTATTCGAACCAGGACATGGGCCACTGCGGCCGGTTTCATTCGCATAACCATCGGATTCATCTCGCGTTCCTCCTCGGTTTCATAATTTGCGTTTTCTCGAACCGGAACGAATCGTTTAGCGTTCATTAAGGACGGCGACGTTTTACGGCATTAAAAGCTGGCTCCGGCTCTGCTTACTTAGGGATTCGCGGCAATCCTTAATTTTCCTTTAGCTATCTTTATCTTTCTTTAGCTATCTTTAACTAGTTTCGTCATATTTTGTCTACTTGAAGCAAAGTTATTTTTTTGACCGTGTACGTTTCTTTAACCGCTTCATCGTTAAGGACGTTAAGCTTTATCAACCCCGCCACCTTGGCTCCGTCGGCTTTGGATACGAGCCGCCACATGCTTGGATCGGGCAACGACTGGTACAGCTTCCCGTCGTCGTATTCTTTCCGCTCCTGAACGATCGCTTTCACTTGATAAGAACCAAGCTTCAATGACGGGACCGGGCCTTGCAACCGTTCCTGTTCGGCATAATAATCCAATATTTCTTGACGAAGCTCTCCAAGCTCCTGCTCCATCTCCTTCAGCTTCGCCTTCAGTTTGTAATACTTCCGCACCTTTTCTTCCATCGCAACCGCCTCCTCTTCCCATCGTATGCGCCGCCCGCCTCATTTATTTAACGGCCGCGGAATAAAGCTGCCAAATTCGGGAAACGATATAACCGCCTCATTCCTTATGAAGGGCGACCAGCAAGAGGAGGAGGAATACCATGGCTCGCAAACCAATGTCTATCGAAGGCAAAAACTATGCGTACGCGAAACATTCGCGGGAAGCGGAGAATAATGTAGCCGCCTCCACCGACGAAAACACGAGGCAAAAAGGCCAATTGCCGAACAAGCCGTCTACCGGTTAAACGGCGCATAGCTTGCGAGAACAAAAAAAGGGGGGATTCCTTCGGTCCGTACGGATCCGGGGAACCCCCTTTTTTTCAGGCTTGTAATATGCGGTTTAAAGCCAATTATTCAAATTCCGATTCAAATGCGAAGCCGCGGTCATGCAGCGCCGCCTGGCGTTTCAGCTGATCCTCCAGCACGATGCAGGCCATCGCTTCCACGACAGGAACGACCCGCGGGCAGATGCAAGGATCGTGTCTGCCGATCGTCACGATTTCCTGCTCTTCGCCTTTGACGTTAATCGTTTGCTGCGGCACCGAAATCGACGACGTCGGCTTAACGGCGATGCGGAACACGATTTCATCGCCCGTGCTGATACCGCCGATAATGCCGCCGGCATTGTTGCTCTTGAAGCCGTTCCGGTCCATCGGATCGTTGTGCTCGCTGCCTTGCATTTCCGCCGCGGCGAAGCCGGCGCCGAACTCGATGCCCTTGACGGCGCCGATCGACAGCATCGCCTTGGCCAGCTCCGCATCCAGCTTATCGAACACCGGCTCGCCGATGCCCGGCTTCAAGCCGCGAATCCGGCATTCCACGATGCCGCCGCAGCTGTCGCCGATCGATGCGAGATGCTCGATTTTTTGGACCATTTTCTCCGCGGCGACCGGGTCGCAGGCGCGTACCGGATTTTTTTCGATGATGCTTTCGTCGTACGTTTCGCATTGAATGCCGCCGATCGCTTTCGTGTACGCGACGACCTGAACGCCGCGGTGCTCAAGCAGCTTGCGGGCGACCGCCCCCGCCGCGACGCGGCCTGCCGTTTCGCGTCCCGAAGCCCGTCCGCTCCCGCGATGGTCGCGGATGCCGTATTTTTGCAAATAAGTGTAATCGGCATGGCCGGGACGGAACGCGTCCTTAATGTCGTCGTACGCGCTTGGCTTCATATCCTTGTTGTACAATACGATAAAAAGCGGCGTTCCCGTCGTCTTGCCTTCGAACATGCCCGACATAATATGAATTTCGTCGTATTCCTTGCGCGGCGTCGTCACCGAGGACTGGCCCGGCTTTCTCCGGTCCATCTGCACCTGGATATATGACTCGTCGATCTCGATGCCCGGCGTGACGCCGTCGACGATAACGCCTACCGCCTCGCCGTGCGACTCCCCGAACGTTGTAACTTTAAAGCATTCGCCGTAGCTGCTTCCTGGCATGCTGCACATCTCCCGTCTCTATTTCGTTCTTTTGACTCCTTCGGTATTCCTTATTATAATCCGTAATATGAAATAAATGAAATTATATTATCGACTATCTGTCATAGAGAGGGTTTATACCATGACGATGAATACCGAATGGTACCGCATCTTCTGGCATACGGCGAAATGCGGCAATTTAACGCGGGCGGCGCAGGAGCTTCATTTGACGCAGCCTTCCGTCAGCTATGCGGTCAAACAACTGGAGCAAGGGCTCGGCGTCAAGCTGTTCGACCGCTTGTCCAAAGGCGTTCAATTAACGCCGGAAGGCGTCGTTCTGTTCGATTACGTCGAGAAATCGTTTCAATATCTTCAGGCGGGCGAGTCGAAAATAACCGCCATGAAAGGGCTGGCCGCCGGGGAGCTTCGCATCGGAAGCAGCGGTCCGATTATCAAGCATCTGCTTCTGCCGCCGCTGGACCGCTTCCATGCGGACAATCCCGGCATCAGCATCCGGCTGTTTCAGGGCAAAACGCCGGAGATCCGCGAGCGGCTGCTCAACCATGATATCGATCTTGGGCTTGTCCATTTGCCCTATGAAGATGCCGAGCTGGATATTACGCCGTTTGCGGACATTCAGGACGGCTTCGTCGTCGGCGAAGCCTTTCGCGGACTGGCCGAACGAGAACCGCTGACGGCTTCGGAATTGACGCAAATTCCGCTGTTGCTGTTATCCAAAGGGAGCAGCACGAGACGTTTCGTCGACCAATGGCTGTCGGGCCAAGGAATAACCGCCGAAGCCAATATGGAACTGAGCAGCATGGAGATGCTGATCGAGCTTGCACGCCGCGGGTACGGCGCCGCTTTCGTCACCCACGCGTTCGCGGAAGAGGAATTGGCGGAAGGGAAGCTGTTCGCGCTGCCGACGGCCGTTCCCATTCCTCCGCGCCGACTCGGCATTGCCGTCAGGCGCGGCGTCACGCTTCCGCTCATCGCGGAAAGCTTCAAACGGCTGTTGACGGCAGCCCGGTCTTAGCCGGGTACCCGGCTCAAACTTTCCGATGCGGTCATAAACCCGGTTCGGCCCGAATAGTATACGTTAGTGTATCGGGAGCCGGCTAGCAGACGGCTCCCGAAACCGACGACAAGCTCATGGGCGGTTCTTGATCCTTTGACGGAATAGACCGTTGCTCATTCTAGCGGGTCTATTTCTTGCCGTGGAAAGCAAGGATGGATACAACCAGAGTGGCGAACGAAATCATTAATGTCAGCGCTTCATTAACGCTCATTGCATTCACCTCCTCGTCTCGCCTCCCCATGAGCTGTCTAGTACTATCTTATGCCAAATGATTACAAAAAAAGAACTAATTTAGTAAGCGTTTTCATCCCTTCTTTTTCCATAATTTTGGACAAACTTCCGCTTTCCTCCGGGTTAATCCTCCTTGTTTTCTTTCCTGAACACGAAACCGTAGTATATAATGATGAGATAAACAGGATACCCGTCCCACTGCGGGCATCAACCATCGGCTGCAAGCCGCGCGCGCGGCTTTTATATTTTGCCTTCTCTTTTTTACTTGTTGACTCTGGGAGGATTTATGGATATGGATATCGTACAATTGCCGCTGCATTTGATCGATGAGGACAAGGACCAGCCGCGTTACCGCTTCGGGGAAGAATCGCTGCAGGAGCTTATGAACAGCATCGAGGAGCTTGGCCTGCTGTCCCCGATCAAAGTCAGGCCGATGCCGGACGGCCGGTATAAAATCATTTACGGCAACCGCAGATACAAAGCTTCCGTCGCGCTGAACCGGACGACGATCCCTTGCATCGTCTCGAATTTGACCGACGAAACGGAAATTTATTTGGAGCAGATCGCCGAAAATTTGACGCGCGAAGGCTTTACGCCGATCGAAGAGGCCGAAGCGTTCGACAAGCTCCTGCACAACCCTCGGTTCAACAGCTCGGTCAAGTTTCTGGCCGGCAAGCTGGGCAAGCCGGAATCGTACATAAAAAACAAATGCGAGCTGCTCAAATTCGGCAGCGCCGTCAAAAAGCTGGTCGTCAGCGGCACCCAAATCCGCAAAGACCAGTTGACGGAGGACCAGCTGCTGCCGCTGAAAGATTTGCCGGCGGAATACCGCGATTCTTTGGCGCTCATTATGGCCAGGGACGAGATGCCGGTGAGCGACGTGAAGAAAATCGCCAAGCTGTTCAAGGACAAGGACATCTCGGACAGCACCAAGGCGAAGCTGCTGTTCAAAACGGGACCGGGGCTGCTGGAAACCTGGTCGACGTATCGCCTGAACAAGCAGGAGAAGGAAGCCAAGGCCGCGGCGGCGCAGGAAGCCGCGGAGCGAAAGGCCGCCGGGCAGGCCGAACGCCAAGCCTCCGAATCGGTTGCGCCGCTCGCCGGCGTATCTGGCGCGGCTGATGTTGCGGGCGAAGCCGTGCCGCAAGCACAGGTCGGGCGGCCGGACGCGCCGGCAGGAGACGCCGCTCAAGCGCCGGTCGGCTCCGCGCCGGTCAACGGAAGCACCGGACCCGCTGTTGTACAAGCCGCCTTTTCCGCAGACGCTTTAGACGAGCCTGCGCTTCAAGGACTGGAAGACAAGCTGTCGCGGCTTCAAGCGTCGCTTCGCGCAGCCGAGTTATCGCCGCGGGAATTGGATGCGTTCAAGCGACTGGACGGGCAAGCGAAATCCGCCTGGGTTGCCCGGATCGGCGATGCTGCGGACGAAATGGAGCGCTTCGCGGCAAAATGGCGGGAGTTTGCCCGGTCCGCGAACGGCGAAACGGCAGCCATGAGCTGATTCCGCGCGGTTCCTTTTAGCGATTTTTAACATCAACATATTGGTTAACCGCGGACCCGGTCATCGTTGACTCGGGTTTTCGTTTTCCCCTTGACTTTCCCCTTGTCTGGAACGTTTATAGTAGTCCCGAGACGATCCGATTGAAGAAAGAAGGCGATGCGATGTTTAAAATAAGCGAATTTTCCAAGCTCAGCCAAGTGCCGGCCAAAACGCTCCGTTATTATGACCAGCTCGACCTGCTGAAGCCCGCCTATACGGATCCCGAATCCGGCTATCGTTATTACGCCAGCGACCAGCTCATCCGGCTGCACCGGATTTTGGCTTTCAAAGAGCTGGGCTTCACATTGGAGCAAATTAAACAAATGCTTCGCGAGAACATTTCTACGGCGGAAGTGCGCGGCATGCTTCGGCTTAAGCAAGCGGAAGCCCGGCAGCTCATTCAAGCGGAGATGGAACGGCTGCGGCGCATCGAAGCTCGAATCGAGCAGATCGAACGCGGAGAAAACGTTAGCGCCTTGCGCGAAGTCGTCGTGAAGCAGGTCGAGCCGATTCTAGCCGTCACGCTGGAAACGACGGCCAGCCGATCCGATATTCCGGAGCTTTTCGAAGAACTGGACAATCACGCGAGACGATACGGAATCGTGCCTGCGGCGCCGCATATCGTCGTCTGGCATGCCTGCCCGGAATGCGAGACGAATATCCATCTGGAGGTTGCGGTTCCGTTCCATGGCGAAATGCCGTCTTCGGGGCCGTTTCAGGTAAAACTTCTGCCCGCAGTTACGGCCGCTTCCGTTACGCATGTCAGCCGTCCGGATACCGACAGTCCCGTAAGCCTCGATCTCGGCGTCTGGATCGAACGGAACGGCTACGCCATCCAGCCGGACGTCCCGAGCCGCGAAGTGTATGTATCTCACATCGAAGGACGTGCCGGACATTTCGTGACGGAAAGCTTGATGCCGATCGTCCGATAACCGCGGACTTGTCCGCAAATCGGCAAGCACATGCCCTCGCAGGATCGTCTCCCATTCTTGTCCTATAGGGGGAATATCTTATGAAAACTGTTGCGATAACCGAAGCTCGCCGCAATAAGAGCGCCTTCGCCTTATGGCTCTTGACGATCGCCGTCTTTGCGGTCGGCACCGCCGAGCTGCTGCCGATGGGCTTGCTTCTCCCGATCGCCGAAGATACCGGCGTCTCGGTGCCGGCGGCCGGCCTGCTCGTAACCGCCTACGCGTTAGGCGTCGTAATCGGCGGACCCGTATTATCGGCGTTAACCGGAACAATGCCGCGCAAACCGCTGCTGGTTGGGTTTCTCATGTTGTTTATTCTCGGAAGCGCGCTATGCGGATTTGCCGTTTCGTACGGGATGCTGCTCGCCGGAAGAATCGTCAGCGCTTTGGCGCAAGGCGTATTGTTCGGCATTATCGTCGTCATGGCGAAGGACATGGCCGAACCGGGCAAGGAAGGACGGAACATTGCCATGGTCGCGTCAGGCTTGACCGTGGCGGTCGTCGTCGGCTCTCCGCTCGGAACGATGCTCGGCGAGCTGTTCGGGTGGCGCGCTCCTTTTTTGTCGCTTGCCGTGCTGGCTCTTGCCCTTCTTGTCTTCATCGGCCGATTGCCGGATCAAGCGCGCTCCGAATCCGTCCCTCTCTCCCGTCAACTTCGTTCGCTTACGACACCGCAATTCGGACTGGCGCTGCTCATGACGGTCTTCGGTACCGGCGGAACGTTTACCGTCTTTACGTATATCGCTCCGATCCTTGAACGCAACGGGGGCTTCTCCGGCACGATGACATCCGCAATACTGCTCGTATTCGGAGCCGGCTCCGTCGTCGGCAACTTGCTGGGCGGCTGGCTTGCCGACCGGCGATTGCAAGCCGCGCTGCTCGGCGGCATGGTGCTGCTGGCCGTTTCGATGCCCGTCTTTACTTGGGCAAGCCGCGATGAAGCGACCGCTTTCGCAGCCGCTTTTGTGTGGGGGATTGCCGCCTACTGCCTTATGACGCCGCTGAATATGCGCGTTCTGGGTCAAGCCGGAGGGGCGCAGGAGCTGGCCTCTACGCTTAATATTTCGGCCTTTAATCTCGGCAACGCTCTCGGCTCTTTTGCGGGAAGCGCCGTAATTGACGCCGGACTCGGTCTTAATGCGCTCCCTTGGACCGCTTCTCTTATCACGTTAACCGGCATTGCCGTCGCTTTATGGAGCGCATGGCTTGAACGGCGTGTTAAATCGGTCTCGAGGGCATGAGGATTTTGGGTTCGAAATGAATTTCTATAAGCTCTCTAGAATTACGTATTAGACTGACCAAGCAAAATGAAACAGCAGCAGAATAGGACTCGAAAATAAAGTCTTAGACTGCGGCTGTTTCATTCAAATAACGTTCACCGATTCGTTGAGCGATCTGGTCAAATCCAATTACGCAAGCGAATTTTGCAGAACTATACGATGCCGCATCATCCATGCTGCAGCCCGCGCTCTCCAAGCAAGCCCCCAAAGCTGCCCATGACAGTCCGGAGTTATGCGTTTTTCAATTGCTTCCTCCGCTGTCTCGCGCACAACGACTTCTATGATCAGATCAAATAATTCATGTCTTTGTGCGGGATTTAACCCATACGCATCCGTAAGTAGCCGGAGCTGCCGAGCTCGAATATCAAGCGAGGGCAAACCAACCATTTCTGCAACATCATCATCATGAAGCTGCGGAAAGAGCCAACATACGCGCGCAAGTTCAACCAATGGATCGACAGGACCGGCAAACTCCCAATCAATTAGCGCAAAAGGCATTCCTTCTCGTGTTACCATATTCCATGGCGCTACATCACCGTGACTGTATACATACTTCGTATCGCGCAGCTCCCTCAAAAACCACGGTTTCCACACCGCATTGGCAGCAGGCTCAAAATTTTCAGAAGCATCATGAAGTATCCGCAACATCCTTCCGACTTCTACTATCGCATTATCGCTCCAAGGGCCAGGGTGAACGAACTCCCCATCGATAAAGCTAAGCATCTCGCGGCCCTCTGAGTCGAACCCGGAGCCGACCACGGATGGTAATGATGTAAAGCCTGTTTTCTGTAAATGCCGTAATAAAGAGTGAACGTTTGGTGTCCACTGACCTGACGGCCGAAATACCACGTTCCCCCTACGACAGACCGACTTGTCAGGGCATGTACGGTTGTCCCTTATTATGGTCTTTCAAAAGATGATACCCCTTCATTAAGTAAGAGGAATCTCGCAGTTTAACGGGCTAATTATGCGTTCCCCCATTTGTATTCCGGTTTATTTGGCAGTAAGTGTTCTTCGCCCCACTCGCTCATTTTATCGAGAAATACGATCATCGATCTTCCGGACGAAGTCAACGTATATTCTACTCTCGGTCGAGATTCGGGATATGATTTCCTTTCAATGATTCCATCACGCTCCAATTCGCGAAGCTGCTCCGTTAATATTTTTTTCGAAATCGACGGCAAATGCCGCAGTAACTCACTATAACGCACGGGTTTGTTATTTTTATATAAGTATCTATAGATCGGAATTTTCCATCTCCCGCTTAACATCGTAAATACAACTTCTACCGGGCACTCATTTAGTTGGACAGGCATCCGCTCACCCCATTTTTACCAATATTATACCCCATATCATAACCCGTATGGTTGGATACTTAAAAGTGCCTTATTGTTCGTCAAACATAAAGTTCATATAATCACGCGTAGAGAGGAGAGTAGGTGTATGAACATTGGAATTCTTGGAGCTGGAAATGTCGGTAAAAGGTTAGGAACCGGATTTGTTAAATCCGGTCATCGTGTCGTAATCAGCAGCCGAGAACCGCATAACTCGAAGCATGTTTCTTGGAGGCAAGAGGCAGGCGAATCCGGGGACATTGCTTCATTTGAAGAAGCCGCCCGGTTTGGCGAGATCGTAATTGCAGCACTCCCTTGGTCCTGTTTAAAAAACGTTCTTGAAGCCATCGATCCCGTCTATCTAAAAAACAAGACGGTCATTGATGTAAGCAATGCCGTACATTTTGATAACGGTCCACGCTTACTCCTTCACGATACGTCGGCAGGGCTAATAGTCCAAAAGTTATTGCCGGAAAGTCATGTTGTTAAAACACTCAATACGATCAACGACAAAATCATGATCCATCCGAATTTTAAAGAAGGTTCGCCGATCATGTTCATGTCCGGAAACGATAATTCATCTAAGGACCAGGTCAGAGCGCTGCTCAAAGATATAGGCTGGACAACGGTTGTTGACTTGGGCGACATACGGCAAAGCCTTCTGCAAGAATCGATGATGCTTGCATGTTTAATAAGCGAAATACAATTACAATCGCCTGGATCCGCATTTGCTTTGTTAAGACATTAAAATATGGGCAAGAATGCAGGCCTTCCTCAGGTATATTAGAAATTTCTCAGCGATTTCTAATAATGCGCGATTTTGTCCGTCCCGGCGGCGTTTGATTCCTTCGTGGAAAAGTTTAGGCCGCCGGATTTGTGTTATGGTGAATCCCGAATAAAATACTTTGGAGGGATTCACATGACTAGATTCAAGTCGGCCATCCGCCGGGTGTTGGCTGTCGGCTTGTGCGCCGCCATAGGGTTCGGAGCTATCGGCATTGGACAAGCCTCGACGCCGAAGGCGTTCGCAGCAACCGCATGCGAGACGAAGGTTACGTATGGAGTTAACCTTCGCGCCAGCGCAAGCGCTAGCGGAAACGTCATTCGCTTAATCCGTACGGGAGAATATGTCCATGTCATCAGCAAGGTGAACAGCTATTGGCTTAAAGTGAAAGATCAGAAGGGTAACACCGGATACATATCCGCTAACAGTAAGTATACGAACTACGGCGGGACTTCTTCTTCCTCCGGCTCCTCGAGCAATAGTTCGAAAGCAGACCAAGTCGTGGCGATCGCCAAAAGCTACATGGGTCGCGTAACCTACGATTTCGGTACGCGGAACCCTTCGAAGCTTATCTTCGATTGCTCCTCGTTCACGGAATTCGTCTTCGCTAAAGTCGGCGTCGACTTGAAGTGGGGCACGAAATACCAGAAGACGGCAGGCTCTTACGTCAGCAAGAGCAACCTGAATAAGGGCGATCTTGTCTTCTTCGACACGGTCGGCAGCAACAACAAAGTCATTAACCATGTCGGCATTTATATCGGCAACGGACAATTCATCCACGATACGCCATCCGTGAACGGGCTGGCGATCAATTCGCTCACGTCGGGCTATTGGTCCACGCACTACGTGACCGCGCGCCGCGTATTATAATCACTCTGCAGGAAAGCACAGCGGCTGATGATCTGCCGCCGCCATTCGAGCAAAGACATATGAACGGACGCCTTGTAATCGACCGAGGCGTCCGTTCTGCATTTAATATTCGAAGGCCTTTCAACCTTGCCGAGTCCCGTTAAAAATTCATGGAGCCCGGCGGTTTAACGATTGTCATATCGGATACTCACATATACGAAAACCTTCTCATCGGGACTGTAATCATTTTCCGTATGTCCCTTAACTCTCCACTCTGCGGTGTTATCTGCCGGCACCTCGATCGTACTGAACTCGGAGCCGTCCGGGTGCTCCGTGTTGGGACCGCAAGACGGGTAATTGTCGTCCACGGTCGCCAGACAAAGGTCGTAATCTTCCCCTTCCGGAGAAATCATGGAGACATTGACGACCCCGCGGTAGCCTTCAGGAGGGGTCCAGGACCCGCTCAACACTTGGCCTGGAGACGATATGTACCCGTAATATAACAAATACTCATAATTGTACCGGCCGTCTGAATAAGTTTTGGAATCGGAAAGATGCAAAGAGCCGGGAGCTGCATATGCGGCAGTCGTGACCGTTACTTCTTTTTTTACGCTTTGGTTGCCATCGGCATCGACCGCCACCAATGAAAAGAGGTAAGACGAATTTGGAGAAAGCCCCTTTACTTCATAGCTGTTCACGTCCCCGTTCAGCGTCTCCAGCAGCGCATTGTCCTGGTATACCTTGTACTTGTCTATACCCGTTTCATCCGTCGCAGGCTGCCAATTCAGCTGTACGCTGTTATAGGTCACATCGGTAACCGTCAGCACGTCGCCTTCAGGCCACTGCGGCTCTTCAGGATTTGCAGCTTGAATCGAGTACAACGAACCTCCGTCAACTCGATACCAGGTGCCGGAGCGGTATTGTAAATCCCCCGGACCGCTGAAGGAATACAAGAGTTTGCCCTCAGCAGAATGAATGTAAGTTGTGTCCCCAAGCGTGTACGCTACCGTGCCGTCTGGTGCCAGCTGCTTGATGGAAAGGGGAGTGCCGTCCCCGGGGGTTGCAAACACTTGCTTTTTCACGCCTTCCGGTGACCGGGCATACAAGATCCATCGATCTTCTTCCGCATCATACTCCCTATAGGCAATCCATCCGTTGTTGATCTGGTAGGATGTCTTGGGGTCGGAGAACTGGGCTTCTGTCGAAGAAGGATTCTGGACCAATGTAGTGATTTCGCCCTTTGCACTGCGTACCTGAAGCTCCCACCACTCGGAATCACTCGTGAGCGCTTTATAGATGATGTTTTTTCCGTCGCTCAAAGCCCCGGAGTATGCAAGGTAGCCCGATAAAGGCGCGTATGTCGTCAACGTACCGTCGGGGAGAGACTTGTGAAGGCTGGATTCTGAAAGTCCATCCGTATAAACCACCGTTCCGTCCGCCAACAGATCAAAATAGACGGGTTCTAGAATTTCAGCTTCCCCAATCGGTAATGATCGGGACTCTCCTGTAGTTACATCCACAACATAGTTATCTCCGTCATTAAATATCGCAAAATTTCCATCTACATCGATCAGCCACCCGCCAAAATAGTTTTGATCCGCGCCGTCCTTCCAATATCGAGTTGACAACCCCCTCCCGACTATGTTATACACAACGCCGTCAGCGGATAGCTTAGCGGTATCAATGGTATAATTGGCCCCGGCCGTGGTACCGTCGTGAACCTTTACTTGGCTTTGGTCAGCCCGGTTGTACAGCCAGAGCACTCGATCCCCTTCTCTCCAAAGTATACGGCTTTCGTCATAGTCGAGTACGCTTCCGTTGAAGCGGTAAAGCAGCGTTTCACCTTTATTGTCGGCAGTAGTGACCGTCACGTCTATTTTCGCACTTTGGTTGCCATCGGCATCGACGGCGATCAGTGAAAACAGGTAGGACGAATGTGAAGACAGCCCCTTCACATCATAGTGGCGCGTATCCCCGTTCAGGGTAGCCAGCAGCGTGTTGTTTTGATATACCAAGTACTTGTCTACACCCGTTTCATCCGTCGCCGGCTGCCAATTCAGCCGTACGCTGTTATAGGTCACATCGGTAACCGTCAGCACGTCGCCTTCAGGCCACTCTGGCGCTTCAGGACCGGGTTCGCCAATTCCGAGAACTTGAAAGGGAGTAAAACGGGCTGTCTTTGTTCCATCGCCGAGTTGTCCATAATCATTCTTTCCCCAAGCCCACACCGTTCCGTCGTTTTTTACCGCCAAACTATGCTGATTGCCTGCGGCGATTTCGACAACCGAACGGAGCTCCTGTACTTGAACGGGCCAACCGTGTCCATACCCCCATGGATCAAATTCGTCATTTCCCCAAATCCATACCGTTCCGTCGCTTTTAAGTGCCACACTATGCTCGTAACCCGCAGCAACGTCGATCACCGAACTGAGATCCTGTACTTGAACAGGAGTATATTGGGGGTAATAACTTCCATCTCCCAATTCACCGAGCCAATTCGTTCCCCAAGCCCATGCCGTCCCATCGCTTTTGATTGCCAAATTATGATAATCCCCTGAAGCGATGTCTACCATTGAACTGAGACCCTGTACTTGAACAGGAGTAGATCTGTTTGTCGTGCTTCCATCGCCGAGTTGGCCCAATTCATTGTTTCCCCACGCCCAGACGGTGCCGTCGCTTTTGAGTGCCAAACTATGCCCGTAACCCGCAGAGATAGCGATTACCGAATCGAGACCCTGCACTTGAACAGGAGTAGATCTGTTTGTCGTGCTTCCATCGCCGAGTTGCCCCAATTCATTGTTTCCCCACGCCCAGACGGTGCCGTCGCTTTTGAGTGCCAAACTATGCCCGAAATTCGCAGCAATGTCGATCACCGAACTGAGACCCTCTACTTGAACAGGAGTGTGACGCTCTATTATACTTCCATCGCCGAGTTGCCCATAGCCATTAGATCCCCACGCCCATACCGTTCCATCGCTTTTAATTGCCAAACTATGGTTATCTCCTAAAGCTATGGCTGTCGCCGAACTGAGACCCTGCACTTGAACAGGAGTGGATCTGTTTGTCGTGCTTCCATCGCCGAGTTGTCCGTATTCATTACTTCCCCACGCCCAGACGGTGCCGTTCTGATTTAAAGCGAGAGTATGGTGTCCTCCTGCAACCATCGTTACACCCGATCTCGAATTCTCTGCTGCCAACGCGGAATCGGACTCGGCGGCAGCTGCCTGAAAGGGCAACAGCAGCGTCAGCATTAGAAATCCACAAAGCAAAAGCATAAACCTTCGTTTCATTGCGTTTCCCTCCAAATAAAAGCTTTTTCTTTAAATCCACCATAATTGGAAAATAATTAAATTGCTCCAAAGAACCATATTCGTTTTCCAAGTTATAAGAGTATATGCCTAGGATATTCACTCTATCGATGACGCTCATGTTGCGTGCAACAAGGAAAAGGCACCCATCAGGGTGCCTTTTCTAAATTTATGACGATGTGCCAAGCAGGTACGTTTTCCAATGCTCACGAAGCTGAAAATTTGCAACACCGAAAGGAGCAGAGCTGTTCTTTTTGCCATGCCGCTCATTTCCCTGTCCCCGCCCGTACAGCCTTGGAGGGCTTGGTCTTAAACAGAACACGCCATAATGGAGGAACGACAAATAAAATAAAAAAAATTCGGAACAACTGGTAGCCCGTTACCATCGATAAATCCGCGTCGATCGCATGGGCGATGGCGCCCATTTGATCCATACCCCCGGGCGCAAGGCTAAGCAGTCCGGTCGCGAAGGATACCGGCTCAAGCCTGGACAGCAGCAAGCTAAAGCCGACCGCGCCTGCGATAAGCACCATGCCGCTGGCCGCCGCCAGCGTTAGTGTTCGAAGCTTGTTCGGAAGCTGGGCCGGTTTTAGCATAAGTCCGACATAAACGCCGATGCTTAGCTGTGCCCCGTTCATGATCGCATCCGGAAGCACGGGACCGCGAATTCCAAGAAACTGCATAATCGAAGAACCTATTATCGGCCCCAGCAGAAACGCGGTAGGCAGCTTAATCTTTTGACCGGCAAGAGCAAAAACGGTACAGACTGAAGCGAACAACAGCACATTCGGAAACAGTCCGCCCCAGCTTGCCGCTTCAGCCGTGGCAGCAGCCGAAGTCTCGGCAACCGCCGTCTCATACCCCGTCGTTTCCGCATAACCCAAGAGCGGACTATACACAATCAGCGGCATGCAAACGACGATCATCATGACCCGCATCACTTGCGTTACGGTTACGACCGTAATATTGACGCCTTTCGTTTCCTCCGCCAATATAAGCACCTGCGAAAGTCCGCCGGGAATGCTGCTCATTAATGCCGTTTTAAAATCCGATTTCGACAGTTTGGACACGGCGTAAGCGATACATGCACAATAAAGCAGCAAAAGCGCCGTCATGATTAGCATATAAGGGAGCTGCCTGCCGATTTCCCGGAGCGCTTCTCCCGTCATTGCCAATCCCATCGTATAACCGATCGTAATCATGCTGGCATTCCGTATGGGCGTTGGCCATACATAACTCCCTTTCCATGCAGAAGAGCCGATTAATGTGGCAATCATAGGCCCTAGCAGCCAAGGGACGGGAATTTGCAGCCATTCAAACAGAAAGCCGCCTATGACGGCGGTTAGAAGTGAAAGCGTTACACGGGCCGTCTTGCTTCGAATGATCGTTTCCATTACATAATGTCCGCCCTTTCCTATACGTTTCTCTCATTATAGCAATAGAAGGGCAAATCGGCAGTCAGAACTCTTTTTAAAGGATTCCATAATACTGCTACAGAACAACTTTATTTTCATCAGAAGGCAGGAACAAAAAAAGGAAGATGGCGTTGCGCCTTCTTCCTTTTTTCGTTCTTGCCTATTACAACGGAATCCGGTAGGACGATTTCTCCTCGATAATATGCTCGCCTTGCTGGTATACCCATTTGAACGAAAAGCTGTCGCCCTCATAACCCGTTCGCTTGCGGATATCCGGCAGAATAACCGACTCGAAATGCTCCAAAAGGGTCGCTTGCATGCCGTTCAGCCGCGCCGCGTTATCCGCCTGCAGCCGCTCGGCCTCTTCTTCCGATCCGGCCGACTGAAGAAAGTAGGCGACGCCGATCTCCTTGTCGCTTAACTCTTCGGGCAGCGGATAACCCGATCCCCGGAACATTTCCTTCACCGTTTTATTCCAGTCCCCCAATAAATCCATCTCGATCGAATAACTCATGTTGCGGACCGCACCTTTCTCCCTTGCATCGTTTACATACAAGGATAAAGGCGATTCCGTTTGATTTCAACCGCTTTACGGAGCAAACTTTCGCAGCACGATGACGGCATTGTGTCCGCCGAAGCCAAAGCTGTTGGACATTGCGGTGTTAAGCTCCGCTTCTCTCGCTTCATTGGGCACGTAATCCAGATCGCACTCGGGGTCGGGATTCTCCAGGTTGATGGTCGGCGTAATCAGGCCTTCCTCCAGTCCTTTCAGCAGCGCGATCGCTTGCGCTCCGCCGGATGCGCCGAGCATATGGCCAAGCATGGACTTCGTCGCCGTTACCGGCACACGGTATGCATCGCCGCCGAACAGCCGCTTGATGGCAGCCGTCTCCGAACGATCTCCCAGCTCGGTGCTCGTCGCATGCGCGCTAATGACGTCGACGTCTCCCGGCGCGATTCCCGCGTCCCGCAAAGCGGCCTTCATGGCCCGGTAGGCTCCTTCGCCTTCCGGGTGAGTCGCTACCATGTGATAAGCGTCGCTGCTTGCCCCGTATCCGACAACTTCCCCGTAAATGCGAGCGCCGCGCGCGGCGGCGTGCGCCAGCGATTCCAGCACCAGCACGGCGGCGCCTTCCGCCATCACGAAGCCGTCGCGGTCCGCATCAAACGGACGGCTTGCCCGGCGCGGCTCGTCGTTGCGGGTGGACAAAGCGGTCGCATTGCCGAAGCTCGCCAGCGATATGTCCGCGATGGCCGCTTCGGCGCCCCCTGCGACGATGACGTCCGCCCGTCCGGCGCGAATCGCATGATAGGCTTCGCCTATAGCCGTATTGCCGATCGAGCACGCCGTAACCGGCGATAAGGTCGGGCCCAGCATGCCGAATTTGATGCTGATCATGGCTGAAGCCATATTGGATATCATCATCGGCACCAGCGTCGGACTAACCCGCGACGGCCCCCGTTCGGCCAGAATCCGGTTTTGCTCCATGAGCGTTTGCAGCCCGCCGATTCCGGACCCGACGTAAACGCCCGCCCTTTCGGGATCCGTAGCCTTCATGTCAAGACCGGCGCGGATAATCGCCTCATCTGCGGCCGCAAGCGCGAAATGGCAAAACCGGTCCATCCGCCTCGCCTCCTTCGCCCCAAACCTCTCAGCGGCGTCGAAGTTTTGGACGAGGCCGGCGATTTTGCTTTTGTATCCGTCCGTATCAAACGCATCGATCCGCGCGATGCCGGACTCCCCGCGAGAAAGCCTGCTCCAGAACGTATCTACGTCGTTGCCCAGCGGCGACACGATTCCCATTCCCGTCACAACGACTCTATTCATGACATCATCTCCTAATTTCTGACTGGTTATGGTATTATGATGTCACGATGATTATCCTATTACAAGTTATAGTTTATCCTAGTATAAGAGGTAACAGGATAACGGGATCGTGAACAGGAAAGGAGTACGTCCATGAATCGCCAGACACGTTTGCAAGCGTTGTCCGTTTTTTTGAAATCGCAGCGCGCCAAGCTTTCGCCCGAATCGGCCGGCCTCCCGGCGGGGGGAAGGCGGCGGACGCCCGGCCTGCGCCGGGAGGAAGTCGCACAGCTGGCCGGGGTCAGCACGACCTGGTACACATGGCTCGAGCAAGGGCGCGACATTAAAGTATCCGCTTCCGTTCTGGACTGCGTAGCCTCGGCGCTTCGACTGACGGCGGACGAAAGAAAATATTTGTTTTCGCTGGCGCTGGAAGCAGGAACGGGAGCGGCCGGACCGGTGAAGGAAGAAAGCCCGCGGATTACCCCCGCTCTTCGCAAAATTATGCAGGAGCTGCGTTATTGCCCTACGATCATTACGGACCGCCGCTTTTATATCGTCGGCTGGAACGAGGCGGCCGCGTACGTGTTTCTTCCTTTCGACGGCATCCCGCAGGACGAAAGAAACATGATCGAGCTTTTATTCTCCAGGAAAGAACTGCGGCGGCTCGCCGTGAACTGGGAACAGTTCGTCGGCGATTATTTGGCCATCTTCCGGTCCTATTACGGCCAATACGTGGAGGACGAGTGGTACGAACGGTTTATTGCGGGCATGACCGAGCAATACCCGGATTTTGCGCCGCTATGGGAGCAGAGCAAAGTAAGCAGCGCCCCGGAAGTCGTCATCGAGTTCCGGCACGCCCGCGCCCGGCGCATGCATTTCCAGCTGACATCCCTTCAGGTTCACGGAAGCGGCGATTTACGATGCAGCATCTATACGCCCGCCCCGGATACGATGACGGAATCGAAGCTGAAGCAGCTGCTGAACTAACGGGCCGCGCCCGGCGTGCCTAGCGGATAGGAAAAGCCCTTCAAGCTTCCCGGATCGAAAAAGCGCCAAGGGCTTGCAGGCTGCCCGGCCGCAGGGCCGGGCATTCAAACGATATCCGGCTAGTCCAAGCAGCCCGGATACATATTCGTGGCGATGGCCAGCCGATTCCAGCCGTTAATCGTGATGACCGCCATGACGACCGCCAAATATTCCTTCTCCGAAAAATGCTCGCGCACTTTGTCGTACTGCTCATCCGGAATGCCGCGTTGCGATACGAGCGTCAGCGCTTCCGTCAGCTCCAGCGCCGCCTTTTCTTTCGCCGTAAAATACGGCGTCTCGCGCCAGACGGAAATCAGATTGACGCGCTGCTCGGTTTCCCCAAGCTTACGCGTAGCTTTCGTATGCATATCGAGACAGTAGCTGCAGCCGTTAATTTGCGATGCCCGGATTTTAACGAGCTCATAAAGGATCGGATCGAGCTCCGTCGTTTTCATAAACTCTTCAAACTTTCGCATCGTCTGGTAAACCGCCGGGTTCACTTCATGGTGCTTCATTCTTAATTCCATATCGAATCCCTCCGTTTGATGGTGTACGCCTTATAAACAACGCAGAAGGGAATTTTGTGACCGTTAAGGCAAAAAAAGTTCGGCCCCCTTCAGCTTATCCGGATTCGATACAAGAAACAATGCGTTGATCCCCGTGCCGGGTGCAGGCCCGTACGTTAAGAGCAACGGCGTTTTACCCTGCCGCAGCCATAACAAGCCAAGCTGCCCGTTTATGCGCAGCGCGCGCAGTTCTCCATCGAGCGAGCCTTTGGAACGGATGCCGCGGAAAAAAACAAGCACCCGCTCCTTCCCGCGAATCGGACGCAAAGCGGCCCTCGCTTTGCCTCCGCCGTCGCTGATCAACGTTGCGTCGTCCGTCAATAAGCCGATAAGCGGTTCAAAGCTTCCATTGCGAGCGGCTTCCGTAAACGCGCGGACAAACGCTTCTCCCTCTCCCGCTCTCGTAGCGGCCGGTTCCGGCAGCTCCTCCAGCTTCGACTTGGCCCGGCTGTACAGCTTCCGGCACGCCGCTTCCGTACGGTCCAGCATTTCGGCCAGCTCCGCGTAATCGTATTGCAGCGTTTCTCTCAGCACGAACACGGCGCGTTCGGGAGCCGACAGCTTCTCCAGCATGACCATCCAAGCATAGCCGTATTGCTCCTGCCGCTCGAACGTGAGAGCCGGATCGGCGTCGGCCGGATATGGCTCGGACAATACCGGCTCCGGCAGCCAAGGGCCGACATACGTTTCGCGCTTGCGCTGCGCGGATTTCATCTTGTTAAGCGCATGGTTCGTCACCGCGCGGGCCAAATAAGCTTTCGGATGCTCAATCGTCTGCTGCGGCGACTGCTGCAGCGCGACGAAAGCGTCCTGCACGGCGTCTTCCGCGTCCGAAGCGGAGCCGAGCAGCCGATAGGCGACCCGGAACAGCAGCGGTTTATATTCCCGGTATAAAGCTTCGATATCCATCGTTCAAGTACTCCAATCTGTTCGGTGGTCGGACAGCGGTTTCCTATAAAACCGCGTAGCTGCTTAAGCCAAATAATGCTCCAATGTCATGAAAGGCGTCAAGCCGACGGCCCCGGCCAGCCGGATGGAAGCCGTGTTCGACTCCGCGACGTTATAGCGGGGAATCAGGCCGCTCTGCAGCGTATGATGGAGCGCGTGTTCGACCGTTATTTTCGCCAGTCCCCGCTCTCTCCAGCTCTCCTTCGTATGAACCGCCCCGATCTCCCATATCCGTTTATAATTCGGAAACACGAGACAGGTGCTGACACATTCGCCTTCGCGCCGCAAGCTGAAGGACAACGCGCCTTTCTTAAAATACGACTCCAGCTCGCCGCGTTCGTAGCCGTTGGCCATCCATAGCTCCGCCTGCTCCTCGTCATAAGCGGTCCCGGTCGTTACGTCTTCGCTTGCGCCATACTCCGCGCCTGCAGGAGCTGTAAAAGATACGAAAGAGCGTATCCTCTCCATGGCGAGCACCGAGCCGAAATCGGCGGCATAAGCGTTGTCCTGCAGCTTAATCACAAGCCGCTCCCGCCTTGGCAGCCGCTCGGCCAGCCTCGGAAACAGCGAAGCATTCGTATACGCCGCAAAAACGACATAAGCCGTTCCCGGATATACGGTCCGGTCGTAAGGCGACGCCTCCGTCGGAAGAAGCAGTAGAACGCCCCAGTCTTCAGCGTCGGAAACATGGATCGCTTCGATCTGACTGCCGAACGTTTCCAGCATCTTTAACAGAGACAAATTCGTAAGCGCATCGCGCTCCAGCAATGAAACAATCGTACCGTGCTTCGCCAATTGCGTCACCTCCCGCGGTGTATCGCCTATGTAATTCTACGGGCGCCGTCCCTTCTCCTGTTTGCAACATTTACAGCCGGACTCCCGTCGATGGAGATGGAAGTTCATGCGGTGCTGAATACAATTCGTTGCAAGAAGATGGAGGAAACGATGAAGCGGACGTTAGCTGCCTTTATTCTTGGTATCGTTGTTGTTGGAGGTCTGATCGCATACGCGATTAACGACGCGCTTAACGATGAAGAGGTTCAAAGCGTATTGAACATGTTTCGCCCTTTTACGGTCACCGTTCATAATCAATCGGAATCGGACATCGTGATCATCGAAACCGGAATTTTGGATAGCGACGGCGCGGGCGGTGTGGTCAAGACCGGCTCCAAAGATATGGCCGGCAAAACGATTAAAAGCGGCAAATCGGCCAAAATTAAGCCCGACCTTGAACTGACCGGCGAGGGAGGCGTTTATATGCTGTATGCCGATGCGGAGGGAAATCAGGTTGAACAAACGATTTGCGGCTATACGGAGTCTTTGACCGGCCGCTCCGTCGTTACCGTAACCGGGGACCGCACAACCGTAGAGCAAGACTGCTGGTAACCGATACGAAAAAAGCTGATATCCACAAATGTGGGCACCAGCTTTTTTTGATTTCGAGCTATTCCAAATGCTCGCGGCAAAATTTTTCGACTTCGGCGATCTCGTCGTCCTCCAGCTCGAAATCGAGGTATTTGTCCACGCCCCGCTCGTACAGTTCGTATTTGACAAGGCCGGACTTCTCCTCCTGCACGCCGTAGATCGCGCGGATATACAAGCCGTTCTCGGAGTAAAGCTCATCGTCTTCGTCGACTTCGATATTCAAAATAAACTCGTAGCGCGCGCCCGGAACAATGCCGAACGGGTCTTTAATTTGCTCCACGCTGTATTCGGTAATCGTCAACTTATCGTCATCCTTTCGGTTCCTTCGGGCAACAGCTGGGTCACCCGCTCGAAAATTTCCTTCCGGTTCAGTTCCTTGCCGAAAATCGTAACCGTCCCCCGGTCCTCCCGGGAACGGATCAAGCGGCCGATGCCTTGCCTTAACCGGAGCAGCATGTACGGCATGTCGACCTCGGCAAGGGGATTCGCGGCGTCGCGGCGTTTCGCCTCGAACACCGGATCGTTCGGCGGCCACGGCAGCGACCATACGATGACCTGCGATAACGACGGACCCGGAATATCGAGGCCTTCCCATAACGTCACGGCACATAGGACGGTCGGCTCGTCGTTCTGAAAGACGGAAATGAGATGACTGATTTCCGCTTCCCCTTCATACAAAATCCGATATTGCGCAAGCTCCGGAAACAAGCGGACGTCGCCCTTGAACTGCTCGAGCTCTTCATGGGACGGGAACAGAATAAGCGCCCTGCCTTCCGTCTCTTGAAGCAGCTGCATCGTTTGCTTCATTTTGGCCGATACCGCGCTTTCCGCGGCGAGTCTGATCTTCATGCTTTCCGCGTAATTGTAAGGCGACGCCACGGAGAACGATAAATACGAATCGATGCCGAGGCTGTCCGCGATAAACGCAAAGGAGCCGTCGACCGAAAGCGTCGCCGACGAGAACACGATCGGCATATGCTGCGAGAACACCTTGTCCTGCAGCACTTCCTTGACCATCTTCGGCATGATGACGAGCGTCGTGCCGTCCTTGTCCTCCGTCACCCAGGAAATAAGCTCCTTCGGCTTGCCGAACAGCGAGAGCGCATGATGGATCATCTCCAGATGCTCTTCCACGATTTTCAGCTGATACTCGTCCAGCGTAAAAGTGCCGCTTTCGAACACCAGCTCGTCCTCGATCACGCCGATCAACTCCCGGAATCGATTCACTTCCCGCAGCAGTTCGTCGTCCACATCGAACTCCTTGCGTTCCGAGCCGACAACCCGCCGGCCTTTCCGGTCGAGCACGTTAAACAACGTTTCGCTTTGATTGATGGCGTCTTCGATCGCATAGGCGAACGACTCTCGCACCTCGCCTTGCAGCAGCCGCGTAATGATGCTTTCGAATTGAAAATGATTCAGCTTGTACGTCAGCGCGTTCTGTGCCGCCGTCTCCAGCAGATGGCCCTCGTCGAACACGACCGAGCTGTGCGGCGGCAGCAGCGGGAGCTGGCCTTCGCGCTTGCGCGCGTCGTAAGTCCACACATGCTCCATATAAAAATCGTGCGAGCAAATAATAAGATCGGCCGACTTGCGGTAATGCTCGCGCGACAGCGTCTGCCCGCAGCGGTGGCGCTGGCTGCAGACGAGACAATCCTGGAAGACGTCCCAGCCGAGCTTGCTCCACTGGGCATCCGACAGGTCCGGGTAGTCTTTCCGGTTTCCGTACGGATAAAAAGCTTGCAGCGTATCCGGAAAATGGACAAAATCCGGCAGCTCCTCGTGAATGGCGCGATACCGCTCGCCGTCCTCGTCCATGGCCAGCCGAGCCTCGTCCAGCTTGTTCAGGCATATATACTGATCGGGGGACTTGGCAAGCCTTGCGTCGATATCGAGGCCAAGCGCCTTCGACAGCTTGGCGATATCCCCTTCCGGCTTGACCAGCTGCTCGATCAGCGACTCGTCCGCGCAGGCGATAATCGCCGGCTTCCGCGTATATCGGGCGTACATAATGGCGTACAGCAAATAAACGAACGTCTTGCCGGTGCCTACGCCCGCTTCGGCAAATATCGTCCGCTTCTCCTGATAAGCCCGCTCCAGCTGGAACGCCATATAAATCTGCTCGTCCCTCGTTTCATAGCCGGCTTCCGGCAGCAGGTCGTAGAATACGTCCGCAATCCAGTCTCCGGCTTGTTTCATGAAGGGCTGTGAGTGGTCAAACTTGAATGGATAGGTAGTCAATCTAGCCGCCGCCTCCAACATGTTAAAGTTTATAACCAATCTCTCCATTATAGCGCAAATCGGTTGAAGCCGAAACCGTTATTTCAACAAAATTGTCGAACGATATTCCCCCTTCGCTTCATTGATTGCCCATTTCGTTCCCGGTTAGACCGCCAAGCCGAGCGGAAACGACTTTGTCGTCCTTTCCGGCGGTCGGGGCCCCTCCAGTAATTATGTCGGCTTAGTTGCAGTTTCGCAAAAACGGAACTCCTGTTAGAATAGGGGAATCGGCGTCTACGACAGGAGGAGACAATTGTGGTCCCAATCAAGAAAGCGTTCTCGGAAATGAAAAGCTGGCCTCCCAACATCCGCTTGTTTTTTGTTGCAAATCTTTTATATCAGATCGGCAGCGGCATGTTTTCCGTCCTTTATAATCTATACATACAAGAGCTCGGCTACGGCGGCGGCATGAACGGCACGATTATCGGAATGCAATCGCTCGCTACCGCCATATGCTTCATTCCGATCGGGCTGATCGGTGACAAGCTGAACCGCAAGCTGCTTCTGGTGCTCGGCGCATTGCTCAGCGGCCTTATATTCGCCGGGCGTTCCTTCTATGAAGCCGAGAACGGGCTTCTTGCGTTAGCCGTCCTTTCCGGCTTGTTCGCTTCGATCTTTCAAGTGCTGGCCATTCCGTTTCTGGCCGAAAACAGCGATACGGCGCAACGTCTCAAAATTTTCAGCCTCTTCTCCTCTCTTGTGCTGGCGGCCCAAGTGCTCGGAAGCTTTGGGGGCGGCGTCTTGGCCGATCTGTTGCAAGCGATGGGCATAAGCTCGAAGTTAAGCTTGCAGCTCGCGCTGTTGGCGGGAAGCCTCGCTACTCTTGCGGCATTCCTTCCGCTGCTGTTCATGCGGGAACAAGCGAAGCCCGCGGAAACCGGCGGCATGAAGCCGGTACGATCCGAGCATCGTGCAGAACAAGCAGATCGGGATGCGCGCCGCTCCGACTTCAAATTCATCGCGCAGTTCGTGGCGGTGCAGCTGCAGATCGGGTTCGGCTCCGGACTCGTCATTCCTTATTTAAACCTGTATTTTACGAACCGGTTTGACGTATCGCTCAGCGGCATGAGTCTGCTGATTTCTTTAGGGCAAATCATGACCATCGTTTCGATGCTGATCGGTCCGGCGTTGGTCGCCAAGGTAGGTCAAGTGAAGGCGATCGTCATCTTCCAGACGCTGTCGCTGCCGTTCCTGCTGCTTACCGGGTTCACCAACCTGCTTCTGGTCGCGTCCGTCAGCTTCCTGTTCCGGCAAGCGCTGATGAACGCCGCCAATCCGATCCAATCGTCCCTGCTGGTCGACCGCGTCTCGGATAAACGGCGCGGCATCGCCAATTCGTGCAATCAGACGGCGTTTATGCTCGGTTGGGCGACGATGGGGCCCGTTCAAGCCCATCTTGTGACGGCGTACGGCTATTATTGGGGATATGCGATTACTTTCAGCATTACGGGGATTCTGTACGTTTCCGCCTCGATGATCTTCTTCGCCGTCTTCCGGGAGAAACGGTCTCTCGCTTCCGAACGGGCGCTGAACGGCTAATGCTTTCAACAAGCGTTACAGACAAATCTATCTATCATTAAGGTCTGATGGCTATATCCAACAAAGCCCCGCTACTAATAAGTCGCGGGGCCTGGTCTTTTATACAATTTTGTGTCGCGGTGAATGACGGTTTAAATTTGAGTTTTTCTTTTTATGATAGCTTCTCATCAATTTGGGTTCTATCATATTCTAAAATCCATTTATTAAAAGCGTTAAAGCCCCACGTAGCCTTTCTTTCGTAGTGGAAATAACATCACTTCAAGAGTACAAATTCTCCTCCGGATTTACTCGGCACAAAAAGCTGAACCCGGCAGGTTCAGCTTTTTGGTTCAAGCGATTAATTCAAAAATCCTTCGAGAGCGGCCGTTGGCTTGCCGTCCGCTTGCCATGCTCCTTTGTTGTAGCCGCCGTTATAGCCGGGATAAGCCTCGGGCTCCCAATAGAAGACGCCTGCGCCTTTGCCGCTTGCGATGTTTCGAACCTTCGTCTTGATATCGGAGACGAAGCTTTTGGCCGTCGAAGGCTGGTTGTAATCCATCCCGATCTCCGTGATCATGATCGGCTTGCCGTAGCTGGAAATGAGGCTGTTGGCGTTGCTCATCGTTTGCGATACCTTGGTCTGCCAATCCGTCGTTGAAGGATACAGCGACATGCCGATCATATCGAAAGTTGCGCCGTTGGCGATCAGTCCACCGATGTTCCACGAATACAAGCTGCTGTCATGGGCGCTCGACAAATGTACGATCGTTTTGGTCGAGCTGCTTATAGATTTCACCGCGTTATTACCCGTATTGACGAGCCAGGCGTAATTTTTCATATTAAGCGACGCCTTTCCGTCATCCCACAGCATGCCGTTGTCCGTTTCGTTGCCGATTTGCACCCAATCCGGCGTTACGCCGGCACTCTGCATCGTCGTCATCACATACCGGGTGTAATTCCACACGGCGTCCATCAGCTGCTGGAACGTATATCCGGCCCAAGCGGCAGGCTTGGTCTGTTTGCCGGGGTCCGCCCAGGAGTCGCTGTAATGCAGCGTCAGCATCACGCTCATGCCGGCGTTTTTGGCCCGCTTCGCGAGAGCCGCCGCTCTTGTTGCATCCATGTAACCGTTCCCGTAATCGCCTGACGGATTGACGAAAACGCGGATCCTAACGGAGTTGATTTGGTAGTCGGTTTTTAAAATATCGATAATATCCCTCGTGACGCCATTCTTGTCCTTCCATTGATAGCCTTGCGCCTCCATGCCGGGCACCCAGCTGATATCCGCGCCTTTGGCAAACGCAGGCGCCGCCTCCGCCGTCTTCGCCGTTGGCCAGTTGAAAGCGAAAGCCAAACCGAGCAGCAGCGAGCAAATGAGCAGGGCTGAAATGCGTTTTTTCCACTTTGTCATTCCCGATCCTCCTAAAACGTTTTGCGGCTACTAAAGCCGCTTCTTGGAATTAAGCAAAACGTAGCTTCGGAAGCATCCGCTCCGTTTTGCGGCTTCCATCGGAAAGCGCAACGGGAAAGCGTCGGCCGACTTCGTGTATACGCTTTCAATCGAGCCTTTTTTAGTATACCGACGGCGCTAACCGGTTTCTACGATGGTTTCCCAACATTTCCAATGTTTTGCAAGCCTTTTGGCGCTCCCCTGTTATTCCGAACCAAAAAAGCCCTCCTACCGGCAAAAGGCCGAAAAGGAAGGCTTACTGGCTTACATTTATATTTCTTACCAGCCTTTGCGTTCCCTCAGGCTCGTAATATGGGCAATGTGATGGCTGCCGTGCCAAGCGTAGGAGCCAAGCGCGTATTCAAGCGTCTGCGACTGCCCTCTAGCCGGATGGATAAACGCCCGCTGCCATTGATCGGCGGTCAACGATTCGAGCAGCACGACCCAACGCTCGTGAACGGCTTCCATTAGCCGAAGCGACACATCGATCGGCATCGTCCTTCCGTCCGCCAGCTCCGCCCACAGGTGTTCCTCATACGGCTTAATGACGGGAGTTTCTTCCGTCAAAGCAAGCTTAAAGCGGATAAAGCTGTTCATATGGCTGTCCGCAACATGGTGTACGACCTGGCGTACGGTCCAGCCGCCGTCGCGGTAAGGCGTGTCGAGCTGCTCGTCGTTCAGCCCGGCCACCGCTTCCCGCAGTCTGGACGGCTGCGCAGCCAGGTTCGAAAGCCAGCTGCTCCGCAGCTCTTCGCTTACTTCTCCTTCATGCTCGAACTTGCCGATCGGGTATTTCAGTTGATCCATATGACTACCCCTCTCCGTTCCTTTTTCCCTTTTGTTTTTCATATTTTTAATCCAACTTTTAACTTGTTCTAGGAATCTCTTAAGGTTTCCTTCATATAATCAAAAATAAAAGAACAAATCATAAAAAACGGAGGCGGACAAGCATGAACCCGAACCTCAATTTAACATTATGGATGACCGAATTTCTGCGCAGCTCGGATCAAGATAAAAAAGCTCTCATTCTCGAAGCAAAGCAAACGTCTAACGGTGCGCTGCTGGAGAGCATCCGGTTTCATCTGGACTTGCGGGACAAGCTCCATCTGTTTCATTCATAGGAAAAACTTCAATTGAAGTCCTTCGAGGATAGTCATCCGCTATTTAGTAAATAAACCGTTCGACCGCCTCGAGCCTCCGCTCCGTCAGCGGCTCCGAATTGTTGAAAACAAGCCGGTTGGCGGGAGGGATAGCCCAGCCGATCTCCCGTAACGACAAGGATTGGCGGAACCGGTCCCAATGTTTAAGCTTCCATTCGTCGGAAGCGAGCTGCCTGCGCTCGATTCGTTCCCGGTATAACGTTTCGCTTTCGACATGCACGCTGACGACTTTTACGTCTACGTCGCTTATCGCCAGCCCGATCCGGGCCAATTCCCGGTCCAGCCAGTCCGCTTGCCCCACCTCCCGCGTGAACGGCCCGACAACGAATACGTTCAACCCGAGCTCCAGGTTTTCCAGCGCGGCATTCATCGTCATGCGGTAGCCGAGATCCCGGCATAACCTTTTGTAATCGTCGGAATCCCGATCGTTGGGATCAAGCCCCGCAGCCGCCATAATCGCCTCCGCGGCCGGCCGGAGCGTCGTATCCATATCGAGAAAGACGGCATCTTTGCGCCGCTCGACCAAAGCTTTTGCGATCGTCGTTTTGCCGGCTCCCGCGGGGCCGATAAAAAAGACGAGCCTCCTCATCCCGCGTTACCTCCCCTTTAGTAGTTGTTCTTTTTTTCCGGAACGATTACAATGAAATGGTTGCGCTTTTTTGCACTTTTGCATCAGGAAGGACAATCTTAATCAGATGGAAAAAAAAGCTCCGATCAATCCCATTCTACCACTGATCGTCGGCATGGTCGCGATTTCTTTTGCGCCTATTTTCGTCAAATATTCGAATGCGCCCGTATCCGTTCAAGGCATGTACCGGATGCTGTTTACGTTTCTGCTCATGCTGCCGTTCGGACGCAAGCAGCTTCCCGCCGCCCGCACCGTCTCGGCGCGCAATTGGATTTTTCTGACGCTTGCCGGATTTTTCCTGGCACTCCATTTTATACTTTGGATGGAATCGCTCAATTACACTTCCATTGCCAGCTCGACGATCATTCTGTCGCTGGAGCCCGTTCTCGTCATGGCCGGCGCTTACTTCATTTTCAAGGACAAAGCGAACCGATTTGCGGTTATCGGCATGCTGGTTGCGCTGGTCGGTGCGGCAGGCATCGGCTTTGGCGATATCGGCCTGTCCCGGGAAGCTTTCTACGGAGACGTTCTGTCCCTGCTTGGCACCGTGGCCGTTGCCGTCAATATGCTGCTGGCCAAAAAAATTATGGAGCAGGTGCCGTCCTACTTGTACAGCCTGATCGTATTCGGCATCACTTTTTTGTTTTTCGGCTTGTATAACGTGGCGCTTGGCATTCCGATGACCGGTTATCCGGCCAAGGAGTGGATCGTATTCCTGCTGCTCGCGATCGTGCCTACCGTGTTCGGTCATCTGGTGTTTAATTGGCTGCTACAGTACGTCAAGGCGGCGACCGTTTCGATGAGCGTCCTGGCCGAGCCGGTAGGCTCGAGCATTTTGGGCATTTTTATATTCGGGGAATGGATCAGCGGATCGCAGCTCGCTTTCGGCGGCCTTGTCATCGTCGGATTGCTCGTTTATTTGCGTTCGGAGAATATGGAGCGCCGGAACCAAAGCCCCGTCTCCGCCTCGCAGCCTCATTCCTAACAATTGGTAAATTAAGTACTGTCACCCATAAGCAAGCGGCTGTCCGAAACGGACAGCACGAAAAACGCCTTAACCTTATGCAGTCCTGTTGGACTGCGGGGTTAAGGCGTTTTTCGGTTCTTTCCGGTCCCGTTCCAATTCCGCTTCATCCGGTTGGATCCGCCGAGCCTTTTCTTAAGACTCCGGAGCAAAGCTTATTCGCGCTCATCCTCGACGAGCCGTTTCAACGCATCCAGCTTGTTGTCCCAGAACCGGTCGTAATAAGCGAGCCACCGCTTTAATTCCATAAGCGGACCCGGCTCCAGCCGATACCGGGTTTCCCTGCCGACTTTGCGTTCCTTGACGAGGCCGGCTTCGGCCAGAACGCGCAAATGCTTCGATACGGCAGGACGGCTGATCGTAAAATGCTCGCTGATTTCGCCAACGGGCAGCTCCCGGTCGATCAGCATCTCCAGCACGCTGCGTCTCGTCGGGTCTGCAATCGCCTGGAACACGTCATGTTTCGGAACCCGTTCTTCCATTACGCTTCGACGTATGCCGCCAGCTTCTGAACGATTACGGTCCAGCCGTTGTCCATACGGTCGCGCACGACGGAATGAGCTTCGCCGAATTTGGTTTGCTCATCGGCATTCCAGCCGCTGTGGATTAGGGTCAGCTCCGTTTTCCCGTCCCGGTCCGCAAGCTCGATGGTGATCGTCCAATCTTTGTCCCATGTGAACGACAGCTTGTTCGGCGGGTCCACTTCAACGACTTTGCATGGCGAAGCGCCCCATGGGCCGGCCTGCAGCTTGAACTCATAACCGACCTCGGCTTTCATGTCGTTCGGCATAAACCAGGCTGACAGCCCTTCAGCCGTCGATACCGCGTCCCACACTTTCCCGATGGATGCGTTTAACAGCTGCGTTTTTCGGATGTCCGGCAAAGTTTTGTGATTCATTGTTGTCCTCCGTTCGGTTGCGGTCAAATAGGAAACCTAGAGGTTTCATAAAAGATTATAGGAAACCAAACGGTTTCCTGTCAAGCCTCCAGGTTATTCCTTCGTCACCGACTTGCCGACGGCATCCTCCATGCCTTCGGCGTATTCGCGGAACAAGCCGAGACGCCAGAAGGCGGCTCCCTTCAAATCGTATCTTTTGGCCAGACCAAGCTTGTCGTCGATCGAAGACGGCGTCTCGCTGCTCATATCGATGCCGAGAAGCAGCTTCTCTTTCGGCACGCCCGCGTCAAGCGTCAGTCGAATCGCATCCTGCACTTTCCCGTTCGGCTCGGGAACTTGGGCCGCCGTTCCTGCCGGATGGTATTGATAGGCCATTACGATGAGATCGTCCGCAACGGTCGCCAGCGTCTTATAGTCGTAGCCTTGGTAGGCGCCGTTCGGAGGCGGTACCGCGACGGACAACGCCGTTTCCTTCGGCAGCGCTTCCCGCAGCTCCTTCACATAATCGTTAAGCAGCTTTCGCTGCGACTCTTTATCCAGCTTGAAGCCAAGCCCTTCGTAGTCCAGCACTACCCCGCCGAAGCCTTTGTCCTGGACCTCCTGCGTTATGCCCGTAATCGATTGCGAACGCAGCGAGGCGTCGCTTAACATCTTCGTCAGCTCATTATTCCCGTCTCCCGAGTAAACCATGAGATATGGCTTAATGCCGGAGGCGGCAGCGTCCGAAACGAGCGAATCGGCGGTAATGTCGCCCGACGGCTCCGGAATCCGGTATTCGGCCCCTTCCGTCGTGAAGACGCCGTTGCTGTCGATGCGGCTCCATCCGAAGGCGACGGAATTCATGCTCTGGATAATGTCCCGTTCCTTGAAGGAGCCCAAAGCGTAAAAAGCGCGAAGATGAAGCGCTTGCTGCGGCGATACGATCGAAACGGTGCGCGTCTCCTGCGACCAGCTTACCTTGGCCCCGAATTGGGTGCTGAAGAAGCTCAGCGGAATCATGACCCGGTTGTTGACCATAATCGGCGCAGCCGGCAGCTTAACGTTCTGCCCGTCAACCAGCGCCGTGCCGTTCCCGACCTGCAGAACGACCTCCACGCTTTTCCCGTCCCGCGTGCCCGTCGCCGTAACTTTCCGTGCCGAGCCGTCCCAGACGAGCCCGATGCCAAGAGCTTCGCCGATCGCCCGGAACGGAACGAACGTGACGCCTTTGTCCAGCAACGGCTCGGCGTCGAAAGCAAGCGGAACGTCGTCCAACATAATTTGGACCGTCGTTGCCGCAGCGTCGGCTCGACCGGCGCCGCTTGCCCAAGGGCAGAGCAGAGACGCGGCAAGCACGGCGGCTGCGGCTTGTTTTCCCCATTGTTTCATTCTAGCAATCTCCCATCTAATAACCAGTTTGTGTAAAACTATTAACTAATCTAGCAAATCCGGTCTTGCAAATCAATTAACACACGGGAAAAAAGACCGCCTATCTCTTAAACGAATGGCCGGGACGAAACGTTGCAAGCGATTAGACGAATCTTGCCGCGTTTGATGGGAACGAGTGGAAATGCTATGATCGTAGAAGGCACGACGGAATCGTTAGATGGATAAAACTATTTGCGAGGAGATTGGAAAGATGGAATTGAAATGGCTGGAGTGGGCGAAGCAGCTGCAAGCGATTGCCCAAACGGGCTTGACGTATGCAAAGGATGTCTACGACATCGAAAGATACGAGGCGTTGAGGAGCATCAGCATCGATATTCTGGCGAACTATATGAACGTTAGCGATGAGAAGCTCAAAATCGCATTCGCAAGCGATACCGGATATGCAACCCCGAAGGTCGATATTCGCGGCGTCGTGTTCCGCGACGGCCAAATCCTTCTCGTCCGCGAGAAGGCGGACGGAGCCTGGGCTTTGCCCGGGGGCTGGGCCGACATCGGCTATACGCCGGCGGAAGTGGCCGTTAAAGAAATTAAAGAAGAGGCCGGCTTCGATGCCGTTCCGGTCCGATTGCTGGCCGTACTGGACAAAAAACGCCATGATCATCCGCCCGATATCTACCATATTTACAAGATGTTTATCCTGTGCGAAATCGCAGGAGGAGAAGCGACGGCAGGCATGGAGACGAGCGGCGTCGGATTTTTCTCCTTGGATCGGCTCCCCGAGCTTTCGCTGGAGCGAAATACGCCCGCTCAAATTCGGACGATGTTTGAATTTTTGGAACATCCGGACAAGGAAGTCATACTGGACTGATCCGCCGCAAAAAACGAGCGGGGCAAGCGCCATTGGCGCTTGCCCCGCTCGTTTTTTTCCCATAACAGGACGGACTTTCGTCCTCTACCGGCAAACCATCAGCAAATTTCCGTTAGGGTCTTTGAAATTAAACCAGTGGTTGTTTTCGATGCCCGTGACGAGCTCTACGTTTTTGCTTTTCATATACTCGTAAGCTTGATGAATGTCGTCCGTTCGAAGCTGAAAGGCCGGAACTTTGTATATCCGTTCGGGGTCGTAAATTTTGCTGTCCAATACAATATTCGGTCCGTTCATCGGAATGACGTAAATATGCCCGAAAAAGAGCTCTCCGTCGTTCGGCAAGCCAAGCAGGCCGCAATACCAGTCTCTCGCCGCTTCAATGTCCTTTACCGGGATAAACACGCCGCCAATCTCATTTTGGATCGGGTTCATAGCCGCCCTCCGCCGCTTCAGCTTTTTCGCATCGATTGCGCTCCTATTCCTTATTCGCCGCGACGCCTCCATCCTCTTCTCCGGATTGACGCCATTTCGCGGCCGAGCGGCTCATGAAGTCATACGAGGCCGGCCTCCCCTATCCGCCGGTCTCCGCCCCGGAGGCATGACGGTTCATCGCATAGTAAAGGCCTTGCCGCTCCTGGAGCTGCTCATGCGTTCCCCGTTCGGCAATCTGCCCTCGTTCCATAACGAGGATTTGATCCGATCCGCGAATCGTGGACAACCTGTGCGCAATGACGAAGCTGGTCCTCCCTTCCATCATTTGCCGCATGGCGGCTTGAATGCGCAGTTCCGTGCGCGTATCGATGCTGCTGGTCGCCTCGTCGAGTATAAGGATGGCCGGATTCGCCAGCATCGCCCGCGCGATCGCCAGCAGCTGGCGTTCGCCTTGACTCAGGTTGCCGCCGTTTTCCGTCAACGCCGTATCGTATTGCTCGGGAAGCCGCCGGATAAAGCCGTCCGCGCCGGCCAAGACGGCCGCCGCCCGCACTTCTTCGTCCGTCGCGTCCGGCTTGCCGTACTTCATGTTTTCTTTAACGGTACCTGCGAACAAATACGTGTCCTGCAGCACGATGCCGAAGGCGCGGCGCAGGCTGCTTCTCGAATATTCCCGAATATCGACGCCGTCGATGCGGATGCTTCCGGCGCTCACCTCGTAAAAGCGGGCGAGCAAATTGACGACCGTCGTTTTGCCGGCGCCCGTCTGGCCGACAAGCGCCGTGCTGCTGCCGGCTTCGGCCGTAAAGCTGATCCCTTTCAAAAGCGGCACCTCGCTCCGGTAACCGAATTCGACGCGGTCGAATTCGACCAATCCGCGCGGATCCGCCAGCTCCTTCGCGTTCGGAGGATCGGCTTGCTCCTCCTGCTCGTCCAGCACTTCGAACACGCGCTCCGCCCCGGCGATCCCGGACTGCAGCACGTTGTAGATGTTCGCCAGATCGTTGAGCGGCCGGACGAATTGCCTGGAATAGCTCAGAAAGCTGGCGATGACGCCAACCGTGATGCTGCCCTTAACGGCCAGCAGGCTGCCGACAATCGCCACGGCGGCGAACCCGATATTGTTAATGACCGCCAGAAGCGGCATCATAAAGCCCGACCAGATTTGGGCATTCGTGCTTACTTTGCGCAGCCTGTCGTTTACCGCGCGAAAATCGCGAACCGCCGCCTCTTCGTGATTAAACGCTTTAACGACCAGAAAACCGGATACCGTTTCCTCGATTTGTCCGTTCAGCTTGCCGAGCTGCGCCTGCTGGCTTCTGAACAGCTTGCTCGTCCGCTTCGTCACCATCCGGGCCAACAGGTAAACGAGAGGCACGGTAATGAGGCAAGCCAATGTCAAGAGCGGGCTTAAGAGCAGCATCATGACAAGCGAGCCGATGAGCGCGATCCCGCCCGCGATCAGCTGAGCCGACGTTTGCGAGACCGATGTGCTGACGTTGTCGATATCGTTCGAAAGCCGGCTCATCAGCTCGCCGTGCCGGTTCGTATCGAAATAGACAAGCGGCAGCTTATGCAGCTTGGCGAACAACGTCCGCCGCAGCCGCGCTACGACCCGTTGGGAGACGCCCGCCATCAGCCACCCTTGCAAAAAAGCGAAGCAAGCGTCCGCGATATAGGCAGCCGCCAATGCGATGATCGCCGCATGAAGCGTCTTGAAGTCGACCGCTTCCGCTCCGCCGACCATCGCATCGACGGCTCTGCCGATCAAATAAGGCCCGAGCAGCCCGATTCCGGAGCCGATCAATATAAAAACGACGACGACGGCCAGCCACTTGCGCTCCTCGCCGATATAGCCCCACAAACGCCGCAGCGTTTGCTTGAACTGCTTTGGCTTCTGGACCGGTCCGCCTCTTCCTTGCCTTGCCGGCCGCAACGCTTCCAACGGGCTCGGGATTTGCCGGGACGGCTCCGCGCCCACCTGTCTGTCATTGGCGTTAGGCATAGCTCTCCGCCTCCTTGCCGAACTGTGACCTGTAAATTTCCCGATAGACGGAACAACGGCTCATAAGCTCGGCATGACTGCCGATCCCCGCTATCCGGCCTTCGTCCAATACCAGAATTTGATCGGCATCCATAACGGACGTTATCCGCTGCGCGATCATCATGCAGGTTATGCCTTTCGCGTAGCGGGCGATGCCTTCCTTGATTGCCGCCTCCGTCGTATTGTCAAGCGCGCTTGTGCAATCGTCCAGTATTAGAATATCCGGCTTGCGGACGAGAGCCCGGGCAATGGCGATACGCTGCTTCTGCCCGCCGGAAAGGTTGACGCCGCCTTGTCCGAGCACCGTCCCGTACCCTTCAGGCAATTCCGAAATAAAGCCGTGCGCCGCAGCCAACCGGGCCGCCTGCTCCACTTCCTCCATCGTCGCCTCCGGCTTGCCCATTCGGATATTGTCCAGCACCGTCCCGGTAAACAGCAGCGTTTGCTGCGGCACGATGGCGATTGACTCGCGCAGCGCCTTCGGGGGCATGTTCCTCACGTCAACGCCGCCGATGGTGACCGCTCCCGACTTGACATCGTATAAGCGGGGAATAAGCTTAGCCAGGCTGCTTTTGCCGGAGCCGGTCGAACCGATTACCGCAAGCGTCTTACCGGCGCGGCATTCGAAGCTGATGTCCTTCAGCACCTGCTCCTGCTCCGTGCCGCCGTAGCTAAAGCTGACGTTTTCGAAGGCGATCGAGCGCGGGCCGTTGTTCGGCTTCGGCTTTTCCGTGGAAATCGCCGTATCCGGCGAATCAGCCGAACCCGGCGTGTCCGTCGCTACCATCCTGTCCGTCTCCCGCAGAACTTCGCCGATCCGCCCCGCCGACGCTTTGGCTCGGACGAACATGTTAATAATCATGGTCATCGTCGTCAAAGAAAACAGAATTTGCGTCATGTAATTGACGAATGCAATAATATGCCCGACCGGAATATGGCCGCTGTCTACCCGAATGCCGCCGATCCATAAGACGGCGATAATGCCGATGTTGATCGCAAACGTTACGCCGGGACCGAAGGCCGCCATAATCCGCTGGGCCGAAATGGAACGCCGCTCGTATTGGCTGTTGATGCGGTCGAATTTATCCTGCTCGTAATCGAATCGGTTAAACGCTTTCACAACTCGGACGCCGGACAAGTACTCCCGCATCGCTCCGTTTAACCGGTCAAGCGCCGACTGGACCTTAATGAACAGCGGGAATCCGATTTTCATATTCATGACAATAAGCAGCCCGACTGCGGGGACAACGGCAATCAGTACCATCGACAGGTACGGATTGAGGCGGAACGCCATTATGACGCTTCCTATGCACAAGACTGGCGCTTTGACGAATATCCGCATCATTCCGTTCACGAAGTTCTGCACCTGGGTCACATCGTTCGTCATCCTCGTAACAAGCGATGCTTTATCGAAGCGGTCCACGTTCGCCAAGCTTAACGATTGCACCTTCTCGAACAAATCCTGCCGGAGCTCGGCGCCGAAATTTTGCGATACCCAGCTCGACACGATATTCCGCGAAGCCGCGGCGACGGCGCCCAACGCCGTAATCAGAAGCATCCAGCCTCCCAGGCGCATGACAAGATCCAGATCTTTCGATGCGACGCCTTCGTCCACCATCCGTGCCATAATGGCCGGCTGAAGCAAATCGACGAACGCTTCTCCCGTCACGAGCAGAACCGACAGCGTAAACAGCAAGCCGTATTTGCGTATATATTTCCGTATATAAGCCATATTCACAGCCTCCTCCAAGCCCGCATGCCGCTGCAAGAGCAAAAAGCTGTCTCTCGCGCGAGCCCGCGCGAAAGACAGCTCCTTATTCGTCCGTGCCGGCTTCAATCTCTTCCGGCATCGCCGGTTGCCGGCACGCCTTCCAGTCTCTTCCCCTGAATGACGACGGGCTCGGGCATCCCGACGTTGCCGGTCAAATGAAGCGTAACCCGGTCTTCCTCGAATTCGAACGTAGTTATGCGGCAATACGGGGTCGATACAAAATACGTATGGATATAAAGCGACCCGTCTTCCTTCCACCCGCCAACAGAGGCTATGGGTTCCCGCTCGAATTCGCCGTAAATCCAGCCCTCAGGCCGAACGCTCACGGTCTGCCTTTCTTTGCCTGCCAACTGGACGGTTAACGTTAACCGGTTCTCTTCGGATTCAACGGAGAACGTTTCCCAACCGAACGGGTTTTCGCCGAGCTTATAAGAAACGGGGTCCATTATCTTTCCAGGGGACACCCTTAAGCTTTCGATTTCCGGCATCAGGCCGAGCCGGCCGATCGTTTCCGCCAGCTGGCGGCCGGCTTCAACATCCCGGTCGACCGCTCGCTCTTGCATGGCCGGAACGAGATGCTCCCATATCGCGTCCAGCACGGCCGCTTCGTCCGTCAGCCCCGACGTCGTGACGACCAGCGCGTTATGTTCGGGCAGCACAAGGCACAGCTGATTGAACATGCCGATGAAACGATAAGCATTGTCCCTTGCGCAGCGCCAAATTTGATAGCCGTAACCGCTTGCCCAATCCGGATTCGGGTTCGGGCCGTTGTCGATCTGTTTGCCGATCGCTTCCGACACCCATTGCTCCGTCAACAGCCGCTCCCCGTTCCATATCCCTTTCTGCAAATAAAGCTGGCCGAGCTTGGCGATATCTTCCGTCTTCAGCCGAAGGCCGTACCCGCCGGGGACCGAGCCGTCGGGAAGCAGATCCCATTGCTCGCCTTCGATGCCAAGCGGCCCGAACAAGCGGGTTTGCAAAAATCGGTCGAGCGTTTCGCCCGATGCCCGCTCCAGGATCGCGGCAAGCATATTCGAAGCCCCGCTATGGTAGGCGAATTTTGTTCCGGGCTCGGCTTCAACCGGTTTCGCGAAAAAAGCCGCAATCCAGTCTTCCGCTCCTTGAGGTATCGTATCCCCGGTTTGGCCCGTGCCCATCATGAGCAGATCTTTTACGCGGATGCGAAGCAGCCGCTCCGACGGTTGCTCCGGCAGCCGTTCGGGGAAATAGGAAGCCGCCGTATCTTCAAGCGACAGCAATCCTTCCTGCGCGGCCAAGCCGATCGCCGTAGCCATAAAAGTTTTGGTCAAGGAATACAGGATATGCGGCATATCCGGTCCATAAGGATCCCACCAGCCTTCGCTTACGACATGGCCGTTTCGGACAAGCATGAAACTATGCAGCTCCAGACGCTGCTCTGCAATCGCACCAAGAAACGACGTGATCGACGTTGACGCAATGCCTTGTTCCTCCGGCGTACTGCGCGGAAATGGTTGAAGCACCATCGCGATTCCTCCCATAATTGCGTTTTTACGTTGATGTCCGATCCTGGTGTAATTGAAGATGTCATGTTACTTCAGAACGGAAACCGTTCCGTCTTGGTGTCCGACGATGACCATATCGGCCATCCCGATAAACAAGCCGTTGTCCACCACGCCGGCGATATTGTTCAACTGATCGTGCAGCGCCGCCGGATCGGCTATCGCGCCGAAAGAGCAGTCCGCCACATAATTGCCGTTGTCCGTCTTGAACAGCTCGCCGTCTTCCTTGCGGCGCAGCTTCGGCTCGCAGCCCAGCGCCGCCAGCTTCCGGAGCGTAAGCTCGACCGCAAAAGGCACCACGTCCACCGGAAGCGGGAATTTGCCCAGCCGTTCCACGACTTTCGACTCGTCGGCGATAATAACAAGCCGCTTGCTGCTGGACGCGACGATTTTTTCGCGCAGCAGCGCTCCGCCGCCCCCCTTGATCAAGTTCAGCGAATGATCCGATTCGTCGGCTCCGTCTATCGTTACGTCAATCGTTTCCACCTCAGAGAAAGGAACGATCGGGATGTTCAGCTCCCGGGCGAGACGGTCGGACGCTTCCGAAGTGGCGACCGCGCGGATGTTCAACCCGTTCTTCACGCGTTCTCCGATGCCCATAATGGCCCAATAGGCGGTAGAACCCGTTCCAAGTCCTACGGTCATGCCGTCTTCGATTAATTTCACCGCTTCGTCTGCTGCCAATTTCTTCAGATTCATCTTAGATGTTGCCCTCCCAAAAAATGTCTCAGTATTGTTTCGTTTAAGCTCAAACTATTGCCTGACTGGTTCCCAGTTTGCGCAAACATTCGACCGCGATATTGCCGAACGTCCGGATATCGTTCAAATAATCATACCCTTCCGGATTAGGTCCCCGCTGATTGTACATCCGAACCGCTACGGCTTCCAGCTCCGGAATAACGAGACATGCGCAGCCGGTAATGCCCAGCGTCTGGTACGCTCCGGCCGGCACTTCATCTCCGATCTCGGAGCGGGTCCGCGGCCGATCCTGCACAAACCAAAAAAATCCGTTGCGCGGCAGCTCATCGCGAAGCCCTGACGGGGTTATCGAGCCGACCGCTTCCTTGAACGCCGTCGCAGACGGGCCGCCGCCGGCAGGCGTGCCTCCGCCTTCCGCTTGTCCTTCGTCCAAGTGAAGCTGTCCCCACCGCGCAAGCTCCCTCGCGCTGCAAAACAAATTGGATTCGCTTCCGTCGATTCCCGCATAGGCGTCATCGTTCCAAACAAGCGACGGGCTATCGCATCGATGCCAGCCGATATCCCGAAATCCGTATGGCTCCAGAACGTATGTATGTGCCGCCTCCGCGACCGTAAGGCCGTACAGCTCCCGGATCAGCCGGACGATCAGTTGTACTCCCGTATTATTATAATGCCAATCGGTCCCGGGAGGGAACATCGCTTTCCGATCCGTCCTAAGCCCGTGCGTATGCGTCAGCAGCTGTCTGATCGTAATCCGGGCAACCGCATCGGTCAACCCATTTAAGTATATACCGATCGGATCGTCTTTGTCTCTAATCTTTCCGAGCTGTAACGCATGGCTAACAAGAAGCCCGTAGAACGTCTTTCGAATCGAACCGACGTTAAACATGGAGCTTGCGTCGATATTACGGCTTCCCGGCTCCGAACCATGCGTGCCTGCATACCATTCGAAGCAAGGTTTTCCCTGATGCATCACATATAAGGCAGCTCCGCTGCTTTCGATTTGAGTTTGCACCGTAGCCGTATAACGTTCAAGCCGGTCAAAAAAACCGCTGCCGGATTCGCGGCACATCCGCATCGCATCCTTTACCCTCAAAATTTTCGGATCCTTCATCATCGCGTCCGCGCATTGCTGCTGCTCATTACAGCCGGCGGCGCAAGCTTATGAAAGAGCGCTTGGCCATAACACAAGCGTTTTGCGGTCCGTTTCCGCGCCGATCTCTTTCAACCGCTCTCCGGCGGCCGTCGTTGCGGCGTCTTGTCCGTTCCATTTTTCGATCACGATTTTGGACAATCGTTGGCGTTTCAGGACGGAGCCGAGAATCGATTTCAATTCCGCGTAGCGGTCGCTCTCGTCGTTCGAATCCCCGCTTCCGTAAAAATCGTAAATTCGCCTGCCGTTATTTTCGATCCAATACAGCAGCCGCTCGCCCTTTACCACCAAATAATTGCCGGGCTTTCGCGCATAAGCGCATTTCTCCTTCTCCGGCCAATCGGCCAGCAAGCCGTAAGGATTCGCCGGATCGACGGCGGACAGAAGCGTCGGACGGTCGTGGACCGTTTGCGGCCATGCGTCCCGGACGGCCTTCATATGCTCAAGCGTCGTAAACTGCATATTCATCGTCCCTTCGATGAACAGCCCTCGGGTGACGGTTCCCCATTCCTCCAGTTTTCGCAGCACTGGGAGCAGCCGGTCCCACGAATAAGGCGTCCATTGCTCGCTTAGCTCCTTCGTGACGATTCCGTACGTATCCAGCATCCGCTTCACCCAATGAAGCTCGGAAGATTCCTTGCCCCGGGTTTCGGCCTGCTCCCCGCCGGCCGTGCCGAACGAGCCGGTCTTCGCATCCGCCGTGTCTTCATCGCCGTCCGCCTCCGGTCCGGCAAGCGTGCCTGTCCAATACCAGCGCCCCTGTCCGGATCCCGTTCGCGACCAATCTTTGCCTTTCTTCATGGCCGATAACCGAAGCGGAGCGAATTGATCGTTCGAAACATGCCCTTCCCATGCAAGTTCAAGCAGCTGCTCCAGCACCTCGGTCGGGACTCGCCCCGTCTCTCGGCTCAGCTTCGTAAGAAAGCTCGCTCCCCCGGATCGCAAACGATGCAGCAGCTCGGGATAAGAGGGCTCGCGTTCCTGCGCCGACCGGATAAAGGGCTCGTAGAGCGGACGGCTCGCTGCAAGGAAAAAAGCGACCTTGCCTTCCTTGTCTGCCGGACTTTTGCGTCCGATCCAGATCACCTCGCCCGTCGAACAAAGCAAATCCAAATCTTCCTTGCGGTAATCGGTCATTCTGGACGGGAATATAATCGTCTCCCAATGCGAAAGCGGCAAAAACAGGCCTTGCAGCTTTTCCAGCACGGCCAATAGACCGTCCTCTCCTTTTAACTGCGTGCCTTGCAGCGCATGTTGGCGAATCGCGATTTGCGCGAACCAGCGCAGCGGATGGACCGGCTCGGCCTTCTTCCGCGCCGCCTGAATCGACAGCCGGATCATCCGGTCTGCGGCGTCTCGGCCGGACCAGATTCTCTCTTCGGGCCCGGCGGCAAACGGCGCCTGCTTAACGATACCTTCCTTCACGAGCCGATCGACCGCTTCACGGGCATCGTTCAGCGTCAGCCTCGGATACCGTTCGCGGAGCTCCGCTTCCGTAAAGGATAATCTGTTCTCCGCATACCGTCCGATAATAAACCTCTCCGAATCCGGATCGCCCGGGAAGGATCGGTAGACGCCTTCTTCATCGGCGCTGATCCACCGAAAGACGGACGGCTCCCCTGCTCGGCCAAAATCGAACGAAGCGGCCTTTCTGCCGGCGGCCAGCTCGTCCAACCATATCGCCGCCTCTGCTCCGGCCAGACGAATGATCTCGTCGGCATTCAGATCGCCGCGTTCTTTCAACAGCTTCCATACGTCGGATGCGCCGCGTACCGGAAAACCCGGTTGACCGAGCCACCGGCCTTCCTCTTCCAGCACTTCTTCCGGGACGGCGCTTCGCATCGACGCTGCACCGAACAGCTGCTTCGCCGTTCCTTGGTTCAAATTCATCAGCTGCATTTGCACGGCAGGGTCCAATCCGTCGCCTTCGTAGATGCGCATGTTGACGTAGTCGGCCAAAAACTGCGTAGCCATGGCGGACGGAAATTCGGATTCGCGCACCGACACTTCGATGCGCCCCTCCTGAACCGCCGTCAGCAGCTCGCGCAAATGCCCGATGTCCAAATAATCGCGCAAACATTCCTCTATCACTTCCTGCAAGAACGGAAAGCGGTCGGCGTAAGGCAAAGCGTCGCGAAGCAGCTCCTCGCTCCGCAGCCGCTTCTGCCATAGCGGCGTCCGAGTGAACCCGCGGGACAACAGCAGCGAAGTTTCGGCAATATGCCGGAAGGCGACGGCAAGAAGGGGCGAACCGGCCACGGCTTCGTTGAGCAGCCGGTCCAAATTCGCGGGCGTCACATGCCATATATGCTGCAGCCAGGAAGGATCCCACTCGGGCAAAACGAATTCGATGCCGTTATCCTTCGCGTTGCCGTAAAGCCGGTAAGGGAGCGTCGTTTCGAACTGCCGTTCGATCGCGAGCAGCCATGTCCGGTTTACTTTGCGTCCGAATAAAGAATGGACGATCACATGCGTCTGGTTCATGACGTCGCGGTAATGCTCGATCACGATATGCCGATCCGTCGGAATCCCGCAGGAAGAACGCTGGCTTTCGGCCAAAGCGATCAGCTGCCCGGCCGCCTGGCTATCCAGCTTATATTCGTCCGCCAGCCAATTCGTGATCGATTCTGCTGCGGCATGCGGCTCTTCTGCGGCCTTCGATTCTTCTGCGGCATCTGGCCCTCCTGAGGCTTTCGCTTCTCCCGGGGAATGCGGATCGCCTTCGGAAAGCCGCTCATCCAGCTGCCGCAGGAACGCCCCGACCTTTAAGCCGAGCGCATACGTTCTTCCCGGCCCTTCGTTCCGCCAGAACGGAACCTCGCTGAACCGGTTTTCCGCTTCGGACACGTATATCCGGTCTTTATCGATTCGCCGGATCATCCACGAATTCGTGCCAAGCAGGAACACGTCGCCTACCCGGCTTTCCTGTACGAATTCTTCGTCCAGCTCGCCGAGATGCGCTCGGCTCTCCGCATGATGAACCGGGTAGGACGAGCTGGACGGAATCGTCCCCGCTCCGGTAAGAGCGGCGATGGCCGTATTGCTTCTAGGCATTACCATGCCCGCCGGCCGGTCCCAGTCCAGCAGCGGCCTGGCGAACGGATAAAATCCGGCGAGCACCTGCAGCATCCCTTCGAGCTTGCCCCGCGGAAAACCTTTATAGCTATAGCTGCCGGCAATCAGCCGATGCAATTCGTCGACCGTCAAGCCGCCGGAGGCGACGATTGAAACGATCTGCTGCGAGAGTACGTCCAGCCGATTAATAGGGATATGGATAGGCTCGATGTCCCGATCCGAAATTTGCTTGGAGAGCACCGCAATCTCCGGAAGCGCTCCGCGCGCCCTTGCTACAATAACGCCGCGGCTCGCTTCGCCGACGCCATGACCGGCCCGTCCGACGCGTTGAATGCCGGATGCGGCTTCAAGCGGCGAATCCAGCTGGATAACGAGGTCGACATGGCCGACATCGATCCCCAGCTCCAGCGACGAGGTCGCGACGATGCAACGAAGCTCGCCCGCCTTCAGCATCCGCTCGACCTCCAGCCGAATCTCCTTCGCCATGCTGCCGTGATGCGCTCTGGCGATTTCGCTGCCTGCACGGTCGTTCAGCCTCAAACAGAGCCGTTCGCACAGTCTCCGGCTATTGACGAACAGCAGCACGGAACGGCAGCCGTCGATAAGCTGAAATAGCCGGTCGAGGATAGGCTCCCATACCGACTCCCGGCTTTGCATCAGCTTGGCTTGATCCGGCATCGTGACGCGAACGTCCATCCGTTTGTCCATTCGGCTCTCGATGATACACACATCGCGCGGAACGTAACCGAAAGGATGAACAAACCGCCGTTCTCCTTCCCCACTCTCGGGATCGCTGAACCGCCAGACGAAGTCGGTCTCCCCGGCCTCCTCATCCATGCCCGATAATCGGCCTTCGGCACGGGCAGCCTCTTTTTCAGGCTCTTCCCAACCTCCGAGAAACTCGGCTACCCGGGACAACGGCTTTTGCGTCGCGGACACGCCGATTCGGCGCAGCCTACGGCCGCACAACCGCTCCAACCGTTCCAAAGACAGCGATAAGTGAGAACCCCGCTTGTCCGCGGCCAAATCGTGGATCTCATCCACGATTACCGTCTCCAAGGTACGAAGCATGGCGCGGCCCTTCTCCGATGTAAGCAGAATGTAAAGCGATTCCGGCGTCGTAACGAGAACGTCGGGCGGTCTTCGCAGCATGGACGCGCGTTTGGCGCTTGTCGTATCGCCCGTTCTCACCGCGCAGCGGATGCCCGGCCACTCCCGATTCGTTTGGGAAGCCAGCCGGTCGATTTGTTCCACATATTGCTCCAAATGGTCATAAATATCGTTATTTAACGCTTTAAGAGGTGTAATATACAGCACCCGCGTTTTGGCCGATGTGTCTCCCCGGCCGTTCGTTTCGGACGGTAGCTTTGCTTCGATTATTTCGTTCAGGCAAGGAAGCAGCGCCGCAAGCGTCTTGCCCGATCCTGTCGGCGCGGCAATGAGCGTATTGCGCCCGGCGGCAATCGCTTCCCAAGCCCGAAGCTGCACGTCGGTCGGCTCACCGTATCCGGCCCGAAACCATTCGGCGAGCAAAGGATGGCAACGCCCGTCCAAAAAGGAAAAATGCAACCTTCTCACTCCTATGCGAATTTACGTTCGCCTTGATCGTTATCCTAATTATACCAGCCGACCGAAATAGAAGCGAATTAATTGTCCGGCCGAACAGAATTTTCCTTCAAATCTTATATTTACAACAGCTATTTCCCAACCCGTTCGCCGTTTGTTTCACCGTCCTGTCGCGCTTTTCCCGGCCTTCTAGGTTGTATCCCCTCTACTCAGCTTGCCGCTCTCCTGTCGTCTAACAGGCGGAAAACTTACTTTTAAAATGCCGTCATAAAAGGTACCACTGCTATAGTAGACCATTCTAACATTGCTGCACCGTCCACGACGCCTAAAAAGCTTGTAACTCCCGGGCGATCTACCGCATTTGCCGGAGTTTCGATCGCTTCGATTCCTTGGAAAAAGCACAGGAGGCTCAAAAAAGCTCGTTACACTGTTGAAATACGAACGTATGTTCTGTATAATATTCTTAACGATTAGCCTCATAAAGGAGCGCATCGACATGAACAAGCGGCTCAGATCCGCGGTACGCCGATTCAAACGATTATTCCCGACCGAGCATCATTGTATCGATTATTTATATAAGATGAAGTGGCCTAACGGGTTCCGCTGTCCGCGCTGCAACGGCTGCCGCGCATACACGATCCGCACCAGACAGCTGCCGGTCTATCAATGCCGTACCTGCGCTCATCAAACTTCCCTTACGGCCAATACGATTCTCGAGAAAAGCCGCACGCCGCTGTCCAAATGGATGCTCGCCATGTATTTGCTTGCATGCTCCTATACAAACGGCGCCGTCAATGCACTTCAAATTGCATCCATACTCGAAGTGACTTATAAGACGGCATGGTCGATGCTGCGCAAAATCAGAACGGCGGTTTCCGCATACGATCGTCAATCCCCGTTGCAAGGAAATATCATTGCAGCATGTATTCAGTACGGCTTCTTAAGCGGATTGACGAACAGGCCGCAGCCTCAAGTGTCCCCCGTATCGGTTTGTATCGGCCAAGCTTCTTCCTCCGGCGGCTATATCAAAATCAAAATGATCCCGAAAGAGCATTTGCTCTCTAATCGCATGCTTCCATCGGCAAAAGATTGGATCGCCGGACAACATGCGGCCGGAAAAGCAAACAGACTGCATGTCATCACGCAGCCCGTTTATGCGATAGAGGACATGAAGGTAATCCGTGAACTGGCTTCATCCGCCCGAGCATGGCTCAATGCTGCATATCACGGGCTAGGAAAGAAATACCTCCAGTCTTATTTCGATATGTTCTGTTTTGTTTACAATACGAAGCGGCGGTCTCTGTCTGCCGTAATGCAGAAACTCGCTTCATTGTGCGTTCAATCCGCTGCTTGCGTTATTAAATCATAAGTCCGACTTGTAACTTTCCTATGTTGTAAATTACAAAGTCCTATGTCGCAAATTATACGATCATAGCACGATCCTGCACGCTTTTTTTTTCTGAGCTGTCGGGATACAGCCAATAAGTAAGCAAAAAGACGTTTCGCAACACGCGCAGCTCCGTCCATCCAAGCGCACCGGTACGAAACGTCCTCAGGGAACAATACATTTCGTCATCATACCATTATGTTACATTCAGCCCTCGACAGCTAGCCTTCCTCATTATAGAGATGCAGGTCGATCATGCCCGGAAATTGCATCTTCCTGAATAGACGCTGCGGCTTTATGGGCGGGCTTTACCGGAAGACGACCAGAAACCATGCTGTGCATGATCATGCCGGCGACGACGAGCAGCATGCCGGCCCAGGATATGGCCGGCGGCAGCGGAACGGACAACAGCAGAAGCTCGCCCGCAAGCGCGAACACCACCTCGCCCGACTGGGTCGCTTCTACGGCGGCAAGCTTCTGCGCGGAGCCTTTCGCCATGTCCGTTGCGGCGAAAAACAAAACCGTCGCGATGACGCCCGAGCTGACGGCTACGATCAGCGACTGGCCCGTCTGGCCGGCGCTTGGCGGACCGTCCTGCATAAAGGCGACCAGCGCGAGAAGCAGCCACAGCGGCAAGCTGGCAAGCGTCATGCCCAGCACGCGCTGGTACGTATCGAGCTTGCCTTTGCATGCTTCCATCATTTTGCGGTTTCCCAGCGGATAAGCGAAAGCGGCGACGGCAACCGGCAGTATCCCGAACAGAATATCGGAGACGGATAACCGTTCCGCGTTCCCCCATTGCATAAGGGCCACCCCGACCAATATGACAAGGGACATCGGCAAGGAACGCCAAGGAATGTTCTCTCTCATCCTCACGGTACCGTCCGGCGTCGACATCTCTTTATAAAATAGCGGAGCGACAAGAAGTCCGGCGATGATGGTGATTTGCCACGTCCCGGCAACGAGCCAACCCGGCTCGAATTCGGCAGCGAAGCATACGGGCGCGTACATGACGAAAAAGCCGACGAAGCTCCAGCCGAACCACGTTTTCCAGCGGGCTTTCATGTCCCGGAGCAGCGGCTTTAAGTTGCCCCGGAACGCTACAATGGCTACAAGGAACGGCGCCATAAATATAAAACGCAAAGAGGCGGCATACATCCAATTGCCGCCGGAAAACTTCATCGATTGATTCAATACGAACGTTGCAGAAAAAAATAGCGAAGCCAAAAGGCCAATCAAAATCGGTTTCATGTTTAAGCTAAGTAGGCCTCCTTGACCTGTTCGCTCGCAAGCAGCTTGCCTGCGGCGTCTTCCATGATAATTTCGCCGGACTGAATGACGTATCCGCGATGGGCGATCTGGAGCGCTTGGTACGCGTTTTGTTCGACGAGCAAAATCGTCATCCCTTCCCGGTTCAACTCTTGAACGATGCGGAATATTTGCTCGACCAACAAAGGCGCAAGACCCATGGAAGGTTCATCCAGCAGCAGGATACGAGGCTTCATCATCAGCGCACGGGCTATAGCCAGCATTTGCTGCTCGCCGCCGCTAAGCGTGCCGCCGGGCTGGCCGCAACGCTCCTTCAGCCGCGGAAAGTAATTGAACGCCCGCTCCATCCGTTCACGGACGAGCTTCCGTTCCCTGACGGCAAATGCGCCCATCTCCAAATTTTCCTTAACGGTTAGTCTCGGAAAAATGCGCCTTCCTTCCGGCACATGCGCGATGCCTCGAAGGGCGGTACGGTGCGGCGGCTGCGACGTCATAAGGTTGCCGTCGAACAGAACCTCGCCCCGTACTTTAACCTGCCCGCAAATCGCCTTAAGCGTAGTCGATTTGCCGGCGCCGTTCGAGCCGATTAACGTAACGATTTCCCCTTCGCTTACCTTCAGGTCAATCCCCTTAAGCGCTTCGATCCGGCCGTAATACGCTTGAACGCCCCGAAGCTCCAGCAAGCTCATGCGATCACCTCCGCTTCCCCGGCGCTTTTGCCCAAATACGCCTCGATCACCCGCGGATGGTTCCGTATCTCGTCGGGGCTTCCTTCCGCGATTTTCGTACCGTAGTCAAGCACGAGAATATGCTCCGAAAGCCCCATCACCAGCTTCATATCATGTTCGATCAAAATGACCGTCATGTCAAGCTCTCCTTGCATCCGCTTGATCAATGCGGTCAATTCCGCCGTTTCGCGCGGATTCATCCCTGCCGCGGGCTCATCCAGCAGCAGCACCTTCGGCTTCGTCGCCAGCGCCCGCGCGATTTCAAGCCTTCTTTGGGCCCCGTATGGCAAGCTGTCCGCCCTTTCGTTCATCCATTCCTCCAACCCGAAGTATTCGAGCAGGCGATACCCTTCGAGCGTCGCTTCAATCTCCTCGTGCCGCACGCGGGGCGGCTGGAATATCGAGCCGAACAGGCCGGCTTTCAGCCGGCCGTGCATGCCGACCATCACGTTCTCCAGAACCGTCATCGACCCGAACAGCCTAATGTTCTGAAACGTTCGGGCGATTCCGAGCGACGTAATGCGATTCGGCTTCGCTCCCCCTATCGAGCGGCCGTCCAGCTCAACGATCCCGTCGTCCGGGGCGTACAGGCCCGTAATCATATTGAAAAAAGTCGTCTTCCCGGCACCGTTCGGCCCGATGACAGCCGAAATGACGCCAGAGCGAAACGTAAAATCGACCCCGTTAACGGCGATCAAACCTCCGAATCTCTTCGTCAATTTCGTTACGGTAAGCGTGCTCATTTAACGGTCCCTCCGCTATTCACTTTTGTTTCGTTCAAACGTAACCCTTTCGAATAGCGCCTTGATCGCGCCTTGGCCATATCGATCTTGCGGTTTCCGGCGGCGATAAGCCCGTTCGGCCGGAATACGGCGATCAGCACAAGCACGGCGCCGAATATGAACCGCTGCATTTTGGCCGGAGACAAAGCATTCGGAATTTGAACGATCCCTTCCATCGTTAGGTAATTGAGCCAGCCCGTAATTTCGGTCAATACCTGCAAATTGAGAATCGTAATGACGCTCGCTCCAAGGATGACGCCCGGCACGCTGCCCATGCCGCCAAGAATAACCATGACCAGAACGGTGACGGATTCAAGATAAGTAAAGCTGGACGGATCGACAAACGTCTGCTTGGCCGCAAACACGACTCCCATCATTCCGGAAAAGGATGCGCCGATCGCAAATGCAGTCAGCTTCGTTCGAATGGGCGGTATGCCCATCGCCTGAGCCGCGATTTCGTTGTCGCGGATCGCCTTCCAGGAACGGCCCAGCCGCGAATGCTCGAGCCGCTTCACTCCGAACAGTACAAGCGCGAGAATGGCAAGCACGATAAAATAAAATTGATGCGGAAACGTAAACAGGTAGCCGAACAAGTCAGGCGGCCTGACGGAAGAGATGCCCATGGCGCCGTTCGTAATGTTGACCGGCTTATCGAGATTGTTGAAGACGATCCGGATGATTTCCCCGAAGCCTAACGTCACGATAGCCAGGTAATCCCCTTTTACGCGCAGAACCGGCAATCCGAGAAGGATGCCAAACAACGCCGCAAGAAAACCTCCTATAAATATAAAGACCCAGAAATATGACCCCGGCACGGCTTGCCAGCCGCCAGGCATAAAGCTATCCGCCTGCGGGGTGGAAAATATCGCATACGAATACGCTCCAACCGCAAAAAAGGCGATGAACCCCAAATCAAGCAGTCCCGCAAAGCCGACAACGACATTTAACCCAAGCGCCATCGCCACAAAAATGCCGCATTGCGTCGCCACCTCCATGTACGATTCGTGGGACGGGCCTCCGGATGTGGCGAACGGGATGACGAATACGAGCATCGCGGAGCCGGCAAGCCACTTGACCCGCGCGGAAAACGAGGTATAATACAGCAGCAAAAGAGAGCCGAGCAGCAGCAGAAAGCTGACGACCGATTTATCCATGAAGTAAACGGAAAGGCCCGACGCCGCTACGAAAGCGGCCAATGCGGCTCCCTGGGCGATCCGATTGCGCGCCAACGTCCGTTTCAGCTTGAACATAGGCTCACCTACACTTTCTCCTTAACGGCTTTGCCGAACATGCCTTCCGGCTTGAAGATCAAAACGATAACCAGAACGGCGAATGCAAACACATCCTTATATTCGCCGCCGAAGCTGCCGCTCGTCAAAATGCCGAGGTTGGCGGACGCAAACATTTCGAGAATGCCGAGCAGCAGTCCGCCAAACACCGCACCCCGGATGTTGCCGATGCCGCCAAGAACGGCTGCCGTAAACGCCTTGATGCCTAGCACGTACCCGATAAACGGGTCGATCGTCCCGTATTGCTGGGCGAACAGAACACCGGTCGCGCCGCCCAGCGCCGAGCCGATAAAAAACGTGATCGCGATCACCTTATTAACGCTGATGGCCATGAGCGAAGCCGTTTCCCTGTCCTGGGCGACAGCGCGCATCGCCATGCCCCATTTGGTCCGCTTGATGAACAAATCAAGGCCGACCATCAGCACGATCGCTACCGATACGACGATAAGGGAATTGACTTTAAGAAACCCGTCTCCGAACCGATCCCACAAGCCGGAGGCGCTGACCTGCAGGTTGCCGTTATAAATGGCAGGCGCGCTGACGATGTAGTTTCCCGTTTTCAGCTCGGCGATGAACCGGATCAGATCCTGCAGCAGAAACGAGATGCCGATTGCCGAAATAAGCGAAATGAGCTTCGGCGCATTGCGCAATGGACGGTAAGCCAGCCTTTCGATGCCGACTCCGAGAAAACCGGTGATGACCATGGCGGTTATAAGCAAAAACAAATAAACGAGCCAGCCGGGCAGATCGCTCAGCCAACCTGCCGATTGAAACAGAAGCAGCGTCGATGTGCCGACGAACGCGCCGGTCATAAAAATTTCGCCGTGGGCAAAGTTGATCAGCTCGAGAATGCCGTAGACCATCGTATAGCCTATCGCGACAACCGCGTAAACTGCCCCCAACGTCAGCCCGTCTAGCAACACTTGCGGAAGCGTGCCGATTATGCCGGATATCATCTCACACCTCCTCAAAGAGTTATTTTGCGATTTCCGACGTCAGCACGCCCGGATACGACGCTTCCTTGTATTCGTAGATGTACACTTTGGCATAGTCGTTATCGCCTTTGCCGTCAAACGTAACTTTGGTGGCAAGCCCTTCGAAATCTTTCGTCGCCCGGACCGCATCGCGCACTTGCTCGCGGCTCGGCAGCTTGCCGCCGTTCGTTTCCGCAGCGCTTCTCACCGCGTTCAGAATAACGTTCATACAGTCGTAGGCGTAAGCGGAGTAGCCGTCGACGTTTTTGCCGAATTTCGCTTTATAGTCTTCGGCCCATTTTTTGCCGGCGTCGGTCTTCGTAATATCGGTCGAGATGGACGTGTACAATACGCCTTTGATGCTTTCGCCGGCGATGTCCACGATCCCGACCGTGTCAATGCCGTCGGCGCCCATTATCGGCACGGTAATGCCTTTCTCCCGGGCCTGCTTGACGATCAGCCCGCCTTCGCCGTACACGCCGCCGAAAAAGATAAAGTCCGGCTTCTTGTTCAGCACTTGGTTAAGCACGCCGTTAAAGTCTTTTTCGCCGACGGTGATGCCTTCATAGCCGGCTACCGCAGCCCCAAGCTCTTCGACCGACGCCTTAAACGCGTCCGCCAGTCCTTGCCCGTACGCCGTTTTATCTTGAATGATGAAGACGTTTTTGGCGCCGACCGTCTTCACCGCGTATTCGGCTGCGGCCGGCCCCTGGAAGTCGTCGCGGGCCACGATCCGATTGACCGACTTCAAGTTGCGGTCGGTGACTTCCGTAGCCGTGTTGGACGGGGAAACCATCGGAATGGCGTATTTCTCGTAAACGACCGAGGACGGAATCGCGACACCGGAGTTCATATGGCCGACCACCGCAACAATGCCGGTATCGGCGCCGATCAGCTCGGCGTTCGCCACGCCCTTCTTCGGATCGGCCTGGTCGTCGTAAGGGACGAATTGCAGATCGAATCCAAGCTCCTCGAATTCCGCCTTGCGCTCTTCAAGCGCCATCTGCGCGCCGAGCTTGATCGCTTCGCCCTGAACCGCGCTGCCGCCGGAAAGCGGAGATTGGCTTGCGATTTTAATGACCGTCAGTTCTTCTTTCGCCCCCGCCGAAGGCGACGGCGACGGAGATGGAGACGCCGCCCCGTCTCCGTTCGGAGACCCGCAAGCCGCAAGCGGCGCCGTCAACATCACGGCAACCAAGATCGGGATCATTTTTCGTTTCATAACCATTTTCCTGACCTCCTCATTTTTGCTTGAAAATGTGAAGCGCTGATTGCTATACGCAAAAGGACAGCATGTTCAAGAATACCGAGTATTTGCCGGTGAATTCTTTGCAAGCTGTCCTATATGCCTATCGCTATGGTTACAAATGCTATGATCGGTCTTCGCGGAGATGCCTTAACGGAGTCGCATAACTATAATGTTATATAAAATTACGTAATACTAACTACACCTTTACACATATTATATGATATGTAATCGTAATGTCAACAATTAGTCGTTTTAACAGAGTTTATGTTCGTATATATTACATTAATATGACATGTAACTTCCGCAAAAAAAGCCCCGGCCGCTCTCGTTGGAGGAACAGCCGGGGCAATATGCCGGTTATTGAACGTTTGCAGGACGATAGGTTTTGACGGCTTTCACTTCATAAGCGGCATGGGTAACGCCGATCAGAAATTCCGGCTGCGGCTTGCCGCGGTTCTCGCGGTGGCCTTGAATATGGGCGTCGCTTTTCTCCCAGTTTTTCCACGCATCCTTCGATTCCCAGCGGGTCGTAACGACAACCTCCTCATGTTCGTCGCCGCGTTTTGCCTCTTTGAGCATAACGGTCATATCGACGAATCCCTCGTTCTGTTCAACGATGCCGGGAGTCCCGAATCTTTCGATCACCTTGTCCGCAAAGCCTTTCTGTACTGTCATCGTTCTTACAAGCACGAACATGAAACCGACCTCCTCGACTAAATTAAGCGGGTGATACCGCTGTTTTATTATTTCAAAATCGACTTCGCCACGTCGTCCATAATGCCTTGACCGGCATTAAAGCCGCTGTACAACCAGCTGCTTTCCGGACCTATCTGATAAACCCGATTCCCCTTCACGGCAGGGATTCCTTTCCAAATCGCGCTGTCGAGCGTTTCGGTCACGTCCGTATCGCTGTTCACCAGGAAAATGTAATCCGCGTCCAGTTCGGCCAGCTTCTCAAGCGAAACGGGGTTCCATACCGCGTTGGACTCGGCCGGAATTTCGGCGGTTACGTTCGGAGGAGTCAAGCCCAAATCTTTGTAAAGAACTTGTCCGCTGGACTGGTTCTCGCCGACGATGTAAAACTGCTTCTGAACAAGCCACAGGACGGCCGCTTTCTTACCCGCCGCTTTCTCCGCCAGCTTCTCTTTCAGCTCAAGCGCCTTGTTGTCGTATTGCGCAAGCAGCTGCTCCGCTTCTTCCTTCTTGCCGAGCAAGTCGCCGATCGTCGTAAGCGCCGCGCGCCAATCGCTGTTCACTTTATCGCCAAGCACGTATGTGGGAGCGATCTTCGAGTATTGGCCGTACAGATCGTTCTGCACCTGCGATTCCGAACCGATGATTATCAGATCCGGCTCCAGGCTTGCCACCTCTTCGACCGGCAGATCGTAGCTGATCTTCGGCACGCCTTCAAGGCCCGATTGCAAATAATCCTGAATGCCGTTCGGTACGGACCATTGCGCGACCGGCTTCACGTTCAGGGCAACCAGATGATCCTCCAGATAGGAAGCCAGAACCTTCTGCGGATTGGCCGGAATCGTCACCTCGTGTCCCATGCCGTCCGTTACGACGCGCTCCGTATTCTCCTCGGAAGCGGCCGGCGTGTTCGACGATTCGGGCGATGCCGTTGCGCCTCCTTCGTTATTGGATCCGGCGTTGCTTCCGCATGCCGCCAGCAGCAACACGACCAGCAGCAGCGCCAGTGCGCCGAAAAAGCTTTTGCGAATATGAAACTTGCTGTTCATGATTTCCTCCCGTAAGTATCGACTCAATTTGAACTTATTTAATGATAATGATTATCACTAACAATGTCAATCCTTATTTGAAATCCCGATTGACTTGCAGCGAGATAAGCGTTAAGTTATTTGTTACGAATCTTTAGGCAACGGAGGCTACGATATGTTTGCAAAAACGGTTTATACGGGCACGATCGAACAAAACTACGAAACGGTTATCAAACAGCTTACCGCTTTGCTGGAAGGCGAAACCGACCGCATTGCGAACTTGGCCAACGCATCCGCGCTGCTCGGTTCTTTTCTGGAAGAGATCAATTGGGTCGGCTTCTATCTGCTGAAAGGAGACGAGCTTGTGCTCGGTCCCTTCCAAGGCCTCCCGGCTTGCGTGCGCATCGGGCTCGGCAAAGGCGTCTGCGGCACGGCGGCGGCCAGCCGTCAAACGGTCCGCGTCGAAGACGTGCACCGATTCCCCGGCCACATCGCATGCGATGCGGCGTCGCAATCGGAAATCGTCGTCCCGATCATCAAGGACGGCGAGCTGCTGGGCGTGCTCGATATCGACAGCCCGGTCTTGAACCGTTTCTCCGAAACCGACCAGCTTTATTTGGAACGTTTCGTAGAGGCGCTAATTCCTCATATTTCATAACAACCGCTTTTGGAAGGAGGCGCAGCAATGAGGCAAAAAGCGACTTTCGGCGGCGGCTGCTTCTGGTGCATGGTCACCCCGTTCGAGGAGCTGCCCGGCATTCACGGCATCGTGTCCGGCTATATGGGCGGCCATCTGCCGAATCCGACCTATGAACAAGTAAAGACGGGAACGACAGGCCATATCGAGGTCGTCCAAATTACGTTCGACCCGGAGCTGTTCCCTTACGAGAAGCTTCTCGAGCTGTATTGGCCGCAGATCGACCCGACCGACGCGGAAGGGCAATTCCACGACCGCGGGAGCCAATACCGCACCGCCATTTTCTATCATACCGAGGAGCAGCGCCTGGAGGCGATCGCTTCCCGCGAAGCGGTAAAGCGGAGCGGCCGCTTCGACAAGCCGGTCGTAACCGAAATCCGGCCGGCCGAAACGTTTTACCCGGCTGAGGACTATCATCAGAATTACCATAAAAAAAATCCGAAACATTACAAGGAAGACCGCGAGAAATCCGGCCGCGACCGGTTTATTGCGGAGCATTGGTGAACAGCGCCCGCGTAGAACGGATTCTTCGCCTACATGCAAGCCGAACCGGCTGCGTCGTCCTTTTGGGAAGACGTAATTGGACAAAACCTAAAACCCCGGAGCCTATGAGCTGCAAGCAGCCGACAGACTCCGGGGTTTCGTTTTTGCGGAAATAATCCGCCGCTTACGCGTCAGGATGCCGCCGTAAGGCGCTGCTGCAGCAGGGCGGCAAGCTGTCCGCCGTCCTCCCACACGATCGGGCGGATATGGCCCGGGTTGCTTCTAATTTGCCCCGCCGCGCTGCGGTGCACCGTCCAGATGACGGGTATTTGCAAGCCTTGCGCATAACCGGCCGCCCAGTAAACTTCCGGCCGATGCCCGGTCAAATCCGCGATGATGAGCTTGCTTGAGGCGAGCTGCTGGGCCGAGATGCCGCCCGTTCCGTCAAGCGGCTCCGCCAATTGCGGGGAATAGCCGCACTGGTACATTTTCGGCAGCACGTTATTGGCCCACTCTTGTCCGAGCTCCTCCGAAAGAAGGACGCAGCACGGCTTCAGCTTTTGACCGGCCATTCCCGCTTTGGCGGTACGTATGCCTTTCGGCGTAAGCACGAAGGTAGATCCTCTCCGCTCCAGCAGCTCCTCTTCCTTCAGCTTCTCGATAATATAGACCATTTCCTGCAAATTAAGCGAATACGTAATATTGAAGCTCTCCGCCAGCTTATGAATGACGACCGGCTTGTCCGTGCCTCCCGACTGCCTGTACAAATGCTGCAGCAGCTTCTCGCCTTTCTCCTCGATCGTTTGGGGCAGACGGGACGAATGGCGGATTTTGTCCAAATCCTCGGCACTCAGCTCGACCGTCTCCTCCATCTCCGTAAGCTCCCTTATGTAGGCGGATATAATCGGGAACATTTCCCGTTTCGTCGTATAATCAAGCGCATAATACCAATCATAGCTTTCCGCAAGCAGATGATATTGACCGCCGGGGGCGCACAGGCAGCCTATAAATTGCTCGTATTGCCCTATGGTCCTGACCGGAACGATCCGATCGCAAAATACGCAACGTTTTGTATCCATATTCGGTTCACCTCTCCCTGCTATGTTGTTCAGTTTACCGCAATTGCGAACGGGGCTGGATTAATTAATTCTCATACGTCATGATAACCTTCTCATGTTGGAGAAAATTGCATATTATGCCCGGCCGGAGGTTACAATGACAACCGTATGCGATAATCGTGCAAAGAGGCGGACCGTTATGATGAATATTCATGAAAATTGCGATTTTTCGCCCATGAAGGAACAAATCAAAGGCCAATTGCGCAAAATGATCGACGACATCTCGGCAATCGTCGATAAGCTGGATGACAATGACGGCGGCTGCATGCTCAGCAGCCTGGAACAGGTCCAGCGCAAGTTCTCCCGCGTGCAATCGGCGGCGGGAGCCTTCTATCTGAACTGCTATCTCTCGCCGTATACGTCGAAATACAACGAGCTGTCCACGGCGCTGCTCCATTTATCCGAACGCAAGATCGGCGCGCTTATCGTGGTGGAAAGGGAAGAACCGCTTGACGCGATCATCCGCCATGGGATTCCGATCGGAGCCGCCGTCTCGCACGCGCTGCTGGAGTCGATCTTTTATCCGGGCAATCCGCTGCATGACGGAGCGGTATGGGTCAAAGGCGATACGATCGTAACGGCCTCCAACGTTCTTCCTCTGTCATCCTCGAGCGTAGACAAGCAAAAATTCGGAACGAGGCATCGGGCCGCGCTCGGCTTGTCCGAAAGAAGCGATGCGCTCGTTCTTGTCGTATCCGAAGAAACCGGAGCCGCCTCGCTTGCATTGGACGGGCATGTGTACCCCGTCATTCTGCATTAGAACGGGCGGCAAGAGGACGGACGCTTCGCACGCGGAGCGCATTAATGATTTCCACGCCTTAAAGCTTTTAACGCCTTTAAATTTTTAACCCGTTAGCTGCCTCAATAAAAAACGGCTTTCCCGTTCCTTGCGCCAAGGACAGAAAGCCGTTTATTAATGTTATTTAACGGAGTGAAGGTAAAAATTCATGACCCGCCAACCGCCACGACGGTTCGGCCGAGCGAAGCGCCTTCGAGCATGGCGGACGCTTGCGCCATAACTTCGCCGAGGGTGATGTCATTCGTGATCCGGTCGAGCTGCTCGGCAGCAAGCGTCTCGTTTAATCGGTTCCACGCCTCGAGCCTTCTGTCAGTCGGCACGATAACCGATTCCACGCCGACAAGAGCGACATTCCGCAATATAAAAGGATAAACGGATGCCTGAAACGTAGAGCTTGACGCCATGCCGCAAGCGGCAACGGCTCCGCCGTAACGGGTGCTCCCGAGCAGCGCCGCAAGCGGCTGTCCGCCTACCGTATCCACCGCTCCCGCCCATCGCTCCGAATGAAGCGGCTTGGAAGAGAGTGCGTTCAGCTCTTCCCTGCCGATGACCGAAGCGGCACCCAAGCTTCGGAGATAATCGGCCTGTTCCGCCTTGCCGGTGACGGCCGTCACCGAATAACCCGCTGCGGCGAGCAGCGTCACCGCAAAGCTGCCTACGCCTCCGGTCGCTCCGGTCACCGCCACCTCGCCGGAATCCGGCTTCACGCCCTGCCGCTCCAAAGCCATGACGCACAGCATCGCGGTTAACCCGGCCGTGCCGATCGTCATCGCGTGCCGGAGCGACATCCCGGCCGGGAGCGGAACCAGCTGCTCCGCCGGCATGCGCGCGTATTCGGCATATCCGCCCCATTTGCGCTCGCCCGCTCCCCATCCGGTCATAATGACGCGGTCCCCTTCCTTCCAGGCGGCCGAATCCGACCGGACGACGGTGCCCGAGAAATCGATGCCCGGCACCATCGGGAAGGAGCGGACGATCAGCGGCGTCCGTTGCAGCGCCATCGCGTCCTTGTAGTTGATGCCGGAATATGCGACCTTAACGAGCACATCGCCCGGAGGCAGCTCCGATTCCGTCACTTCGCGATACGCCGCCCGTACGCCGCCGTTTTCCTCCTTCTCAAGCAGCAGCGCCCGAAACGGCCGCAGCGGTTCCGCATGTTCCTTCATAAGCTTCCTCCTTCTTGTATGGGAAAGTCGCTCCGAAACTTCGTTTCCTCTCATGCGTCATGCGTAAGCAAGCCAAGGGCCACTCGCCGACTTACAGCCAGGCCGACAGCATTTGGCCGACGGCGCGGTCCGCGTCGACTTCCATGCAGAACTGAATGTCGCGTCCTTCCGTCGCGCGCGCCCGGCGGTCCGTGACGATCATGCCCGCCGTCAAGCCGTGTCCGCAATCGATCGTCGCTTTGAACGTCTGCGTTTTGACAAGACTTGGGTTCACGGCTACAAGCACGGCAAGGGGATCATGCAGCGGGCACGATTCCGCGAAATAATTCGACTGCCGGTAGAAATCGAAATAAACGCCCAGCGAATCGTGCAGAAACTGCACCATCGCCTTGTTGCGCTCCGGAGCTTTCCGGTCGAGCAAATGCAAATGCTCGTAGGTTAAGCGGGTTTTCATCGTGACGTCGAGTCCGACGACCGTAAGCGGAACCTCCGATTCGAACACGGCGGCCGCCGCTTCCGGGTCGCCCCACAGGTTCGCTTCCGACACCGGCGTTACATTCCCCGGCGCAAGTACCGTTCCGCCCATAATGACGACCTTCTTGAACTTGCGGGCGATCGAAGGATCCATTTGCAGCGCAAGGGCCAGGTTGGTCATGCGGCCGACCATCACGAGCGTTATTTCCCCCGGATTGTCATTGGCCATCCGAACGAGAAACTCGGCGGCCGAAACCGGAAGCGGCTGTTGATCGGATTTCGGAATGACGGCGTCACCGATGCCGTTATGGCCGTGAACGTTCACCACCGGTCCCTCGTATTCCCGCTTAAGCGGGCCCGCCGCGCCTTTGGCAACCGGAATTTCGGTTTCCTTGCCGCACAGCTTGAGCAGACGGAGCGTATTGTCGGTCGCTTGATCCACATCCGTATTGCCGAACGTGGTCGTCAATCCCTCCAGCTTGATTTCAGGCGCGTGAATGGCGTACAGAATGGCGAGCGCGTCGTCAATCCCGGTATCCGCGTCTATAATGATGCGATGAGTTTGTGACATAATCGTTTTTATCCTCCTCTTGAAACGAAACCTCCCTATTGCAGAGGCTGACTTTATCGTTCCTTATGTACGGACGTATTATATCAATTGGGCACCTCTTCCTGCAACGCATCTCAGCCCGTTTAATAGACTACGCCGCACGCGGACGCCCAATCGTTCATCCCGGCCGTATCGCATTTCCGCAAAATATACAGGCCGCCGGCGCCCGGCTCATCTTCCCGCAGCGAATGGTCTTGCGGCTTCTTATCCGGCTTAAAGCCGGTCGCTTCCAGCAAACGCCGGTATCCCTCGTCGCCCGGCTCCGCCGCCGCTTGAATGCGGCCCAGCCGAAGCTGCTCCAGCCCGTACCAAGCCACGGCGCGCAGCGATTCTCGGCCGTAAGCCGCCCCGCGGAAAGCCGGCGACAAATAAAGGTCAAGCTCGGCCCGCTCGCGTTCCGGATCCAAGTCGTTCAGCCCGACCCAGCCGATAACCGCATTCGCGGACTGCCGCGTAATGCCCCATTGAAGCTGCCGAAGCGTATAATGACGATGTTTCCAAGCGCGGATTAATAACCGGCCGCCGGATACGTCTTCGAGTTCGCCAAGGGAGCGGCCGGCACGATCGTCCTGCTTCGCAAGTTCAACCAAATCGCCCGCGTCCGCTTCAGTCATCGGCCGAAGACGCAGCCGCTCCGTCACGAGCGTTGGCTGTCTCAAATGGCATCTCATCGCGATGAACGGCACCCATTCATTCCCCAGCATGCTTTGAAATTGTCCGATTTCATAAAATCCCGCTTTCAAATAGGCGCGAACGGCCCGTATATTGTAAGCGGCTACAACTAGCTGCAAGCGGCGCGGCCGGAACTCTTCTTCCACGAATGCCATCACCTGCTTCACAAAGCAAGCGCCTAGCCCTCGACCGGTCATATCGGGCCTTAAGCCAAGCCCGATATCGAGGCAGAACTCGTCGGCATAAAGTCCGACGGCGAATCCCCCCGGCACTCTTGCCGAACCGCCTACGCAAAAATAACCGGCGATCTCCCCGTCGCCGCTTAATGCGTAGTAATAAGTCCCGTTCATCAGTTCGGCCAATTCCTCTTCGCCGCCGCTCATGCTGTAAACGGAATACGGCGGAGGGTACTGCCACTTCATAATTTCGGCGGCTATGTCTGCGCTCATCCATCCGAACGTAAATGCCGGAACGTTGGCTTCGCGTTCCAATATCATCCCCCGCTTTTTTGGATTAGTATCTAACCGTTCTACGCCGGCAGCTTCCTTTTACTAACGAAACAATAGCGATTCCAAAGCTTTCCTCCTATAACACATTCCATTCCGCCGGCCGTGTTCCTTCTCCGGATGCAAAAAAAGCATGACCCATGCCCATAACGGGATAGACCATGCCCTTGCACGCTATTTTGCAAAAATATGCCGTCCGATCTGAATCGTTCGCGTCCGCGACCATATCCATTTCGAAGTGGCTGTCTTCGGATTGAAATAATAAAGCGCGCCGCCCGTCGGATCGGTTCCGCGAAGCGCTTCCCTTGCCGCTTTGTAGGCCGTCGAATCCGGCTGCAGCTCATATTGCCCGTCGTCGACGGCGGTAAACGCCCGGGGCTGCTCGATCACGCCTTCGATCGTGTCGGGGAATTCGCTCGACTGAACCCGATTAAGCACGACCGCCGCTACCGCGACTTGGCCGATAAACGGCTCTCCCCGCGATTCGGCATAAACGATGCGCGCCAGCAAATGAAGATCGCGCTCGCTGACAGCCATCGCCGCTTCTGCAGCCGCTTTCGCTTTCGCCTTCCGAAGTTTTGCCTCCTCGGCTTGTTTCGCTTTTGCCAGTTGTTCCTGCTTCTTTTTTAGAGCAGCTTGCTTCATTCGTTCGGTTGTTTCCCTATAATCCTGATAAGCCTGTATCGTAAGCGGTTCGTTAAAGGACTGAAGTGAGTCGTCCACGTATTCCGGTGTATCTTTGAGCAGAAGTTCTACGGATGCGCCTGAGGCATCCTCCTCGTTAAGAACAGCCTGAATGCCCGCCGCCTGAACAAGATGCAGCGGCAGACCCAATGCAAAAACAAGAACGAATAAGCAGGCTATACTTCTGTGTATAAGCCTATTTATCATGGTCGAGTTTCAATCTCCTTATCCTGCGGCAGCGCCAAATCCGCATGAAAAATCGTTTGTAGTCTCAACCGGCCGGTTATCGATTTACGATTTTGTAATTCTAGCATAGTTCGATAAAGGATGTAACCCGAAACCATTAATTGCATTTATTTGCTAATTTTAAAACAGCTTCCGGTACGAACGGCCGCGGTTGTTCAAAGCAGCCGATCGCTGGTACAATATTAGGAAAGGCTTGGAGGCTGAAACGCTGTTGATCATGAGGTGACGCAAATGAACATCATCAAGGTAAAAGACAGGCAGGAGCTGGAGAAACGGATCCCGTCCATGCCTTGGTACATCGAGAAATTCATCGGCTACAAGCTGCCCGATTTGTCGCCTTCCACCTTGCTGGAGTATGTTCGGGATTACGAAATTTTTCTGGGATGGCTTATCGCGGAAGGTCTGTCGCAAGCCAAACAAATCCGGGATGTGGAGTTGGCGGAGCTCGAGCGTTTGCATATGGACGCCATCGACAATTTCCGGATGTTTCTGGCCACGAACCAGAAGCATAGCAACACCCGGACGACGATTACGAGGAAGCTGTCCTCGCTCCGTTCGTTGTTTCATTATTTGAGCCAAATTGCCGAAGACGATGAATTTTATCCGTTGCTGAAACGGAACGTCATGGCCAAAATTTCCATCAAGAGAACGCATAAGCCGAAAGATACGGCAGCCAAGCTGGAAGGAAAACTGCTCCAGGAAGAGGAAATCGAGGAATTTCTTGGGTACGTGCGGGAAGGCTACGGCCATGATGTCGCGCGGAACAAGCAAGCGCTTTACGCCTATAATTTGAACCGGACAAGAGATACTTGCATCATCAGCCTTATTCTTCATTCCGGGCTGCGCGTTTCCGAGCTGCTCAACTTGAATATGGACGACGTCGACTTGAAGAAAAAGCTCGTTTACGTATACCGCAAAGGGAAAAACGACGAAACGTTCAAAACTCCCGTCTATTTCCGGCAGGATGCGGTTGCCGACCTGGAGGCGTATATCGGTCTCAGAGATACCCGCTATCACGCCCCCAAGAAAGAAAAGGCGCTGTTTCTGGCCGTTGCGAACGGCAAGCGGGAAGGCTCGCGGATGACGCGCAGGGCGATTCAGGAAATGGTCATCAAATACGCGAAACGGTTCGGCAAGCCGTATTTGTCCGTTCATAAGCTGCGCCATTCGTTTGCGACCGACTACTATTTGAGCAACGATATTTACAAAACGCAGGAGCAGCTTGGCCACGCATCGCCGGAGACGACGCAAATCTACGCGCATCTGACCGATAAAACGATGGCGCTCGCCATCGACAAACGCAAAGAGGCCTCTTCCGACGCTTAGCGTCGAAGACGGCCTCTGCTGACGTTAACGCTATACGCGAAGATCGTCGGCGGAAATGCCTTCCTCCACCGCAAACTCAAAATCCTCGATATCATATACTTGCACCGGGACTCCCGCTTCGATCAGCCGGTCCTCGTATTCGAACTGGTCCGACAGGAGCGGAATATTCAGCTTCATGCCCGTTAAAATAAGCTCGGTTTCGATCGGATCGAACATCTCGCCGTATTGCGCGTTATCTACCGCGTTAACGACGGTAAATTGAATCGTGTCGCTCAGCAGCAGCGGAGCGCTTTCGCGCCATGGAACCTGAAGCGCTTTTTCGATTTTTTTGCGGTTAAGCGGCTCTTCGAAAAACTCGATAAGCTCGCTGATTTTATTTTTAACGTGGCGATCATCTTCCGGATTATCCATCACCGGCTCTCCGCTGTCTCTCATCTCGTATAGCTCAAGTACCGAGGAATAAGGCAATACGTAGTCAACCGGACGGCTTGGAACGAGAAGATGCCCATACGATGCCACCATCACTGCTTCAATTACAAAACGCCGCCGCATCGGATGATCCTCCTCTAAAATTATAAGGTTTCATCCTATTATACAATATTCCGACGCCTGTACAAGATAACGAGAGGCCAAATTTGCCATCCGGCGGCCGGCCGCTGTACAATTGAAAACGACAGGAGGACTGATCGCCTTGCATAAAGAAGTAGCGATTATTATTGGCGCGGGGCCGTGCGGCATTGCCGCGGCAGTCGAACTGCAGCGTGCCGGCATCGTTCCGCTTATCATCGAAAAGCAAAACATCGCCCATTCCATCTCCATGTATCCGACTTATATGCATTTTTTCAGCTCTCCGGAAAATTTGGAGATCGGCGACATTCCGTTTACGACCGCGAACGAAAAGCCGTCCCGGCTTGAAGCGCTTAACTATTACCGGACCGTTGCGCTTCGCCACAAGCTGAGAGTGAACGCCTTCGAGACGGTTACGTCCGTAAAACAAGCAAACGGGTGCTTCGAGCTGACCAGCGTCGACCGCTTCGGCGAATCGAAAACGTATTACAGCGACAACGTCATTATCGCGACGGGCTACTTCGATCACCCGAACTATTTGGGCATTCCCGGCGAGCAGCTGGACAAAGTGACCCATTTCTTCCGCGAAGCCCATCCTTACACGGGAATGAACGTCGCGATTATCGGCGGCAGCAACTCGGCGATCGACGCAGCCCTCGAGCTGGAGCGCGTAGGAGCTAAAGTGACGATCGTTTACCGCGGCGATACGTACTCGAGCAGCATCAAGCCTTGGGTCCGTCCTTCGATCGAAGGCAAAGTGAGCAAGGGCTTGATCGATATCCGCTTTGGCTCGCGGGTCGTGGAGATCGAACCGCGCACCGTAACGATCGAGAAGGCGGACGGCACGCGCGAGAAGCTGGCGAACGATTTCGTGCTTGCTCTGACCGGCTTCCACCCGGACCGGCAATTTATGATCGAATCCGGCATTCGCATCGAAGAGGAAGGCTTCCCGCATTTCGACGAGACGACGATGGAGACGAACGTTCCCGGCTTGTTTATCGCCGGCGTCGTCGCGTCCCGTTACGAAGCGAACGAAATTTTTATCGAGTCGGGACGATTCCATGGCCGCAAAATCGCGGAGTACTTAAAATCCAAGCAACAAGCGTAAGGGCGATTCTTTTTGGATTACCCGTGAAATCGCTGCGCGTATATGCTCGTTAAACGGAATCGAAAAAGGAAGACGCCGGTGCGTCTTCCTTTTTCGATTCCTGTTAATTCGGCTCCTCGAGCAGCCGTTTAAGCCGTTCCGTCTCTTCGAGCGGCGGTTCGGCGCCGCCGTAACGAACGTCGTCGTAAATGCGGATAAGCTCCTTCTCCCCGTCTTTCCCCGCTTGTCTCCAGCTTTGAATATCGGATGCCGTTTCCTGCGGCGTCAAATGGGGCTTGAACGCGTATCCTTTCCGGATGCTGCGCTTCAGCATCGAGCCGTACAAATAACGGACCCGTTGCGATCCCGGCATTTGGTTCCACGCTTTCCCGCCATTCCGTCCCGGCATAATCTCCGCAAGCCGGCCTTTCCACTGCTCCGACCATTTCGTTAACGTCATTAAGCTTTCGACTTCATCCTCATAGCCTTCGCTGAATTCGCGAGTGTCCCGGGACCGCTGCAGCAGCCGGCCGAGCCATTTGCGGGCGATCCGATAAAGGGCGCGCCCGAGCCAAAAAGCGGCGGCGGCAAGCGCGGCAACAACAAGAATCCCGACAATCCACTTGAACGCTTGCTCCAGCCAGACAAGCCAGGCGGCCGGTTCCCGTGGCGCTTCGGCTTCCGGCAGCAGCGGCGCGGGAGGAGCAGGAGGCGGCTCTTCCGTCGGCAATTCCTTCCCGGGACGGGAAAGCCAGCTTATAACGGCATTCGCGATCCGGGCCGCCGCCGTTTCGAGCCATTGCTGCCAGATGCGAAACAGGCCGACGATCACGATGAAGGCAACCAGGATCGCGGTCAACCCGCGATTATGCCGCTTAAACGCGGCCATTGCCGGGCCGGGCCGGCCTTCGTCTTCGCCGCTTAGCTGACGCTCATTGCGGATGAACAGCGCTGCAGCGACCGCCGCGATGCCGCAGCCGGCCATGAACGGGCCGTAATCCGCAAGCGCCGCAAGATTGGAGGCTGCCAGCTGTCCCGCCAAATGCAGGATGATGCCGGCCAATATAGCCGGGCCGGGAAAGGCTGCCGCCCACGAGCCGAGCCGGGCCGCCCTTTGCCCTTGAACCGCGGCTGCGGCGCCGACCAGCGCAAGCGGCAGCAATAACGCCGTCGCATGGCCGGTAAACATGAAGGCGATAAACAAATAAACGATGCCCGCGGCTGCCGCCGCTATCATCCGGGTAATCGGCCGGGCGGGCTTGAATTTCAGCTCCGCCTCCGCGCAGGCGGCGTAGCCGATCGGAACCGTCAGGAGCCACACCCATGCCGCCGGCGTATCCAGCGCATAAACCGCCGCGATTAATGGGACGGGCAAATAAAAGAAAAGCTCCGCAAAGCCTTGTATCAGAAACCGGGATACGCGGCCGATGCGAGGGGCGGTCGGTTCGGTCATGCCGTAGCACCGTCCTTCCCGCTATCGCCGTTGATGCCGGAGCGGGGACCGGCTTCAAGCCGCCAGAACGCCACTTCGTTGCCGCCGCCGCGCAAACGGCGGGCTTCCGTCTCAAGCGCTTCGTTCCAATAAGTCGATATAATGAGCACGTCGCGGCCGGTATAGCCACGGTCCGCCTCGCGGACGAGCAAGTCGACCAGACGCTCTGTCCGCACGAGCTCAAGCCTCGCCATCGCCTCCAGCAGCTCGTATAATTGCGCTCCGCCGCTCCGCGGCTCGATAAATACGCTCTCGGACGCTCCGGCAAGCGGCATGTTGGCGGCAAACCCGACCTCCATCCCTTCGTCCACCACCGCTTCCGCGGCTCCGGCCGCCCATTCGATGCCGCATTCGATCAGTTCCTTATCGGCGACGTCCCGCCACATCCCTTCGTGGTCGTCGACGTTCAAATAAATCATCAGCTTCCGGTCGGCCGTATAGTCGTATTGATGCGACTGCAGCTTGCCCGACCTGGCCGTCGCCTTCCAGTTGATCTGCTTGAAGGTGTCTCCCGGCCGGTAGTCCCGGGTACCCGACCGGACGAACGGATCCTCCGCGATCCAGCGGCGGACGGAAGTCTCGCCTTGCCAGCCGTGCGAAGGGAGTTCCGAGACCGATACCGGCGCCGGCGCCGGATAAACGACCAGCTCGTCCGATAATAACATTCGCCTCGCGCTGCGGGAGAAGCCGGCGAGATCGCCTATCGTGAGAGTGACCGAATCCAGACGGTATAGGCCCCGCTTTAAACATTTAACGCGATGTCTGCGCGTAATCCGGGAATAAGGCATAAGAGCAAAAAAGCTTTTGTGGTTTTGATACAGCTGTCCGCTGCTCACGGCGAAATTGTCCTGACGCTGGAACAATAAGCTCGAAGAAAGCTGCGATTCGACCCGAAGCCACGGCACCGGCAGCCATTTCGCGTTCGTCAGCTGCTCGACCAGCTCAAGCTGCTCGCCCCTAAATACAGCCCGCTTCTGAAATTTCCTCGTATAGGTCAATCTCGACCATCCGAAACGTTGGAACAGCTTGCTTTGCAAATACAGGAAAATAACGGCGGCAACGGCAAACCAAAAAACGATCATGCCTAAGCGCTCCTTAACGGGCAGCCAAATCCGGCTCCGCCGGCACGGCGACCTGATTCAAAATCGAGCGGACGATTTCCTCAGCCTGCCGCTGCGTCCGCTGCAAGCCTCTGAGCGCGAGACGATGCGCAAGCACATACGGCGCCATGAACTTAATATCGTCCGGCGTTACGTAATCCCGGCCCCGCAATATCGCCTGAACCTGCGACGCCCTTAGCAGCGCCTGGCTGCCGCGCGGGCTTACGCCGACGGCTATGTCCTCCCGCAGCCTCGTCTGCTCCACGATCTCCAGCAAATAATGAAGCAGCTCGTCCGATACTTTTACGCTCTTATACGCCGTTTGAGCGCGAACGATCGCTTCCGCGTCGGCGGCCGGCTCTAGCCCTTCCAGCGGGTCCGCTTCCTTGAACCGTTTCAGGATCCTTATCGCTTCGCCCCGCGAAGGATAGCCCATCCGCAGCTTGAACAAAAACCTGTCGAGCTGCGCTTCCGGCAGCGGATACGTGCCTTGATGCTCGACCGGATTTTGGGTGGCGATAACCATAAACGGGCGTTCGAGCCGCATCGTTTCGCCGTCGATCGAAATTTGCCGCTCCTCCATGCATTCCAGAAGGCTGGACTGCGTTCTTGGCGTTGCCCGGTTAATCTCGTCCGCCAAGAGCAGGTTCGTAAACAGCGGGCCGGGCCGAAACTCGAACGCGCCTTCCTGTTGATTATAATAATGGATGCCGCTCAGATCGGACGGCAGCAAATCCGGCGTAAACTGGACGCGGCGGAATTGCAGCCGCAGCGATTTCGCGAGCGTTTTGGCGAGCATCGTTTTGCCCGTTCCCGGAACGTCCTCGAGAAGCACGTGGCCCGACGTAATAAGCGCGGTCAGCAGCAAATCGACGGTTTGCTCCTTCCCGACGATCACTTGGGCGATATTGTTTCGTAACCGGTTGGCAAGCTCGCGTATTTCGTCAAATGACATAGGGACAGCTCCTTCGCTGATAATGGAATCGCAGCGCGGCAGGCTTCCTTCGATCACGCTTGCCGCATTTACTTCGCTCGCAGACTATATTGGGTGACGAGCTTCAACCGGTAACCGCAACGATATGCCGGCGACGCCCGCAAGCGTAAATCCGAATCACTTGCGGCTATGCTGAAGCCGCTGCAGCTCGCGCCAGCCGATCAGCTTGATGCCTTCGGCCTCCAGCGTTTCCCGCACCTCGGCATCCCGGAACACCTGAGCCTCCCAGCCTCTTTTTTCCGGCGATCCGTGAAACGCTTTCAATTCGTCCGTCACGCGTGACGGATGCACGTACAGCTCGGTAACCCCGGGACGCAACCCCCGGATAAGACGTTTCATCTGTTCGCGGAACGACTCGTAGCTTTCGTTCTCTTGCTTCTGGAACGGAAGCGTGACGAGATAATCCAAAACGACGACGCCGTGCGCTTCGGCCAGCTGCGCAAGTTGAAGAGCCAGTGCGGCCAGCTCCTTCGGCGCCGCCTGCCCGTCGTCGGCCGTAACGTACCTCGGCAGCCGGAAAGGAAGCCCGTAAGCGGCGCACACCTCGAAAATAACCGGCAGAAAATGCCGCCCCGTCGCAAGTCCGTAGACGCTCCCCATATGATTGTCCGCATGACTCGGACGGACGCCGAGCCGGAGAGCCATTTCGATCTGGGCGCAAGCTTCGGCTTTCATCTCGGCAGGGTCGGCGTTCTCCTCGACGGAGACGTTGTCCTTCGGGAAATAACCGAACCGGTCCGTAAGCGAAGAAGCTTGCCCGGCTCGATTGACGGGTCCCCACCGAAATCGATCCCATTCGCTTGTGAACGTCAAGTGCACGCCGACGTCCGCTTCCGGACGCGCAGCGCACCAGGCTGCGGCTTCCGCAGCCCAGCCGCAGGGCATCATAAGCGAAGCCGAGCTTACGACGCCGTCCTCCAACAGCTCGAATACGGCGGAGTTGACGGAGTGGCATAACCCGAAGTCGTCCGCGTTAACGATCAACAGCCGGTCGTTCGCCGCATAGCCTAACGCCTCCGCCGTCGTCCCGTTTCCCGTTTGAACCATATGTATCCCGTCCTTTCGAAAACATTCGTCCGGCCGGCTTCCGGAAAGCCGATCTTCAATCCAATCTCTGTCCCGGCGCAGCTGCGGTACGTTTCGCCGGTACGCGCCCGAGCTCGCCTGCCGATAGTCGCGACCCGTTACCGGGCGTTCAGCAGACGTTTCAGCTCCGTCTCGCAAGAGGCGACCCAAGCGCACGCATTCCCGGCTCCAATGACAATGTTCTCCAACACTTCAATGCCGTCAAGCCCTTCGTTGTAACGATTGATGAAATGGAGCGACACATCCAGCATCCGCAGCTTCATCAGTCCGGGCAGCAGGTCGATCTCTTCGGAAGTAAGCGCCATGCCCGCGCGGAACCCTTCGCAAAAATCGGCAGCGCGGCCAAGCGGGTCCCCCTCTTGCCCGGCCTGAACAATATCCATCAGCGATACGGCGAGTTCCATCGCTCTGGCGTCGACGGTGCAAAACTCAAAATCGAGCAAGCCGATAATGTCGTCACCGGATGCGACCGTATTGTTCATGACCAGATCGCCGTGAATCCAATGACGGGGCAGCCGCCTCGCCGCCTCGCACACTTGCCCGCACCGGCCGAGCTCGCGCTGCAGCGTCCGAAGCTGCTCCGCGCTCCCGGCCAGCTTGCCGGAAGCGTCCGCGAGCCGGACAAAAACATCGTCTCCGGGGTGCCCGTACGTGCTTTCCAGCATAAAATACGGCTCGTAGATCGGCTTTCGGCCGATCGGCAGCCCGGAGAACGACTGCATCAAGCTCGCCGCGGCCCGGCCAAGCGATATCAGCTGCCGCTTGTTCGCGACGGACGGGCGCTCCCCGGGTATGTACTGGCATAAGCCGGCAATCCGTCCGTCCTCCGCTCTCGTCACCGTGCTTCCTTGCCGGTTCTTCACCGGAACGGGCACTTGAAGCTCAAATGCCGAGCGGTTTAACGCCGTTAATATTTCATGCTCCAATTGAACGATCTCTTCGTCGCGATGGTTGTTATAGATGCGCAGCATATATGCCTGCCCGGCATTGGCCGCCTTAACCATTCTCGTCGTGTTGTTCATGCCGCTTTCGCCTTCTTCGACATGCCAGCCCGCTTCCAGCTGCGGATATTGGCCAAGGATCGAATCGAAGGCCGGGGAGCGGTCAGCCGTTGCTGCCAAGCTTGCCGCCTCCCGTCAATCGTTCAAGCCTGGCTTCCAAAGTATCCCGCCATGCGGCCGCCAGCTCCCCGACGGCAAGCAGCGCTTCAATGCCTGCCCGATCGTTTTTATCGACGTGCATAATGCGGTTCGCTTCGGCGATGCTGATGCCGGCCGGATGGCGTTCGACAAGCGCCAAACGGTCCCCCGCCTGAACCTCCCCTTCCTGAAGCACGCGAAAATAAAAGCCGGTGTAGCCGGTTTGCTGCGACTCCGCCACGATGCGCGGCTCTTCGTTGCGGATGCCCAGCTTAAAGCAAGGTACGCGCGGCTGGCTCACCTGCAGCGTGATTTGCCCGTTTTGTACGATGTCGCCGATGCAAAGGTCTTCCTCGGTCCAGCCTGAAAGCGTAAAGTTTTCGCCGAAGCTGCCGTTTTCGACATCTCTTCCGAGCCATTCCTTCCAATACGGGTAACGGGCCTCGAAATAAGCGCAAACCGCCTTGTCGGGACCGCCGTGATGCACCGTATCCGCCTGCCCGTCGCCTTCCAATCCGTCAACGCCAAGCCAGTGCTTTTCCGTCGATACGCGCTTGAATATTGCGGTTTCCACTTGCTTCGAGCCGTGCATGACCGGAGCCGGCCGGCCGACTTGCAAGGAAATAATTTTCGTTTCGTTACCCACAACAGGCATCGTTTCCCTACTCCTCTTCATTCCATAATCGTTTTCTCTATTATAAACGGTACATTTCCCGGCTGGCAAAAAAATCTAAACCGCATAATAATTTGACACAATCTGTCGCAGCGTTGTCGCCGCTCCTGTCGAATCGGTTACGTTTCTGTTGAGAATTGCGCTTCCCCGGGAAATATTTTAAAGCGGAACAGCGCTTCTATTTCCCGGCCCGGATCGGATTCCTGCCGTTAATAACGGAATTTTCATTCAATTCCGACGTATTTGGAGCTCGGCTGCTTCAGCCTCCCTTGCATCGCCGCAGATGACGGCCGCCGCATAACCGGTCCAAAGCCGCGATGGCGGAACCGAACAACAGCAAGCATGCCGACGCTTGCCGGCGAATGACGATGACGGCCGTGCTTGCCCATGCCGGTCCGATGATGCTCCCGACCCGATCGTTCGGGCCACACTGCCGGCAGCATGACGGCGGCGCAGACGAGCGCAAGAAGCGAACAACGAACGGCAAGCGCAGGAAGACCGCCTCCTACGATATTGTATGAGGCGGTCTTTCGCTGCATGCTATCGGGCTGTTCTTACTGCATCATGAAGGACAAGGCGGCTGCCGCCAGCCACGCCAGAAGGAGCAGAAGCAAACGATACAGACGAGTTTTGCCCTTACCCCCATTCCGGAGACCGAGCCATACGACCGCTCCAAGCGCCAGCACGTACAAAGCGCCGAGCACGACGGCCAACCATCGCTGCTGCGGCGTCGGAGGCGACATAAAACCGTAGCCGAGCACGACGACCCCGGCCAGCGCATAAGGGAACAGACAACCTAATCCGAAGCTGCACGCGAAACTAACCCAGGTCCAGGCCTTCAATCGATTCGCCCCCTCTGACCGTCAGCTTCCAATCCGCCAATATGCGCCCGCGAAGCTCCTTCACGTCGAACGGCTTCGCGAATTGGTCCATCATGCCAAGCCGCTCCGCTTCCGGCAGGATGCCCGGATCGACGAATGCGCTTATAAGCACGACCTTTGCGTGGCATCCGGCCCTTCGCATTCGTCGAAGCACCTCAATGCCGCTAAGGTCGGGGAGGCCCAAATCGAGCAGAACATAATCGGCTCGCAGGGCCGCGGTCTGCCGCAGCGCCGCTTGCCCGTTCTCCGCGCCGTGCGCTTCGAAGCCTTCCGCGGCAAATAACGAAAGCAGCATATCCCGTATCGCCTTCTGATCGTCCACAATCAAAATAACCGGCGGTCGACCGGTCGATTCCGCCTCCTCCCCGCTATCCGGGCGGGACGAAACGGGTGCAAGCTCCGGCTTGTCCGAACGCGAAAACGCCGTGTCCCGTTCCTCCGCTTGAGCGGCATATGCCGGTTCAAAAAGGCGGCCGGACGGACGGAGCGGTCCGCTCTTCGATCCTGTTCGGCTGACGGTTTCGCTTTGTCCCGGCTTAGACAGATAGATAACGAACCATGCTGCTCCGAGAAAAGAAACCGTCATCAATATGATAAACGCTAGCATGCAGTCGACTCCTTTTTCCGCCTTAAACGTCATTCCCCCGTGCGGTCAGCTCTCAAGCATCTTTCCGAGCGGGCCTTGCTCATCGATAATCGACTGAATGCTGTACACCGAAATCGGAAAATACAAAAATCCGTAGACGTATGCGGCCAATTCGTACAAATTGAAATAAAGAACCAGCGAACGGTCCGCGACATAAAAGCTTTGATCCGGCCTAATCGCCTTGAACGGCTCCAGCGTCTCGATCTGACGCGCCGCGATTTGTTTCGCGACAAGCGCCGACAGCCGTTTGACATAATCGCTGCCCGGCTTGAACAGCTCCGACAACGAATACAGCTTCCCCGTCGGCACGTCGAACGTAAGAGATTGCTGCAAAGTCATGCCGTGGGCGCCGCCCGTGTAGGCATAATTAAATAAGGACAGGCTCAATACATCCTTTTGATTGTTTTTCACTTCGAAGTAGCCGAACATTTCGGCCCTCGGATCGTCTAGCGAGCCTTGGCCGTTTACAAGCTCCTGAGCCGATTGGCGTATATGCTCGTTGACGGCATGCACGGCTGCGTCGTCAGGCCCGCCGCTAATATACGGTATCCACAGCTCCGCTTTCGGAAACTCCGCCTTGTAGGCGTGAACGATTACGGGCGGCTGAAACTGAAAAGGCACGGGAGATCACCTGCCTAACATAAGGAAGATGATACATTGTATGTTCCGCGCGAAACCCTCATGCCTTATTCGGAACGTAAGCTTACAGCTTTCGTTTTTCAGCTTCGGTCAATCGGCGCCCTTTTACGTCGAGAACAAGCTGTCCCGCGTTCAGGCCGATAATCCGGTCGGCGTATCGTTCCGCCCAATCGCCCTGATGGAGGACGGCGATGACGATGACGCCTTGCTCCTTGCAAAGCCGCTTCAGGTCGCCGAGCACCTGATCGGCTGTGTGCGGATCAAGGCCGGACACAGGCTCGTCCGCCGCGATCACTTTGGCGCCGTGCACCAAAGCGCGGGCTATGGCGATGCGCTGCCGCTCCCCGCCGCTCATTCGATCTACGCGCTGATGCGCTTTATCAAGCAGGCCCAATTTCTCGATCGTATCCATGGCGCCCATATAGTCGTCGCTGCGGACCATGCCCGTCCAGCGCCTCCAGGCCGGCGTTTGCGTTACCGATCCGATAATGACGTTTTTCAAGCCGGTTTTGTTTGGATAGAGCACGGGCTTCTCTTCCAGGTAGGCCACTTCGCGGCGGACCTTAAGCTTGCCGGCAAACCCTTTCTTCAATACGTCTTCCCCGTCGACGTAATACTCGCCCGCGTCCCATTTCTCCTGCAAGGCCAGACAGCGGAGAAGCATCGACTTGCCGCTGCCGCTGCTTCCTTTGACGGCTATGAATTCGCCGGGCTGGGCGAGGAAACTGACCCGGTTCAACACCGTAGGTCCGCCCGGTATCCGTTTCGTCAATTGATCAATTCGAATCATGTGCGCTGCTCCTTCTCTTCTCTATGAATCTAGTTTAATTTATTCAAAAACCAGTTTCCACGCGAACAAATGTTTGGTATAATGAAAAAGGGAACAAACGTTCCTTTTATTTGCAAATATAGAAGTAGATAAACCCGAAGGAGGCTGGATTACCATGAATAAAGGCTGCGAGAATTTTCGATATATGGAGAAGGGCAAACCTTGGAGAGACTTGACGTTCAAATTTTACGACGACGGCAAGCTTACGATTATCGATAACGATGCGGACGAGGTAATCTCGCCGAACGACCTTCGAGGGGACAGCATGGACTTCTACGTTCGCAGACGGTTGGAATATATTAAGAACAAACTGACGGCATCGATTCAAAAATACGCCTGAGGAAGAGGGCGCGAAAACTCCCTCCTCCCGGAAATTCGGTGGCTGTGCGTCAGGATCATGATGCGGTTGACGGTCTTCCGTCTGGCGTCAAATGCCGGCGCACCCGCCGGAGAGAGAAGTTGCGGAAGCGGCCTAACGCCTTTCCTGCTTTACGGCAGCTGTTTGTTAATGCCGTTAAGACTTGGCGGCCGCTTCGCGAATTTCCCGAGTTTAATGCCGGCCGCTTTTTCGTTGATGCTTGAATCGTTTTGCCGGTTGTTCATTTTTTCGCTTCTGTTGTAAGGCATGTCGTTCACCCCCTGAACTCATTTTGAGATGAAGCGTTTTAATTTATGTGCCTCTTTTTGCCTCTGGCCGGGCTCCTTCCGTTGACTTCAAGCCTTCACGTAGGGTAGATTGGTTTTACGACAATTTTTTGGCCGAAGGAGCCGTGCTTGATGAAACAGCAAATATTATTCGATTTGGACGACACATTAATTCATTGCAATAAATATTTTTATCTCGTCATCGACCGGTTCGTGCAGCAAATGAGCGGATGGTTCGCCGGCTACGACGAGGTAACGCCGGAAGCGATTCGCGACAAGCAAATCGAGATCGATATTGCGGGCGTTTCCGCGATGGGATTCAAGAGCGAGCATTTCCCCCAATCCTTCGTGGACAGCTACCGTTATTTCTCGGATTTGACCGGGCGAAGGCGCTCCGCCGCCGACGAAGAGACGCTTTGGAAGCTTGGCTTAAGCGTGTACGAACTGGAGACCGAACCGTATCCTTATATGGAAGAAACACTGGACCGGCTTGCCGGCTCCGGGCATGAGCTTCATCTGTATACGGGGGGCGAGATGCTTATTCAACAGCGCAAGATCAACAATATGGGGCTGGAGCGTTACTTCGGCGACCGTATTTATATTCGTCGTCACAAAAACTATGAAGCGCTCGAAGGCATATTAAACAAAGGAACGTTTGACCGAAAGCATACGTGGATGGTCGGCAATTCACTCCGTACGGACGTTATCCCCGCCTTAACGGCCGGACTTCATGCCATTCATATGCTTGCCGAGACGGAATGGCATTACAATATCGTTCCGGTTACGATCGAGCCTCAAGGCGCATTTTATACGCTGGAACGGCTGCTGGACGTTCCGGACACGATCCATCAATACATTCAACGCTAAGATTCTAAGATTGTTGCCGGATCCGAAATGATCTATTCTAACTTAATCAACCAAACAAAAAGCACTGCCTGCGAGGATAAGTCCAAGCTGACAGTGCTTTTTGCTTTGTTGTTGTTTCTATAACATTATAATGGAGTCCTTCAGCCTTCATTCGCTTTCTCAACCCGGATGATCCCCTTCGTGCGGTCCGCCAGGACGAACCGGGCTTTGAACGGATGTCCGCTCGCTTCTTCCTTAAAAGAAAGCAAGCTCGTATTTCCTTTCTCGATGAGCGATTTGGCCATCGCAGCCGTCAGCTTCTTGCCGGCTTGTTCCTTCCATATCACGAACGTACAGCCTGCGCGGAAGGCGCTGCAGCCGTATCCCCGTTTCCCTTCGATAATCGTGCCGCCGCAGCCCGGCCTCGGGCATGGCGCTATCGGCTTAGGGCTTGTATCGGACAGCTGCTTCGCCTGCTCGCGTTTGGCTTTTGCCGGCGGGCCCGCTTCGCCGGAATGGGATGCCTCTTTTCCTTGCGCATCCGAACGAGCCGCCGTTTTGCCCTTATGTGCTTGACGGGCGGCAGCGCCGGATGATCGAGCGCCGCCTCTCGTTTTCTTGCCGCGGCTTTTCCCTTCTGCGGCGTCCTCGAACGTTCCGGCCGCGGCAGGCTGCTGCTGACGGACTTTATTTACAATCATTTCCGCAAATTGCTTCACCTGCTGCATGAACCGCTCATCCGAAGCTTCGCCTCTAGAAATTTGATGAAGCCGCTGCTCCCATCTTCCCGTCATTTCGGGAGATGCGAGCAGCTCGACGCCCGCTGCGCGAATGAGCTCGATCGCGGCGCAACCCTTCTTCGTAATTTCAAGCCGTTTGCCGGTCAAAGCGATATAGCCCACCTGCTTTAAACGCTCGATCGTGGCCGCCCGGGTCGCAGGCGTTCCTAATCCCGTATCCTTCATCGCTTCCCGAAGCTCCTCGTCGTCGACCGATTTCCCCGCGCTTTCCATCGCTTTCAGCAATGTGCCTTCCGTATACGGCTTAGGCGGCTGCGTCTCTTTCTCGTCCGCCTGCGCCTTTGAACATGCAACCGGTACGTCGGGAGAAATCCGAAGAGGGCCGCTTGTTAGCATTTCTTCTTCGTCTTCCGGATCGGCCTCGTTTTTTTTACGGCTTGATTTGCGTTTCGTTCCCGCTTCCGCATCGGACTGCTGAACGACTTTCCAGCCGGGCTCCAGCAGCTCTTTCGCCTTCGTGCGGAACGTTTCCTCCGCCACAACCGTAATGACGACATGGTTATTGTACCGGGCGGGAGGGTAATATTGCGACAAGAACCGCCGGACGATCATGTCGTATAGATTACGCTCTTCCGCATTTAACGTGCCAGGGCGTTTGGGCGTCGGCAGAATGGCATGGTGATCCTCCACCTTGGCCGGATTGCATACCGCCTTGTTCCCTTTATGAACCCTGCTTCGGTCCGCGCCGGCTGCAAGCTCGCCGTATTGCTCCGTATTTTGCAGCATGCCAAGCACCTTGCCCATCACCGGCAAGTTTTCTTCCGTTACGTAATTGGAATTCGTTCTCGGGTAAGTAATCAGTTTATGCTTCTCGTACAACGCCTGAGCGATGTCGAGCGTTTTTTTGGCCGGATAACCGTAACGGGCGTTCGCTTCCCGCTGCAGCAGCGTAAGGTCGTAAAGCTTAAAAGGATATTCTTTCGTTTCGTTTACGCTATATTCGGCAACGATGCCTTCTTTGCCTTGCACTTTGGCCGCGATCGCTTTCGCTTTGGCTTTATCCGTCAGCCGATCGCCTTGCCAAATGCCCGTATAGGTGAATCCGGACTGCTCGAATGTCCCCCGGACGATGTAGAACGTTTCCGCTTGAAAGGCGGCGATTTCCTTATGGCGATCGTAAAGCAGCGCCAGGACGGGTGTCTGCACCCTTCCTACGGACAATAAAGCTTTATGACGGATGGTGAACGCACGCGACGCATTCATCCCGATGAGCCAGTCCGCTTCGCTTCGGGCGACCGCCGCTTTCGTTAACGGCATAAATTCTTCGTCGCTGCGCAGCGCGTCAAAGCCTTTCCGGATCGTTTCCGGCGTCAAATCGGAAATCCATAACCGGTCCGCCGGCTGCCGCAGCTTAAGATAACGGCGGATATAATGGAAGATCAGCTGGCCTTCGCGCCCGGCATCGCAGGCGTTTACCAGCCTGTCGCACCGTTTCGCCAGCTCGCCGATCGCTTTCAGCTGATCTTTCGTGCGGGAGCTTGGCCACAGCTTGAATACAGGGGGGATGATCGGCAAATCCTGATCGTTCCATTTTTTGTACCGGGCATCGTATCGATCCGGCTCCGCCAGCGTAACCAGATGGCCGATCGCCCATGTTATAATATAGCGTTCGCCTTCGAGATGCGTTCTCCGGTTAACCGCCTTCGGTTCTACGACCGCGGCGATCGAACGCCCCATATCGGGCTTCTCCGCAATAATTAATGTCTTCAATTGTTTCATCGCCTCGCTAGCCCGGCGTTCCCGTTACACGTTGCAACGCCTTAAATATGGACTTGACCCCTTTGGACCAATTCGGGTCTTCCGCGTATTCGCGGTTAATCCAGTCGATCGGGTCGTATCCTTCGGGACGCCCTTTGCTTAATCTGACGATTGTCCTTGAAGCGATCGCCGCCGAATCGTAAATATCGGTGTTATACTCCTTCCAGCTATGAAACACGTTAAAAGGATTGTTGGCGATTGTTTTCGCTTGCTTGTTCGTCGTCGGGACAAACCCTTGCTCTTGCCCGGTTATCGCAAACAACAGCAAAGGATGGATATCGAACTTCTCAGCCGTTTCGATAATCGCGGTCATATACGGCTCCTCCGCCAGCACGGAAGAACGTTCCGTCAAATAGGCCGACAGCCGCTTCTCGTCGATGACCGTATACCGCAGCTCGGACGGCAAGCCGTCTTGCGGCGGAAGCTCCTTAACGGGATTTAACGCAACCGGGGGCTGAAGCCCGTCTTGCGACGGCATCGTTAACGACCAGCCGTAGGCCATCGTGGAAAGAAGCAGCACGACGCAAAGCACGACATAAACGGCCGGACGCCGCAACACGCCCGTATGCCTCAAAGCTGCCGTAGACGGATGCACAATGACATCCGCCGTTATTAATTCTGTAGACTCCGCTTCCTGATCGGCAGATTCGTGCCTCAATAAGGTCCGCAGCGTTTCCATAGCCGAAACCGGCTGATTCGGGGATACCGTTTCATCCGGAACCGATTTTTCAGCCTCCAGCAGCTTGTCCATTGCGGCGGCAAAAGCATCCTTGTCCGGCTCCACCCCCAGACGGACCTGAACCCAGCGCCGCATCGCTTCCATATAAAGCTCATCCCTCCGGTTCAGCTTCAAGCAAGCTTGCATAATATCCTCCGGCCGGACGGGACTTTGCTGCTTCAACACCGAACGGCGAATAAGCTCGGCGGTCATTTGCTTTTTGACGGCCTCTTCAAGCTGGGGAAGCTGCCTATCGATGATTCGGGTTACCGCATCGGCAACGATCTCCGCTTTTTTCTCCTGCGGCATCGCCGCGTATTTCATTTGAACGTAGCTTCGGATTTTGCTTAAGTCGGACGGCGACAGCACATAAGCTTCCTTTGCTTCGGCAGGCATGACGATCTCGCTCCTTCACGTCATCTCTAACCGATTCTACCACAACTTTCCTTAAGTTGGGGAGGGAAGATTGGCGATCTCCCGCTGCACGTCCTCCCGGCCGATATAGGCCGCGATCTGCTCTTTCTCCTGTACTGTAAATTGATATTCGCAGTCGCATCCGACGTCTTGCGGCACAATTTGAGCGATCGTGCCGTCAACCGTGCAAATGACGAGCGCTGTAAAATCAATTAAATCATCCGGCGCCGGGGTTTCGTCCGCAAGGTCGAACCGAAGCTCGATATCGACCAACTGCCCGTTGCGCCGCTCCATGCTGGCGTAAAACTTCTTGAATCGAAGCTCCATAACCTTCTCGAGCCCGTATTTTATCATCTACTATCCCTCCGTCGTACTTTAACGCTTTACTGAACTTTAATGGTCCGATTCGGTAAAAAAAGCGCCCGAAGGCGCTTCTTTCGTCAACTTCTATTTAATTATAACCAATCCTTAAGGCAGCATCGAAGATCCCATCAAATATTTGTCGACTTCGCGGGCAGCCTCGCGGCCTTCGTTAATCGCCCAGACGACCAAGCTTTGACCGCGGCGCATATCGCCGGCGGCAAAAACTTTATCGACGTTCGTCGTATATTTGCCGTAAGGCGCCTTAACGTTGGAACGGCGGTCCTGCTCCAGGCCAAGCTGTTCGATAAGCGTATTTTCCGGACCTTCGAAACCGACGGCGATCAGCACGAGATCCGCCGGCCATACTTTTTCGGTACCCGGAATTTCTTTATAAATTTTATTGCCGTTTTCGTCAACCGTCCGTTCGATTTGAACCGTATGAAGCTCCTTCACGTTGCCGTTCTCGTCGCCTACGAATTTCTTCGTCAGGATGGAGAAAGCGCGAGGATCTTCGCCGTACAGCGCTTTGGCTTCCTCATGCGCATAGTCCAGCGTGTACACGTTCGGGAATTGCGGCCATGGGTTGTTGACCGTATCGCGAACGAGCGGAGCTTTCGGATGCGTGCCGAATTGCGTAACCGATTTGCAGCCGTGGCGCAAAGCCGTTGCCACGCAGTCCGTGCCTGTGTCGCCGCCGCCGATAACGATAACGTTCTTGTCTTTGGCCGAAATATAATTTCCGTCCTCGAGATTGGAATCCAGATAGCTTTTGATCGTTCCGTTCAAATAATCCATTGCCATATGAATGCCGTTCAGGTTGCGGCCTTCGATGTTCACGTCGCGGCCTTTCGTAGCGCCGCCGCAAAGCACGACCGCGTCAAACGTGTTCAGCAGCTCCGCAGCCGGAATATCTTTGCCGATTTCGGTATTGGTTACGAATTCGATTCCTTCCGCCGCAAGCAGATCGACCCGGCGCTGCACGACGGCTTTGTCCAGCTTCATCGTCGGAATGCCGTAAGTCAACAAGCCGCCGATCCGGTCCGCCCGCTCGTATACCGTGACGGTATGGCCCGCTTTGTTCAGCTGAGCCGCAGTAGCAAGACCTGCAGGTCCGGAACCGACGACCGCAACGCGCTTACCCGTGCGAACCTTCGGAGGCTGAGGAACGACCCAACCTTCGTCGAAGCCGCGGTCAATAATAGCTTGTTCGATCGTTTTGATCGTGACCGCATCGCCGATAAGCCCTACCGTACAAGAGCCTTCGCAAGGCGCCGGACATACGCGGCCCGTAAATTCCGGGAAGTTGTTCGTCTTGTGCAGACGGTCCAGCGCTTCCTTCCACAACCCGCGATATACTAGATTATTCCATTCCGGAATAAGGTTGTTGATCGGGCAGCCGGATACCGTACCCGCAAGCTCCATCCCCGTATGGCAATATGGGGTGCCGCAGTCCATGCAGCGGGCGCCTTGCGTTGCGAGCTCTTCGTCGGACAGATGCTTATGAAATTCTTCCCAATCTTTAATCCGGTCGATCGGATCGCGATCTGCCGGAATTTGTCGTTGATATTGCATGAAACCTGTTGGTGTAGACATGATCGTAGTTCCTCCATCCGTTTTTCCCATAAACCATATTGTTTTTATTTAAAACTATATCGGGAATCGTATAAATATACAACTACAAACTTCGCGAAAAAGCGATAAATTTTCACATATCCGTTCAACACGTGCAACCGGAAGTTTCCCCTTACATCGGCCGCCGCACACGTCCGAATGGCTTCAAAGCGGCGTAAAATGTAACGATTTCGCTACTCCGCACACGACAAGCTTTCCAATTATGCTATCATTACGCATGAGGTCCGTTAATGGATTATCCGCACAATCATTTGCACTTAATTGCACATCGTTCGGAATTGTCGCATTAACCCAACAAGTTTTAACCAATCCTCGTATACGTCTGGAAAACGTGGCGATATCGGTTGCGCTCGTCCAGAACCCCTTGCACGCTGTTCGTTAGCGCCCATTGCCCGGGATTGACCTCCGGGAAATAAGAGTCGGCATTTTGGACGTCGAGATCGATCTCCGTCAACAGCAGCTTATCGGCGTAAGGCATAAACAGCCTGTAAATTTCTCCGCCGCCGATAATCATAAGCTCTTCTTCATCCCGGTACCGCCGAAGCGCTTCTTCGACGCTGTTTACCGTTTCGCATCCTTCGAAAAACGCGTTTTCTTGTCTCGTAAAAACGACGTTTCGCCGGTTGCGAAGCGGCTTGCCGCCAAACGACTCGAACGTTTTGCGTCCCATCAGCACCGTTTTGCCGGTTGTCATCCGGACGAAATAGGCCATATCGGCGGGCAGCCGCCACGGCAAGCCGTTCTCGAAGCCGATAGCCCGGTTGTTCGCCATCGCCGCGATCATCGTAATCGTCATCAGGCCACAGCCTCCTTCCGTAAACCGGCCGCTATACCGCTACCGGCGCTTTGATGGCCGAATGGGGATTGTAATTCTCGATTGAAATGTCCTTTACGTCGAAATCGAATATCGATTTTACTTCCCGGTTTAATTGCAAAACGGGCAACTCGCGCGGCTCGCGCGACAGCTGCTCGCGAATCTGTTCCATATGGTTCAAATAAATGTGCGCGTCGCCCAGCGTATGGACAAACTCTCCGACGCCGAGGCCGCATTCATGCGCGATCAGATGGGTGAGCAACGCATAGCTGGCAATGTTAAACGGAATGCCAAGGAAGATGTCGCCGCTCCGTTGATACAGCTGGCAAGACAGCTTGCCTTCGCTCACGTAAAATTGAAACAGCGTATGGCAGGGCGGCAACGCCATACCCGGCACGTCTTCCGGATTCCACGCCGATACGATCAGCCTGCGGGAGTCGGGATTCGTCTTAACCGTACGAATGACGTCCTGAAGCTGGTCGATCGCGCCGCCTCTCGTCGTCCGCCATTCCCGCCACTGCTTGCCGTATACGTTGCCGAGCTCCCCGTACTTCTCCGCAAAGGCGTCGTCTTCGAGCACCCGCCGCTTGAACAGCTCCATCTGCTCTTCGTATTGCAGGCGGAACGGCTCGTCCGTCTGCGAACGCAGCCCGAAATCGGTCATGTCCGGACCGGCGTATTCCTCGCTTTCCACCCACTTCTTGAAAGCCCACTCGTTCCATATATTATTGTTATGGCGCAGCAAATAGCGGATATTGGAATCGCCTTTAATGAACCATAACAATTCGCTTACGATCAGTTTAAAAGGCACGCGTTTCGTCGTCAGCAGCGGAAAACCTTCATTCAAATCAAACCTCATTTGCCGGCCGAAAACCGAAACCGTGCCCGTGCCTGTCCGGTCGTCCTTGCGGGCGCCGTTCGCCAATACGTCCTGCAGCAACCGAATATATTGCATCTCGCTTGTCTCTTTGTTCATAAGCGCGATCCCCCTACTTCTATTCAATCTATTTTATCATTAATTCGACTATTCTGCACCTGAAATAGATAGGTAATGCCCCTTAAGCGCAGCGTCGTCATAACAAAGGGGATGTCCCGTAAATCATCATACAAGCAAGGGGCGCTTTTGTCCTCTATAAAATAAAAAGAGAAATGGCGATGCGCGGAATTAACCGGTGCATCGCCATTTCTTTTATTGTTTCGCTGTAGAGCGAATATTATTTTACAACGGTATGAATCGGGTGGCCAAGCGCCACTTCCGCGGCGTCGAGCACGATTTCGCCCAGCGTCGGATGCGCATGGATCGTGAGGGCGATATCTTCGAGCGTTGCGCCCATTTCGATCGCAAGTCCAAGCTCGGCGATCATGTTGGAAGCTTCGCTGCCGACGATTTGCGCGCCAAGCACGAGGCCGGTGTCTTTATCGGCGACAAGCTTCACGAAGCCTTCCGTCGCGTTAAGAGACAAAGCGCGGCCGTTGATGGCAAACGGGAATTTGCCGACTTTCACGTTGTGGCCTTTTTCCTTCGCTTCTTTTTCCGTGTAGCCTACGCTTGCGCATTCCGGATCGGAGAAGCATACGGCCGGGATGCATTTGTAGTCGACTACGCTCGGAAGTCCCGCAATCGCTTCTGCAGCTACGCGGCCTTCGTACATCGCCTTGTGCGCCAGCGCCGGTCCGGCGATAACGTCGCCGATCGCATAAATGTTCGGGTTGCTTGTGCGCGTTTGGCTGTCGACTTCGATCAAGCCGCGTTCGGACACTTTAACGCCCGCCAGCTCCAGGCCAAGCTCTCCGTCCGTGTTCGGACGGCGTCCGACGGTAACGAGCAAGTATTCTGCCGTAACCTTCTCTTCTTTATCGCCGACTTTGTAAGTAAGCGTCACGTCGCTGTCGGTTTGCTCGGCGCTTTGCGCCATTGCTCCGGTAACGATGTCGACGTTCGTGCCCTTCAGCTTCTTCGCGACGATCGAGGACATATCTTTGTCGAAGCCCGGAAGAATCGTGTCTCCGCCTTCGATGACGGTCACTTTCGTACCGAACTTGGAGTACATCTGGCCAAGCTCGATGCCGATGTAGCCGCCGCCGATGACGATGAGGCTCTTCGGAACTTCAGGCAGCGAAAGCGCGCCGGTCGAGGAAATGATGCGTCCTTTGAACGGGAAAGCTTTCAGCTCGATCGGGCGGGAACCCGTCGCGATGATGCAGTTTTTGAACCGGTAGCGAGGCGCCTCCTGGTCGTTGAAGACGCGCGCTTCGTTTTCGTTGATGAACATCACTTCGCCGTTGAAGTATTGAACCTTGTTCGCTTTCAGAAGCGAAGCGACGCCGCCGGTCAGTTTCTTAACAACGCCGTTCTTGAACTCTTGCACTTTGCTAAAGTTCACTTTCGCTTCGCCGGCTTCGATGCCGAATGCGGAAGCATGGTTGATGGACTCGTATTGATGAGCGGCGGAGATTAGCGCTTTGGACGGAATGCAGCCTACGTTCAAGCAAACGCCGCCGACGTATTCTTTATCCACTACGAGCACGTTTTGGCCGAGCTGGGCGGCGCGAATCGCCGCCACATAACCGCCGGGACCTGCACCAATAACCAAAGTATCGATATCGAGAGAAGCGTCTCCAACTACCATTACTTACACCTCCATAATGAATAGTTCCGGCTGAGCCAGCAACTGTTTGATATAGTTCATGAAATTTTGAGCCGTCGCGCCGTCGATGAGGCGATGGTCGAAGCTGAGCGACAGCGCCATAACCGGAGCCGCAACGACTTCCCCGTTCCGTACGACAGGCTTCTCGGAAATACGTCCCGTGCCGAGAATCGCAACTTCAGGGAAGTTGATGACCGGCGTAAAGAACATGCCGCCTGCGGAGCCGATGTTCGAGATCGAAATCGTGCTGCCTTTCAGCTCGTTCGGGGCCAGCTTGCCTTCGCGGCCGCGTACGGCAAGATCGCGGATAGCGTCGGCAACCATCCAGATGTTTTTGCGGTCGGCGTCCTCGATAACCGGTACGATCAGACCGTTGTCGGTGTCGGTTGCGATGCCGATGTTGTAATATTTGCGATAAACGATTTCCTGGTTCGCTTCGTCCAGCGTTGCGTTCATGATCGGGAACTGACGGCATGCCGCAACAAGAGCTTTTACGATGAACGGCAGGTAAGTGAGCTTCGCGCCTTTCTTCTCGGCGTACGGCTTGTATTTCGCGCGCAGCGCTACCAGCTCGGTTACGTCCACTTCGTCCATGATCGTAACGTGCGGAGCGGTGTATACCGATTTCACCATCGCGTTTGCGATCGCTTTGCGGATGCCTCTGAACGGCACGCGCTCTTCCGGACGGTACGGCGTGCCTGCCGCAACCGCTGCCGGCTTCGCTTCTTCGGCAGCCTTCGCCGGAGCAGCCGCTTCCGTCTCGGCAGCTGCAGGAGCAGCCGTTACGCCGCCGCTGGCGTTGTCGACATCCTCTCGGGTAATGCGGCCGTTTTTGCCGGTTCCGCTCACTTGCGTCAGATCCACGTTTTTCTCGCGGGCGTATTTGCGCACGCTTGGCGTTGCGAGCACCAGCTCGCCTGTTGCTTTAGGCGCTTCCGCCGATACAGGAGCAGGAGCCGCTGCTGCAACCGCTGCTGGAGCTTCGGCTGCCGCCGGCGCTTCCGCTGCCGCAGGCTCGGCTTGCTCCGGAATATCTCCTTCCGCGTCGATGACGGCCACGACTTCGCCGACGTGGCATACTTGGCCGTCCTTCACGCGCACTTCAAGAACCGTTCCGTTAACCGGGCAAGGCACTTCGACGATCGCCTTGTCGTTCTGCACTTCCATAATGATGTCTTCGTCCGTTACTTTATCGCCAGGCTTGATCAAGACCTTCACGATTTCGCCCTCGTGCAGGCCTTCGCCGAGCTCTGGGAACAAATAGTTAAACTTGGCCACCTTACGAACCTCCTTAAGCTGCGGCGCCGCGGCGCGAAGCCGGACTCGGCCGGACCGAACGCCCGGGACGACTTGTCCGCCTTCTTCCGCCGGCAAGCTGCCGCGTCATTATTTACTTGACTGGTATATATTGAAGTTTGAATTAAAACTCGATAACTTTTTTCGCGGCGGCCACGATGCGTGCCGGCGTCGGAAGCCAAGCGTCTTCGATTAGCGCAAACGGATATACGGTATCCGGACCCGCTACGCGAAGCACCGGAGCTTCCAGGTGCAAAATCGCATGCTCGTTGATTTGGGCGATGATTTCCGCTGCCGCGCCGGACGTTTTTTGCGCTTCCTGCACGACGATCGCGCGGTTCGTTTTCTTGATCGAAGCCACGATCGTTTCGATGTCAAGCGGCATCAGCGTGCGCAGGTCGATAACCTCGGCTTTGATGCCGGATTTCTCGAGTTCTTCGGCTGCGGCAACCGCCGTATGCACCATCATACCGTAGGCGATGATCGTTACGTCGCTGCCTTCGCGGACAACGTTCGCTTTGCCGATCTCGATCGTATATTCGCCTTCCGGCACTTCCGCTTTAAACTTACGGTACAAGTTCAGGTGCTCCATGAAGAATACCGGATCGTTGTCGCGGATCGCGGAAATCATAAGGCCTTTTGCGTCGTACGGGTTCGAAGGCACGATCACCTTCATGCCCGGCGTTTGCAGCGCGAGACCTTCGAGCGAGTCCGTGTGCAGCTCGGCAGCTTTAACGCCGCCGCCGAACGGAGTCCGGAACACGATCGGCGCGTTGTAGCGGCCGCCGGAGCGGTAACGCATCCGGGCTGCTTGCACGAACATTTGGTCGAGCGCTTCAAAAATAAAGCCTACGAATTGAATTTCGGCGATCGGACGGAACCCTTGCGTGCCCATGCCGACAGCCATACCGGCGATGGCCGATTCCGCAAGCGGCGTGTCGAATACGCGCTCTTCGCCGAATTCCTCCTGAAGTCCTTCCGTCACGCGGAACACGCCGCCGACTTTACCTACGTCTTCTCCGAAAGCAAGCACGTTCGGATCGCGTTTCATTTCCACGCGCATCGCGTCGCGAATCGCTTCCAACATATTCATTTGTGCCATGTTCGCTAAATCCTCCCTTACCGTTCCGATTAATTATTGAAAATCAGCCTTTTGCGCTTCCAGATATGCTGGCGTCGTTTCGAACATCGAGTCGATCAAGCCCGGAACCGTCATTTTTTCCGTCGCTTCGGCTTTCTTAATGTGTTCGTTGACCGTCGCCTTCGCTTCTTCTCTTACGCGCTCCGAATCTTCTTCCGTCCAGAGGCCTTTTTTCTCCAAATATTTGCCGAAGCGAACGATCGGATCTTTCAGCGACCATTCCGCTTCTTCTTCCTTCGTCCGGTATTTCGTCGCGTCGTCGGACATGGAATGCGGACGGAAACGGTAGGTCAAAATTTCGATCAGCGTCGCGCCTTCGCCGTTGCGAGCGCGCTCGGCCGCGTCGGACACGGCTTTAATGACGGCCAGAACGTCCATGCCGTCGACTTGAACGCCTTGAATGCCGGCCGCCACCGCTTTATGGGCAATGGATTGGGCGCCGGTTTGCTTCGCGAACGGAGTCGTAATCGCGTAACCGTTGTTTTGCACGGCGAAAATGACCGGCAGCTTGAACGCGCCGGCAAAGTTAAGCGCTTCGTAGAAATCGCCTTCCGAGGAACCGCCGTCGCCCGTGTACGTGATAGCAACGCGTTTCTCGCCGCGTTTCTTGAACGCCATCGCGATGCCCGTCGCATGAAGAACTTGCGCGCCGATAATAATTTGCGGCATCAGCACGTTGACGTCTTGAGGAATTTGGCCGCCGTGCTGGTGGCCGCGGGAATACAGGAACGCCTGGTACAGCGGCAGTCCGTGCCATACGAGCTGCGGCATGTCGCGGTAGCCCGGACAAATGAAATCTTCTTTATTCAAAGCGTATTCGCTGCCGACCATCGACGCTTCTTGGCCCGATACCGGCGCGTAGAAGCCGAGACGGCCTTGGCGTCCCAGGTTGACGGCACGATCGTCCCAAGTACGGGTAAATACCATGCGGTACATAATTTCTTTCAATTGTTCATCGGAAAGTTCCGGCATCATGTCCGGATTAACAACTTCACCATCGAGAGACAATACGGAAAGCGGCGTTACCGGATCCGCATGAACTACGTGTGGCAGTTTGCTCATTTTGAACGCTCACCTCGATCAATTATATTTGAATAATGGGGTCCTCTGTTATAGAATTATTATAAACCTGTTCACCGAAAATGGTCAAAGCAAAAAACAAAAATACCGTTGTTTTTATGCTAATTTGGACCCTTTCATTAAGAAATTGTATATGTAACAGATTTTAAATTTCAGTATAACAGGGTAATACAATAGAACGCTTTCACAGAAATCACACTAGTTTTCCTTTCTATTGTTTGCCCACCTTCCAGCTATTCCATTCAATCTCGAACGACGCACGGAGGAGATCGCATGACCGATGACCGCTATTTCAAACGTACAATCAAAAAGGAAACGGTGCCGAGCCGGCATTTGCCGGAAGGCGAACGGGCGCTGCGCGTTTATTTGCCGCCGGGCTATAACGAAGTGCTCAGCTATCCGGTCGTCTATTGCCAGGACGGGGAAGATTTTTTCAACTTCGGGAGAATCGCCACGATCGCCAATCAAATTATTTTGGACGACGGCGTCGAGCCTTTCATTATAGTCGGGGTGGAAGTCAACAAAAAGGTGCGCACGGACGAATACGCCCCTGACGGCGACCGGCACGAGGCGTACGTCCGGTTTTTCGGCGAGGAGCTGATTCCGTGGATCGAAGACCGTTATCCGGTACGGCGCGAGCCGGAGCAGCGGCTTCTTGCGGGCGATTCGCTCGGCGGCAGCGTGTCCTTTCATATCGCCCTGAATTACCCTCATCTGTTCACCCGGGTTCTTTCGATGTCCGGCGCTTTCTTCGAGCGGTCGCTCGAGATTATGGAGGTGCCGCGCGACTTGAGCTGGCTCCAAATGTATATGATCGTCGGCCTGCAGGAGACGGCTTACGAAACGACCGACCGCGGCGTCTACGACTTCGTGGCGCTTAACCGGGCGGCCAAATCGCTGCTGGAGCGTTACGGCGCGGAGCTTTATTATGAGGAAAAAGACGGGCAGCACCAGTGGGGTTTCTGGCAAAAGGAGCTTCCCGCCGCGCTGAAATATTTTTTGCCGCAGGCTTAATGCGGCGCTTTCACAGTAAGTAACAAAAAAGGACGGGCGCCGGAACAAACCGGCACACCCCGTCCTCTTTTGGCCGTCCATGAGCTAAAGCTTCAAATCCGCCTTCACGCGGGCAAGCAGCGCTTCGCAGCCGCTTTGGACCATCTCGTAAACTTCCTCGAAGTTTCCGGTATAATAAGGATCCGGAACGTCGCGGATTCCGCTTTCCGGCAGAAGGTCCATGAACTTGAACACTTTGCTCCCCTCCTGCGCCTTCGGCCCGACGATCCGTTTCACGTCCTTCTCGTTGCTGCTGTCCATGCAAACAATATAATCAAACGTTTCGAAATCCTCCGCCCCGAACTGTCTCGCGCGCATTCCCTCATACGATATGCCGAGCCTGCCCAGCAGCTTCCGGGTTCCTTCATGCGGCGGACGGCCGACATGCCAATCTCCCGTTCCTGCGGAATCGACGGTAATATGCTGCTGCAGCCCCGCTTGATTCACTTCGTGCCGGAATACGGCTTCCGCCATCGGCGACCGGCAAATATTGCCCAAACATACGAACAAAACATTCGCTTTCATTGCGTTCCTCCTGAGACGAATTGCGGCTTCATAAAGCCGCGTTCTGTAATAACGCAGACGTAGCTGCGGGAGCCGCCGCTTCGTTCATTGGTCCAACGATCAAGCTTATACCAATAGCGCCTTTATGCCGATTACGCCACCGCCATCGATATCGAAAACCCGCCTAATGCATCCTGTGGTCCATTTTATTGGCCGTTTGCCTCGAGAGCGGGGGAAGCGCACGCCTCGGAAGCCGCCATTTATAATAAACGGACAACATGCGCATCGCCGTAATGAACGTAAACAGGAACAGCAGATCGAGCGTCGTGCGAAACCAGCCGAGCCAGATGGCGAAACCGGCCAACATCGCCCAGACGGCGTAGATCTCGTCTCTCAGTACAAGCGGCTTACGTCCGGCCAGCACGTCGCGCAGCAGCCCGCCTCCGATCCCGGTCAGCATGGCGGCGACGATAACGGCGCTTAACGGATGATTCATTCCCGCTGCGTACAACGCACCCTGTATGGCAAACGCGGACAACCCGATCGCGTCAAAAAAAGCTTCGCTTTTGCGCCATTGGCCGATCCACGAAACCGGCAGCACGAACGTAATCGTCATCGCGGCCATCGCGACGATAAACAGATGCCCCTGCGACCATAACGACGTGACGGGGACGCCGATAAGCACGTTCCGGATGACGCCTCCCCCGAATGCCGTGACGAGACCGAGCACAAATACGCCCAAAATGTCGTATTCTTCCTCCATGGCGACAATGGCGCCGCTCACCGCGAAGGCAATGGTGCCAATGATGCTGAATATGGCGAAAATATCCACCGAATACTCCTCCCGATGCTCGCTTGTTTGTTCTGAGGTAAATAAGTCCTTACCCATTGTATCCGCGGCCCGGCGGTTATGCAAAGTTAATTTTTTCGCACGCGGCATTTTGGCTGTATTTGCCGTTCCTTTCGCATTATACTGACACTATTGAGTTTTTTTGAAGGAGATATTGCACCATGTACAAGCAAGTCGTCATTTGCACGGGCGGCAGTCTGGGAGACTGGGCTTTGCCGCATCTTCAACATTGCGATTTTTTGATCGGAGCGGACAAAGGCGCTTATTTCCTTGCTTCGCAAGGTTTCCGGATGAACGCGGCGCTCGGCGACTTCGATTCGGTCGAAGAGGAGCAGCTTGCGCTCGTTCGTGCAAGCAGCGACACCGTGTCGCCATGCGATCCGGTCGACAAAGACTATACCGACACCGAGCTTGCCTTTCGTCTTGCGCTCGGGATGAAGCCGCGGCACATTAAGCTGCTTGGGGCTACCGGCACGCGGTTCGACCATACGCTTGCCAACGTTCATCTGCTGTCGACCGCGCTGGACGAAGGCGTCGAAGCTTCCATTATCGACGAGCATAACCGGATATCCATCACGGGTCGATCCATGAGCGTGGAGAAAAGCGAGTTCACCCATGTATCGCTGTTGCCGCTTACCGAGCGGGTCACCGGAATCACGTTGACCGGCTTCCGGTACCCGCTTTGCGACGCGACCCTCCGGATCGGGCAATCGTTAGGCATCAGCAACGTGCTGGACGGCGATTCGGGGCTGATCGAGCTGCGCGAAGGACGATTGCTCGTCATCGAAAGCCGCGATTAACGCCGGATCGCGGCAAGGCTTGGATTCCGGCGGAACTCCGGCCTGACGGACCGAAGCGATCCGCCGGGGGACGGATGCAGCCCGAAAGCCGTTATTGTTCCGGCGGCGTAACGATGGAAGCCCCTTCCATATATTTGCGCGACATCATCTTGCGCAGTTTCCGGTTTTCCTTCGTATCAAACACGATATCCATATCGTAATCGCTGCCGGGATACAGCTTTTCTCTTTTAATGTAAGGCTTCAACCGTTTCCGGTTGAACGTCAGCTTGCGGCCTTCCACCTGCACGATTACATCGCCCCGTTCGTCCGCCGGGCGGAATACGATCCCGCTGCGCCGCAGCGGATAAATCCAGACCGCGTCCCCTTTTTCGAAAGGCTCTCCAGGCCGTTTGACGGCTTTGGCATCGGATTTTCCGCTTCCTTTATCCGAATGGCGGCGCTTTGCGGCACTGCCGTTCCTTTCGCACGCACCCTCCCCGCCGCTTTCCGCGCTTGACATATCTGCCGCCGGAGCCTCGACCTCGGACATCGGCACCGGCGTCGGCTCGATGCTTTCCGCATCATTCACCGGCCCGCTGCCGCTTTCCGCGGCGTTCCTTCTGCGCGCGGATTCATACCATCGCTCCGCCCGGTTCATGACCGCAAGCGGCAGTCCGATGCGCCTTGCGATCGCAAAAGCGTGGCTTTCGCCAGCCTCGCCGGTCTCCATCGCATACAGCGGGCGAAGCGTCTCGGGATCGAACGTCATACGGGCGTTCATGCAGCCGGGGGTACGCGCGGCGTACGCTTTAATCTCGTTAAAATGCGTTGAAGCGGCCGTTAACGTGCCGCTTTCCAGCAGCGTCTCCAGCACCGCGACGGACAAAGCGATTCCTTCCGAAGGATCGGTGCCGGCCGCCAGCTCATCGAGCAAAAACAATGACCGAGGTCCGGCGGCGTCCAGCATCGCCTTTACGGCCGTCAGATGGGAAGAGAACGTGCTAAGAGATTGCTCAAGGCTTTGACCGTCGCCGAGATCGGCCATAATATGCCGGAACAGGCCGAATTCCGTACCGGCTTCGGCAGGTACGAGCAGGCCGGACTGAACCATCAGCGCCAGCAGCCCGATCGTTTTAAGGGCGACCGTTTTGCCGCCGGTATTCGGCCCCGTAATGATCAGCTGTTTATAGCCGTAGCCCAGCTCCGCGTTCAGCGGCACCGCTTTTTCGCCGAGCAGCGGATGGCGCCCGTTCACGATGCGGATGACGGGATTCTCGGACAATCGCGGCGAGATTCCGCCGTATTCGCACCCGAGCTTGCCTCTTGCCATAATAAAATCAAACGAAGCCATCGCCTCGACGTTCTGCGACAGTTCATGGGCGTAACCTTCCGCCAGCTCGGACAGCCCGGACAAAATAACCGTCCGCTCCCGTTCCTCGTCGGCAAGCAGCTGCTGCAGCTCGAGCTGAAGCTCCGCTACGTCGGCCGGCTCGACGAACAGCGTTTGCCCGCTGGCCGATTCGTCCCAGACCGTGCCGGGCACCTGCTTCCTCAGCTCGCGCTTCACTTGAATAACAAGCCTGCCTCGCCGCTTCGTAACAAGCTGTTCCTGCAAAGCGGAGCGGTATTTCGTAAGCGTCTGCTCCATCTTTTTCTCGATCCGCTGCTCTGCCGCGTATATATGGCGCCGAATGTCGGCCAAGTACGGGCTCGCCTGATCGGTAAGCCGTCCGAACCGGATGCAGCGCACAAGCTCCTCCCGCAAATCGCGGCATTCGTGCATCGAATCGGCGTAAGCCGCAATCGTCGGAGCGATATGGCGCTTATTGTCCATATACTTTTTCATCTGGGACACGGAGGCGAGCCATACCGACAGCTGCTCCAGCTCGCTTTCCGTATATATTCTTCCTTTGCCCAAAAGCGCCATAAACGGATCGATCCCTTCCATGGCCGAGAGCGGGACGCTTGCGCCCGATGCGAGAAGCGCCGCCGCTTCTTCCGTTTCTTTCAGCAGCGCCGCAACTCTGCGAAGCTCGTCTGTTGGCTCGTGACTTTCGGCCAACGCCCGGCCGGCGGGCGAGACGGCGAAAGCCGCCATCTTAGCCTTGATTTGCGTAAATTCCAAAAGCTTTAATGCCGATTCCTTGTGATTCAAACCGATTCATCCTCCTCAGTAGCTTTGTGCTCGAAAAACAAAAAAACAGGAACAGAACGCGTGTCGCGCTCCGTTCCTGTCGGATTGCCGGCGTATGCGGAAAAAACGCTGACCGGTATAAAACCCTGCTCAATCGGAGCAGGCATACCCTAAAATCAACGCAAAAAAACCGTGCCGCAAGAGCACGGTTTCCTTATCCGCTGCCGAATTCATCGTTTAGGCGGGGGAGTACGCATGTTCTTAACTCTAGGAGCGGGACCTATCCGCATCGCAGCAGCAAACAGAGCTTCCGGCGCATCCGAAATGCGTTAAGCCCGTACAACCGCTCGGCGGGAAACGAGTCCCGGCTATCCAATTAGGAGTTAAGAACACCCGTAATCATTAAAATTGCCCCTTTCTAAACGACAAAAAGTTAAATACATCATAAATGACGGACAGGCTTCCTGTCAACAAATCCTTTTCCATTCCTTTACAGAACGACCTTCATTCCCGTTTCCGCAAAACGGACGCCTTCCGGAAGTCCATAGTCGCGCAATATATCGATGTCATGCGACATATGGGTAAAGACGGTTTGCGCCGGTTGCCAAACGTTCAGCAATTCCAACGCTTCCACCACATCGTAGACGGATCGGGTCTCGTACGCGAATGGCTCCTGATAGAAGCTTGTGCCGAGCACAAGAAAATCGAGACCGTACATATGCCGCTGCATCTCTTCGGTCAACCCGATCGAATCGGAGCAATAAACCCACTTCTTCCCCGTGCGGACGTTGTCGAACCGGTAGGCGTACGAATAGCCGTTTTTGCCGTGGTTGACCCGCCAGCAGTACGTTCGCCAGCTGCCGAGCATCAACGGTCCGTCGATCGGCGTGAAGGCGATGTGGCGGTCCAGCCAAGGAAACCGCGCTACGATTTCCCCGATCACCTCGGCCGGCGCATAAGCGTCGCCGCGTTCGCCGAGCCAGCGGCACGCGTCGGCCCATTCCACGAGACCGCCGATATGGTCGAAATGGGCATGGGTAATCAACATTTGGTCCAGACGCTTCAGTCCTGCCGCTTCCATCTGGCGGCCCCAGTCCGGTCCGCAGTCGATTAGAACCGTGCCCGCCTCTTCGTCGTCGATCTGAACAAGCGACCGAAGTCTCCGATTCGCCCCGGTCGTCCTCGCTTCCTCGCATACGGCGCAATCGCAATAGACGCGCGGCACTCCCATCGAGTCGCCGGTGCCTCTAAACGTAATCGTAGTCATAACGGCAACAGCCCGATCGTCTCCCGCTTCTCCAGCTCCTCGACCATATCGAGCCAAGCCTGCGGCTTATTCGGCAGCGCGGAATAATACGTCTTCAAAAATTGCGCGACAAGCGCAGCCGGAATATCGGAGCGTTCCTCGTCGGCCGGCAGGAAGCATAAATCAAGCCCTTCCACCGCTTGCCCTTCGTGGTCCCACGAAGGATGAACGTACCGCAAGTCCAGTTTCTTATAACCGATATGGGACAGCACTTCCCGCCGCACATGCGGATTCATCGGCGAGACGTCTCCGAAGCCGTGTCCCAGGTCCCGGTACGGATCGTACACCTCGGCGAACATGCCGATCGACGCCGTTCCGGATTCCCGCGCCAGACGCTCGAGATCCCGCTCCCGGTTGCGCAGCAGAAATCGTCCGATACCTAAGGCCGGGCGGCCGATAATCGTAAAGTCGGTCATCGCCACCTTCATGTCGGGATAATAACGGTATTCGGTGGCGCCGACTACCTCTCCGTCATGTACAGCTACATAGACATGGATTCCTTCGTCCTCCAGCGGCTCCTTCCAAAGCTCGTACGCCAGAACCTCTTCCGGCGGAAAAATGTTTTGCAGCAACTGATGCAGCTTGGCGAAATACGGATCCTCGATCGAAACGATGCGATGGTAAAGCATAGTCACCCTCTCCTTCTCCCGTTCTTTTTATCGTCTGTTATTCGGTTGCGGCCTGCTGCAGGAACGGATTGTTCCATTCCATCAGCGCGGCGTAATTGCACGATTCCTCGTCATCCAAATAATTGGCGGCGACGCCGATCGGCATCCGGCCGCAGCGAAGCAGAAACGTGATGACCGGATCCTTGATTTGACCGAGCACCACGTTCTCCAAATATTGCTTCGCCGTCATCTCGTCCGCATACCGGTGGTACCCCGGCATCCGCCCTCCTCCGAGCAGCCGCTTCAATCCGAGATAAACGACGGTTTCGTACATCGATTGCATCAGCCACTTGCCTATGCCCGCTTTGCGGTACTCCGGCGTTACGCACACGTCGGCTATGTACAGCGTATCCCCTTCCGGATCGTGGTTTCGAATGTAGCCGTTGTCCGTTATGGACTCCCAGCTGTGGTGATGTCCGTAATCGTCCAGCCGGATAATCAGGCCGGTCATCGAGCCGACGATGCGGCCTCCCGTCTCGACGCATAACGCGCCGGCCGGAAAATGATCGACATGCGCCGTCAGCTGCGTCTCGTTCCATAGCAGCTCCTCCGGATAAGGAGGAGGAAAGCTTTCCTTCTGCAGCGCGATCAATCCGGCGAAGTCATGTTTCGTATAATTCCGGATAATGGCCGGCACCGGCTTGCCGTCATGAAATACGATCAGTTTCTTGTACAACGTATCCCTCCTCGCCAATGCTTCGATGCTCTTGTATGCCCCGGCCGCCCGCTTCTTACGGCCGCCAGTCGGGATACAGGTCGGTGCGGCGGTCGCGCCAGGTCGTAACCGAGCCTGCGGCCCTTACGTCTTCAAGCAGCTTTAAATCGATGTCCGCCACGATAAGCATATCGTCGTTTATAACCCCTTCCGCCATAACGCCGGCGGGAGGAAACGGAATGTCGTTCGGCGTGATGACGGCAGCCTGACCGAAGTTCGCCCGCATGAAATCGACTTTGCGGAGCGAGCCGACCGTACCGGTCGTGACGACGTACACCTGGTTTTCCACCGCTCTTGCGTGGCAGCAATAACGGACCCGGTAGAAGCCGTGCCGGTCGTCCGTGCAGGACGGGCAAAAAATGACGTCCGCGCCCTTCGCCCGCGCCATCCGAACGATTTCCGGAAACTCGATATCGTAGCAGGTCAGCATTGCGACCGTTCCGAAACGCGTTTCGAATACTTGCAGCCCTTCCCCCGGAGCCATATCCCAATCCTTCACTTCCGTCGGGGTTAAATGAAGCTTCGCTTGGCGGTCGACTTTGCCGTCGGGATGGAACAGAAACGCCGTATTTTGGCGCTTCCCTTCGCCCGCGTCCACGACATGCGTGCCGCCGACGATATACATGCCGTATTCGGCCGCCAACCCGCCAAGCAGCGACACGTATCGATCCGTAAACGAAGGGAGCGCTTCAATCGGCAATGCGCCGCCGCTCCCGTCTCCGATCGACAGCAGCTGCGTCGTCATAAATTCCGGGAACAGCAGAAATTCCGTCCCGTATTCCGCCGCGTTGCGCACATAATGGGTGACTTGCGCGGCAAATTGCTCGAATGACGTTATATCCTCCAGATGATATTGAACGGCTGCGACGCGGTATTTCAATTCGTTTCCCCCTAGCGTTTTTGTTTGAATTGCAGCGTAATCGTCGTGCCCAGATCAGGCAAGCTGAAGACGTCGATTTTCGCCTCGTGAAGATCGACGATCCGTTTGGCAATGGACAGCCCAAGGCCGACGCCGCCCGTTGAACGGGCACGCGCCCCGTCGACCCGAAAGAACCGTTCGAACAGGTTCGGAATGTCTTCCTCGGGAATGCCGATCCCTTTGTCCTTCACTTCGATCTGAACGATGTTCTTCATAAGCGTAACGGATACGTCGATCGGATCTTTGCTGTATTTGATCGCATTGTCCAGCAAAATAACGAGCAGCTGCCTGATTTTGTTTTTGTCCGCATACATGCGGACGGCCTTCGCCGAAGATTTGACGCGAATCGGGCGCTGGAACGTCGTTTGCAGCATGGACGCCGTTTCGTTCGCCAGCTGGACAACGTCGAATTGCTCCTGATTCAGCCAATCCTCCTGTTCCGCCTCGGCCAATGTCAGCATCGACTTGATCAGGCTTTGCAGGCGCGCCGTTTCTTTGTCGATCGCTTCGATCGCTTCGTTGCGGACGTTCTCGTCGTTGCGTCCCCATCGTTTCAGCATCGTCGTATAGCTGCTGATGACGGTAAGCGGCGTTTTCAGCTCATGGGAAGCGTCCGCAACGAATTGCTTCTGCGCCTCGAACGTCCGGTCCAGCCGGTCGATCATCTGGTTGAAGGCGCGAACGAGCTGCTGCAGCTCGGCCGATTCCTCCGGATTCGTATTTTCGATTTTGCGGAGCTTGCCGCTCCGGTCGATTTCGCGGATCGTCGACACCATTTGCTGAATCGGCGACGTTAGCCGCGACGTAAACCAATACGTCCCGAAAATCGCAAACAAAATAGCGCCGACCGTCGTAACCGTTAGCGCGGCGACCAATATTTGCAAATAGCTGTCGAGCTCGTTCAGCACCCGGTTGATTTCAAGCATGGCCACGATGTCCTGTCCATCGTACAGCGGGACCTGCATTTGCAAAATCCGCTCGCCGCCCCGGCTAATCATCCCGGTGCTGTGCTGGGTTTTAAATTCCGCCGGCAGCTCGAGCAATGTCGGGTCGGATCCGGTAATGTTCGCGACCTTGCCGTCCGGCAGCACGATCCGGATCAGCTCGTTGACGTTGTAATATTCCTTCAGCAGGTCCGGATCGCTGAGGCCGGTGCTGTTCTGGATTTTCGGGTTTTCCAGAATCAGGTTCACTTTATTCGTAAGCACCCGCTCTTCGCTGTCCGTCGTGATTTTGATCACGTAAAAATAAACGAAAATATTGAACAAAATTAAAATAAAGATGAGCCAAAAAATCGTGAACAGCGTAAATCGTTTGCGAAGGGTCATGCATCGGGCTCCTTAATCATGTAACCGACGCCCCTCACCGTGTGGATCAGCTTGTGCCGGTAGCCTTTGTCAAGCTTCTGGCGCAAGTATCGGATATAAACGTCCACGAGATTCGTCTCGCCGATAAAATCGTAACCCCATACGTCGGACAAAATATCTTCCCGCGATTTCTCCTCGTTCTTATGCTCGACCAAATAAACGAGCAGCTCGAATTCGCGCGGCGTCAGCTCGATAACGATATCCTTGCGGAACACTTTGCGGGTACGCAGCTCGATCGTCAAATCCCCGACCTTCATGATGTCGTTGCCTTCCGCTTCGCGCGGATTTTGCTGGAATATTCGCAGTATGTTGCGGACGCGGGCAAGCAGTTCCTCCATCGCAAACGGCTTCGTAATATAATCGTTCGCCCCGTGCTCGAAACCGCTGACCTTGTCCGGCACCGTATCCCTTGCGGTCAGCAAAATGACCGGAACGGGATTGCCCGCCTGACGCAGCCGGCGGAGAACCTCGATGCCGTTTAATTCCGGCAGCATGACGTCCAGCAGCACCAGCTCCCATTCGCCGGAAGCGGCCATTTCGTAGCCAGTGCGCCCGTCGGCGGCCATCCCTACATTGTAACCTTCATGTTCAAGCTCCAATTGCAATATGCGGGCGATTCCCGCTTCATCTTCTACGACCAATATATTTTGTTTCATCGTTTATGTCACCTGCTCTTCCAATAATGGCTGCATTGATTTCATCATAAAGAAGCTGATATTGAAAAGCAAGCTAGCCCGTCCGCTGCGGAGGCGGACCGGCTTGGCGGGATGCAATCATGCAGCGAACGACAAGGACTTGGCGCCTATCGTTCTAATAGAACTTTCGTAACGGATCGGCGATTTCCGTCCGTACCATTGTATCATAGCCGCCCCGCCCTTGTCCGCAGCCGCCGCTTCAAGCCGTCCAGCAAGGGACGGAGCGCCCGTTCCGCGGCTGCCGCCATCTTCTTGTCGTCCGTCATCCACAGCCCTTTCCAGACCAAGCCGCATACCTCGGCCGCCGGCATCAGCGGAAAGCGTATCGTCCCCTCGGGCGGCAGCAAGTCCAGCCACTCCAGGCGCCCGCGAAAAGGCATATCCTTGTTCGCGATCCATACCGTATACTTGCCGTCCTTGCCGCGCTCGAGCGTGAGCCGGCGCAACAGCTCGAGCCGGGCCGCCCGCCATTTCGACGGGAACGGATCGGCCACGATCACGACTGCGTCCGCATCAAGCAGCTCTTTCCGCGCCGCTTCTTCTTCCCAATAGGCGGACCGGTCGATCACCGTAACGGAAGCCGAAACGGCTTGAAGCATCAGCTCAAACGACTCCCGGCCGCCGCCGTGCCAATCCGCGGGTCCGTCCGGCTTCAGCCCGTGCCACAATACGTTATCGGCGTTTGTCCACGTCATATAACGGCTGTCGGATGCGTCCGCGGCGCGGACCGCCGGTCCTTTCCTCCATAACCTTCCGGCCCCTCCGCCGATCAGCGCATGCCATTCGGGCCGGACCAGCGGATGTTCCGCGGCCGCAACCTTCACTCCTTGCTTGGCGAGCAGCTTCGCCAGCGTAACGGCGATAAAGCTTCCTCCGGTTCCTCCCGATAGAGACAATACGTGCACGGCAAACGTTCCGCTTGCCGTCATTCCCGGCTCCCGCGGCGAACGCCCTTGCTCCTCCGGCAGAATCGATTGCAGCGCAGCCGCCGCATCGTCCATGGAAACGTAGCGGCGTGACGGAACCTCGTCCAGCATCCGCTCCAGCACCCGGCGGAACGGCACCGGAATATCGGGCTTGAGCCATTTCCACGGCTCTCCGCGCCTTCCAGCGCCTTCATACCTTCTGCCGCCCGTGGCCATGTAATAGAGAAGCGCCCCAAGCCCGTACACGTCGGTCCATACGCCGCTTTGGCTTCCTCCCTGCTGCTCCGGGGCGGCGAAGCCGGGCGTGCCGAGCAGCTCCGTGTCCTCCCCGCCTTCCGGCTTATAGCTTCTTGCGATGCCGAAGTCAATCAGCCGGACATACCCGCTCTTGTCGATCATGACGTTGGACGGCTTCAAATCCCGGTGGATGACTGGCGGGCTTTGCCCGTGCATATAGGCGAGCGCCGAGCAAAGCTGCAGCGCGATCCGGATTATATCCGTAAACGGAATCGGTCTCGCGCGCTCCCGGATTAACGTCGCAATGGTATCGCCCGGAATGTAGTCCATCGCAAACCATGCCGGCCCTTCTTCGTTAGGAGGCGAATAATCGACGATTTGCGGCAAATGGGGATGGCTCAGCTTCATAAGCACCTCCGCCTCTTCGGCGAAGGACCGCTTGTTGCCCGCCTGTCCGCCGGGCGCTTTAATGGCGCGGAGCTTGCCGTGAAGCTTTAAGTCTTCCGCGGCGTAAACGGTGCCCATGCCCCCTCTCCCCAATATTCCGGCAATCCGGTAACGGCCGCCGATCACGCTTCCTGCGCTCCATTCCGATAACTGTTGCGACGCCATGCCCAATTCCTCCCCATTAGAAGACAATTTATAGCGCAAAACTTATAAATTCTTATATTTCAACAAAAAAATCCCGGTCTCGCGCAATGCATGCACGTGACCGGGATTCTTTCCCGTCTGTCATTTCAGCAGTAATTTACCATACGCTGCCGCCAATGACAAGCGGGACTTATTTATTTTTGCCAAGAATCGCGTTCGCTTCGGTTCTAAAGTTTTTCGCCGCGTCTTCCACCGTAATTTGATCGTATTCCATCTGCTCGGAGAGCGTCTTCAGCTTGTCGATGATTTCGGCGGAACCGATCGGATCGACGGGATCCGCCGGCGAGCTGTTCTTTTCGGACCAAGCGACGTATTCGAACACTTGCTGCTGCGCAGGGCTCAGAAGCGGTTTGATGCTTTCCTGCACGGCCGAGGACACCGGAACGCCGCGTTCGCCGAGAATGAGCTTGTTCGCCTCTACGTCGTTGACCCAGAAGTTAATGAATTTCGCCGCTTCGGACTTCAACTTGGAGCTTTCCGCGATCGAGAAGAACATGCTTGGTTTCAGGTAAAGGCCTTTCTGCATATCCGGCCCGACCATCGGCGCGAATTCCAGCGGACGGTTTACCGCTTGCTGCAGCGCTACGAATTGGTTCGACCATTGCCAAATGCCGATTTGCGTGCCCTTCGTCAAGAAGTTGTCTTCAAAGCCTTTGATTTGCGCTTTCGCGTCGGCCGTAGGAGACGCCTTATCTTTGACGAGCTGGGCGATGCGGCCGAAATAATCGACGAACAGGGAATCGTCTTCGTAGCCCAGGCCGTTGCCTTCCGCATTATAGAGCGTTTCGCCTTTCGTACGGAGATAATAGGCGAAGAAAATTTCCGGACGCATGCCGTCGTCGATGAAGAGACCCGCGTCCTTCGCCTTGGCCGCGATGGCTACGTAGTCGTCCCAAGTCCAGTTCTCGGGAATGCTGTCGACGCCCGCTTTTTTGAGCAGCTCGGGATCGTATTGGAAGCCAAGCGAGTTGACGCCTAAGTTCATGCCGTAGTTGCCGTCGCCGTAAATGCCCGCGTTTAACGCGTTTTCGCTGATGTTGGTGACGTCGATTTCTTTGCCGAAAAACGGCGTCAGATCCGCAAGCTGCTTTTTGCCGGCGTATTGGGAGTAATAGCTTGTATCAATTTGAATAATGTCGGGCAGTTCTCCGGCCGCCGCTTGCGGCGCGATTTTTTTCCAGTAGTCGTCATAGTTGGCATACTCGACTTCGATCGTCACGTTCGGATTTTTCTCTTCGTACATGTCGATCACTTTTTTCGTGTACTCGTGGCGGGCGTCGCCGCCCCACCAAGCGATCCGAAGCGTTACGGGCTTATTGCCGCTGCTGTCGCCACCGGCGTTGGAAGCCGCGGCATCCTCGTTTGCGCTTCCCCCGTTACCGCCGCAAGCGGCAGTGAACAGAAGCATCGCGGCCGCCGCGAAGGTAAGCATCTTTTTCTTTTGCTTCACGTGAAAACTCCCCTTTCGTTACTAAACGGCTGAATGAAAGTCACACCATCAGTATATGCCAATGTAATCGCTTACGGAATATTAAAAAACCGCTTTTTTTGTTAAAAAAACAGATATTTACACAGATAGCCATAAAAAACTATAGCCGAACCTTATTTCAGAAAAAAGAGAAACCTTGCCTTTACATAGGATTATCTATGCAATAGCAAGGTTTTCATCTCGTCATTTTACAATCTTAGGAAAAAGTTCTTTTTTTCGAATTCAGCAGCTCGGCCAGGAACGCAAGCGCCAGCCCTTGCCCCCATCCTTGCACCCGTTTGCGGCCCGTGTTTTTGTAGCCTTCCTTGTCGAACATAACCGCCGTGCCGGCCGATACGTTGCGCACGGAGCCGTCTGCGTCAATTTGGCTCAAGATGCCCTTGATCGACTTGTTAATGTATTTGTTGTAAAGCGAGCCGAAAGCGAACAATCCGGTCGCGATGCCGGCCGAGCCGGACGTTTCGAGGTAGGAAGTCGGATCGTCCAATACGGTGTGCCACAAGCCTTCTTCGGATTGCAGCCGCACCAGCGCGCTGAGCTGGTCGCGAAGCGAACCCTCGATAATCATATACGCCGGATGCGCCACATGCACTTCCCGCAGCGCCTTCGCCATCGTCAGCGCCGCCCAGGAATTGCCGCGCGCCCAGAAGACGGCCGACATATGGTTTTTGGCTACATTATCCCAGCCGTGGTAATACAGGTTCGTAACCGGATCCTGAAGATACTCTTCGTGGCCATGGTATTGCTTGATGCCGTCCTCCATATATTCTTGGTTGTCGAGCAGCTTGCCCATCCGCACCAGGAAGTAGCCGGCCATCATCATCGTGTCGACCCAAGCCTGCTCGGGGAACACATACTCCTCGGAATTGACCGTGTGCTGAAATATGCCGTCCCCGAAGCGCACCGCTTCGTGGCGCAAATATTCGGCCATCTGCTTGGCGATGTTTAAATATTTCTCGTCGTCCGTTGCTTTATACAGCGTAATCAGGCAATGCCCGACCGAAACGCCGTTGACGGAAAGCTTCGGCAGCCCGTCTTCCAGCTTTTCGTCGACCCATTCCTTAAGCCTGTCGATGTAGCTGGCATTGCCGGTCGCCTCGTACGCTTCCGCAACGCCGTAGAAAGCTACGCCTCCCGGCCAATCCCACGTAAAATCCATCCGGAACGTGCGGTCTACGACACGGTCGATGATCTCGCGAATTTCGTTCTCGTCAAATTGCAATTGTGGCATGTCAATCGTCTCCTCCATCGTCTTCGTCAAAGTCTCCTATTGTTATTTCAAGCCGCTTGTGCTAATTCCTTCCACGATATATTTCTGGAACAGGAAGAACACAAGAAGGACCGGAATCAAACTTACGACCGACATCGCGAACATCGCGCCCCAGTTGGACAACCCTTCGCTGTCGAGGAACATCTTCAAGCCTAAGGAAACGGTATAAGAGCTTGGTTTGTTCAAGTAAAGCAGCGGTCCCATCAGATCCTCCCAGCGCCAATAGAACGAGAAGATCGCCGCCGTCGCCAGAGAAGGAATGATAAGCGGAACAATGATCCGGAAGAACAGGCCGAACTTGCCGACTCCGTCGATCGTTGCCGCTTCATCCAGCTCGCGCGGAATGGAACGGATGAACTGAACCATCAGAAAGATAAAGAAAGGCGTGCCCAAAAACTGCGGAACGACGATCGGTTTAATCGAGCCGATCCACCCCAAATCCGAAAACAAAATATATTGCGGGACAAGCACGACGTCATGCGGCAGCATGAGCGTCACCATCATGATCGAGAACCAGAACCCGCGTCCGAAAAACTTCAGCCGAGCAAAGCCAAACGCGACAAAAGCGGAAGACAATACGGCGCCGATCGTGGAAATAATGACGATCTCCAGGGAATTGTAAATGAACGTTCCAAACGATATATCCGACAGACCGCTCCAGCCGAGCTTGTAATTTTCCCATACCCACGGATCCGGGATAAGCGACGTCGAAGTGGTAAAAATCGTGTTGCTTTTCTTAAACGAGCTGATAAACAACCACAGCACCGGATAAATCATCACGATGGCAAGCAGCCCAACAAACAAGTGGTAAATCGGCCACTTCATTTTTCTGAGCGTCATATTAGCGGCCTCCTTCCGATTCGTAATGCACCCATAGTCTCGACGACGCGAACACTAACGCCGTCAAGATGCCGACGATGATGAGCATTACCCACGCCATTGCCGATGCGAAGCCCATGTCGAAGTAAACGAACGCCTGCTTGAACAGGTACAAGGAGTACAGAAGCGTGCCGTCGAGCGGGCCGCCTTCGCCCTTGGAAATAATGTAAGCCGGCACGAACGTCATGAACGCGCTGATCAGCTGCATAATCAAGTTAAACAGGATGATCGGCGTCAGCATCGGAATCGTAATGCTGAAGAACCTGCGGAAGAATCCCGCGCCGTCGACGCTTGCCGCTTCATACAGCTCGCCCGGAATATTTTTGAGTCCGGCAAGGAAGATGAGCATGGAAGAACCGAACTGCCAAACCGACAGCGAGATCAGCATAAACAAGGCCGCTTGCGGGTCGCCGAAAAAGCGAACGCTTTCAAATCCGAGAAAATTGAGCAAGCCGTTGACGATTCCTTCATCTCCGAACACGTTGCGCCACATGATCGACACGGCTACGCTGCCGCCGATAATGGACGGCAAATAGTAAACGGTGCGGTAAAGTCCGACGGCCTTGGAAGCATTATTCAGAATCATGGCCACGAACAGCGCAAACGCCAAACGAAGCGGAACGCCGGCGAAAACGTAAAAGAGCGTCACTTTAAGCGAATGCAGATACCGCTTGTCCTCGAACATCGCCGAATAATTGTCCAGCCCGGCCCAAGTCGCAGGCATGAGCAAATCGTAATCCGTAAAGGAATAATAAAGCGACATGAACGTCGGATATAACGTAAAAATGAGGAAACCGATTACAAAGGGCGAAATAAACGTGTAGCCGATCAAATTGTTTTTGAGCGATAATTTCATGGGATCCAACTCCTATGCGAAGTCTGTCTTATCCGTTATCCCGGCTTGGGGCGCGATTCCCGGAGCTAACGCCTTCAATCCGGGATAACGGTCTTGCCCTTATTTGTTTTTGCCCAGAATGGAATTCGCTTCGGCGCGGAAGTTTGCGGCCGCGTCCTCAATCGAAATTTGTCCGTATTCCAGTTGTTCGGAGAGCGATTTCAGCTTGTCGAAAATTTCCGCCGAGCCGACCGGGTCGACCGGGTCCATCGGGGAGCTGTTCTCGCCTGCCCATGCGACGTAATCGAAAACCTGCTTTTGCGTTTCCGGCAGCAGCGGCTTGATCGCCTCTTGCACCGCCGACGAGATCGGAACGCCGCGCTCTCCCAATATGAGCTTGTTCGCTTCCACGTCGTTGATCATGAAGTTGATCAGCTTGGCCGCTTCCGCTTTCACTTTGGAGCTTTCCGCGATCGACCAGAACATGCTCGGCTTCAAGTACAAGCCTTTCTCCATGTCCGGCCCGACCATCGGCGCGATTTCCATCGGCCGGTTAACCGCCTGCTGCAGCGCCACGTATTGGTTCGACCACTGCCATACGCCGATCTGCTTGCCTTTCGTCAGGAAGTTGTCTTCGAAGCCTTTAATTTGCGCTTTCGCGTCCGCCGTCGGCGACGCTCCGCTTTTGACCAGATCGGCGATCATGCCGAAGTAATCGACGAAGAGCGAGTCGTCTTCGTAGCCAAGCGCGTTCCCTTCCGCGTTGTAAAGCGTTTCGCCTTTCGTGCGGAGATAATATCCGAAGAAAATTTCCGGGCGCATGCCGTCGTCGATATAGATGCCGTTTTCTTTCGCTTTGGCCGCGATCGATACGTAATCGTCCCAGGTCCAGTTCTCGGGAATGCTGTCGACGCCCGCTTTCTTCAGCATCTCGGGATCGTATTGGAAGCCGAGGGCGTTGACCCCGGCGCTTATGCCGTACAAGCCGTCTCCATAACGGCCGCTCTCCAGCGTATCCTGGCTGATGCTTGCCGTATCGATTTCTTTGCCGAGAAAAGGCGTCAAGTCCGCGAACTGTTTTTTGCCGGCATATTGCGAGTAATAGCTCGTATCGACTTGAATAACGTCGGGAAGCTCGCCCGCCGCCGCTTGCGGCGCGATTTTTTTCCAGTAATCGTCGTAATTCGCGTACTCGATCTCGATGTTTACATTCGGGTTTTGCGATTCGTATAATTCGATCACTTTCTTCGTATACTCGTGGCGGGCGTCGCCGCCCCACCAAGCCATCCGGATCGTAACTTGCCCGTTATCGGCGCCGGAGCCGGAGCCGGAACCGCTGGACCCCGCACCGTTCGAACCCCCTCCGCCGCAAGCCGCAACAAACACCAATGCCGCTGCCGCCGCCATCGACAGCATTTTTCTTTTTGCCTTCATGGTTGATCCGTCCTCTCCTACGCAAAGCTGCTTAATCTATTACTCTATGGTTCTTATTATATTTTTGCCCTGTCGGAACAGGAATTTAAAAAACCGCTTTCTTTGTTAAAAAAACAGAGAATGCCCGCGAACGGATTCGGGGCATTCCTTGGAAAGATGCACATTTTATCGAACGATTGCATGTTTCGAAGCGAATCATGTCGGAGACTTGCGGTAATCGGAAGGCGTCTGGCCCGTATATTTCTTGAACACCTGACTGAAATATTGCGGATTGTCGCCGAAGCCAAGCGCTTCGGCCAGCTCGAACACCTTAGCGTCCTCCGACGCTTCGATCATTTCGACGGCCTTTTCGATCCTCAGCCGCATAACGTAATTCGAAAACTTCTCGCCGGTTTCTTTCTTGAACAGCTTCCCTAAATAGTCGGCGTTCATATATAAAATTTCGCTGGCGACCCAACTCAGCGACAAAGCGGACTCGCCGAGATTGTTGCGCACCACTTCCAGCATGCGGTTAATGATCGAAGAATGCTTCGTTTTCTGCGATTGATGATGGGCGAGCGTAATCTCTCTGGCCACTCCGGCGATATACTGCTCGATCGCCCGCAGCGTATGAAGCTCGTCCAGCTTGGCGATCGATTGCATATATTGGCTTAATTGGGCCGGCGGACTTAACCGGGCGATCGAGACGAGAAGCGTGATCGCGTACGATTTGGTCAGGACGGAATCCATCCTGCAGCTTCCGAGCTCCCGGAAATAGCGGTCCAGCTCCTGCTCCGCGCCGGTCCAGTCGCCTGACTTGATAAACATGGCGAGCCGCTCGTCGTCGTAATCAAACGAAGGAGCGTCGCTGATCAGATCGGCGATGTCCTTTTTCGATACGATCGTCCCTTCGCCCAGATAAAACCGGAAGTTCAAGCAATCGAGCGTATCGCGGTACATGCGCCGCGCATCCGTAATATTGGACGGATCGCTGACGGCGATCGTCGCGTCCAGCTTGTAGAAATCCCTGAACGTCCTTTTGATGTCCGCCAGCTGTTCGAACAGCCATTCCTGTTTGTAATTTTCTTTCAGCAACAGCAGCGCATGTCTGCCGATTGTCGTTCCGAGCAGCACGATCGATCGGCCCAATACGTCCTCCGCGATGTTCTTGATCGCGAACAAATGCTCGTATTCGTATTCTCCGCCTTCGATCTGAAACAAGATGAGCTGTACGTTATCGGTCTCTTCGGATATGCGGAACAGCCTGCGATAGTCGTCCCAATCCCGCTGGCCGTACGTCTTATTCGTGACGAGCTCCTTCAGAAACTGCTCCTTGGCGTGAGGCAGCACCTTGGCAAGCTCCGTCTGGATATTATGCATGACCTCCGCCCGATTGCGCTCCCCTTCCAGCTCGTCCATCGCTTCCCGCAGCGCGTCGATGATCGCGTTCTCGTTGCACGGCTTAAGCAAATAATGCTTGACGCCGAACTGCATCGCTTTGCGCGCATAATCGAATTCGCTGTATCCGGACAGCAGAATGAACGCCGTTTCCGGTGCCGCGTGCATTGCCTTTTCGACCAGCTGAAGACCGTCCATTCCCGGCATTTTTATGTCGGATATCACGATATCGGGCTTATGCTTCTCGATAAAATCAAGCGCTTCGATTCCGTTCCGGGCCGTGCCGGTCAACCGGGCGCCATGCTCCTCCCAATCGACCATGCTGGAGATCCCTTCCAGAATAATCCGTTCATCGTCAACAAGCAGCACGTTATACATGTTCATCCCTCACCGTATACGGCAACACGAGCGTTACCTTCGTTCCTTCTCCCGGTGCGCTGTCGATCATTAGCCCGTATTCGTCGCCGTACAAAATTTTGATTCGCTCTTCAATGTTTTGGAGCCCGAGGCCGGTCCCCTTCGGCTTCACTTCCCCTCTTCGCAAGCTATCAACCAACTCTTTCGCCATGCCCGGCCCGTTATCCTCCACGGAAATGAGCAGCCGGCTCGCGTCCGCCGAAGCGGTCAGCCGGATGACGCACGTCTCCACCATTTGTTCCAGCGCATAATTGACGGCGTTCTCGACCAGCGGCTGCAGCGACAGCTTCGGTACGCTGCAGTAATGCAGGTGGGAAGGCACCTCGATTCGGAAATCAAGCCTTTCCTCGAACCGGAACTTTTGAATCGTAATATAATGGTTGATTATTTCCAGCTCCCGGCTAAGCGAAATGATTGGATCTTTCACATTAATGGACAGCCGCAGCAGCGCGCCAAGCGATTCCACCATCTGGGAGATGCGCGCCTGTTTGTTCATTTTGGCCGTCCAATTGATCGTTTCCAGCGTATTGTACAGAAAATGCGGGTTGATTTGCGCCTGCAGCGCTTTAAACTGCGTATCCTTGATCACAAGCTGCTTTACGTAATTTTCCTGGATCAGCTCGTTGATGCGCTCCACCATGATGCGGAAATTGCGCTGCATTTGCCCGACCTCGTCCATCGGAAGCCGCTCGTTGTCCCCTTCCCCGTAATCGAAATTTCCGAGCTGCACCCGTTTCATTTTGACCGAAAGCTTCTCGAGCGGAACCGTAATTGTGCGCGAAATTTGCAAAGCGACAAGGACGGCGGCCACGAACAGCAGAACGTAAACGATGATGACCGTGTTTTTCACACTGACTGTGCTTTCAAAAATATCGTCGTAAGGGATAACGGTATAATAAGTCCAATCCATATAGGCCGACGATAAATAGGTTATATAATACGACTTTCCTGCATCGCGGACGATTTTATAGCCCTGTTTTCCGCTTTTTAATTCGGCAAGCGTTTTCAAATCGAAGTCCGTTTGTTCGGGATAAACCATTTCGTTATCCTTCAAAATGATAAATTGCGCATCTTCGTCGTCGAGCCCGCTGCCGTAATCGGCAAACAGGCGATTGACATCTATTCGAATGGCGAGCGTGCCCAAGTTTTCCAACGATAAATTATGATAACGACGTATATTGCGGGCGACGGTTAACGTCTTGTCGTTTTCGTCGGGCGCCAGCCAGGCTACGCCCCCTTTTTGCGCAACCGCTTCCATTTCCAAGCGTTCGAGCCTTTCCCGATTTAACGTAACCGCCCGCGCTCCGACGGCGTATTCCTTATCGTTGACGTCGTAAAGCTGCATGGACAGCACGTATTTGTCGAGCGCTCCAAGATCGACCATACGATCCGTAATTTTCGTGAACGTGACGTAGCTGACGTAATCGGTATTCGCCGTGCGGATATTCCATAGATTGTTCTGGATATTCGGATCGGTTACGACCGAATAAGAGAGAGACGCGATTTTTTTCAGCTCGTTCTCCATGCCCAGCGACGACGTTCCGAGCGCCTTGGACGATTGCTGATAAACGAGCTTGTCGTACGTATCGAACGCGTATTGCTGAATCAAATTCGTAATAATCGCCACGACCGCCATCAAAGCCGCGATCAGGAAAAAGATTTTGTATTTGATCTTCATATTGGAGAACAACGACCATAAACGGCCAGCTTTCACTTGCGATCTCTCCCCCTGCCTGTCGGTCTGCCGGGCAACTTGAAATCACTATTTCTTGATTAAAAACAAAGTAATTTCCTCCCGGTTATGAAACAGCTGCTTCGCCCGCTCCACCTTAAAACAGGCTTCGAGCTTCGCGATCACTTCCCTGATCGTCTGCAGCGGCTTGCGGTGCATCAGCTTGATCGTAATGATCGCCGTCGCTTGCGGCATAAGCGATTGCTGCAATTCCAGCACGAGCTTGACCATCTGCATCGGGCTCCAGCTCATATCGCATACGAGCAGATCGAACGCGTTCGACCCGAATTTGACTTCCGAAGCGTTCCGCTTCAAATAGGCCAGCTTCGGGTGCCCTTTCAGCGATTCATGAAGCTCCGCCGGATCGATCGCCGTCACCTGCAGCCCGCGTTCCAGCAGAAGCGAAGTCCAGCCGCCCGGCGCAGCCCCGATATCCAGTGCGGAGCGGTAGGCGGACAAGTCCAGCCCAAACGTCTTCTCCGCTTCGAGAAGCTTGAATTTCGCCCGGGAAATTTGACCTTCCTCGCGTTGAAACCGGATCGCGCCGCCCGGCCAGTCCGACAGCATCTCATCCGGCGTCCCGATTCCGGCATACAGCTTGTCCGCTGCTGCATAAACGGCGAATATAAGTTCGGGCTGCTGCAGCACAAGCTCCGAATCCAGCGCTTCAAACGAAGGCCGAAGGGCGTCTTTCGTTTCAGCCGGGGTATAAACGAAGTTCGAGACCGGACCTTTCCGCACATGGACGGACACATTTTTGCCGGCGAGCCTTTCCTTGTTATCGTAAACGATGGCGGCCAAGCCGGACAAGTCGGATTCGTCCCCTTTTATTTCCAATTCCTGTTCGACAGGCTGCACATGCCGCAAAAAAATAGGCGGCTTGGCCGCTATAAGCTCCCGTACGTCTTGCTTGTCCGACGCCGCTTCGAACAGAAACGTCTCGCCGGCGGCAAGCTGCGAGAATGTCCCGCCGTCCAGCAGCCTCCTTAACTCCTCTATCGCGTACGGCGAATAGCCGCGGTTAGCCGTACCAATCCAGCGCATCAATATTCTGTACCTCCCAATAAGTTCAAGCCGTAAGATTCATGTCCGATCAGCGTTCCTGTTGGACGCCGTTTGCGATTTCGAGCAGCAGCGGGTCGGGGATCATGCCGTTCGACAGCTTCACGTCGAGCGGAGCGCCGGCGGCCAGCATGGCGTACATTTGCATCCTGCCCTGCGCGCTGGAGGAATGCATGTAAATTTGGCGCGGATATTTGCCCGTCTCCGCAATATGCCGGGCAACCTCCAATCCCGTCGGCTCTCCCCAGCCCAAGTCAAAATCGAGCGACAATATGCCGATTTCTTCGGAATCGAGCAGCAGCTTGCATTCCTCCGCCGTGCGCGCAAGCACAAAGCCTTTGGGACATCTCCGGTAATCGTCCAAATATACATGGATCATGCCTTAGTCCCCCCATCTCCGCATGAATGTCAACTGTTCGCCGTATGTGCCGTCCCGGCCAGGCGGCGTTTCCAGAATGAACGGCACATGCCGCAGCTCCGGTACGGAAAGGAGCCATTTCAAGCCGCTTTCGCCGATGTGCCCTTTTCCGATCTCGGCATGCCGGTCCCGCTTTTGCCCGCACGGAAACAAACTGTCGTTATAATGAATAACGGCGACACGTTCGAGCACGCCCAGCGATTTCGCTTTATCGAGCCAAGCCGCCCCGGTGTCCCCTTGCCACAGTCCGCTGGCGAACATATGGCATGTATCGAGGCAAAAGCTTAGCTTCCCCGGATCGTCGCATAGCCGGCGGATTTGGGCAAGCTCCTCGATCGTCGTCCCCATGAACGTATGCTCGCCCGACTGGATTTCGATTAACAGCTTCGCTTTCCCGTCCCACTGTTCGGTTACGCTATTGAGGCAAGCGATGATCCGCTTATAGCCGTCAAGCGGATCCGGTCCTTTGTAAACGCCGAAATGGACGACGACGCCAACGGACCCGCAATGCTCCGCAATGTCCAAATCGTTCAGCAACGACGGGACGACCCGGTCCCGCCGGTCTTTGTCCGACGACGCCAAGTTCGTCGGATAAGGCGTATGGGCGACCGATACGAGGCCAAGCTCCTTGCAGATCGCCCCGCATTTGGCCGCATCCCGCTTGTCGAACGATTTGATCGCAAGGCTTCTCGGGTTTTTCGGAAAATATTGAAACGCCGTCAATCCTGCCGCGGCCGCCGCTTGCGCCGCCTGCGCATAACCGCCCCGTATGCTGACATGGTAACCGAACGGGCGCATCGGCAGCCTACTCCTTCTGGCAGCCCGGGCACAGATACGCCTTGCGGGAAGCCACTTCGATCTGCTCGATCGTACCGCCGCAGCGGCCGCACGTCTCGCCGGCCCGCTCGTACACCTGGAATACCGATTCGTAGCCTCCGGTCAATACGTCCGTCGCCGTCAGCGGCTGGTCCATGTATCCGCCTCTTGAAATCGCTTCCTTTAGCACACTATGCATGGAACGATGTAAACGTTCCCAATCCTCATCCCGCAGCAAAGGAATTTTGGCGTCGGGGCGGATGGACGCGGTGTAGGCGATTTCGTCGGCATAGCAATTGCCGATGCCTGCAATGACATGCTGATCGACAAGCGACGCCTTCAGCGAACCGCGCTTCTTGTCGAACAACGCCGCGAATTTCTCGCTCGTAAGCCGCTTATCGAACGGGTCGGGCCCAAGCTTCGACAGCGCTCCTTCCACTTCCTTCACGCTGAGCAGATGGAGATGACCCAAACGCAGCCCCATGAAGTACAGATTGCCCTTGTCGAACCGGAGCGTCACTTGGGCCGTGCGGTCGGGCTTGTCCTCTTCCCGGCCGAAAAACAAAAATCCGCCGAGCATCAAGTGAAGCTCCAGCCGCTTCCCGTTGTCCAGATGGAAAATCAAGTGCTTCCCGCGGCGTTCGACGTACCATACCGTCCTGCCCGTCAATTGCTCATTGAAAGCTTCGGGAGATACGTTTATCGATTTTTCCCTCGTCACTTCCGTGCCGGTGATGACCGTTCCGGCAATTTGCTCGTTCAACAGTTTTCGATACGTTTCCATTTCCGGCAATTCCGGCATGCCATGTTCATTCCTTCCGTTGCTTCATACTCTCGATATAAGCCATTATGTACGATTGCAGCTCATCCAAATCATGACAAACGAGATCGGGCTCGCAGCCCGCTTCCTTTGCGTAGCGTTCGTAATTATCCTTGGTCGTCAATCCCGTGAGCACAAGAGCCGTTCCGCAGCCAGCCGCTATGCCGGCGGCGATGTCCGTTGCCATATTGTCGCCGACGACCCAGGTCTCTTCCGCCCGCAGCCCCAGCTGCTCCAGCGCAAAATTCATCAATACGGGGGAAGGCTTGCCGATCACGACCGGTTCCCGTCCCGTCGCGGCGCGCAGCATGGCTCCGATCGTCCCCGCTCCCGGAAGAAGTCCTCCCTCCGACGGAAGCAGCAGGTCGGGATTCGTCATCACGTAGCTTGCCCCTTCCCGTATATAGCGAACGGCCGAAGCGATACGGGCATAGGTCAGCTCCCGGTCGATGCCTTGCAGCACATAGTCGGGCTTCTCCTCCGTCAGCCGCAATCCGGCTTCGCGCACCGCTTGCCTGAGCCCCGCTTCGCCGACGACGAACACCGACGCTCCCGGCTTCTCTTTCGATATATATTCCGCGGACGCTTGCGCGGACGTGCACACCTCGGACGGCAGCGCCTCGACTCCCATGCCGTTCAATCTGGCGGCGACCGTCTCCGGCGCGGCCGTCGAATTGTTCGTCACGAACCGGAACGGCAGTCCGGCGGCGCGAAGCGCGTTCACCAGGCGATCCGCTCCTTCGATTCGGATATTCCCGTGGTACAATGTCCCGTCCAAGTCGATCAACAGCCCGCGCATCCGGGCTTTATTCTCATTTATCATCTTATGCTCCCCCTTGCAATGCCGCCCCGGCCCCCTTGCCGTCCGCGCCCGGCGCAAGCTTGCCGTTTTTGCGGTGCAGCCGGTCAAGCCGTTTGCGGAGCGCGTCGAGCTCGGCCCGGCGCTTCGGGTTGCGCTTGCCCGCAAGCGGATGGCTGAGAGCAAGTTCCAGCGCTTCTTTCGTATAATGAAGCGCGAGCTCTATATTTTTGGCTTTGTGCTCGTAATACATCGCAAGCTCCGTGTACGCTTCGTAAAACGTCGTTCCAAGCCTCGATTCGCAATGGATGGCCTTCTGCCACAATAACACAGCCCGCTGCCAATTTCCAGCTTTCTTGTCCCGTGCCGCAAGAAGCAGCAAAGCGCCGGAATCGATCCGCCCGGAGCGTTCGGCGGCGGCGAACATCGCTTCGGCGTTCTCCGCCCTGCCCATTCGCTCCAGCCATAGGCCGGTGCGGACAAGCTCCTCCCCTTCTTCGGGCAGCGGCAAGCCGCTGCCGCCGTCTCCGGCAAGCAAATAGCCGAACCGGACGGCAAGGCAAGCAAGCGACAGCATATCCGTTTCGTTATGGCGGAATACGCCTTCCACCGTCAGCGGATTGCCGTCGGCCAGAAATTGAAAATAAAGCTGCGGCGCGAGCGATCCGGGCACGTCGTCCTCTCTTACGATGCCAAGCCGTTCCTCCTCGACACGGCTAAGCTTGCAGGACGGAAGCGTGTTGCGCCAAATGCTGCGCGCCGGATGCAAGAAATCGAGGTGCAGCGGCTCCCACATCCGATTACGGTAACCGTTTAAAATAAGCCGGTTCTGCACGACCGGCCAGTCGAACGTTCTCCCGTTGTAGGTCGCCAGATAGCGGAACGATTCGAACAGTTCCCGCAAATAGAACAGCATCGCGTACTCCTCGGCGGGATGCCGGATAAGCGCTTGTTCGACGGTAAAGCCGTCCTGCCGCCAGTAGGCGATGCCAACCATAAATGGCACGTTGCCGGTACCGACGCCAAGCCCCGTCGTTTCCAAATCGAGAAACAAGATTTGTTCCGCTTCCACCGTCTCGCCGGGATGAAAAGCGGCCAAATGGCCGGCCGTCTCCGACAGCTCCGCAAGGCGATGCGTCCCGTGCCGGAAAGACGGTGGATAAACGATGCGCCGCAGCAAAAACTCCCCGGCCTCGCTCCGGACAAGCTTTACGCCAAGGCGCTCCCATTCCGGGCCAAGACTTTGCTCTGCAGCCTGACGAACCTTCCGTGCCTCATCCGTGCCTGGGCCGGTCCCGGCGCCGGGCACATCCGATTTCCCGTCGCCTAATGCCGACGGATCGGGCATAGCCTGCCCGCCGGCATCCGTCGTCCCGCGATCGGCATTCCCGCCGCCGGAGCCGCGAAGCCGCCCCATCCGCTCCCGCAGCCCGCTCATCGCGCCCCTCCCGCCTCTTCGAGCAGGGCGAGCGCCTGCTGCTTGCCGAGCAGCCCGACTTCTTCGATCGGGCCGACGCAAGCCGGACAGCCGCTAAGGCATGTGCACGTGCGGATCAGCGATTTCGCTTGGTTCAGCAGCTCGTCGTGCACCTCGTACAGCCGTTCGCTCAGCCCGATGCCGCCCGGATACCGGTCGTAGAAAAAGATGGTAGGCTTCTGCGTATGCACGGCTTTCACCTGCGGCACGACCCGAATGTCGAACGGATCGCACATCAGATAAAGCGGCGCGATATGGACAAGCACGTTGGCGATGCCGAGCAGCGCGAATTGCATCTCGTTTTTGCTTCTGCCTTCCGCCGCTTCGTCGCTGAAAGAAAACCAATAGCTGCTCGTATGAAGCTCCTCCTCGGGGAGATGGATCGGGCCGCTTCCGATGTTCTCGTGCGTGCGGAGCCGGATTTTTTTGAAAATCGTAGGCTTCGAGTTGACGGTAACTTCGCCGTATTGACGATGCAGCGCGCCGGTCACCGCTTCTTTGTCCACATGGAGCACCTTCAGCTCCACGGCCAGATTCGCGTCCGTATAATAATCGACGTTGACCTCCCGGACGTACGCTTTCTTCTCCGGATAGTCAAGCTTCTCCACCTGATATTGGACGCCCTCGTGGATATAGATCGCTTCCTCGTGGATTAACGTCGGCGCGCCGAAGCGGTCGACCTCGCCCAGAACCCGGCTGCCGTTCGATATATCGATAATGATAAAATTCTCCTGTGCGGCGGAGCGGAGCGAAATGTTGTGGGCCGGGAACGACTGCTCCATCCAGAACCAGCGGTTGCCCGCTTTATGCAGCACTTTCTCCTCGACGAGAAACTCCATCATGTCCTCCAGCCTTTCGCCGCCGAACGTTTCGCCCGCTTCGAACGGCAGCTCGTACGCCGCGCATTTGACATGATCGATCAGTATAAGAAGATTATCCGGATGGATAAGCGCCCGCTCGGCCGGCCGGTTGAAGAAAAAGTCCGGATTCTGAATGATATATTGGTCAAGCGGATTGCTGCTGGCGACCAGGAACGTCACGGAGCTGCCCTGCCTCCGCCCGGCCCGGCCCGCCTGCTGCCAGGTGCTCGCGATCGTTCCCGGATAACCGTTGAGCACGCAAGCCTGAAGCTGTCCGATGTCGATACCGAGCTCAAGCGCGTTCGTGCTGACGACGCCGCGGATTTGCCCGCTCCGCAGTCCTCTTTCGATCTCGCGCCGAAGCTTCGGCAAATAACCGCCCCGGTAACCCCGAATCGTCGGCGCCTCCAGCTTGTCCTTGATCAGCTCCTGCAAATAGGTGAGCAGCAGCTCGACGCGGACGCGGCTGCGCGCGAACACGATCGTCTGAATGCCCTGCTTAAGCAGCATGGCCGCCAGCTTCCTCGTCTCCAGGACGCTGCTGCGGCGGATGCCGAGCTGCTTGTTGACGACGGGCGGGTTGTAAAAAACAAAATGCTTCTCCCCCATCGGCGCGCCGTTATTGTCCACGAGCCGGACGGATTCGCCGATCAGCCTCTCCGCATGCTCCTTCGGATTGTCGATCGTCGCAGAAGCGCAAATAAATTGCGGACTCGAGCCGTAGAAACGGCAAATTCGCTTCAACCGGCGAAGCACGTTAGCGACATGGCTTCCGAACACGCCCCGGTAGGAATGAAGCTCGTCAATGACAATATATTTCAAGTTCTCGAACAGCTTGACCCATTTCGTATGATGCGGCAAAATGGCCGAATGCAGCATATCCGGGTTCGTGACCACGATATGCCCCGCGTTCCGGATCACCTGCCGGACGGTCGGCGGCGTATCGCCGTCATAGGTATGCGTCTTGATGTCGACGTCCATCGCGTCCGCAAGCTCTTGTAGCTCCGCGACCTGATCCTGCGCCAGCGCCTTGGTCGGAAACAAATAAAGCGCCCTGCCCTCTCCGTTTTCAAGCAACGACTGCAGCACGGGCAGATTGTAGCACATCGTCTTCCCGGAAGCCGTCGGCGTCACCGCCACGACGTGCCTGCCTTCCCTGACGGCGGCATACGCTTCCCCTTGATGCGTATACATCCGGTTAATGCCTCGTGAAGCCAGCGCTTCCTTCAGCTTCGGGTGCATGTCCGCAGGCATGTCGGCATAACGCGCTTCCTTCGCTTCGATCGTTCTCCAATATGTAACGTTATCCATGATCTCCGGGTCCTGCTTGAGCAGCTCGAGCCACTCTTCCAGTCCGGAAGCTTTCCCCGTCCAGCGGTTCACGGCCTCTCTCCCCTTCTTGCTTAACCAAATATGTACCTGATTGTAATACTCATTCTACAGAATACATGTTCGTACCGCAAATGGTTTATTTTCCTTCCGCTTGAAGTTGACAGCCTCCCCAGCAAGCCGCTATACTGTTATTAAACATTTAGATAATTATCTAAATATCAAATATTGGAGAGGAATACTCGTTCATGTCGATCAATCAAGCATTCAAGGCGCTGTCGGACCCGACCCGGCGCCAAATATTGGATTTGCTCAAGGAAGGGGACATGACCGCCGGCGAAATCGCCGACCATTTTCAAATGACGAAGCCCAGCATCTCCCACCATCTGAACCTGCTGAAGCAGGCGGAGCTGGTATGGGACGAACGGCGGGGGCAGCATATCGTCTATTCTTTAAATACGACCGTATTTCAGGAGCTGCTCAAATGGATCGCGTCGCTGCAGCAATCGAAAAAGGAAAGGATGGATTCGAATGAAAACTAAATGGTGGACCTGGATCATGCTGGCGGCCGGCATCGCGGCCGGTCTGATCGTTTACCCGGACATGCCGGACCGGCTTCCCGTCCATTGGGGGATAAGCGGAGAGGCGGACCGCTTCGCGGACAAGACGGCCGGCTTGTTCCTCCTCCCGGGAATCGCGCTTCTGCTCTCCCTTTTTATGGAGGTATCGGCCGGATTGGAAGCGCGCAGGAAGCACGGAGAAGCCAATCTCCCCAATATGTACATCATCCGAAACATTGTCGTCCTCGGGCTCATGCTGCTTCAAGCCTATGTCATTTATTTCGGCTATGGCGGCCAGCTCCCCATTAGCAAGGTAATGGCCATCGTGCTGGGACTGATTTTTATTGTGACTGGCAATTATATGCCGAGGCTGCGCCCGAACCGTTTTGTCGGCATCCGTACGCCTTATACGCTGTCGAATCCCGATGCGTGGCGCAAGGCGAACCGGCTCGGGGGCATGCTGTTTGCGGCGGGCGGCGCGCTGATGCTGCTGACGCTGGCGCTTCCGACCCAGCTGCAGACGAACGTGCTGCCGGTCTTGATCGTACTGACTGCGTTGTCGCAGCTTTACGCCAGACTGAAGGCCGGCAATGCTCCCAAGCCTTAAAACGGACGTGCAGGCTTTCGCCGCCGCTTCGACGGCAGGCGCGGAACCGGCCCCCTCCCGCCCATCTCAAGCCCGCTAACGTTCGTATCGCGCTTCGGCTGACAGCCTCCGCATATGAATAACAAACGCCCGGCCCGCTTGCAAGCGGATCGGGCGTTTCGCTTTTCAGTCGATCCGTACCGCGATGGAGTCGCTGAGCTCGCTTTCGCGGTGCAGCCGGCTTACCGCCGTTACGGCATACGTATAAGTCCGGCCCTCGAGCGCTTCGGTATCGGTAAAGGTTTGGATCGGACCGTCAACCGCGCGCACGGTTGCGATCAGCTGCGCAGCGTCGTCCGGGTCTGGCTTGCGGTCGCCTTCCGTCCGGTAAATCGCGTAATAAGCCGATTTCTCGTTGCCGTGCTCCTTCCATTTCAGCTCCGCTTGGCCGTTGACGCTTTTCGCTTGAATCAAATTCGGGGAGCCGGGCGTCTCTCCCGGCAGCCAAGGCATATCCGGCACAAGCGCGGGCGTCCGGTACATGTCCGCAATCCGGTCCCGGACCGACAGAGGATTCGCGAGCAGATGGGACGAGCTGAAGAAGATGCTCCCCGCAACTCGGCCGTCCTGATCGCGGTTGAACCTGAGCTGGGCCGGCAGCTGATCGGGCTGCGTCCAGTTCGCTTCGCCCACCCGGTAGGCGGCTTGACCGATGTACAGATGGACCGGATGCGGGCCGGACCCGTCGTTTTCCCCGTTGATTTCTTTGGTCCACCAATCGATCAGCTTCTCGTAAGCGGCCGCGGAATACCCGAAATGCCAATAGATTTGAGGCGCGATATAATCGATCCAGCCCTCCTTGATCCACGTTCGAGTATCGGCGTACAGGCCGTCGTAGTTTTGCTGGCCGTTCGTGTCAGAGCCGGTAGGGTCGGTGCTTTTGTTCCGCCATATGCCGAACGGGCTGATGCCGAATTTGACGTACGGCTTCGCCTCCTTGATTGCATCGTGAAGCCCTTCGACGATCGAGTTTACGTTCGCCCTGCGCCAATCGGCGAGCCCGAGCGTCCCTCCGCCTGCCCGGTAAGCATCGTATTGCTTGCCATCGTCGAACGGCTCGTTCCCCGGATAAGGATAAAAATAATCGTCCATATGAATGCCGTCGATATCGTAATTCTCGACAATTTCTTTCACGCCGCCGATGATGTAGTTTTTGGCCTCGGGCACGCCGGGATTGAAATAAAGCTTGCCTCCGTTCGCCACGATCCAATCGGGATGGAGCCGCGCGGGATGATCGGGAGAAAGAGCGTTCGGGTCGGCCTGCATGCTGACGCGGTACGGATTGATCCAGGCGTGGAACTCGATATTGCGCTTATGCGTTTCTTCGATCATGAACGCAAGCGGGTCGTAGCCGTCAGAAGGAGGCTGTCCCTGCTCGCCCGTCAACCAATGCGACCACGGAAAATATTCCGACGGATAAAAGGAATCGCTTGTCGGGCGGATTTGTACGAATACGGCATTGATGCCGGTCTCGGCCAACCGGTCGAGCAGCGAAACGAAATCTTGCCGCTGCCGCTCGGGATCGGTATCGCCTTTCGCCGGCCAATCGATATTCTCGACCGTAGAAATCCAGGCGCCGCGCAGCTCGCGCTTTACGGGAGCGGCAGCGCTTGTCACCACGATCATCTGCCGGGCGGTTTTCCCATCGGCCTCCGCCGTTACCATTGCCGTCCCCGGCCCGGCCGCCGTAATGACGCCCGTCGTCTCGTCAATCGAGGCGACTAGCGGATCGCTGCTGGAGAAGCGGACACCCTCCGTTATTTCTTTTTTGCCTTCGACTTTATAATCTCCGATTACTTTGGCCTGCACCGGCTCTCCGCCGACGATGGCCGAGAACACGTTCGCGATTTCGATGCTTTTCAACTCTCCGGATTTCACCTCCACCGTATAACCGAACTCGCTCCCCCGGAACGAGGCCTTGATTTCCGCCGAGCCGGGCGCGACCGCACGAAGCTCGCCCCGGACAAGCTCCGCAACCTCATCCGGAGACACTTCAAAGCGGGTTTCCGCCGTAACCTCTGCAGGTTCCCCGCCGTCAAATACGGCATAAGCCTTGAGCGGCGCCGTTTCTGTGACGACTAACGAAAGCGGGCCTTCGATTTGAATAAAATCCGGCTGCGGCGGCTCCTCGGTAACGTCTAACCGGTATATTTCTTCATATTCCCCCCGATAGACCGCTTTCAATTCGGCCGTGCCGGGGCCGACCGCCGTCACTTTACCGTCCGCTTCTATCGTCGCCACACTTTCGTCGCTGCTCGAATAGACCGCTTCGCCGTCAGCCGATTCCGGTTCGGCGTCTCCTTTCCGGGTAACCAGAATATCGGCGTAGACCGATTCGCCGACTGCAAGCGGGCGGATTCCGGACCATTCCACGTTGTAAATGTCCGTCTCCTCGTAAATCAAGCTTACCTGATCCACATAGATCGTGCCGGCCGTTTTCGTCCCGGTCTCCACGACGTAAATATAATTCAGCTTATACGGGGCCGAAGCGCCCGCCGGAATGGAAGCGGAAACATATTTCCAGCCGTTTACCCTTTCGCCGCTTCCGGTAAAATCGAGCACATAGGTTGTCCCGCCGGCGCCTTGAATTTGTCCGCGAATCCAGTGAGCCTTATCCTCGCCATAGAGCCAAAAGCCGATTTTGCGCGGATTGCCGGGCAGGTCGCGTCCGTCCGGGCCGGCCGGACTGCGGAATCGGATGTACGCCGCGGAAGTCCCCTCATTGCCGGTAAAATCGTAGTCGAGCCTTCCGGATGACAGTCCGTATTGAACCGGGTACGGACGCTCTGCGGTCGTCAATTCGGCCGAATTGGCCCTGACCGAGGTTACGCGCAAATCGCCGATTTCCTCGAAGTCCTCGATGACTTGCCGCCATTCCGGTCCCGTAGTTGCGGCCGGCGTTTCGCCGGACGCCTCTCCTTCCGTTCCCGCTCCGTGAACCGAAGCCGGCAATGCGGGGAATATAACATTTGCAAGCATGATTGCCGCAAGCGCGGCGCGAGCCGTAAACATCCGCCATCTGACCAATTGCATTCCGGTATCCCATCCTTTCCTCTCTCCCGTTATGAGGAACAAGCCTTTCAAACCCGCTTTCAAACGAGGGGTCTTGCGGAATATGGGCGGCAACTCTCCTTTCCTCCTTCCGTAATTTTATTTCGTCATGGAATAAAATTACGGAATTATTATTCATCATTATATAAAATGCCAAAGAATGCCGTAAAGGGCTTTCCGAACCAAATCGAATAAAGCGTTTTCAAAACCGCTTTTGCCGGACATGCAAGCGGATTGAATAAGAGGAACGCAATAAGGCCATCCTACTCCACCGACGGCAGTTCGGCTGACCGTCTAAACGACTATGCATAAGCAAAGGAGATCGACAATGGCAAAACCGGATAACCGCGCGGACAACGTTCCGCATCTGAAAAAAGCGCTCAAAAATACGGCCGAAAATTTGCGCGAAGCGGAACAGTATTTGGACGAGCATGCCGACGAAATCTCTCCGAAAGAGCTTAACGACGTCATCGAGAAAAACCGGAACCGCCGCAAAAGCATGGAGTCGTTCGAAAACGAAATCGAAGACGAGTCCTAAAGCGCCCGCAATCGGGGAAAAGCCCCTGTCCGTTGCACGGACAGGGGCTTTCACGTATGTCCCGATTCGCAATCGAGCCGGCTATTCGGAGCGCGCCGGCTGCGGAACGCTCAGCTGGTAAAGATCGTAGGCGGCGACGGATTCCGGGAATACGCTTTGCGCCTCCCGCTCCAGCTCCGGCAAGTCCTCAAGCCGGAAACGGGAGCTGAAATGGGTCATTACGAGACGTCCGACCCCCGCCTTTTTCGCTTCGGCAGCCGCCTGCAGCGTCGTGGAATGACCGTAATCGAACGCCTTCTCCTCTTGGCCCGCCGCAAATGTCGCCTCATGCACGAGGACATCGGCCCCCGCCGCAAGCTTCAGCGTATTGCCGCACGGTCTCGTATCTCCGAGTATCGTTACGACTCTCCCCTTAACAGGGGGCCCGACGACGTCGGAAGCGCGAATCACTCTTCCGTCATCCAGCGTAACATCGCCGCCGCCCTTTAATACGCCGTACAACGGGCCGCTCGGAACGCCCAGCTCACGCAGCTTGGCGCTGTCCAGCTTCCCGGGCCGGTCCCGCTCCGTGATCCGATAGCCGTAGCTGTCGATCCGATGGTCCAGCAGCGCTGCCTCGACCTTATATAGTCCATCCTCGTAAACGGTGCCCTCCGAAATTTCCTCGACGATAAGCTCATATTCAAGCCGGGATCCGCTTATGTCCAGCGCGGTCGTTACCATCTTGCGGATTCCCGGCGGTCCGAACAGCTTAAGCGGCTGCTCCGTCTCGAAATACGAACGGCTGCTGAGGAGGCCCGGCAAACCAAACGTATGGTCTCCGTGCAAGTGCGTAATAAAGATCGCCGACAGCTTGCTCAATTTCAACGGCGTATGGAGAAGCCGATGCTGCGTTCCTTCTCCCGCGTCGAACAGCCACAGCTCTCCGCAAGGCTCGGGAAGCTTCAAGGCGATCGATGTCACGTTCCGCTCCTTCGTCGGACGGCCGGCGCCTGTTCCGAGAAACCATAAGTCCATCGTTCCAGCCTCCTTTATGTAATAGGATGTCCGAATATTTTCCTTAACTTTCAAGACGGGGAGAAAATAGAGAGCGTCCTGCAGCCAAGCCGCAAGAGGCTCTCTAAGAGAAAAGCTTCTGCCGAAGCCTATTCGATGAAGGGGCCCGGCTTCAACATTGGATTGGGATCGATCCCAACGCCGGTTAGGCTTTGTCGACGTTAAAATATTGCGCCTGCGGATGGGCGAACACCATCGCCGATACGGACGCTTCCGGTTCCATCATAAAGCCTTCCGTCAGCTCGACGCCGATATCCTCCGGCTTCATCAGCTCGAAGAGCGGCCCCTGGTCTTCCAGATTCGGACAAGCCGGGTAGCCGAACGATACGCGAATGCCTTGGTATCTCGCGCCGAAACGCTGCTTCATCGTCATCTCCGGCGGATCCGGATAGCCGCAAATGTCGCGCATCATATGATGGACGCGCTCCGCCATCCCTTCGGCCACCTCAAGCGCCACCGCCTGCAGCGCGTGCGACCGCAAATAATCGCCTTGGTCCTTCCATTTGTTCGCAAGCTCGCGGACCCCTTGGCCCGCCGTCACGACGAGGAAGCCCACATAATCCATCACGCCGCTTTCGACCGGCTTCAAATAATCGGCCAGGCACAAATACGGTTCGACCTGCTGGCGCGGGAACGAGAAACGTTTGATTACTTCCGTCCGATGAACCGGGTCGTAAATGAGAATATCGTTGCCCGAAGATTGCGCCGGGAAAAACCGGTACATACCGTGAACCTGCAATATGCCCGTTGCGGCCGCTTCCTTCAGAATGGCATCCACCGTTTCTTTCAAGTGAACCGCCTTGTCGTTGCCTTCCTTCAGCAATTGCTCGACGTTCCCTTTCAGGCCGAGATGATGGCCAAGCAGCATCTGCATATTGACGTACGGCACAACCTGAGCGATCGGCACGTTTCGGAGCACATGCCGGTCCAGATCCGGCGGCATATACACCGGCGCGTCCTGCGAAATTTCGGATCGTACGGCGCGGGTAAGCGCCGGCATCGGTTTCGCTTCGTCCTCGGCAGCCGGCCCGTTCGCTTTAAAAGCGGCAAGCTCCTCCTCCATTTCCTTGCGGTAATCCGGATTCATCAGCTTGTTCGCAAGATCCAGCCCTTCCATAGCGTCTTTTGCATACAATACAAGCCCTTCGTATTCCGGAGCGATGCGGGTTTTGGTGAACTTCCGCGTCAAGGCGGCCCCGCCGACCATAATCGGCGCGTCGATGCCCGCATTCCGCAAGTCCTGAGCCGTCACCACCATCTGCTGCGCCGATTTAACGAGCAAGCCGGACAAGCCGATCACGTCGGCTTTCTCCTTGCGGTAAGCTTCGATCAGTTGCTCGGGCGGAACCTTGATCCCGAGATTGACGATTTCGTAGCCGTTGTTCGCCAAAATGATTTCGACGAGGTTTTTGCCGATATCGTGAACGTCGCCCTTTACCGTGGCCAGCATAATTTTGCCTTTGACGGACGACTCGTTTTTCTCCATGAACTGCTCCAGATAGGCGACGGACGCTTTCATGACCTCCGCGCTTTGCAGCACCTCGGCTACGATCAGCTCGTTATTGTTGAAGAGGCGGCCGACCTCCTCCATCCCTTTCATGAGCGGGCCGTTAATGATGTCGAGCGGCGCGTATTTGGCGAGCGCCTCGTCCAGATCGGGAATGAGCCCTTCCTTCGTTCCTTCGACGACATAGGAAGCGAGCCGCTCCTCCAACGTCAGATTGGACGCTTTCTCTTTCTTGGTAACCTTCTTGTCGCGGAAGGCGGCGACGAACGCGGCAAGCGTCTCGTCGTTCGTATCGTACAGAAGCGCTTCGGACAATCTGCGCTCCTCCTCCGGAATCGAAGCGTAGCGCTCAAGCTTCTCCGTATTGACGATCGCGTAATCGAGCCCCGCCTTCGTGCATTCGTACAAAAAGACCGAGTTCAGCACTTCGCGGCCCGCTTCCGGCAAGCCGAACGAAATGTTGCTGATGCCGAGAATCGTCTGGCATTGCGGCAGCTTCTCCTTGATGAGACGAATGCCTTCGATCGTCTCCTTCGCCGACCCGATATACTGCTCATCGCCCGTCCCGACCGGAAATACGAGCGGATCGAAAATAATATCCTCGGGCTGCATGCCGTATTTGTGAACGAGCAAATCGTGGGAGCGCAATGCGACTTCCAGCTTGTCTTCCCTGGTGATCGCTTGGCCGCGCTCGTCGATCGTGCCGACGACGGCCGCTGCGCCGTATTGATGAATGAGAGGAACGACGCGTTCGAACTTCTCTTCCCCGTCCTCCAGATTGATCGAATTGATTATGGCTTTGCCTTGCGAATATTTGAGCGCGAGCTCGATAACCTTCGGATCCGTCGTGTCGATGACGAGAGGCACCTTCACTTTCTTGACGACGAGCTCGAGAAACCGGCGCATATCTTCCGATTCCTCGCGGTCGGGATCCTGCAGGCAGACGTCGATGACGTGGGCGCCGTTTTTCACTTGGGCCCTCGCGATTTCCGCCGCCTCTTCGTATTTGCCTTCGGCGATCAGCCGTTTAAATTTGCGCGAACCGAGAACGTTCGTTCTCTCGCCGACCATGTAAGGCCGGTTCTCCGGCTCGATGTAGACGGCGTCGATGCCGGATACGGCCGGCGGATGCTCCCCTTGCGCCCGGCGCGGCGGATATTTCGCCATCGTCTCGCTGAGCGCCCGGATATGCTCCGGCGTCGTTCCGCAGCAGCCGCCCGCGATGTTCAGCCAGCCCTGCTGGGCGAAAGCCTCCATCTTGCGGGCCAGCGATTCCGGCGATTCGTGGTAATGCCCGTTCTCGTCGGGCAGCCCCGCATTCGGATAACAGCTGATCGAAGTCCGGGCGATATCGCTCAAAGTCCGGATATGGTCGCGCATAAATTCCGGTCCCGTCGCGCAGTTCAGTCCGATCGAAATCGGATTCAAATGCTCCAGCGACACATAAAACGAGTCGATGGCTTGTCCCGCAAGCGTCGTGCCCATCGGCTCGATCGTACCCGAGATCATGATCGGCAGCTCCTTGCCGCTCGTCTCAAACGCTTTGCGAATGCCGATGCTGCCGGCTTTTACGTTCAGCGTATCCTGGGACGTTTCCAGAAGCAAGGCGTCCACGCCTGCTTCGATTAACGCAAGAGCTTGCTCGTAATAGCTGTCGACCAGCTCGTCGAACGTAACGCCGCCCGTAACCGACAGCGTTTTGGTCGTCGGACCAAGAGCGCCTGCGACATAACGCGGCTTTTCGGGCGTCGAATAAGCCTCCGCCGCTTCGACAGCGAGCTTCGCCGCAGCCAGATTAATTTCTCGCGCTTTCTCCGGAATATCGTATTCGGCGAGCACGACGCTCGTCGCCCCGAATGTATTGGTTTCCAGAATATCGGCGCCCGCTTCCAAATATTGCTCATGGATCCGTTTGATGACGTCGGGTCTCGTCAAGACAAGCATCTCGTTGCAGCCGTCCAGCTCTTCCCCGCCGAAATCGTCGGCCGTAAGACCCGCTTGCTGGATCATCGTTCCCATGGCGCCGTCCAATATAAGAATCCGTTCTTTCATTGCTTCTTGAATCGTCGGTTTAGACAAGGCGTACACCCTTCCGCAAAATCGTTAACAATCAGTTTATCAGAATAAACTTGACGTGAAAAGGTAAACCATCGACAATATTACAAGAGTGAGCTATAATTAACAACAATAAAATTTAAATCCTATTGGAAAAGAGGGAATAAAGATGGCGCAAATCCGAATCCGCAACACCGGCGTACGCATCGAAGACGAACAGGAAGTGTTGTCCTTCCTCAACAATCAGAACGTTCTTTACGAGCATTGGGACATGTCCAAGCTCCCTGTCGAGCTGAAAGAAAAGTTCGTGCTTAGCGACGAAGAGAAACAGCAAATTCTCGCAACTTACGACGCCGAAATCAAGGACTTGGCAAGCCGCCGCGGCTACCAAATCTGGGACGTTATTACGCTGTCCGAAGCAACCCCGAACCTGGAGGAGCTGCTCCAGAAATTTGAAGCGGTGCACACCCATACCGAAGACGAAATCCGCGCGATTACGGCCGGCAAAGGAATCTTTATTATTAAAGGCTCCGAGGACGTAGGCTATTTCGACGTCGAGCTCGAAGCCGGCGACGTCATTTCCGTTCCGGAAAGCACGCCTCACTTCTTTACGCTGATGGATAACCGCAAAATTGTGGCCGTCCGCCTGTTTATCGAAAAAGAAGGCTGGATCGCGACGCCGTTCGAAGATCCGGAATTCGTCAGCTCGAAATAATCGATGATGCGAAAAATAAGAAACGGTATCGCCTCTTGGAACAAGAGGCGATACCGTTTTTTGTTGTTGTTCCGTATACAGCCTGCCGTTAGCCTGTCTACCTGTCGAGCAGCGTGAGCAGCTCTTCCAAATGTTTAATTTCATGCGTCGGAACGATCTCCGGGTCGGCCGGCGCTCCATGACGGTTGATCCATACCGAGGTCATGCCGATCGAGTTTGACCCTTTAATGTCGGTCGTCAGCTTATCCCCTACCATCATTCCATGCTCCGGTTCAATGCCAAGCTTCTCCAGCGCATGACGGAAAATGGACGAAGCCGGCTTCCCTTCGCCGAAGTTGCCGGAAATGACGATGTGGTCGAAATAAGGCGCCAATTCGGGAACGCCGTCCAGCTTCTCCTGCTGCAAATCCGGGGAACCGTTCGTAAGCAGCAGCAGCTTATATTCTCCTTTCAGCGCGTCCAGCACGCGGAACGTTTCTTCATATACAAGCGGACGGGAACGCCTTTCGGCGGGGAATTGCTCCGCAAGCCGCCCCCCCAGCTCCGGGTTATCGATGCCGAGAGCCTTCAAGCCTCGTGTCCACGCTTCCTTGCGATAGGTCGGCGCAAATTGCTCGAGCTTGCGGAATTGCTCATGCTCGCCTTTTTTAAACCGTGCCCACAATCCTTCAAACGGATTGATGCCGATCATTTTCGTAAACGGAAAAGCTTCAAACGCTTCGTATAGACTGCGCGCTTCCGCCCGGACCGCTTCCTCCAGCTTCAACGGATCGACGCCCGTCGCTTCGGAGGCGGCGTTGCAGGTGGCGGCAAACGCCTCCTTCACGCTGCGTTCATCCCATAACAACGTATCGTCCAAATCGAATAAAATCGCCTGCTTCGCCATAGTTCCGCAACTCTCCCATTTATGCTGTTAATATCGAATTTATTTCTCAAGCAGCTTGATGTGGTTCGCATTCGCAAACTCCCTCATCCGCGAGGCGATTTCCTCCGTCGGATAGCGGTTCATCCACTTGCTGAATATCCAATTGGCGCCTTTCGACGGCTCGATCATAATCGTGCCTTGGGACAACGTGATCGTCTTGATGTCCGCCGCTCTAAGCACTCTGTCTCTGCTCATTTTTCTCGTTTGGACATAATCTTTGCCTACCGCGAGGTAAGGGCGGCGAAGGAAGAAAAACAACGCAAGCACGATATAAGCGGCGACAGTAACCCACTCCATCGTATTGAACTCCTTCAACGTCATCATCGACAGGATGACATAGAGACCGATAAAGAACAGCAAAAACAGCGGCAGCAGATAGCTTCTGCCGACATAACGGTCAACCTTGGCCGCCCCGGTCGCAATGTGCATCTTGCCTTGCTTCTTTCGCTGTTTGTTTAAAGCCGACATATTTTTTTGGACTTTACGTTCCCACGATCTTGACAATGGACATCCCCCTACTGTTTATCTAAATTGCCGTTTGACGGCGTCATAACCGTTTCGCCAGCTCCCTCCGCCGTTCGAAAACCGATTACGCGTCGTTTAGGACTTCGAATTTCCGTCCCGGTCGTCAACGAATTCGATGGCGTCCAATTGCTGACGGAAATTGCGGCGGAAGTTTTCGAGGTATTTTTTTCTAAGCACGTCGCGCTCCGCCAGCTCGGCTTCGCTAAGCCCAACCGTCTTATGCTTGCGCGACAGCTCGTTGATTCGTGCGATAATTTGCTCCACTCTTACGCTCCTCTCCATGGTGTTAAGAACAGCTTTGCTGCCTTGTCTCTTTAATAAAATACTATTGTCTATTTTGACTTCATGCGAGCTTAATTGTCAAGGCGATGACAGGGCGAATACCTTACACCGAAAAACAAAAACGGCAGCTGTTCTCACATCCTTCCGGTGAGAGAACAGCTGCCGCCGATGCCGTATGCCATTATGAACGTCAACCTTTCGGAACGCTTGGCTCTTCGTCGTTTACCATTCCGGAATAACGATCGTTTGCCCCGGTCGTATGTCGGCCGTCTCAAGCCCATTGCGCTCCTTTAGAAGGAACACGAGCTTGCCGATGTCCTTATGACCGTCGCTATAATGAGATGCGATGTCCCACAACGTATCGCCGGCCGTCACGACGACGACCGTTTCCGACACGCTCGCTTCCTCAACCGTTCCGCTCGCGGCGTTCGTTGTAATCAAAAGGAAACTTGTAAATAATAAAGCGGCCGTCAGCGCGATGACGACAATCCGGATAAGCCGGTTCCCGGACGACAACCATGGCGATTTGACGCGATTATTCGCCTGCTTCTCATTATGTATTGTACGATAAAACGATGGATTCATAATCATTTATATGCACCCCAAACATTTGTTCTGATATGAGAATATCACGAACAAATGTTTGGGTCAATAGGCGATGCGAACTTTTGTGCCCAAGAACTTATGTTTGTACGAACTCCGGTTCTATGCTATAATTTTCTTATCAATATACTAATGGAGTGATTTCATTGTCCAAGCTTTCCAACCGACAGCACGCGATTCTTGATTTTATCAAGAACGAAGTTCGAGATAAAGGATACCCTCCTTCCGTTCGCGAGATCGGCGAAGCGGTTGGCCTCGCTTCAAGCTCAACCGTTCACGGCCACCTGGACCGGTTGGAGAAGAAAGGGCTGATCCGTCGCGACCCGACGAAGCCGCGGGCAATCGAAATTTTGGATCAGGACGATCCGATCGAAGCGATCCGGACGCCCGTTTCGCAAGTGCCGATTGTGGGGAAAGTAACGGCCGGGGTGCCGATTACCGCTACGGAGAACATCGAAGAATATTTCCCGCTGCCTGCGCATTTTGTCGGCGATGACGACGTCTTCATCCTGAACGTCGTCGGCGAAAGCATGATCGAAGCCGGCATCCATGACGGCGATTACGTCATCGTCCGCCAGCAAAGCACCGCATCGAACGGCGATATCGTCGTCGCGATGACCGAAGAAGACGAGGCGACGGTCAAGACGTTTTATAAAGAAAAGGATCATATCCGGCTTCAGCCGCAGAACTCATCCATGGAACCGCTCCGCTTGAAGAACGTCACGATACTCGGCAAAGTCATCGGCCTGTTCCGCGACATTCACTAATCGATTCAACGCTACAACGGTTCGTCTTTCTCCGGGACGAACCGTTTCACGTGCCAGCCTATTAACGGATACTCCGTTCGCCGCAACCATTCCCCAATCGATTATCTCCTTTGAACTTATAGCTTTACTTCGGGAAGACCTCCTCGTCCCCTCCGCCGCCTTACCTCTCATGCCCGCTTCTTTGTTATCAGCTCCATATCGACCACCCCGGACATATTAAATATGCGAATGGCTTTCGCCGAGAAACAGTATGCTTTAAAACGGCCTTCCTTGACCGAAATCACTTTTACATCCCGGATGCTCACCTGTTGTTTCCGGTCGACATAAATAAGCTGTACGACCTTGCCGATATAGTTCTCCACTCCGATCACTCCATACAAGAACGTTTGTTCTTATTATACACCAAACACATGTTCTGTATGCAACAAGAAGAAAACGCCAGTTCGCTTCAGACGTCACTCCTATAAGTGAACAAAAAAACACCTTTGTCGTTGAAATCTATTTGGACTATTGTAAGGCTGTAAAGCAAAACAGAAGCAGCGGAATAGCCAGGAAAGTGTGGATGTGTCGCAACTGAGGTTATTCATGGAGAATTCAAGAGCCGAAGGTTCGAACGCGAACGGCTTCTCAAAAATTTCAAGAGGGTTCGCCGCCGTACGGATAAACTACTCCAAAGTTGAAAAATTAATAATTACAAAAAACAAGAACAACATGATTAAACAAAACCAAATTAGATTTAAAACTAATGAAGCTATGGCATGTTTATTTTTAACAATGATGACTGACAATATTCCAAGGATGATGGATACAAGAGATATAGTAATGCTAAACACGGTGGAGAGAAAGATCGTTAAAAGAGATAAAGCACCGAGAATATAAGATAAACGAACCAACCAGTTCATTGTGACCCCTCTCTCGCCCGCACGACCAGTTGACGTGGTGAAGTTAAATCTATTTCTCCAAATGCTTTGCAGCAAATCCATTTCCACATGGAGTAACCAGACCAATATATCTATTAAGAATGCATGAACCGGCGGCATCTAAACATTTGGGGGCATCACGGGGCTGCAATGGATTCATTGCATGCCACACGAAAATGCCCCCAAACCTCGTTCAACCGCTTCAGAAATTTTGATATGCTATTGCGATGCGATTAATACAGCGTCAAATATTGATCGCGTTCCCATTGATGGACTTGCGTTCTATACATATCCCACTCGATTTCTTTCAGCTCGTAGAAATGCGCGAGCGCGTGATCGCCAAGCGCGTCGCAAATGACTTCGTCGCGCAGCAGCTCGTCGAGCGCTTCCTTCAAATCGACAGGCAAGCTTTGGATGCCGGCATCGGCCAGTTCTTCCTGCGACATGATGTAAATGTTGCGGTCAACCGGCGCAGGCAGCTGCATTTTGTTCCGGATGCCGGACAAGCCTGCTTTCAGCATAACGGCAAGCGCCAAATACGGGTTTGCCGCAGGGTCCGGGTTGCGCACCTCGATGCGGGTGCTCAACCCGCGGGATGCCGGGATGCGGATCATCGGAGAACGGTTGCTCGCCGACCATGCGACGTAGCTAGGCGCTTCATATCCCGGAACCAGACGCTTGTAGGAGTTGATCGTCGGGTTCGTAATGGCCGCCATCGCCCGGGCGTGGCGCAAAATGCCTGCCATGTATTGACGGGCCGTCGCGCTAAGGCCCAGCTTGTCGTTTTCGTCGTAAAACACGTTCTTGCCGTCCTGGAACAGCGATTGGTGGCAGTGCATGCCCGAACCGTTTACGCCAAACAGCGGCTTAGGCATAAACGTCGCGTGCAGGCCGTGTTGTCTCGCAATCGTCTTGACGACGAGCTTGAACGTCTGAATCTGGTCCGCGGCGCGAACGGCGTCCGCATATTTAAAGTCGATTTCGTGTTGGCCAGGGGCTACCTCGTGGTGGGAAGCTTCGATTTCAAAGCCCATCTCCTCAAGCGTCAGCACGATCTCGCGGCGGCAGTTCTCGCCGAGATCCATAGGCGCCAGGTCGAAGTAACCGCCCTGATCGTTCAGCTCCGTCGTAGGCTCGCCGCGGTCGTCCGTCTTGAACAGGAAAAACTCCGGTTCCGGACCGACGTTCATCGCCGAAAAGCCCATTTCTTCCGCTTCTTTCAACACGCGCTTCAAAATACCGCGCGGGTCGCCGGCAAACGGCGTGCCGTCCGGCATGTACACGTCGCAAATCAGCCGCGCTACACGATCCTGCGATACCCACGGGAATACGACCCATGTATCGAGATCGGGATACAGATACATGTCGGACTCTTCGATGCGCACATAACCTTCGATCGAGGAGCCGTCGAACATCATTTTGTTGTCAAGCGCCTTGTCGAGCTGACTGACCGGAATCTCCACGTTTTTGATCGTGCCCAGCAAATCGGTGAACTGAAGCCGGATAAATCTTACGTTTTGCTCTTCCGCGATCCGTTTAATGTCTTCTTTCGTGTAACCCATTTTTTTCATCTCCTTATTCAGCTGCAACTTTTTTCGTTTGCACGGCTAATCCTTCTTATGCTAATCCCATAGCCAAATCCTGTCATACAAGTTAGAAAGAACAACCTTCCGCCTTGCGCAAGAAGCTCTTACGTACCGCGTCATCCCTCGCACGGACCCGCCTTGCCGGTTTCGGCCGCGCCGCCCGAAGCAGCCTATCGCTTGTTGTTCAGGAAACGCGTCAATTGGCCTTGAATAAGCGATGCCTGGCCCGGACGCTTCTCGAGCAGCTGCTGCTTGAGCATTCGGTGAAGCTGCGCGTCCGTAAGCTCCCGACGCTTCACTTCGGATTGCTCGCTGACAACCGTCGCATCCTCGGATTCCTTCGAAACCGGATACATAACTTGCTTGATGCCCGCAATGTTGACGCCCTTCTCGATTAACGATTTAATCTCCAGCAAGCGTTCGACGTCATTAAAAGAGAAAAGCCGCTGATTGCCGGACGTTCTTGCCGGAACAATCAGTTCATGCTGCTCGTAATAGCGAATTTGCCGGGCGGTCAAATCCGTCAGCTTCATTACGATGCCGATCGGAAATAACGCCATATTTCTGCGAATTTCATCACCCATATCGCATCAACCTTCCAGTAGATCTGATATATACGTCCATTGTAACGTCCTGCCAAAAACGTGTCAAGTTGTGTTAGGTTTAATTACAATAATCCGCTGCCGACCATTTTGTGCAAAGCTGTCAAAACGCCATATTTCGCGTGCGCATACGTTAATCCGCCTTGCATATAAGCGATATACGGCTCGCGGATCGGCGCGTCGGCCGACAGCTCCAGGCTGCCGCCTTGAATAAAGGTGCCGGCCGCCATAATGACCGGATGCTCGTAACCCGGCATGTCCCACGGTTCGGGAACGACATGCGCATCGACGGCGGCCGCCTGCTGGATGCCTTGCACGAACGCGACCAGATGCTCCGGACTGCCGAAGCGCACGGCTTGAATCAGATCGGTCCTCGGCGCGTCCCAGCGCGGATTCGTTTCGAAGCCCAGTTTCTCGAACAGCGCCGCGGCCAATATGCTGCCCTTAACGGCTTGTCCGACAAGATGGGGCGCAAGGAATAGCCCTTGGTAAATCGAGCGCAGCGTCCCGAGCATCGCGCCCACTTCGCCGCCGATGCCCGGCGCGGTTAACCGGTAGGCGGCCGCTTCAACCGCTTTCGCCGTTCCGGCGATGTAGCCTCCTGTTTCGGCAAGCCCGCCGCCCGGGTTTTTGATCAGAGAGCCCGCCATCAAGTCGACGCCAACCTCGGTCGGCTCGAGCAGCTCTGTAAATTCGCCGTAGCAATTGTCCACGAACACGAGGACGTCGGGCTTGATCGCTTTCACCTTTCGGACCATCTCGCCGATTTGCCCGACGGTAAACGACGATCTCCAGCTGTATCCGCGGGACCGCTGTATGCCGACAACTTTCGTCCGTTCATGAATGGAAGCCTCGATGCGCTCCCAATCCAAGCCGCCGTCTTCCAAAAGCGGCACCTCGTTGTAGCCGACTCCCCAATCCTGCAGCGAGCCCTTGCCGTCGCCCGGCTTTCCGATTACTTTATGAAGCGTATCGTACGGCTTCCCCGTTATATATAACAGCTCGTCCCCCGGGCGCAGAACGCCGAACAAGGCGGTGCCGATCGTATGCGTCCCGGACACGAAATGCGGCCGTACTAGCGCCGCCTCGGCTCCGAATACGTCCGCATATACCTCGTCCAGCACCTCCCGGCCGCGGTCATTGTAACCGTAACCGGTCGAACCCGCAAAATGAAAGTCGCTGACCTGATGTTTCTGGAACGCGCGAATCACTTTCCATTGATTGCGTTCCGCTATGTAATCGCGATGCCGCAGCTGCTCGTCCGCCAGCCGCTCCGCCTCGGCCGCCAGCTTCTCCAGCTTCTCCCAGGCGGCTTGTTGTTCTTGCTGCCGTATCATGTTTCGTATATTCTCTCCCTTATGCGATCAAGACGCCAAACGTCAGTCGAAAGTTGCAGCCGCCTCTCCGGCGTAAACGCCTTGTCGTGCGGCCCTCCTCAATTATACAAGGTTCTGCAAAAAGTGCAAAAGGTACTGCAGAAAGTGCAAAAAAGCCGGCGATAAACCGGCTTTGCTTCAAAAATAAAAAAATACAAGTTCGTTCCTTATTGATGGGCTATCTTTCTCGCCGAAACGGTTCGTCCTTATAACTTGGATGACGAAGCCGATTCCGCTTGCCATTTCATGTCTTCCGGCCGGATCGTCATCAGCTCCTGCTTGGGAGGCACGCCGCTGGCGTACTGATTGAGCAGCCTTACCGCCTGATGGCGGATCGACTTCTCGATGACGTTCCGTACATATCTCGCATTGCTGAAAGAGAACATGTCGTTCATCTTCTCCGTCATCAAATGCTGCCTCAGCTTAAAAACGGACTGCGGCATCAGAACGTAGTCGCGGTCCTTGGCCATCAGTTCCGCAATCTGGATCAGCTGATCGATCGAATAGTCCGGGAAGTCGATCTGAATCGGGAAACGCGAAGGCAATCCCGGGTTCGTAAGCAGAAATTGCTCGATTTCCAGCGGATAACCGGCCAAAATCAAAATAAACTGGTTCCGGTGATCCTCCATCGCTTTGACGAGCGTATCGATCGCTTCTTTGCCGAAATCTTTTTCCCCGCCTCTTGCAAGGCTGTAGGCTTCGTCGACGAACAATACGCCTCCCAGCGCTTTGCGGACCAAATCTCTCGTTTTTTGAGCCGTATGGCCGATATATTCGCCCACGAGATCTGCGCGCTCCACTTCGATCAGATGCCCTTTGGACAACACGCCCATCTTCTGGAACAGCTTGGCGATAATGCGCGCGATCGTCGTTTTGCCGGTGCCGGGGTTTCCTCTGAAAATCATATGATATACCTGGGAGCCGCCATGCAGCCCCGCCTCCGAACGCATGCGCGAAATATACAGCAGCGCATAAATTTCGTACACGAGCGCCTTCACGTTTTCCATTCCGATCATCGGATCCAGCTCCTTCTGGATTTCCGCGAAATGATCGGACGGCGGCAGCGGCTTTACGGCTGGCAAAGCCTCGCTTTCCGGCTGATGCGCAGGAGCGGAAGCCTGATTCGTATCATACCCTCTTAACACGACGTTAATCTGACGGGACGGTCTCGTACCGTTCTTCATTCCCGAAATGGAGTGTCCGTTCATCTGTTGCATCACCTATCCTTCGCACCGTCATGGATTGCGGCCTGCCTCTTTACGCCCCGTTCGCAGCACGCGCAAGGCATATCCCGCATTACAAATGTATTCTAGCGGAATCGGTCATATTAACAGTTTTGGAACGGATGCTCGTTTGTTATCCGGCTCCCAAGCTCAGCAACAGTTCGTCCAGCTTCCATTTCGTGTAAGCCAGCACCTCGCGGGACTCGTTTTTTACCGGATTCAATACTTCGGACGGAAAAGCCGCCATCGTATAATTCGAGTAATCCAAAAAACCGGCGATCTCGTCCGCTCTCGACGCGTGGTAATCATGCGTCACGATAAGCAGCCGGTCCAAATCGTACGCTTCGGCAATCGGCTTGCTGAACAGCAAATTCTCGTAAGTGCTCCGTGCTTTCAGCTCCAGCAAGAGCTTGTCCTCCGGAACGCCGAGCGCGACCAAATAGTTTCGCATGCCTTCCGCCTCCGTCAGCTTGGAGCCGTTGCCGTCCAGTCCGCCGGTCAAGATCAGTTTCCCGACCTTGCCCTCCTTGTACAGCCCGTAGGCAGAATCAAGCCTCTCCTTTAACGCCGGACTGGGCATGTCGTTCCACAAGGCCGCTCCCAGCACGATCGCCGCATCCGCCTTGGGCGCGTCCCTTGAATAATCGTAGCCGTTAATAAGATACAATAAATACCCGCACCAGAATACACCCGCCACGATGCACCAGCTCATTAAACGAAACAGAAGCAGCCACGGGCGGGCGGATTTCCGCTTCCGCGAGCTGCTCCCTCTGCGATTGTTCGGTTTCATGATTCGCTTACCTCTCCCATTCGCTCCAGCAGCGTCTTGCGATGCTTCAAGCTCATCGTAAAATAACGGAACCTTCCGCCCTTGATGCTTGACAGCAGCTTGCCGGCCGTTTTGCGGGCCAAGGCCGCCTCCTTGCCCGTGACGTCGCCGACGGCGACCGCTTCCTCCAGTTCATCCTCGTCTAGCAGGAACACCTCGCCGCTCGGCAGCACGACGACGTCCAAATATAAATCGTCAAACCACGGAACCTGCTGGTCGGTAAGCCCCTGCGTCTTGCAGACGTCGATATACCACTGCACGACGCGTCCCTTGTCGTCAAACATCGTCGTAACGACGAAATGCTCCCCTCTCGGAAAATGCTGCATCCATAAATATCCGCGGTCCGCCACGCACAAACGCTTGCCGTTGTATTCTTTCCATAAAGGCTCCCGAAGCTCATGAATGCGGTAAAACGTAACTAGCCCTCTAAACTCGTCGCTGTCCAATGCCAGGCTGGAAAAGCTTTTGCGCAATATCCGCCGCCAATTGGCCCTGTCTGAAAATTTTCGTTTCATACGGAACGTACCTTTCCGCTGAGATAACCTCTTGAAGAGGCGTGCCGGATCGTTTTTTCCCACATAAGAATTTTTATAAATTGTTCAGCCACTCCGATACTCGAATTCTTATTGGCGATCAATACTGCCGCTTAAGCGCGGTCGCTCATCCTCGAAGGACTTCGATAGCGGTTTTTCTTATAACGAGAAAAATCCCTTCTACATATATGTATTCTCTTTACAAAAAAGATTACCATAACTTAGGGGCTATCTCCAGCCAACTTGCAAAATAAACCAAGCCGGCCGCTCCGAAAAGTAAAAAAACGCTACAAACGCCGCAATGAATCGGCAATCGTAATCCATCGCGCAAATTAAAAAACGCCGCCCCGAGCATCGGGCGGCGCTTTGTCGTTTATTATTATGAATCGAAGCCTTCCCGTTTACGGAACGGCGACGCCTTGATTCGTATCGATGCCGATTCCGTCTCCTTCGCCGACGCCGATCTCGGAGCCTGCAGCCGGATCGCTGCCGTTATCGGCATCACCCTGATCCGGTTGTTCTTCGGAATCGGTGCCTGGCGGCGGCGTCTCGGTGCCTTCTCCCGGCGTCTCGACAGGCGTTTCGACCGGCGGCTCGGTCACGACCGGAGGAATTTCCGGCTCGACCGTATCTCCCGGCGTCGGAGTCGGTTCCGGCGTCACTTCGGGGAATTCGAGCTCCGCTTCCGGTATTTCGACCGTGACGGTGGCCGAAGGATCGCTCGTGCTGTTCGTGGCCGGGTCGTAAGCGACGACGTAATATTGATAAGTCATGCCCAGCGAAATGTTGATGTCTTCCGCCGTCGTTCCCGACACCGAATCAAGGAACGGCTCAAACGACGCGGCTTCCGCTTCCTTCCGGAAAATCTGGTACGTTATCCCTTCGCCGGGGGCGGCGTTCCAGGACAGCTGTACCTTCATTTCCTCCGGCAAGAAGTTCGCCGTAAAGCCGTTTACCTCCGCAAGCTTCGTTGGGGTCGGAGTCGGCTCCGGGGTCGACGGCGCTTGGCTGAAGCTTCCCTTCTCCATCCCTTCCATCGCTTTCGTCATCACTTTGGAGAACATGGCGGCCGCTTGGCCGCTGCTATTTTTCAACACGTGCTGCTCGTCGGTTTTGTCGTATCCCATCCATACCGCCGCCGTCCATTGCGGCGTGTAGCCGACAAACCATACGTCGCGGTTGGCGCTGGAATCAAAGCCTTGAAGCCCGTGCTGCGTCGTCCCGGTTTTGCCGGCGACCGGTCTGTTCATCGCCGCTTTTTTGCCCGTTCCCGACTGCACGACGGCCTGCAGCATTTCCGTCATGTAGCTTGCGGTAGATTCCTTCATGACCCGCTCGCCCTTGGAGCCTTTAAATTTATAGACCGCGTTTTTGGCGCGGTTTTCGATTTTGACGATCGCGTGCGCTTCAACGGAGACGCCGTCGTTCGCAAAAGCGCTGTACGCCGTTGCCATCTGCAGCGGCGTAACTCCTTTCGTCATGCCGCCAAGCGCGATGGTCAAGTTTTTGTCCTGATCCTCAAATTCGAATCCGAGCTTCTCGGCGAACTTCATCCCGGTCGACAAGCCGATTTGGTTCAGCATCCATACCGCCGGCAAGTTGCGCGATTCCTCGACGGCCTTCAGCATCGTGACCGGCGTCGCCCCGTGCGCGTCTTTCGGACAATAGGAACCGAAGCATCTTTGATCGTTCTCGAGCACGGTCGACGGGGTATAATCTCCCGATTCCAGCGCAGGCCCGTACGAAACGATCGGCTTGAACGCCGAACCCGGCTGGCGCTGCACTTGAGCGCGGTTCAACCCTTTGCGCACGTAATCGCGGCCGCCGGCAATCGCCTGAATGGCGCCGTCGCTATGATCCATAATAACCATCGCGCCTTGAACCTTCTGGTCGTCGACGCTGCTCTCGAAGTTGGAATCGTCCGCGAACTCTTCTTCGACGGCTTTTTGCGCCTGCTGGTTCAGCGTCGTATAAATCGAGTAGCCGCCGATGCGCAGCTCGTCTTCCGTAATGTCCGGCATCACTTTGAGCGCCTCGTCCACGACATAATCGATAAAGGCGGGATAAGCGTTATTGTCGGTCTCTTCGATATTGTCGGGCGCAACATAGTCTACCGCCTTCGCTTCTTCCATCTCGCTTTGCGTAATGAGGCCTTGATCGTACATCAGCTGCAGCACGACGCCGCGGCGCTCCTTCGAAAGCTCCGGATTGCTAAGCGGGTTGTACCGGCTCGGCGCCTTCGGCATGCCGGCCAGCGTCGCCATTTCCCACAGCTCCAAATCTTGAAGGTCTTTGTCGAAATACAGCTTTGCGGCCGCCTTCACGCCGTAGACGCCTTTCCCCATATAAATCCGGTTCAAGTACATCGTAATGATTTCTTCCTTCGACATTTTGTTCTCGAGCGCAACCGCGATGGAAGCTTCGGTCGCCTTCCGGAAAAACGTCTTGTCGGAAGTCAAAAACATATTTTTCGCCAGCTGCTGCGTAATGGTAGAACCGCCTTCGACGGCGCTGCGGGCGATAACGTCTTTGACGAGCGCCCGGCCGATCGCCCACAGGTCGATCCCGGAATGCTCGTAAAACCGCTGGTCCTCCGTCGCGACGACCGCCTCGATCAGCTGCTTCGGAATCTCCGAATAATCCGCGCTGTCGCGGTTGTTCTGCTGGTCGACTAGCTGGGCGACCTCAACGCCGTTGGCGTCATAAATGACGGACGGCTCGCCGATGACGAACTTCTCCGCATTCTCGGACAAGATGCGTTCCCCGTTCAAAATGATGAGCAAGTAACCGATAATCCCGCATATAATCGCGATAACGACCGTAAAAAACAAACCGAAAAACCATTTCCTCGGCGATCGTTTCTTTTTCTTCTTGCCGGTGTTTCTGCTATTGCTTCTACTGCCTGGTTTATCTGCAACCATGTATAGCTCCCCTCCTGTAACACAACGCCAGCCGTTAAGCCTGTCTTGTTGTAATTTGCCCCGGAAATGCAAGAACAACCCACGAATGCGGGTTGCCCTTTGCATACCGCTATTTAAATTAAACGCTCGGCAGAGCAGAAAGTTTCAGTCCCCATTAACCTTCCGATTGGTTATTGTTGTCTTGAACAAGCGATACGTTGCGTTGCGGGGTAAACGTCGAAATGGCGTGCTTGTAAACCATTTGTTGACGACCGTCGCTGTCGATAATGATTGTGAAATTATCAAAGGCCTTGATCGTGCCGCGAATTTGAAACCCGTTCATCAGAAACACGGTAACCGGAATGCTATCTTTACGCAACTGGTTCAAGAACGTATCTTGAATATTAATGGATTTATTCATTGGACGTTACCCCCGTCTAAAAAAGATTGATTAGAAGTATATTCAAGATGGACTTGAAACTTTCCTTCTATTATACCATGGATCGCCGCCAAATTGTTGTTAAAATTTGCTCCAGCGTCAATCCAATGAATGTCACTCATATGCCTGAACCAGGAAAGCTGCCGTTTGGCAAACCTGCGCGTATCCCGCTTCAGCAGCTCCACGGCCGCCTCCAGCGTGCACTCGCCTCTCAGGTAGGAGGCGATCTCCTTGTAGCCGAGCCCTTGCATGGCGACCGCATGCGGAGGCGTTCCGCCGTTAATCAGCCGCCTGACCTCATCGACGAGCCCCTGCTCCATCATCAGGTCGACCCGCCGCTCGATTCTTCGATAAAGCTCCTCCCGCTCCATCGTCAAGCCGATGATGCACAGCTCGTAAGGAGACACTTTGCGCTGCTTCGCCGTCTGGGAGGACAACGTCTCCCCGGTCAAATGGTAAACCTCGAGCGCGCGGATAATCCGCCTCCGGTCGTTCGGATGAAGCTTCTCCGCCGAAGCCGGATCGACTTCCGCAAGCCGCCTGTGAAGCGCCTCCGCGCCGTATTGTTCGGCGTAGCGGTGCTGCTCCTCGCGAAACGCCTCGTCGGATCCGTAATCCGCGAATTCGTAGCCGTAGCAGACCGATTCGACGTACAGCCCCGTCCCGCCGACGATAAACGGCAGTTTGCCCCTGGCATGGATGCCGGCGATCGCTTCGTTGCAGCGCTCCTGAAAATCCGCGACCGAAAACGGCGTATCCGGATCGCATATGTCGATCAGGTGATGCGGGATGCCTTGCTGCTCTTCCGGCGTTATTTTGGCCGTGCCGATATCCATTCCGCGGTATACTTGCATCGAATCGCCGCTAATGATTTCCGCGTTCCATGCTTTGGCCAGCTCGATGCTCAGCTTCGTCTTGCCGACGGCCGTCGGGCCGACCAATACAAGCAGCGGCGGCTTGGCTTCGCCGGGACGTGCCGCGGACTCCGCCTTGCTAGTTGTTGCCGTCAACATCAATCACTCCATAAGCTATTTTCGACGTGTTCGCATGGCGCCGTTCAAACCCGAGGCGCTCGAACTCGCCGCTATCCTTGTGTTCCTTCATGACGACGCTTTTTCGCGCGACGCGAACGGCGTGGGCTACCGCCTCGGGCGAAAGCGCGTCTTCGTTCGCGAGCCCGCGCAGCGGCTCGAGGGCGCTCGATTCGTGAATGGGCTCGCGAAACATCGGGTCGAAATAGACGATGTCGACGCTGCGGTCGGGCTGCCGCCGCAAATAATCCAAATGGCTTGCGTTCACCATCCGGATTCGGCGCATCGCTTCGTCCGCGTCGGCAAGGTCCGACTTGTATGTCGCAAGCCCTTCGCGGACGACGACGTAAAGCGGCAGCTGGCTTTCCAGCGCCGTCACCGAGCCGCCCGGACCGACCGCATACGAGAATACGAGCGCGTCAGCGCCAAGCCCGGCCGTGCAATCCAGTACGGAATCCCCGGGCACGCAGCGGGACACGGCGACAAGCGGATCGGACTCGCCGGCGCGCAGCCGTTTCACGCGGACATAAGCCATGCTCGGGTGAAAATAAAGCGGGGCATTCTTCGGGCCCGCGTAATAATACCGCAGCTCGCGGTCGGTTACGACCATCAGCTTGTCGTCCCGCAGCTGTTCGGACAGTTTGCCCAGCGTCCGATTGTTGCGCGGCGCGAGCCGCGCCGACAACTCCTTCGCCAGGGCGGCCGCTTTGGACAGCGCCTCCGGCTTCGGGCGGTCCGACGTCGTTACGATCATGACATCACCCGCTTAAACATTTTTTCCAGCTGATAATTGGATATATGAACGATAATCGGGCGGCCGTGCGGACAAGTATAAGGCTGTTCGCACGCCGCAAGGCGGGCGATGAGCGCCTCGCCCTCTTCTCTTGTCTTGCGGTCGTTCGCTTTAATCGACGCCTTGCAGGAACACATGATGGCCGCCTTCTCCCGCAGCCGCGCAATGTCGATCGATTTGCGCTCGGCAATGATCAGCTCCGCCATCTCCTCGACGATCGCCTGCTCCTCGCCTTTCGGGAACCATTCCGGATAAGCCCGGACCAGAAACGTTTGCGGCCCGAACGCTTCGACCTCGACGCCCGCTTCGCGGAACAAATGAAGCCTGTCCTGCAATTGCGCCGCCTCACCGGCCGTCAATTCCAGCGTCAGCGGGATGAGAAGCTGCTGGCTTGCAGCTATAGGGTTTCCAAATTTATGAAAATAGTATTCATAGTTGATTCTTTCGTGAGCGGCGTGCTGGTCGATCAAATAAAGCCCGTCCTCGGATTGCGCGATCATGTAGGTGCCGTGCATCTGCCCGATCCAAGTCAGTTCGGGAAAAGCGGCCGACGTCTTGGCCGCGTCTTGGCCCGCGTCCGGAGTCCAGGGACGCTTCGGCACAAAGCCGGCATCGGCGGCATCGCTCCGTATTTCTACGCGCCCCGTTCCTTCCTTCCGCATATCGGACGCGGAATCGGCGCTCGCGGCCGTTCCGCCTTCGTCGAAACCATAATCGCCGCGCCCCGCGGCTGCCGCCGCTTCCGCCGCCGGCGCTTTCGTTCCGCTTGCGGCTTCAACCGCAGACGCCGCTTCGGAAACGGCCGCGTCATAGGCCGCCGCAGTCTCGCGGGCAGCTTCTTGAAGCCCCGGACCGCGCTCCGCCGCATAATCCGGCGATGAAGCCGAGAAATCGTCTCGGCGGCTCGCCACGCCCCGCGGCGGGGCGTACAGCCTTTCGGTCGCATCCTTCGGCACGTACGGCTCGCTGCGGCTCATGCCGTTCCGGAACGTCTGCGGCGAGCCGCCGCCGAACGCCCGCTTGCCTTCCGCCGCCCCGCCTGAGATGCCGTTTGCGGCCGGAGCGGAAGGAGACCCCGCCCGCCCGCCGCCTGAAGGCGCACTATTCGACCCGATGGCGAAAGAAGTCGATTCGTCGCCTGAAGATGCGAAAGACGGCGAATCGGTCGTGTCGAAATTCGGCGGCCGATGGAAGGCGATCGCTTCCTGCACGTAAACCGGACCCGAACGCTGCGGCTTGGAGACCGATTCGGGCCCGGGAATATAACGCTCGCTGCGGAGCGCCTCGCGGACGGCTTTCTCGACAAGCTCCTTCAGCTCCGCCTCCTTGCTGAACCGGACCTCCATCTTCGACGGATGAACGTTAACGTCCAGCAGGCTCGGATGCATGCCTACTTCCAGCACGACGAGCGGAAACCGGTTGATCGGCAGCAGCGTATGATACGCCTGAACGATCGCCTGGTTCAGCGCATAGCTCCGGATGTAGCGGCCGTTTACGATCGTCGTCATGCCGTTCCGGTTGGCACGCGTCAGCTCCGGTTTGGAAATAAAGCCGCGCAGCTCGAAATCGGCGTTTTCGGCCTCGACGGACAGCATCGATTTGGCCGCGCTCGAGCCGTATACGGCCGCAATTACCTGAAGCCGGTCTCCCGTCCCGAGCGTCCGCAGCAAGCTGTTGCCGTTATGCGTCAGCGTAAAGGCGATGCCCGGATGGGCCAACGCGATCCGGTTTACATAATCGGAAATATGTCCCAATTCCGTCTGAATGGACTTCATATATTTCAAGCGGGCGGGCGTATTGTAAAACAAATCCTTCACCGTCATATCCGTCCCTTGCGGACAATTTGCCGGCTCGTTCGCCGTTACCGCGCCGCCTTCGATGGCAAGCCGCCGGCCCAGCCCCGTCGTCTCCGGAGAAGAGACGGCCGTAAGGCGCGACACGGCCGCGATGCTCGGCAGCGCTTCGCCGCGGAAGCCTAGGCTCGCGATGCGGAACAAATCGCTGGCCGAGCTTATTTTGCTCGTTGCGTGACGTTGGAAGGCCGTTTCGATGTCGTCCGGATCGATCCCCGAGCCGTTGTCGGTCACCCGGATCAGCGTCAGACCGCCCTCCTCGATCGCGATATCGATCGCGGTGCTGCCCGCGTCGATGGCGTTTTCCACAAGCTCCTTGACGACCGAAGACGGACGTTCGACCACCTCGCCGGCGGCGATCTGGTTCGCCAGCTGATCGTCCAGTACCCGAATGTTTCCCATAGACAAAAGCCTCCCTTCCAAGCTACTTGACCTCAATGGAATGTATAATTTCCAAGGCGGCCGGAAAAACGAATGAATTCGGTGAGGCGATAAAAACGGCCTGCTGCCTGCAAAGCGAATTCGCTTTGCAACGTTTGAGTCCGATCGACCGCGCTTCCTTCGACAGAGCATTTATCGCCTATCGCCGATTCAAGCCTTAAACCTTTATAGATCTTTTAACGTGCGTTTCATTTCGTTCAACCATTGCATCGCTTCAAGCGGCGTCATATTGAACAAATCCAGGTCGCGCAGCGCCGCAAGCTGGCCGCTCAGCCTTTCGGCCTTCATCTCCGCCTTGCGCAGCGCTTGGACAAGCGCCGGCGACGATGCGGCTGCGGCCGGCGACGGCTTCGGCGCGGGATCGTCGAAGATGGACAATTGAACCGGAACGGCCGGCTCTTCCATCGCCGCCGACGCGGCCGCTTCGCGCTCCGCGTCGATCGGGGCGTACAACGTATAGCCGGCAGAATCCGCCTGCCGGTCCGCCGAGCCGCTAGGCGCCGAGCTCTCCCGGACCGCGGCGGATGCCGCGCTTTCGCGGGCGGCCGGTTCCCCGGAGACTTCGCCGGAGCGCGCGTCTTGCGGCGCGGCGCTTCCCGGCTTCTGCAGCGCGTTTGCGGATTGTTCCAGTCCCTCGAGCAGCTCGTAAGCCCGTCCGATTACCGAATCCGGCAGGCCGGCGAGACGCGCGCAATAAATGCCGTAGCTTGTGCTCGCCGCACCCGGAATAAGCTTGCGGAGGAACGTGACGTTGTCCCCGCTTTCCTCCACCGCCATGCAGACGTTCGCCAGCGACGGGAGCGACTCCTCCAAATGCGACAGCTCGTGGAAGTGGGTGGACACCAGCGCTTTGCAGCCGATGTGATGATGCACATGCTCGATAACCGCCTGCGCGATCGCCATGCCTTCGGACGTCGAGGTGCCGCGTCCAAGCTCGTCGATAATGACCAGGCTGTTCCGCGTCGCCCGCTCCGTCATAAGCTGAATGTCCTTCATTTCGACCATAAACGTGCTTTGGCCGCCGATCAAGTCGTCCGCCGCCCCGATCCGGGTGAAGATCCGGTCCACCAGCGGAATCTCCGCCGATTTGGCCGGGACGAAGCAGCCGATCTGCGCCATGATGACGATAAGCGCCACCTGGCGCATATACGTGCTTTTGCCGGCCATGTTCGGACCGGTGATGAGCAGCATGGAACGGCCGTCTTTCGTTAGCGAGGCGCCGTTCGCGATAAACGGCGTTCCGTCCATGACCGCTTCCACGACCGGATGGCGGCCGTCCTGTATGTGCAGGTCGTACCCGCCGCTGACGGACGGCCGTACGTACCGGCGTTCGGCGCTGACGAGCGCGAGCGACTGGTACACGTCAAGCTCGGCAATCGTCTCGGCCAGCTTCTGCAGCCGATGCAAATGCCCGGCGATATACTCCCGAAGCTCGACGAATTTCTCGTATTCGATATCGACCATCTTCTCTTCCGCTTCGAGAATGAGCCGTTCTTTCTCTTTCAGCTCCGGCGTTACGAAACGCTCGGCGCTGGCCAGCGTCTGCTTCCGCTCGTAGCGGCCTTCGGGAAGCATGTGCAGATTCGCCTTCGTCACTTCCAGATAATAGCCGAACACTTTGTTGTAACCGATCTTCAGCGACTTGATCCCCGTCGCCTCCCGCTCCTTGCGCTCGAGCTCGGCCAGCCATTTTTTCCCGTTCGTGCTCGCTTCCCGCAGCTGGTCCAGATAAGAGTCGTAGCCGCTGCGGATCAAGCCGCCTTCGCGGATCGATACGGGGGGCTCGTCCACGATGACGGTAGCGATCGCCTCCGCCAGATCGGCGCAGCCGTCCACGCCGGCGACCAGCCTTTCCATCGTGGCCGAGCCGGACGCCGCCGCAAGCGCACTCAGCTGCGGCACCCGCTCCAGCGAGCTTTTGAGCGCGTTCAGATCGCGCCCGTTCGCGCTGCCGAAGGCAACCCGGCCGACCAGACGCTCCAGATCGTAGATTTGCTTCAGCTCGGCGCGCATATCGTCGCGCAAAATCAGGTTGCGGTACAACGTGTCCACCGCTTCCAGCCGGGCTTCGATAGCCGCGGCGTCCAGCAGCGGCTTGTCGATCCAGCGTCGGAGCAGCCTTGCGCCCATCGACGTCTGCGTGCGGTCAAGCAGCCACAGGAGCGAGCCTTTCTTGCTGCGGTCCCGTACCGTTTCCGTCAGCTCCAGGTTGCGCCGCGTATAATGGTCGAGAACCATATATTGATGGGTCTCGTAACTGCGGACGGCGCGCACGTGACCGAGCGACCGTTTTTGCGTCTCCTCCAGATACCCCGTCAAGATGCCGACCGCCGCAAGCCTGTCCGCGGACAGCTCCGCAAGCTGTCCGCTTCCGAACTGCTCCTCCAGCTTGTCCGCCGCCGTATGTTCGCGAGGCGTCAGAAGCACCGGCCGGTTCCACGAAGCGATCCGCCGGATCTGCTCAAGCAGCTTGGCGGGCCCTATCAGCTCCGACGGCCGGTACACGTTGGCCTCGTCGAGCAGCGCCTCAAGAGAGGCCGCAACAGACGTGACGTAAAGCTCGCCCGTCGACAGGTCGCACGCCGCAAGCCCGTAACCGCTGCCGTCGCCGGCCGCAAGCGCAACGATAAAGTTGTTGCTGCTATCGGGCAGCGACTTCGTCTCCATGACCGTACCGGGCGTAATGACCCGGACGATCTCGCGGCGCACGACGCCTTTGGCCGCGCCGGGGTCCTCCACCTGCTCGCAAATCGCCACCTTATATCCTTTATCTACCAATTTCGCTATGTAATTGTCGGCCGAATGATACGGAACGCCGCACATCGGAATTTTTTCCGAACCGCCTCCGTCCCTGCCGGTTAGCGTAATTTCCAGTTCGCGCGCGGCCGTAACCGCGTCCTCAAAAAACATTTCGTAAAAATCGCCGAGCCGAAAAAACAAAAACGCGTCCTTCGCCTGCTCTTTGATCGCAAGATATTGCTGTATCATCGGGGTGTAGCCAGCCATTCCGCCCCTCCTATCCATTCTCGGTTGATATCTTCTAACGCCGAAGCGGTTCGTCCTTAAGACATGGACGCTTTCTGCCATTTCCGCTTGCGCCATTCTATTATTATAACAAGCGGGAAAGGAGGATGCTATAAGGCTGTTTCCCCGCTCCGGCCGCGGAGAGCTCATACCATGGGCGGAATACGCCATTTGATGCGTATATCGGCCCCTTCGTTCCATACCGTGCCGCGCCGGGCGGCCTCGAGCACCGGCTCGATATAGGCTTCGTATTGCGCATAAGACGGGGTTGCGGCCAGCGCGGCGGACAGCTCGTCGAGGCACGCGGACAATGCCGTCCGGTCGCCGGCATAATACGCGGTTATGTAACGTTCTTCCGCGGACGGCAAATACGACAGAGACCATGTCTCCTTGGCGCAGAGCAAAGCAAGCGCAAACGCGGCTTTGGCCGCCGCGGGCGACACAAGCCAGCTGGGCAGCGTCCGGTACTCGAAGCCGTGCGGCTGCAAGCGGAAGTCGCCGAGCGACCCGTAGCGGGGACGTCTGCCCCGGCCGGCCGGGTCCTCTACGAGCGCAAGGGGAAATGCGGCGTAGCTGTCCAGCTGCCGCAGCAGCAGGCTCGTCAGCGGAGCGCCGCTGAAATGGATATGGCCGCCCAGACCGATGCCGCGCGCCGGCATCGCACCCGCCGCCCAGCGAAGCGAATATCCGCCGCCGATCCGTTTGGCCGCGCGCATCAGCAGCTGCCGGACATTGGCCGCAAGCGCCGCCGGATTGTCCGCCGGCTCGGGACGGAGCTCGGCTACGGGGTAAAGCAGCCTGCGGCCAACCCGCAGCACGTCCGTTCCGGCGGCAGCCCCGGTGCTTTCGCCCAAATAACGCGCCGCCGAGGCGACTTTCCCGTCGGGCTTCAGCAGCAGAAATTCCGGGTCGGCGCCGATCATCAGACGGCGCTGCCCAGCTCCTGTCCCCTCGTCGTTCCGCAAGGACGCGTACCAGCGCGCGAAACGCTGCAAGCCGGCTCGCCGAAGCTGCACGTCCGTCAGCGGACTCACCTTGCGAACGGATGTCCGGCCGTCTTCTCCCAGCGCAACGACGGCTTCGCCGATATCGAGCCGGAGCGCGTACAACGCCCGAACGGCCGTACGGACGACGCGGCGGACGGCGGCATCAGACGGCCATAACGCGCCGGGATCGTCATTTCCGTTATCCCCCCGCCCTTGTTTGCCGATCGGTTGAATGCCGCTGACGGGATTGCCGGCGCTATCGAGACGCAAGATTTCAAGCGGATCGAGATGAACGATTTTGACCAGATACAGCCGGACGTAACCCCAATGGGTGGACTGCAAGCCGGCGCGCTGCCAGATGCGGCCGCGTTCTTCGTCGTCCATGGCGGCCGCTCTCGCGGCGCCGGCGTTCAGCAGCCATGCTCCCCGGAACTTCGCCATATCCGGATGCCGGTGTTCGGACAGCGCAAAAACCGCATCCCCGGCGTTCACTTCGCTCCAATGCCCGAAAGGCTTAACCGCATCTCCGTCTTTCCGCCTCGCGGACACCGCCGCGCCGCTGTCCGGCATCACGCGCTCAAGCCGCTCATAATCGCCATGCCAAATCCAAGTTACCGACATATCCGTCACCTGTTTTCATGATATCATCGACGCTTGAGTCAGCCATTTATAGCGGGTTTTCCAATCCGGGCGCGTTCGTTCAAGCCCATCAACAAAGAAGAGGGCTCTCGCCCTCGAATTTGCCGGTTCCCCGGCATAAAATAACTTAAAGATAAGAGCGGCGCAACTTACAGCTCGTCGTCCAGAAGCTCCGGATCCAGATCCTCGTAATCGCCGTCGCCGAGCCCGAACTCGAATTCCTTGCCGTCCAGACCGTCGCATCCGCCTGGCAGCACCGCAACGCAAACCTTCGTCTCGGCGACCATTTCGACCGCGAATTCGCGCTCTACCCGCACGATGACATCCGAGCCGTTAGAAGAGGTGTTGGCTTCGATGCAATTCGGCTCTTGAACGCATTCGGCCGCGACTTCCTCGGTGGCGCTTCTATGCTTCGGATCCAGATACGACAAAGGAATTTGCTCCACATAGTGGACCGATTCCTTGGCTACGTCCGTTTGCGAATTTTTACTGTACGAATACCAGATGTTGATGTCGTAAGTACCGATAACCTCAATTCCGTCGCCCGACCGAACCGCCTCGTATTGATGGTTAATAATCCAAGCGCCCAAAATGCTGGATGGAACATGAGGCGGCGTAACGGTATGGGTTACAGTGGAAAACTTACGACCTTTACCGCAGACAGCTTTCGTTATTATTTCTCTGTACTGGAGCTGTTTATCTGCAATAGTCATTGATTTAACCTCCTCCATACAATCATTCACTTAAAGTGTATGCAGGACATTCGTCTAGGGTGACTGTTTCTTTTCCCGCGCCGCTACGAATTTTCCCTTACTATTTTATGGCAGGCGCTCGTTCATCATGACAGATCTTATAGAGGATACAAACGAAAATTGCATAGAACAAAACGAAGCGTAAAAGCTATAACAAGGTTTAAATTCAACTAATACATAAACCGATACAACCGGAACGACGGGAAAAAGGCAACGCCATACCCCTCTAATCGAGGTCTTTGCATTGCCTTTTTTGCAATAACCGCTATGACTTCACAAGGTCCGTCGGGTTCATGCCGCTGTATTTCTTGAATAACGTGCTGAAGTAGGGAACGTTCTGATAACCGACCTTCTCGGCAACCTCGTAGACAAGCATCTTGTGCTCCATAAGCAGCTCCTTGGCCTTCTCCATCCGAACGCGGGTCAGGTAAGTATTGAACGAATCTCCCGTTATATTTTTAAATATATGGGACAAGTAATTTCGAGAGATAAACACCTTGTCGGCGAGATCCGCAAGCGTGATGTCCTTCGCGTAGTTGTCGTGAATGTACTGGATCATGAAGTCTACCGCCTGACGGTGCTTTCCGTTACCTCTCCATTGGCGGCTGTTGCAGATGCCCGATATTTTATCCTTCAGCCAACCTGCCCATTGTTCCGCGTCCGTGAAACGGTCCCATTCCAGGCGCACGGCATCGATCGGATAAATCTCGTCGAGCACCATGCCGATGTCGTACATGCTGTAGGCGAGTATGGTCCAGATTTCCCCCGCGAGCATCCGCAAATAATCCGCCGCCGCTTCCTCCCTGCCGGACAGCTGAGCGGCAAAGTGATCCACGATCTGGTGGGCGAGCGTCTCCTGGCTCGACTTCATGGCGGATGCAAGCTCCTGGTAAAACTTTACCGGTCGAATCGGATGAACCTGCTTCTTGCCTTCCGGACTGTCCGCGACGCCAAACAATTCATAGCCCGGCGCGAGCCGGCGCCCCTTCCAGTCGATGGCCCGGAACGCCTCCTCGGTCGAGTCGGGGATCTCCCGCCAGCTCTGCTTGATCCCCCCGATTCCGACCTGAAGATTCAGCTTCAAGCAGCTGCCTACCGCGTCAATGATGATCGAGCCGAGCTCGGCCAGCTGCGATTCCGCGAGTCCGCGCTCCGTATCCGGCGCGGGGTGCACCAGCAAAGCGGAATGCGTGCCGTGAAGCTCCGTATATTCGAACTGCGCGAAGCGCTCCTCCGTCACTTCGCAAACGATATTTCTCACCGCGAAGCGAAACAGGTTCAAGTCGGACAGGGATACCCCGCCGACGCGTCGGTCCCGCACGATGTCGATGCCGATGACCGCATGGGACGCCTGCCGCCAATAATGATAAGGAAGAGGCACGGCATCTCCTTGCATGTCCATATCCGCGAACGTGCCGGAAACGGCCGCCTTAATCCACTCCTTCTCGACAAAAGGCTTGTAAAGCATCAGCCGCTGCTGGAGCTCGTCCTGCTTGAGCAGCCGTTCTTCCTCCTCGGCGAGATCGGCGATCGCTTTCCCTAGTACGTCCTTAAGCGTCGGTATGCTGATCGGCTTCGACAAATAATCGGCCACGTTCAGCCGAAGCGCTTGGCGGGCGTATTCGAAATCCGAATAACCGCTTAGAATGACAATGCGGCCGCCGAATTTTTCGCCTCTTAGCTTTTCGATCATGTCGAGTCCGTTCATAACGGGCATATAGATGTCGGTAATGACGATATCGGGCTTGGCGGCGCGGATCATCTCCAGACCGTCGCGGCCGTTCATCGCTTCGCCGGCCCATTCCGCGTTCAGCTCTTCCCACGGGATAGCCAGCTTCATCCCTTGCAGCACTTGCCGGTCGTCGTCGATAATGGCGATCTTCCACATGCGCGCGCTTCTCTCCTTTCCATCAAACTTCGGCTCCCATCCGGTTCATCTTGCGGAGCGGGAAGAAGCCCGAAAGACGAAAGCTCGCCTTCCGGGCATCATTCCATTATTATTGATTTTCGTACTCTTGCGCGGTGCTCTTCAATTCTTCAAACGCTTCTTCAGGCGTCTTTTTGCCGAAGCTCAGCTCGTCGCGGACGAGAATCCAGTCCTTGTCGACCCAGTTGGTCCAGCCGCTTGCGCCGGCCGTCCATTGCTGACCGTCGACCGCCGTAGCGTTGTACATTTCCATGCCGACCTTTTCGGGTTCGCTGAAGCTTCCGATCAGCTGCTCGGCCACTTTGCTGTTGACCGGATTGCCGCGCGACGTTCCGAGTATCTTAACCGCTTCCTCGCTGTTGGTGAACCAATCGAGGAACTTCGCTGCTTCCTCCTGATGAGCGGAGCTTTGCGATACGGCGAAGAACAAGGACGGTTTCAACCAGCCGCCCGCTTCCACGCCGCGGGGCATCTTCACCATCGCGAAGGCGCCGGGCTTCAGGCTATCCCAGGACGCGAAGTTGCTGGAGAAGCCCAGACGGAACAGGACGGTTCCCTTCACCATCAAATCTCCGGTCGGATCGAACTCCTTGTCCGACGCGTTGACGTCGGCGGGAGGCACGATGCCTTCCTTGCGCAGCTCTTCGAATTGCTTCGTCCACTTCAGGAAAGTGTCTTTGTCGATGTTGAATTTGCCGTCTTCCGTTACGAGAAGGCCTTTGCCGGCGGCATATTGGTAAGCGCTGTAAGCGAAGTAGTCGCCCGCGTAGTCCTTCGTGAAATATTGACCGGAAGCGAGCTTTCCTTTCGACTCCTTCGCCAGAGCGAAGAAATCGTCCCAAGTCCAGTCGTTCTGAGGAGCCGTCAAGCCCATTTTCTCTAATGACGCTTTGTCATATACCATTCCGTAAGCGGTAGAGCCAAGCGGAATGGCAACCTGTTTGCCGTCGTATTTGCCGCCGTTAGCCAGCTTCTCATCTACATTAGACAAGTCGACGCTATTCGTCAAATCGGCCAGTTGACTGCGGGACGCCCAGTCGGCGACCCAGCTCGGGTCGATCTGGATAATGTCGGGCGCATTGTTCGCCGCGGCTTGCGTGGACAGCTTATCCAGATAGCCTTCCATACCCGAATATTCGGGCTCGAACGTGACGTTCGGATTTAGTTTCGTATATTCCTCCAGTGCGTTAAGCGTAGCCTGGTGCCGCGTTTCGGCTCCCCACCACATGATCCGAAGCTTGACTTGTCCGCCGTCTGCCGCATCGGTAGGCGAATCGGCCGACACATTATTGCCTCCGCCGCCCCCGGAGCCGCAGGCAGCAAGCGCGCCTGCCAATAACAGCGAAGTCGACACCCCTGCTAAGCGCTTCCAAAAAACCATTTACATTCATCTCCCCTGTATGAAATGCGAATGCTTAAATCCATGACTAATCGTACCAATCCGATTCCCCCGTTTGTAGAAGAAAGATGCACAAATTCTTTCAAAAAAATCTGTTTCTTATTCTTCCGGTTTTTCTTCCGCTGTCTTTTCCGTTTCCGTTCCCGGCCGTCTCTCCTGAACCGGCAGCGTTACGACCGCCTTCGTCCCGCCCGCCGGCCGCCTCGTCAGCTCTACCCCGTAGAGCTCGCCGAAGTGCGCCCGGACCCGCTCGCTGACGTTCCGCACCCCATAACCGCCGGTTTTCCGTTTCTTCCTTAGATTCGGGTCGCCTTGGAGGCCGATGCCGTTGTCTTCGATCTCGGCAAGCAGACGTTCGCCTTCCGTGCGGATTCGAATCCAAACGGTCCCCCGGCCGGTGGAATGGAATCCGTGAATGACCGCATTTTCGACAAACGGCTGCAGCACCATCTTTAACGTATAAAGCTTTCGCGTCTCCTCGTCCGCTTCGATTTCGTAATGCAAGCCGTCTCCCAATCGCAGTCTTTGGATTTCCAAGTAATACTCTACATGCTTAAGCTCGTCGGAGACCGTAATAAAGCTCTCCCCGCCCGAGAGGCCGATGCGGAACATCCGGCCCATCAGTTCGAGAATCCGGCTCATCTCCGGCTGGCCGTTCGCGATCGCCATCCAATTCAGCTGGTCAAGCGTATTATACAGAAAATGAGGATTGATGTTCGCCTGCAAGGACTCAATCTCCGCCTTCCTTAATTCGGCGTGGCGGATTTCAAGCGATTGGTACAGCTCCTCGATCCTTTCCATCAGCTTGCGGTAACCCGTAAACAGATACCCGAATTCGTTGCGGTAATCCTCCGGGAGCTCCTCTTTTACTCCCGTTACCGTATACCGCTTCATGGCGGATACCAGCCGCAGAATCGGGGAGGTGAACTGCCTGCTGAGCAGCAGCGCCAGCAGCAATGTCAGGACGATCGCCGCTACGCCGATCAGAGCGATCGTCTCCGCCAAGCGGAGGCTGCCTCGCGTAATGGACGACCAGGGCGTCACTTCGACCATCGTCCAATCCGACTCCTTCATCCTCGAATAAACGATAAGGGCGTCTCCCCCGCCATCCTCCCATTCCTCCCGCAGCAAGCCCGAGCTGTCGCTAAGCTTGCTTTTCCAGGACGACCACAGCTTCTCGTCCGGCACGTCGCCGATGGAGATGAGCGGCTCTCCGGAAGCGTCGAGCATCATCCGGTTTCCGTCCCCGGAAGGACCGGCCAGCATATCCTCCAGCATCGACGCTTTGGCGTGCAGCACGAGATAACCCAAATGGCGGTTGTTATATTCGACCGACCGGACGAAGCTGATCACGTCCGCTTCTCCTTGCGACGTACGGATCGTTTGTTTGCCGGCCCATAAAAAATCGTTTTTCTGAATCGCTTCGTACCAGCTTTGGGAGGAAGCGCCGCCGATGTCGCGAAACTGGATGTAGCTGTCCGCCTCCGCTTGGAACGGATTTTCCATATACAGCTCCATCCCGAGAATAAGCGGGATCGAGTAGGTCAGATTCGCCAGCGATTGTTTCACTTCTTTATATTGTTGCAGCCGCGCGAACGGATCCTCGGAATGGTTTTTGCTCAAAAATTCGGTAAGGGTATTGTCTCTCGAAGTCGAAAGCGAGATTTGCTCCAGCGTCACCAGCCTGGACGTAATCTCGCTGTTTAATTGGTCGAGCAGCTTCTGCTGATTGACGGATGTGGCCTTGGCCATCTCTTTTGACGACAGCTCGTAAGTTGTCCAGATCGTACAGCCGAGAATGACGGCAAGGAGCATCCCGAAGCCGCCGAAAAACAAATAATCGATCCGGTACCGTTTAAAGGGATTGCGCATAAGCTCCTCCGTTTCTCTATAGAACGACGAAAAAAGCAACGAGAAACCATTGCTTTTTTCGCCTTCCATTCTATATGCGCGCGATAAGGGAGCCAAATGTCTCCCTCCGCCCGCGCTTATTTAATGCCTGTTGTCGCGATGCCTTCCACGAGCTGCTTCTGCGCGAAGGCGAACACGATGGTGGCAGGTACGATGGAGACGAGCGACATAGCCAGAACTTGTCCCCATTCCGCGCCGGACTGCGTATCGTTGATCATCTTAAGCGCCAGACCGACGGTATATTTATCGACTGAATTAATATACAACAAATGACCGAGGAAGTCATCCCAGTTCCAAAGGAAGCAGAAGATCGTAACGGTCACGATCGCCGGCTTTGTAAGCGGCATCACGATTCTTAAGTAAATGCCGAACCAGGAGCAGCCGTCAATCTTCGCCGACTCGTCCAGCTCGCGGGGAACGCCCCGAATGAACTGGATAAGCAGAAAGACGAAGAAGGTGCCGCCCGCCCCGGAAGCAAGCAAATGCGGTACGATAAACGGCCAATACGTGTTGATCCAGCCAAACTGGTGAAACATCGCGTACTGGGGAATGATGATCACTTGCGCAGGCAGCATAAGCGTCAGCATCAGAATGCTGAACCAGAAATTTTTAAGCGGAAAGTCAAGTCTTGCGAACCCGAACGCCACAATCGTGCAGGAGAGGATCGTCGTAACGATAACCGCAATCTCGAGCCCGAACGTATTGATATAAAAATCGCTGAACGGATGGCCGGGAATCGAATGCCAGCCTTCCGAGAAGTTGCTCCAGAGCGGCTTGGACGGAAACAGGTTGGCCGAAGCGAGCTCTCCGTTCGACTTTAACGACGCCCCGACCCACCAGATCACGGGATAGATCATGATGACGCTCAGAACGATTAAGCCGATGTGGCGAATACCGCCTTTTCTAAGCAAAGTCATTTGCGTTTCCCCCTTCCGGCGTCGGCTTCGTAGAATACCCAATATTTCGAAGTCAAGGCGATCAAGCCGGCAACGATGCCGATCAGGACTAGCATGATCCAGGCCAGCGCGGAGGCGTAGCCCAGCTGATAACGGCTGAAGGCGCGCTCGTATAAATAGACGGCGTAAACAAGCGTCGAATTCATCGGTCCGCCGTTTGTAATGACATAAGCCGAAGTAAACATCTGGAAGGCGTTGATGACGCCCATAATCAAGTTAAAGTAAAGCGTAGGAGACAGCATCGGCAGCGTAATCTTGAAAAACTGCACGAAGCGGTTAGCCCCGTCCACGCTCGAAGCCTCGTACAGGTCGCGCGGAATTTGCTTCAATCCCGCAAGGAAAATAACCATCGAGGAGCCGAACTGCCAGACGGTCAGCACGATAAGCGTCCATAACGCCGTGCTCGGGTTGCTGATCCAGCCGGTCCCTTCGATGCCGAACAGGCCGAGCAGGCTGTTAAATGAACCGTCAACGCCAAAAATGTTTCGCCACAGCATGGAAACGGCGATGCTGCCGCCGATCAGCGACGGGAAGTAGATCGCAATGCGGTACGCCGAAATGCCCTTGACGGCCTTGGCCAGCACCACGGCGACCAAAAGCGCCGCAATCAGTTTAAGCGGCACCGAACCAAGCACATACAGGAACGTTACCTTAAGCGACTTCACGAATTTATCGTCAGCCGTGAAAATCCGTTCATAATTTTGGAGTCCGACCCATTCGATCGGCTTCATCAGCGTATAGTTCGTAAACGAATAATATAAGGACAGGAGCATGGGATACAGCGTCAACAGCAGGAAACCGAGCAGCCAAGGAGAAATGAACAGATAGCCGATGCCGGGCGTTTCCCATCTGCTCCAAAAGCGGCTTCGTTTCTTGGAACCGGTTGCAAGACCGGTCCGGCTATCGTCTGCGTTCGTTGCGGCGGATGCGGTACGACTCACGGTTGGATCACCTCTTGTGGTTCTATTTGTAAATCAATTATAGAAAATACCGCCGCATGACTTGTAGAAGAGAAATGCACGAATTCTTTTAAAAAATACGAAACCGTCGCATCTGTGCAAATAAGCCGGAATCGATAGGCAAAATAATAAGCCGTCCCCGAAGCGCTAACGCCTCGGGGACGGCCTTTGCCGTTTGCTGTCCCTTCCTCAGCCGGCATTCTCGTACAGCCACAAAATCGCCGTAACGCCGCGAGGATAATATTTGCTTCCGATAATTTCTCCGCTGAGAATCTGGTCGCTCCAGCACCAATAAGACAGCTCCCGGTGCGTAAGCCAAGCCGCGTGGGCGGCATCCGCCGCGCGCCCGCGCTCGTCCCACGGCAAGCCCATAATGGCTCTGGCGATGAATTGACAGAGGTAAATTTTGCTGAGCCACGAATTGTTGCTTGTCGACGACAGCTTCCAGCCGCCGTCCTCGAACAGGCAGGTTCCCGGAACAAGCACGGTGTCCAGGTGGGTACGAAGCGCCTGCAAATAGTCCGAGAACCGGCCTTCCGGATCCAGCGCTTCCCGATTTCCGGTAAAATAAGGGAAGATCAGCCCTTCAATCGCCGGAATGATGCGCGAATCGTTATTCTCGCCGATAACGGCCGGAATGTAGCCCTTGTCGTTCAATTGCGCCGCAATCGAAGCCGCGCAGCGCTCCGACTGCAAGCCGGCTTCGCCAGCAAGCTCCGGCAGCCCTTCGGCCGCAAACAGCTTCTCGAGGGCGACATAAACCGCCCAGCATTTGCCCGCCATGTAAATATTGTTGCGCGATTGTCCCAGCGAAACGTCGAGACTGTCATACGTCGTAATTTCCGCTCCGCCTTCCGTCCGGCTGCTGTCAAGTCCCATCAGGCCGTTCCTCTCCGACGGATTCGGATGATCCCGATTCAGCATGCTTTGGAAGCCGTCGCGAAGCGTCGGCAGCATGCGCCGCAGGAAATCGCGGTCCTGCGTCTGCTCGATATAGACGGTTGCGCAGCACAGCCAGTTGACCAGCTCCTCATGGGTCATGTAGGAGAAGCAGCCGTCGATCCCGGCCAGCTCGTAGGCCGAATGTCCGGGCCGCGAGAACGAGTTCGCAACGCCCATGTCATGCGTGAACGACAATCCCCCCGGATACTCGCGGGTCTCTCCGGGAAACCGCACATTGTCCGTATAGCTATAGCGCTTCAGGAAGAGCTCCAGCTCGTTGCGCACTGTCCACGGGTTCATCCGAAGCTCGTAGAACAGTTGGTCCGCGGTCAGGTCCAGCGTGTTCATCATCCGGTACTCGCCTTCGTTTACGATCCAGATCGGCTCTCCCCCGGCGTCAAGCAGCTGCGTGCTGCCATAATAGCTTTGAATCGCGTGGCTGAGCATAAACGCTTGATCGTCGGACAGCTTGCCGGTTCCGGTCCACGTATCCGCCGCTACGGCGGAAGCGGCGAGCTCCGCGAAATTCGCAAGCGCGTATTCCGCCGCGTCTTCGAGGCGAGGAAAATAACGCGTATAGTAATAAGAAGCTTCGATGCCGGTCGTTACGATCCCGCTGCGGTGGAATACGATCGCGAAGCGGAACGTCCGCTTCTCTCCGGCAGGCACCTCCAAAAGCAGCGCCGCCGTACCGCCAAGCCCCATCGTCACATTCTGCGGATGCTTCGGTTCCAGAATCCTCTCGATCGAAAAGCCTTGGCCCGCCGCAGCGCTTCCCTTCGCCGCGACGATCGCCGTATTCAAGCCTTGGCCGATGCCGACGAACGGTTCTTCTCCCGCTTCTCCGAGACGCCTCATCGAGCTGTACGGGTCGTTGCCCTCATACCCGAAGAAAGCGCGCCGCGTTATGCCGCCTTCCCTATTGTCGACCGTCAGCTCCGCAAGCACCGCCGGCACAAGCGCAGCTTTAAGCGCTTCATCGTCGCCCGCCGCAGGATCCGGCACCGGACGGACCGGCGAATAAATGCGAAACGTCAGATCGCCTGCGCTCCAGGAATCGACGCCGGCGCGGAACTCGCGCGAAATGGAAGCAAGCTCGAAGGAAACGAGGCGCGAAGCTTGTTTCTTATCCTTTTTTTCCACATCGTATCGGGAAGCATCGTCGCCCGCGGCTCCGTAAAACGGGAGCGCCTCATAACGTTCTCCATCGCGCGACTGCAGGCCGATATATACATTCTGGTCGGCCGGCTTGCCGAGTTCAAGCCCCAGTCCTCCTTTCGCTCCCCGAAAGCCAAGCGTAAAACTGGCGAAAGCTCCGATCGGCGCATGATGCGCATTATAAAAAATATTGCGAACGGCCATAGTGAAACCCCTTTCTTCCGTCTGATAGCTTCATACTATCACGGCATCCGGAAGCGGGCTATTTCCAAAAGAGACGAATATTTACCCTTTTCGCGCCTAATACGGTATACTCAAGCCGAAACGATTCAAAGCCTCCTGCGATTATAAAAGACGGCTTCGCAAACAGGCAAAAGGAGAGATTCGGAATGAACACGGCTTGCAGCCGGTCCGACGGCCGATCCCGCGGCAACGAGAGAATGTTTCCCGACGTCAAGACGACGTTGAACCTGTTCGGCATTCACCAACGAAGGGTGCCAGGCGATTGGTTTTATCCTTCCCACCATCATCCTCAATACGAAATCAACTACGTGCTGCACGGGCGGCAGCTGATGACGGTGAACGGGAAAGAATACGAACAGCGCGCCGGAGACCTCATTCTGCTGCGTCCGGGCGACGTGCACTCCAGCAAAAGCGGCGACTATAAGCCGTTCGATTATTTCTGCATCCATTTCGACCTGGACGACCGGCTTTTCCTCTCCTTGCTCGGCCGCATGGAACAGGTTCTATTTTCGGAATCCTCGGCCGTAACCCGCAAAATTCGGCCCGTTCTCCGCAAGCTTCTGGAGCAGGACGCCGACGCTTATGCCGGAATGGCGGGCCGAATGAGGCTGCAGGCGACCGTATTCGAGCTGTTCGCGCAGCTGTGGGATGCCATTTCCGAAGAAACGATGCATCTCTCCACGCAAACGTACGGCAAAGTCGAGCTGGCGCACGAAATCGCGGGACGGCTGCAGGCGGTCGCGAGCCAAACGTTCCGCCACGGAAAATTCGAGGAGGAACGAATGGGCATCGGCGATATCGCAGCTCAGCTCGGCATTAGCGTCTCTTACTGCAATCGGGTATTCCGCGAAGTATACGGGAAGTCTCCCCGTTCCTACTGGTCGGAGATTACGCTCCATGAATCAAAGCTGCTGCTGGCGGATCCGAAATATTCGGTGCAGGCGATCGCCACCCTTCTCGGATATCGCGATATTGCCCATTTCAGCCGCCAGTTCAAGCGCTGGACCGGCATGTCTCCAAGCGATTTCCGCAAGGAAGCGCAGCCAAACGGAACGCACCGCAATATGCCGCTCCCGCCGGAACAATGAGATAAACTTCTGCCGAAGTCTTTCGAAGATGAGCGAGCTACAAATACGCGGGCTGGCGTCATCGGCGCCGGCCCGCGTATTTTCAGGTTTACAGCTTATAAATTTCCGTATACTTTCCTTTCAAATAACGAACGAGATATTGCGGGTCAAGCGGCTTGCCCGTCACGCCCTCGATAAGCTCGGAAGGCGTTTTCGACTTGCCGTACTTGTAAATTTTCCCGGTCAGCCACTCCTTGATCGGGAGCAAGCTGCCTTCTTCCACCAGCCGCCACATGTCCGGAAGCTCCCGCTCCATCATGTCCGCGAACTGGGCGGCGTACATGTTGCCCAGCGAATAGGACGGGAAGTAGCCGAACATCCCGCCGGACCAATGAACGTCCTGCAGCACGCCTTTTGCGTTATTCGGCGGCACGATGCCGAGATACTGCTTATATTTGTCGTTCCAGATCGCCGGCAGCTCCGACGCTTTTACGCCTTCGTTGAAAATCATTTTTTCGATTTCGTAACGGATGATAATATGAAGGTTGTAAGTCAGCTCATCCGCATCGATGCGAATCAAGGAGGGCTCCACGACGTTGATCGCCCGGTAGAAATCGTCCGCCGGAACATTCAGCTGCCCCGGGAAAAACGATTGCAGCTCGCGGTAATAACGTGTCCAGAACGGCTTGCTTCGTCCGATCATATTTTCCCAGAAGCGCGATTGCGACTCGTGAATGCCCATCGACGTGCCCTGGCATAACGTCGTGCCGGTCAGCTCGCTCATGATGTTCTGCTCGTACAGGGCATGGCCGCCCTCGTGCAACGAGCTGAACAAGGCGTTCGTTACGTCGTCCTCGTAATAATGGGTTGTGATGCGAACGTCGCCCGGGTTCAGGCCGGTGGCGAACGGGTGCACGCTTTCGTCGATGCGCCCTTTCTCGAAACTGAATCCCATTTCCTTCAATATGTAATCGCCAAGACGTCTCTGGGCTTCAATCGGAAACTTCTGTTTCAGGAACGACCTGTCCGGCTTATTCGCCGATTCGGCGATCGCCGCGGCTAGAGGCACGAGCTCCCCGCGAAGCTCCCCGAATACCCGGTCGAGCTCCGACGTCGTCATCCCCGGCTCATACAGATCGAGCAGCGTATCGTAACGGGTTTCCTTCGCACCAAGCAAATCGACAAATTGCTGCTGATAGGCGATAATTTTATCCAAATACGGCTCGAACCCGGCAAAATCGTCGTTTTCCTTCGACTCTTCCCACTTCGATTCGGCTTGCGACGTCAGCACGACGTATTCCTGGTACAGCTTCGGCGGGATCTTCACATAGCGGTCATACTCCTTGCGCCGCTCCTCGACCAGCCGGCGGTCGATCTCCGACAGCTGAGCCAGCGATTCCGGTCGCTCCAGCTCCTTCAACTGCTCGCCAAGCTCCTCCGAAGTCGTCAAACGGAACATCTCGGCCGACAACACGCCGATAGCCTCCGAACGGGCATCCACCCCTCCCCGCGGAGCTCCCGTGCGCAAATCCCAATACAATACGCCGAGCGCTTCTTCGTAGCTTTTAATTTTGCGAACCGTTTCCTTAAATCCCGGCAGCGCCTGCACGGACGTGGTCATATTAATCCCGCCTCTCCATTCGATTTAAGACCTTCTATCGGCCTCCAATCTTGATATTACCGCTTGAAGCTCGTATAATCAATATAATCGAAAACGGCTTGGCGGCTCGATCAACGGCTTTGCCGCGGCCGAGCGTTTAGGAACGATTCTGCACAACATGGGAAAGCGGAGGCCGGTATGCACATTCAATTTTCGGAAGCCGCCGCGGACAAGCTGCGGCCTTATTTGGCAGACGGGAAACTGCGGCTCAAATTTGTTCACGATACGGAAGGATGCGGCTGCGTCGTAAGCGGCGTTCCCGCCCTGCATTTGGTTCGCGAAAGCGGCCCGGACGACCGGATCGCTTCCGGAGAACCGTTTGATTTCTTGTACGAGCCGCGGCACGAAATCTATTACGAGCCGAACATGAGAATCGGCTTCGATCCGGCAGGCGGCAGCTTTACGCTGACGAGCGACGGGCAAATTTATTCCACGAACGTAAAACTTGTTCAACCAGCCGCAGCCTCTTCGGGTTAGGCTGTTTTTATTGAAGTTTAAAGGCTTCGATATCATTTTTATCCTAAGGAAAGAAGGTTTTATCATGCGTAACTTGGATCAAATTTTAAAACATAACCGCGAATTCGTCGAAGGCAAGAAATACGAGCAATATTTGACGGACAAGTTCCCGGATCGCAAAATGGTCATCGTCACCTGCATGGACACCCGTCTGACCGAGCTGCTGCATCGGGCGATGAATATCGGCAACGGCGACGCCAAAATCATTAAAAACGCAGGCGGCATCATTACGCAGCCGTTCGGCAACATTATGCGAAGCGTGCTTGTCGCGATTTACGAGCTGCAAGCCTATGAGGTGTTTATCATCGGCCACCACGGCTGCGGAATGAGCGGCCTTGACCCCGAACGCGTCGTCGGCAATATGATCAAGCGCGGCGTGTCGGAAGACACCATTGCGACGCTGCAGCATTCGGGCATCGATATGATGCGCTGGCTCGCCGGCATTCAAGACGTCCGCAAAAGCGTCGAAAACAGCGTAAGCATTGTCCGCAACCATCCTCTTCTTCCTCCGGGCATTCCGGTTCACGGGCTTGTGATCCATCCCGAAACCGGCGAACTGGAGCTTGTGACTTCAGGCTACGGGGAAGAGGCCGGACAGCAATAGCATCCACAACAGCACAAAAAAGACCGGAACGCGCTTATTCCGGTCTTTTTCTTTGTGCGGCCGCTTGCGCCCTCGCGGCAATGACGCCGCTTCGATCGCGAAGCGTATGGCGATGGACGAGCTGCTCGTCCCCCATATCGCTTGGCTGTCCCCAGACAACGCCCCGCTCCTCGCAGAGCTTGAGGCACAACCGAAGCAGCCGTTCGTCGGCTATCGCCAGATTCATATCGGCAAACGTCCCGCTCTCGCCTGCCGACAGCCTGTCCGCCCTAGCCGCAAGCTCCGCCGTAATCGTCTCCCCTTGCAGACCGGCTTTTTCGAGAAGCGCATGCGTCAGGCGGCTAAGTGCCTGCTTATACATCATGAGGGCGCCTCGCCGGTTGCCCCGCCGTTCGTGATAGCTGCCGACCGCGACTTGAATCAGACCGACCCACAGCGCCCCAAGACCGTCGTGCGGATGCTCTTTCCAATATTCCTCCAATAGTTCATGGCATTCAAAATAATCGCGGGTAGCATGAAATTCGACCAAATATGCAATATAAGAGGCAGGATATTCCGGGGTCATTTACATTGCTCCTCCCAGCTGACGGCAAACATATTGTTAACCAATCAGAAAGTATAAGTTATCGGACTCGAAAACTCACTACTGATTGGAGATAACAACGACCGCTGAAACGCGGTCGCGCATCCTCGAAGGACTTCGATAGAAGTTTTTCTCATGAAAAATGAAACCTCCATCCATCATAGACGTAAACCTCTATATAAAGCAACTTTAGCATGACAACAGACAAAGGAGTCGAAACGCATGAAAAAAGGGATTATGATCATGATGGCCTTTACGCTTTTCCTGACATTGGGGTTCGGACAAGCGGTTGACGCTAAACCTCGGGGCAGCCTGAAGTCGCCGAAGCAAAGCTTTACGCAAACGCCGAGCAAATCGGATAGCGGCGCAGCGCAAACGAACACCGGAACGAAAACGACAACCGGCGGGGCGACGGCGCCCAAAACGAGCGGTTTCGGCGGCAGCTTCATGAAAGGGATGCTGTTCGGCGGTTTGGCCGGCCTTCTGTTCGGCAGCATGTTCGGAACCGGATTCTTCGGCCAAATGATGGGACTGCTCATCAACGTCATCGCGATACTGGCCGTCATTATGATTATCCGCGCCATTTACGTATACTTCCGCAACAAGCGCACGCCGGATACGCGGAGACCTTACTAATGCGGATTTACACGGACGAGATCATTAACGCGGTCTGCCTTCATATGGCCGACCGCAAAGGCGTCAAGCCTACGGATGTCGAAGTCCAGCTTTCCTGGGAAGAGGAATACGGCTTTACCGCCGAAGTGTGGGTCGGGGGACGCAGCCAATATTTAATCGAAGCGAACCTGATCGAAGCGATCGTGCAGTACATGTACAAGCATTACAATCGGCGCGTATTTCCTTCCGATATTACGATCGACGCGGAAGACGATTTTTGGGCGGATATTCGGGATTAATCGCGCAAAGTCATAGAATGCACCCCTTGGAATAAACATCGGATATGCAGACCCGGTGAATTTCAAGGGGTGTATTTTTATGCCGTTATGGCAGCGGCGAGAGTATAGGTACTTCTACGGTTTCGACGTTTCTCGGCCATTATGCCGTGGACGGTCAATCGTGGACGTTCCGTCTACCGGGACGGAATCCCGTTGTCCTTCATGCGTCAAACCGCTACTATACGGGCGTTGACTTGTTCGAATTCGAAGGTGTCGTTTACGTCCGGCTCGGGGCGTTAAAGCTTAAAGGGCTGAACACCGCCGGCACATCCGTCTTGGCGGGAGGGCGGTAGCCGACGCGGTTTCGGGGTTAATTTTCAGCTATGCCCGCCGGATGACAAGCACGGCGTTGACGCCGCCGAAGCCGTACGAGTTCGAGACGGCGGCTTCGGCTTTGACGTGGCGCGGCTTGCCGGCTACGAGATCGATCGCCGCCTCCGGGTCCGGCTCGGTCAAATTGGTTGTGGGCGGCAGCCAGCCTTCCGCCAGCGACAGCAGCGTAATCGCGGCTTCAATCGCCCCCGAAGCCCCTAACGGATGGCCGTAAAGCCCCTTCGTGCCGCTGACCGCCACCGGCCGTTCGCCGAATACCGAACGGATCACTTGCGATTCGGTCACGTCGTTCAACAAGGTGGACGAGCCGTGAGCGTTAATGTACCCGATATCGTCGGCAGACATGTCCGCCGACGCAAGCGCCAGCCGGATCGCCCGCGCGGCCTCTGCTCCGGTCGGGAGCGGCGCGCTCATATGGAACGCGTCGTTCGTCAAGCCGAATCCGGCGATTTCGCCGTATATGCGCGCTCCCCGCGCTTTGGCGTGGCTCTCGGATTCGATGACAAGCACGGCCGCGCCCTCTCCCATCACAAAGCCGTCGCGGTTCCGGTCAAACGGCCGGCTGGCGCTTGACGGCGTATCGTTGCGGGTCGACATCGCCCGCAGCATATCGAAGGCGCCGAAGGACAGCGGCGCAAGAGGCGCCTCCGCCCCGCCGGCGATCACGACGTCCGCTTCGCCCCGCCGAATCGCCTGCATCCCTCTTCCGATGGCGACGGCTCCGGAAGCGCAAGACATCGCGTTCGTCTCGTTCGGACCGGTAAACCCGAATTCCATCGCCATATTGCAGGAAGCGGCCCCGCCGAACACGGAGAAGCCAAGCGTCGGCGAAACGGACCGGTAGCCGCCGCTGTAATAGTTGCCGCATTGCTCCTCGGCGAAGGAAATGCCGCCCAGGGCGCTGCCCATAAAGATGCCGACGCGCTCCGGCTCCAGCGACGACGGCTGAAGAGCCGCGTCCCGCATCGCCAGCATGCCGGCGGAAACGGCAAGCTGCGAATAACGGTCCATGCGATGAGCCCTTTTTTTATGGATATAGTGGAGCGGGTCGAAGCTTTCGATCTGAGCCGCGATTCTGCTTCTCAGCCCGACCGGCTCGAAGCGGCTGATCGGCTTCACCGCGCTTTGTCCTCTGCGCACGCCCTCCCACATTTGCTCAACGCCGATTCCGATCGGCGTAACGGCCCCAATGCCTGTTACAACTGCCCGATGCTCGCCCATCGCGTATAACCCGCCTCCCGACTGATTGTTGATTCCGCGGCTGTTTTCAACCCTTGCAAGGTTTGGCCGGCAATAAAATGCACGAAATGCTTCCCGATCCGATCCGCCGCCAGCCTTCTCCCGATCGGCGGCTTGTCCCAGCGGTGCACGATGCTGACCTTCGTTCCGGCGCCCCAAGCTTCGAAGCGCCATTCCACGTCCATCCCTCTAGTGACGCCTTCCACATGCCTGTACTGAATAAGAAGCGCGGCCGGATCCGCTTTCATATCGCTGACCCACCGGACGGGCCAATGAAGACGGCGAAACGAACGGACGGCCGCCATCTCGACAATGCCTCCCATCGCGTTGCTGCTGCCTTCCCGAAAGCGGATCGTCCGGTAATGAGACAGCCGCTTCGGCCATAGCTCCACCTGGTTCGCCAGCTCAAAAGCCGCTTGAGGCGTACAGTCGAACCATTCCTCGTTATAGGTGTACATGCAAAGCCTCCCTCCTTATTGGTTTACGGTACCCGGCAGTCACCGATCCGTCCGGCCAGCGCTTCCTTAAGCCGCGGCGAAGCGCTTAGTCCGCGCAGCGCCGCGTTCCAGACCGGCGGCTGGCGGCTGCTCCATTCGATGAGCCGCTGGAGCCGCACGCCGGGAGCGAATTCTTTCCGCCGCTCCCGCTCGTATTGCGCAAGCGGCCGGAAGCTGCCGCTTGCCAGCGATTCCGCGACCCGCGGGGCCGCCAATTCCGCGCTTCGAATCGCGCGGTAAATGCCTTGGCCCGTCAGCGGGTCGTAATAGCCGGCGGCGTCGCCGACAAGGACAAGCCCCGGCAGCGCCGCAGCCCGCACGGGCCGGTCGAACGGCCCGCTTGCCAGAACCTCGCCGGCGAGCGCCGCTCCGGCCAGCCGTTCCGCCAGCCAAGGCTGGCGGCGGGCCGCTTCCAGCATGAAGCCGGCTTTGTCCTTTGCCGCCGATGCGGCGGCCGCGCCCTGCAGCGCAAGCGTCAAGTTCGCCAGCCCTCCGCCAAGCGGCGCCACGCCGACGACAAGGTCCGGCTCCGTATGGAGCTCGACCGCATCCTCCAGCGCTTCCACCCCGATAAGACGCGCGGTGAACGCCGCTTTCCGAAGCCGTCCCGGCCGGCTTGCCAATCCCGCGCTTCGCGCAATGGCGGAGCGAAGGCCGTCTGCGCCGACGACAAGCCGCGCCGGAAGGCGGAACGGCTTGCCGGTCGCGGCCGATCGGCCGTAAACGCCGGCGGCATGCCCCAGCTCGTTCCATACGATGCCTTCGACATGCATATGTTCGTCCAAAAGGACGCCCGCCCGGCAAGCTTCGCGGACAAGCCTCTCGTCCAGCAGCTCCCGCCGGCAGCCGATGCCGTACCGCCCCGGAGGGTAAGAAGCTTCAAGCCGCAATCGGTTATTCGCGAGCCGCCAGCCGCGAACGATTCCGCCGTCAAGCTCCCCCGCGCCGTCCGCCAGCAAGCTTTCCGCCGGCGTTCCGACCCGCGCCAGAGCAGCTACCGCGCCCGGATTAAGCGATTCGCCGCAAGGCTTCCGCTTCGGGAACGCCGCTCGTTCCAGCAGGCGGACTTTCAATCCGCGAAGCGCAAGCAGCCTCGCGACGACGCTGCCGGCGGGACCGGCTCCGATGACGACCACGTCATCCATGGCGGACCAGTGCCAGACGGAACGGAAAATGCCGCCGTACGACGGCTCCTTCGATTCCCGCGCGGTTCAGCAGCTCCCTTGCTTCGGCAGCCGTATAAGAGCGCCGAACCGACAACGGGCCATCGTGCTTCGTAACGGGACTGCGCCATACGACGCCTGCAAGAAGCATGGCGGACCAATACGCCAGCCTTCTTCGCTCGAGATCGGTCACGACCCAGCCGATGCGCGATACCCGATCCAGCTCGCGGATCAGTTGAACCGCCTGCTCCTCGTCCATATGATGCAGAGCCAAATTGCAAAAGGCGATATCGAAGCTGTCGTCTTCGAACGGCATTGCCGTCGCGTCGGCCACCATTGCCGTAATCTTGTCAGAAGAAGCGGTCCGTCTGGCCGCCAGCTCAACCATCCCCGGATGGATGTCGATGCAGGAGATGGTGACGTCAAGACCGTTCATCTTCCGCCACCGCAGCAGCGCAAGAGGAATGTCGCCGATACCCGCGGCGACGTCCAGCAGCCGGATTCCGCCCCGGTCCGCCGCCCGGGGATCGGCGAGCATTTTGCCCAAATGCCGAAACAATGCGGGGTTGCCCCCCAAATATCGGTTGACATGCCACACTTCCCGAAGGCTCCTCTCCAGCTCCTGCAGATCGATCTCGCCTTCGTCCAGCAATTCCTTGGACATTGCTCTTTTCATGCGAAATCAGCTCCTTTTACCCGAGGGATTCGCAGCTCGTTTCCTGTATTGTTATTCTTTTCCTTTATTTTTATCCATTGCGCTCCGAACTATCCGAAGCCGGGGCAAATGCGAGTTTTGAAGGGAATTTGTCGAATATATCGCAACCTCTCTCTATTAACCGCGTCTAACGATTGAATCGAAAGTAGGAGAGTGATAGAACGATTATGCTGCGACAACTGAAGATCTGGCTTTCGGTGCTTATCGCCTTGCCGCTTGCCGGAACGATCGCGGGTACCGCTCCCGCCGCGGCCGCAGCGGCTGCGATGACCAACTACCGCGTCTACCAAAACGACAAGCCGCTGCGGGAGTTTGCGACAGAAAAGCAGGCCGTAGCTTACGCGAAACGGTTCGCTTACAGCCATGTCGAGAAAATCGCCGACCGCGCCTGGATGTGGGACAACTTCCCCCGCTTCAAAATCTACCAAGGCGGCATGTCGAAGGCAGGGTGGGAATTTCGCACGTACGCGGAAGCGCTTGCAGCGGCCAAGCAATTGAACAACGTACATATTCGCGATCTGGAGCAGCCGGGCTGGGTGTATCAGTCTTATGCGAATTACAGACTGTTCCAAGGGGAGAAAACAAAAAGCGGCTGGACGTTTGCAACGCTGGACGCCGCGAAAAAAGAAGCGAAAAAATGGGCGAACGCCCACATTATCGAGCTGTCGTCGAACACATGGGCATGGGATAACTTGAACGCTTTGCAGGAAGCTACCCAGCGGGCCGGCAAAGCGATATACGCGATCGTTTCGCCGGACGGCACGAGCGCCTCCGATCGAACTTACGGCTATCTATACGACGCGATCCAAGCGTCGGCGGCGCTTGGCGACACGAATGTCGTGAATACCTCGACGGGAGCCGTCGTTCATTCGAACGTCCGCGCGTACGAAGTGCTGCAGAGCGGCACAACGCTCGGGTCTTTCATAAGCCTCAGCAAGGCCGTTCAGTTCGCCAAAGGCTACGCGAACGCAAGCGTCGTCTATAACGGGGAAACCTGGTGGACAAGCGTGCCGTATTTGACGGTATATCAAGGCGACAAAAAGCTCAAGTCGTTCCATACGGTAACGGCCGCTGTCCGCTATGCCAAAGGTTATGCCGGCAGCGCCGTCAAAAACGCCGACGGAAGAACGCTGTGGAGCAACGCCAAAAGGCTCGTCTACCTGGCATGGAACGGCGAAACGACAAGCGCGGACGTGCTGGGCCAAGTCGCCAATACGCAAGGACTGTCCGTCGATTCGCCGACCTGGTTCGAGCTGGCGGACGACGGCGGCACGCTGAAGGACACTTCCGACGCGTCCGTCGTCCGGACGCTTGCCGAAGCCGGCATCGAGGTCATGCCGCTCGTTCACAATCAGTTCGACCAACAATTGACGACGCGGTTTCTCGCGAGCGACGCCGCCCAGAAAACGTTTATATCGGGTCTCGTAGGCAAGCTGGCGGAGCTGAACGTATCCGGCGTCAATCTCGATTTCGAAAACGTGAGCAAGGACGACAGGTCTGCATTTACGAAATTCGTTACGGCGCTTGCCTCGGCCGTACATGCGAAAGGAATGAAGCTCTCGATCGACCTTCCCCGCGGCGACGTCAAATGGAATCATCTTACCGCCTACGATCACGCCGCGCTTGCGAACGTCGTGGACACGATGATTATAATGGCCTATGACGAGCATTGGACGGGCAGCAAAGAACCGGGTTCCGTAGCGGGGCTTGCCTGGACCGAGGAAGGGGTGCGGCAGTTTCTCTCGTACGGCATTCCGCGCGGCAAGCTGATGCTCGGCATTCCGTTCTACGTTCGGGTCTGGCAGCTCGACGGCAGCGGGAAGCTGGTCGGCAGCCGTGCCGTTTATATGAAGGACATCGGCCGGCTAATCTCGGAAACGGGGGCTGCGGGCGTCAAGGACGCGGAATCCGGCCAGATGAAATATACGTATAAGCAGAACGGCTACACGTACCAATTCTGGGCGGAAACGCCGGAGACGACGGCGGCCCGGGTCAACATCGCCAAAAAATACGATCTGGCGGGCGTCGCGGCGTGGCGGCTGGGCTACGAGGACGCTTCCCTATGGACCATGATGCTGCAAATGAAATAATTCGGCATGATCTTATCTATCCAATCGTTCGTATCCTATTACAAAAAGTCCGCCGGCACCGGCGGACAAAGGAAAAACCCGGTCACCTTATCCCAAGGTGCCGGGTTTTTGCTATTGCGTCAGCCGTTCAAACGGGTCAGCACCCGATCGAGCAGCACCGCCATTTCCGCGCGGCTGGCCTTGTCGCCGGGCGCGAATTGCCGGTCGGACTTCCCTTCCAGCAGCTTAAGCCCGTACAGCAGCCGTATATCCTCGTAAGCCCAGTGGGCGGCCGGCACGTCGGCGAACGGCAGCCGCACCGTCTCGCCCGCCGCATCCCCTTCCAGTTCGCGCAGCACCCTGGCGACAATCGCGGCGATCTCCGCTCTTGTTATCGGATCGTTAGGCTTGAAATATTTCGCCGCCCCAAGCGGCGTCCCTTGTACGAGACCGTATTGCGCGGCCGTCTCCACATAATCGTAATGCCACGCCGTCTTCGGCACGTCCGCGAACGTCGGCTTCAGCTGTTGCTTCATATCGAGGCCGAGCGCAACGACGGCGGTTTTGGCGAATTCGGCCCGGGTCATGCTTCTGCGCGGCTCGAAATATCCGCTTGGGCTGCCTTGCAGCACCTTTGATCGGGCGAATGCCCCGATCGCATCCTTCGCCCAGCTCAGCGCCGCCACATCGCCGTAATCTTTAAACGCCTGCAGCGCCTGCTCGTCCGTGACGCCGGAGCCGGATTCGGACGGCGCTTCGCCGATTTGCTCCTGCGTCTCCGCAGCTCCGCCCGCCGCGGCCCCTCCGGCCGGGACGATTTCGACCGAAGCCGAATTGATTGTATGTATGACATTAACGCCGGGGTTGTCCGCTTTGATGACGATCGATTTGGTTTGACTGAACCGGACGACGCCGGGCGACGCCGCTTTAAACGTCACCGTTCCGATTTTGCCGTACCCCGCGAACAACAGGCTTCCTTTTTTCGTCGTAATTTGCGAAACCTTTACCGTGCCGGATTCGGCATCGATGCTGTTCACCAGCGTCATCGGGCCTGCCGCAGCCTGAAAGACCGCCGGCTTTAGCGCGGGGTCGCCGATCTCCGCAACGGGCTGAACAAGCGAAGCGTCAAACGCAAGATGCACCTCATAGCCTTGAATGTCGGCGTAATCGCCGGTAAAGCCTTGCAGCCAGACGGCAACCTCAAATACGTCCCCGACTTGCGCCTGCGCGGCAGACGTAACGATGCGGACTTGCGGCAGCTTGGCTTCTTGCCCGGCGGCGATAGCGGCAGGCTGGAGCCCGAACAAAACGTATGCCAGCATGCAGATGACGATCGGAAAAGCGCGGTATGCCCGCTTGTGCCGTTTCGTTCCATTCATGTTCCCATCCCCTGTCCATGAAGGCGGGAGGGAGAATAGCCGAGTAAGCCTATCCTCCCGCAACGCCTATAATAACGATCCGATTTAAAGCCTAAGCACGAATAGTTTTCCGATTAGAACGAATAGTTTTCCAAGACGAAGGAAATGTCGAGCAGGTCGATCGCGTCGTCGCGGTTAATGTCGGCTGCGCTTGTTGCGGCCGACGGCCAGGAGCCGTTTCTTTCCTTGCCGAATTGTTTCGCCGCCAGCTGCAGGTCGGCCAGATCGACTTTTCCGTCGCCGTTCACGTCGCCGGCCGCAAGCGGACCGAAGTCATGCGTCACGTCGCCGTTTACATCGACTTGCTCGGCTTCTTGAATATGGCCCGGCACGATCGCCCGAACGGTATACGTTCCTGCAGGTACGGCTATCGAATACGAGCCGTCTTCGCTTACTTTGGCGATGCCGGCCACCTCGCCTTTGCCGTCTATAGCCTCGACGACGACTTTATGCGTTCCGTCGCTGCCTTGGTACCATACCTCGCTGTAATCGACGCCTTCGCCGAACGCCTCTGCCTTAAGCTTACCGCTGATCGTATAATTCGTGCCGACAGGATCTTCTTCAACCGAGACGGATCCGTTCGTCAACCGTCCGATGCCGATATCTTCGGTATTGCTGTTCAGCAGCCGGACGTCGGACAATTCAAACTGATATTCCCCTTCCTCTTCGGCGGCAAAATGATACAGCGCCAGCGACAAGTCGTCTCCTCCCGTATATCCGCCTATGTCTCCGGCGAGGGACACAATGTAGTCCGAACGGATTTTGCCGCCGCCGACTTCAACCTGTGTCTCGTCGATAATAAGCGGAACGCCCGGATTTTCGTTCTGCTGGTAAACGTCCAGTTGCACGCTCGGCTCGACCGATCCTCTGACAAGATCGGCATCATACGTAAGGCTGAACTGCGCCGAATACACATCGTCCGCGCCGTAGACGTCGATGCTGACGCTAAAGCTTTCGCCGGGCTCGGCCGTTTCCGTGCTAACGTTCACCGCAGCTTGGGCAGGCGACTCGTTCGTCTCTTCGTACGAGACGGTATCCGCGGGAACGATCATGCCGTTGCCCGCCAGATCGTAGACGTATACGTCAAACGTATTCAGGCCGTAGTCGATCGGCACTTCGATCTCATACGTGCCGTCCTCATGGATGAAGCCGTCATACTGCTCTTCGCCTTCAATCGCCGCCACGCCGATTGCGCTGTAATCCCCGAAGAAGTCAACGAGAAAATCGCGCTTGATTTGGCCGGTTATTATTCCGGCGCCGTTTTCGACGGAAATGCTTGCTTCGGAAGATTCGGGCTTGTTCACGTCGATAATGAACGGAGTAATTTCATCCTCATAAACGTCGAAGTTATAGAACGGAACGAGCAGATAATAACGGTCTCCGTTATCGGCCAATGAATATTCGCCGATCTCCGGATGGAAGACCGTCCCGTCCCAGCCGGGAATAATGTAATCCCCGGGCTCGATGCCTTCGGCGTCCTCTTCGATCGTCCCGAGCCACTCCAGCGTCTCGTAGTCAAAAACATCAAGCGAAAAATACTCGTTCACCAAATTGACGCTGAACTCGATGTCAGCCGTATCGTACGCCTCGTCGCCGTTAGGCGAGTATATGGCAGGCGTAATCGAAACGCCGGAAACCGGCGCCGGCAAATCCTGCACTTCGCCGACATAAACGGCAAACGGCAAATGAAGCTCATGCCCTTCGTCCGACGTCAACGTCACATTGCCTTCGTAATAGCCGTCCGGCGTATCGGCCCCGACGTTAAGCGTGATGTCGAAGGAAGCGCCGCTTCCCGCCTCGACGCGAACCTCGCTTGCGCTCCAGTCGAAAGATCCGGCCGCTTCCCCCGTCCATTCGGCGTCGACCGAATACGAGGATACGCTGCCTGCGATATCTTTAACCGTAACCGTCTTCGTCAATTGCGATCCGGCAGGCGTCTGGCCGAACGACAAGCTTCCCGTATAATACGGCGTATAGACGCTGTCCGTAACCGCCGTCGTCGATTCCTGAACGAGAGCGACGGCTTTCGCTTCGATCGTTTTCGCCAAGTCGACGCGTCCGGCGCCTTGCGCCATATGCGAATACGTATTGCCGTTCTCGTCATCCAGCTCGACCGCGTTGTTCATCAGCAAGCCTTTCACCAGCTCCGGCGTAAGCTCCGGGTCTTTCTGGAGCAGGAGCGCCGCAGCTCCGGCGATATGGGGCGCCGCCATGCTGGTGCCTTGATTGTCTTCATAAGCGTCCGCGTAATTCCCGTCCGATGCGGGCACGGAGGAGCGGATCCCGACCCCCGGGGCGGCGATGTCCGGCTTGATGTCCAGAGACGGAATGCTTGGTCCGCGCGAGCTGAAATCGGCGATCAAGTCCTCGACCATCGTAATGCCGAACGTGGCGGTATACTCGCCTGCCGCTTCGATCGCATTGACGAGCACCTCGCCGTTCTCCTGCGAAATGCTGAGCGTCGGGATGTAGTCTCCCTCTTCGCCGAGCGTTCCGCCGAAGTTACCCGGGGCGTTATTGTAAATAACGGCCGCGACCGCACCCGCCGCTTTGGCGTTGAGCGATTTCTCCGCGAAAGAAATCGACCCGCGCGAGATGACCGCCACCTTCCCCTCCGCATCGACATTGGCGAAGTCGGCAGCGGTGCCGAGACCCGCGTTAACGAAGACAGCCGAGCTTCCTTCCAGGCTGCCGAGCCCGGGGGAGAACGTCATCAAGCTGCCCAGCACATGACCGATTCCTTCGCCCGTAATTTCCGGAACGTTCAGCGGAGGATAGGAGGCGCCTACGGATATCGCCATCTCCGATGTTGCCGGATTGCCCATCGTGTAACCGGCCGGGCCGTCGTTGCCGTTCGCCACGACCGGCACGACGCCGGCAATCGCCGCGTTGTTCAGCGCGATCGATTCCGCGCTTGCTTCATAGTTGCCGCTGTTGCCGAGCGACAAGTTGATGACGTCCAGACCGTCCTTGACCGCTCGGTCGATGGCCGCCATCACGTCTTCCGTATCTCCCGTACCGCCGGGCCCGAGCACGCGGTATACGTAAAGGTCCGCCCCGTAGGCGACGCCTTTCACCCACCCGTTCGGATCGTTCTCGACGTCCGGATTGCCTCTGCCGGCAATGGTCCCGGACACGTGCGTGCCGTGGGACGTAGCCGCTTCGGGATCGTTAGGATCGACCGGCGTTTCGTTCGGGACGTTATCGTCGTCCACGAAGTCGTATCCGCCTTTGTAAGCATCCCGCAAGCTCGGATGATTGAAATCGATGCCCGTGTCGAGCACGCCCACTTTGATTCCTTCGCCGTTGAAGCCCAAATCCCACAGCTGCCGGGAGCCGATGTAAGGCGCGCTTTCGTTCATATTGGGCGTCACGCTGTCGACCGGAACCGCCTTGAACGTGGTGCTCGGATAAACCGCTTTGACGCCTGGCAGCGACAGCAGCGATTCGACTTCGTTCGCGGCGATTTGAACGGCGTAGCCGTTAAACGCCTGATTGTATTTGCGGCCAAGCTTCAGCCCTTTCTTCGCTTGCGCTTCGGCGGCAAACGCAGCTTGCTCCTTCTCCAGCAGCTTCTCGCCGGATACGGCGCTTTTCAGAAGCCCTTGCGCGGAAGCGGCTTTCTGCACGGCAAGCGGCTGCGTCGTCAGCTCGACGATAACCGTAATCGTCTTGGCGCTGTCCGAAGCCGGGACGAAATTTTGCGGAGCGGCGGGCGCGGCAAGCGCGGCCGAGCCGCCGGCTGCATGAAGCTCCGCCTTCGATTCGAAGTTTAGGCTTCCTCCCGCTTCCTCCAAAGCCTTCTTCTTTTCGTCGCCGTCCAGCTGCAAATCTTCCGGCAAGGATAGGGAAGGCGTTTCGATAGCCGATTCCAGCTCGGCGCCAACGGCGTTCTCATCAAGCGGCGTGCCCTCCTGTTCCGCGCCGTAAACCGGGGAAGCGACAAGCGAGAACAGCAACGCGAATAATACGACAATACTAAACCACTTTCTGCGAAATAATCCGTCCAACTTCAAATCCCTCCTGCGTTCGATTCTTCAAACTCGTCTGCATATCCAGAAGTGCGGTTAAACCGCAAAACAAGCACCCCTCCCTCTCCAAAATCGTTGCAATGTTCACAAAGCCAAGAACTTTTCCCATATGCTGGATGCCATTTTTAGTTTAATAGATTGCTAGAAAATATTTTGTTGAATTTTCTGTCCGATTTCATAATTCTTTCGACAGAATGGGACGTGGTTTCCAAACGTAAGCCGGAGCAACGCTTTCGCCCGGCACTCTTTCACAATGTTTAATTCTTTGTAATTAAAGTTTCGTTTCGAAATTTTTTTCCGATTTTAACTTCCGTTAATGAAAGTTAAACCATAAAAACTATTTCTTTTTGCCAAAATAATCGTTGACGTCAAGCGTTTATGGTGCTACTTTAAATATGTCATATAAAGTGACACGAAAATTGCGGGGAATAAACAAATTTGCGATATCCCTCCTTTTCTATCTACGTTTCAGGAGAAAAGTGTCACTTAATATGACATTAATCTGGAGAGGGTGAGTTCCGATGAAAAAAAACAATCCTATTCTCGTCATCGTCATGTTTTCGCTCGGTTGGGTGTTCATGTATGCGGACCGCAACATTTTATCGCCGGTGATGAGCGTCATCGGGGAAGAGTGGGGGTTGTCGAAAGGACAGCTTGGCCTGATGTCGACCGTATTTTTCATTACATACGCCGCCATGCAGATTCCTGCGGGGATATTGGCCGACCGTTTCGGTCGGGTAAAGGTGCTTGCGGCGGGCTATATTTTGTTCGGCGTCGGGACGATCTTAAGCGGACTTGCGCCGGGCTTTCTCGTCTTTTTGCTCGTAAGGGCCATTACCGGTCTCGGCGAAGGGACTTATTACGGACCGGTTTACGCGATATCGTCCAACTCCGTGCCGCAAAAATATCGCGGCGTCTCCTCGGCTTTGATCAATAGCGGCATGGCGGTCGGCATCTCTCTCGGCTTTATCGCTTCCAGCTATTTGACGTTCACGCTTGAATGGAGCTGGCAAACGACGTTTTACCTGTTTGGCGTTCTTACGGTCATCGTGGCGATTCTGATCGCCGCATTCGTCAAGGACGACCGTTCGGCTGAAGCGGAACAACGCCAAAGCGGCGGCGAAACCGCCCTCCCCGTATCCTGGAAAGCGCTGTTTACCCGAAATCACATCGTGACGTATATTCTTATTTTCTGCTCGCTGTACGGATTTTTCGGCATGCTGACATGGCTTCCTTATTACTTGCAGACGGCAAGAGGGCTCGACGGCTCGGAAACCGGCATCATCGCGTCGCTCGTCCCTTGGGCTTCGATACCCGGCGCTTTATTGTTTGCGTATATTTCCGACCGGTCCAAAAACAAAAAGCCGCTCATTATGCTGCTCGTTCTTGCCGGATCCGTGTGCCAATTCGTCATTCCCTACACGGAAAATTACTCCTTGATGCTGGTCGGACTCGTCATTTACGGATTTTGCGGCAAGCTAGCGCTCGACCCGATCCTCATTTCGTTCGTGGCCGACAACACGCCGTCGCATATGTATTCCAGAGCATTCAGCTTTTTTAACTTTATCGGCATGTTGTCCTCCATCTTCGCGCCGTATATTACGGGCTACTTGGCGGATATCACCGGAAGCGTCGAGTCGGGGTTCTATCTGTCCGGGTTGATGCTGCTTATCGGAGGCGCCTTGTTCCTGTTTGCAAAATCGGGCAACGCCAATCGGCTTGCCGCGGTGCCGAATCCCGTGCTGGATCGGGGCAATTAAGCACGCAAAGCCCGATATGCCGCACCGTGCGGCATATCGGGCTTTGCTCTTGTTTCGCTTAGTAACCTAGCACGCTTTTCGTTTTTGCAAAAATTTCATTGGCCATTTGCGTATACCGGGTGCTGCCGTTTGCTTCGGCTTGAGCTACGTAGGAGGCCCATTCCTTTTCAATATCGGCCTGGCCGGTGATGAACTTTAAGGTCATCGTTTTGACATAATCCATTAACGGCGTCGAGATCAAGTTCAATTGCTCGCTTTCGTCGGCGGACGCCATAATCGGCGGCGCAAGCTTACGGGTTTCCCGGTACTTCAAGATACGGTCGTTGTAATCCTTCTCGCCTTCCGTCATCTTGGACATCTTCAGTTTCGCGGAGCCGCCATAGGCAAACACCCCTCCGCCGAAGCCGTAATCGACATTCAATTTCTTCGTTGCCGTCGGATTAAGTCCGTTAAACGTAATATCCTCTTTCAGCACAATATTGCCGTTCGCGTCCTTGGTATAAGTTTCTCCTTCTACGCCCCACAAGCTGAGCGTTTGCCCTTCGTCGGAATACCAGAGCCAATCGACAAAACGAAGCATCTTGATGAAACCTTCCTCGCCCAAATCTTTGAGAGCGTTCTGACTGATCATAATGCCGTTCTCCAGCCTCGATGCTTCGATCTGCAGCTGGCCTGCCGGTCCGCCGGGTTGAACGATCATATAAAGTTCGCTGTTCGGCACCTGCATTTTCGTCATCATATCCGCCAAATTCTGATAATTTCCGTTAATGACAAAAGTATCGCCTTTATAGAACTTGGCAAGCGCGGTGTCGTCGTCTTGCGTGAAGGATTCCGGATCCAAAATCTCCTCTTTAATCAGCTTGTTGAAATAAGAGACGTATTGTTTGAAATTGTCCGACGTATCGGCGAATTGGAACTCCTGCTTATCGTGGTCGAACGTCAAGCCGTTGGACAGCCCCCAGCCGCCGGTTACGCCATACTCGACTGCGGCAATGTTAAGCGTGGAATCGCCCTTGAAGCGGTCCGACCATACATATTTCGCACCGGTATGCTCTTTCACTTTTTTGAGCGCTTCATAGAACGTTTCATAAGTCCAATTCGCTTCTTCCGCTTCGACATCGATGCCCGCCGCTTCAAAAACGTCTTTGCGGATAATGTAGGAGTAACCGCCGCCTGCCACTTCCCAAAGGCCCGGCAGTACATAATATTTGCCGTCGGCCTGCATTTTGACTTTCAGATCTTCTTCCATTCCCCAATCTTTCACAGCCTTCATATAGTTAGGCATATACTGCACCCATTCGCTGATCGGCACAATTTGACCGCTTGGGATGAAAGCGGCTTCGGAATAAGTTTTTGGAATGATATAAGGAGCGTCGCCGCTGTTGACGAGCAACGACTTTTGGTTCTCGTATTCCGTCCTGGCTATGATGGACAAGTCGAAGGTTACGTTCGTTTTTTCCTGAATGGCGCTCCAAAGCCTCCAGCTTTCTTGATAAGGGTAGCCTTCATGATCGCTGTACATCATGGAGTAGGTGACAGGCTCGTTGGAATGGAACGTTTGCCCTTCGCCGAAGGTGTAATCCAAAGCGTCCGCCGTCTCGGCTGCGCCGGACGAAGCGTTCGCCGAAGGCGGCGCATTGGTGCTTCCTCCGTTACTTTCGCTGCTTGAACATGCCGCCGTCATACCTACTGCCAGTACAGCCGTCAGGATGACCCCGATTGTCTTTCTAAATTTTTTCATATTTTACCTCCCTTTTCATTCCTTCTTTTATATATCAGTGATTGCTGCAGCACCTCTACCTTTGAAGATAGGGCAACGAGCGCAGCAATCCATAATATATCGCGGTTAGATTTACCCCTTAACGGCGCCGATCATCATCCCTTGCACGAAATACTTCTGGACAAACGGGTAGATGCAAATGATCGGCAATGAAGTCAGTACCATAGCGGCAGACTTGACGGTAGCCGCAATCTGATTGGCTGTCGCATCGGTCGCCCCTACTTCGGTAGGACTGATGGCGCTGTCAATGAGCTGGCGCAAATACAAGGCGATCGGCCACTTCTCCTTCGTCTGCAGGTAAAGCGACGGACCGAACCAATTGTTCCAGATGCCTACGATTACGAACAGCACCATCGTGGCCAAAATCGGTTTGGACAGAGGCAGCGTAATTCTCGTAAAGATCCCGTAAACGTCGAGACCGTCCACCTTGGCCGATTCTTCGACTTCATTCGGCAAACTGGCAAAAAAGGTTTTCATCAGAATGACATTAAAGGCGCTGATCGCTCCGGGGATAATAATCGCCCAGATCGTATCGCGCATGCCCAGCGTTTTGGCGACCAAAATGTAGTTCGGGATCAGTCCGCCGCCAAAATACATCGTAAAGAGCACAAACGGGATAAAAAATTTATTCAAGCGCAGCTTATCTTTGGAAAGCGGATAGGCCAGAACAGCCGTCGCCGCTACCGAGATCAGCGTGCCTAGCACGGAATAGAGGACGGTATTGCCGTAATACCGGAAAAAGTCCGGCTTGCTCAATATGACCTCGTAAGTTTGCGTCGTAAAATCGACCGGAAACAAGTTTACTTTCCCCGCATAGATAGCGGCTTCCGAGCTAAGCGATTGCGCGACCAGATAAAGAAACGGATGTAACGTCATCACCACGACAAGAGTCATAATGAATCCGTTAACCACTTGAAATACGCGGTCAGAAACGGACGCCTTCACGCCATCTTCCCCTTTCTACCATAAGCTTGATTTGGTGGTTTTCTTGGAAATTTGGTTCGCTGTCGTCACTAAGATCAAGCCGATTACGCCTTCGAACAAACCGACGGCGGTTGCATAGCTGAAATTCGCGCCGGTAATACCCATTCTGTACACGTAAGTGGAGATGACATCGGCCGTCTCATACGTTAAAGGATTGTACAGAAGCAAAATCTTCTCGAAATTCGAGCCCAAAATACCGCCGATATCCAAAACCAAAAGCGTCATGATGGTCGGCAATATGCCCGGTATTGTCACATGCCGCATCAGCCGAAAACGATTCGCGCCGTCGATTTTTGCCGCTTCGTACAGCTCGGTATTAATCCCGGTCATCGCAGCGAGATACAGGATCGTACCCCAACCGAGACCTTGCCAAATGCCGGAGGAAACATAAATCGTCGGAAACCATTCCGGCAAGGAGATAAATTCAATCCTATCGTAACCCAAATTTGCAATCAGATTGTTTATCGGGCCGTTTATGGAAACGACTTCCTTGATCATGCCCGCCACGATAACCATGGATATAAAATGAGGCAAATACGAAACGGTCTGGACGAATTTCTTGACGGTTAATTTGCGAAGCTCGTTCAGCAATAGAGCAAAGCCCAAAGTTAGAGGAAAACGAACGATTAAATAGGTAACGCTCAACTGTAAATCGTTGAAGAAGGCTCTCCAGAAGGTCGGATCTTTCATAAACATCTCGAAGTATTGAAAGCCGACCCATTCCGTGCCGAATAGATTGGGTCCTCCCCTGTACTTGCGGAAAGCGATTATGTTGCCCAGCATCGGCGCGTATTTGAAGATGAGAAAATAAATGACGGGTATGATCAGAAAAGAATACAGCTTCCACTCCTTTCTGACGTGCTTCCATAATGGGCCGGCATCCGCCGTCTTGCTTCGCGCTGCCATCGTCATCACCGCTTTCCTTGCAATCTTATCCGTGTTATGATCATCATTGCCACGGATGAAACCGTTTCCTTACACGAGTTCCGGTTCGTTATGAATGCGGTTTCATCAAGACTCATTATATCGGCTGCATCTGCTTTCGCTCTTCGTGATTATAGCTTTCGACTTCTCAAATATTGCGATTTTTGCAAGAGAATGTTCCAAACGAGATTACGGGGGAAAGGATTGGGTTCACAATGATCGAAATGCTGGAAGGCGTAAAAGAAACGGTATCGTTTCGCGAACATTTTGGCATCCGGATGTACCTGAACGTTGAAGCGGAAAACTATCCGCTCCATTGGCATACCGCGGCGGAAATCATCATGCCTCTGGAAAACCGCTATACGGCCATCGTAGGCGATGCGACGCACATTCTCCGCCCCGACGATATCTTTATCATTCCTTCAGGGGAGCTGCACCAGCTGATCGCTCCCGATTCCGGAAAACGGCTCATTATGCAATTCGACTGCTCCCTGCTTTATGCGTTGAGCGGGTTCGAATCCACGTTTCATCTGCTGCGCCCCTGCCTCGTCGTCACGCCCGAGCGCCACGGCGAGCTGCATGCATCTCTCAAGCCGCTCCTCATCGGCATGATGAACGAATATTTCGGCGATTCCACGCTGAAGGAAGCTTCCTCCTACGCCCTGTTGATCCAGTTTTTCGTCCATCTCGGACGCAATTTGCGCGACGAACGGCGCGAGCATTGCCGGACCAAAAGCCATAAGCAGCATAAATATATCGACAGCTTCGTGCAGGTGTGCAGCTATATAAGCGAGCATTGCACCGAGGATATCCGGGTGGACGACCTTGCCGGGCTTGCCGGCTTCAGCAAGTTCCATTTTGCGCGTCTGTTCAAACAATATGTGGGTACATCTTACTACAATTATCTCAACCAGAACCGGGTCAAGCATGCGGAGAAGCTGCTGATCGACCCGAATTTGTCGATTACGGAAATCGCCATGCGCTCCGGCTTCGGCAGTCTCGCCACCTTCAACCGCGTCTTTAAAAACTATAAAAAATGCACGCCGACGGAATACAAGCACCTTTACGGCGGCTACGGCCTTAGGCGTTAACGTTTCGCGCCTAACGTCATTTCGTTCTAATAAAGGAGAAATTAATCGATGAGCCGGAAACGAAAGTTCAACAGCGGCTGGTTGTTCGCCAAGCAGCCTCTTCACTCCGATTACGATTCCGTTATGAACGGCCATACGGACTGGATGCCCGTCACGCTGCCGCATGACTGGCTGATCTACGATTCCAAGAGTCTGTACGAAACCGGCGAAGGCTGGTACAGCAAAACGTTCGTTTGGGACGAAGAATCTCCCGGCACCCGCGTCTCGATCCGGTTCGAAGGCGTCTACATGGATTGCTCGCTTTATGTTAACGGACAGCCGGCCGGCGAATGGAAATACGGTTATTCGACCTTCGAATTCGACATTACGCCGCATGTGAAGCCGGGGCCAAACCTAATTGCCGTCCGGGTCGTCCACGAATCGCCCAATTCGCGCTGGTATTCCGGCGCGGGCATTTATCGTTCGGTGTGGCTTAAAACGTATCCCGACACCCATCTCGTCGCGGACGGCATTTATATCGCCGCCCGTCAAACCGGCAGCTTCTGGACCGTCGACGTCGATACCGAGGTCCGGTTCGGCGGCGGCCCGGACGGAACAGTCCAATACAAGCTCCGTCATCGTATTCTGGACTCGTCTAGGACGACGATCGCTGCGGGCGAATCCTCCTTCCCCGGCGATGCGGGCGCAACCGCGGCCGTCAATTGCCGGCTGACCGTAAACGAGCCGGAGCTGTGGGATATCGAGCATCCCAAATTATATACGCTCCGAACGGAATTGCTCGCGAACGGCGCGCCGATCGACGAAGAGACGCAAACGTTCGGCTTCCGCACAATCGGATTCGATACCGAACAAGGCTTCTTCCTGAACGGCCGCCGCGTCAAGCTGAAAGGGGTATGCCAGCATCACGATTTGGGCTGCCTGGGAGCCGCCGTAAACAAGGCTGCGCTGCGGAGGCAAATCGCGCTTCTGCAGGAAATGGGCGTTAACGCCATCCGCACCGCCCACAATATGCCGGCCGTCGAGCTGATGGAGCTGGCGGACGAAATGGGCGTGCTGATCGTTTCGGAAGCGTTCGATATGTGGGAGCGAAAGAAAACGGCTTACGATTACGCGAGGTTTTTCCCTGAATGGTGGGAGAAGGACGTCGCCAGCTGGGTACGCCGCGACCGGAACCGCCCGAGCATGCTGATGTGGAGCATCGGCAACGAAATTTACGATACGCACGCCGGGCCGCGCGGGCAAGAATTGACGGCTATGCTGCGCGATGCGGTGAAGCTGCACGATCCGAAGAGCAACGCCGCCGTGACGATCGGCTCCAATTATATGGCTTGGGAAAACGCCCAAAAATGCGCCGATCTCGTCAAGTTCGCCGGCTATAACTACGGGGAGAAATATTACGGCGAGCATCACGCCAAGCATCCGGACTGGCACATCTACGGGAGCGAGACGTGCTCGACCGTGCAAAGCAGAGGTATTTATCATTTTCCGTTGTCTGAGTCCGTTCTGGCGGACGACGACGAGCAATGCTCGTCGCTCGGCAACAGTTCGACCAGCTGGGGGGCTAAGAGCGCGGAAAGCTGCATTATCGCCGACCGCGACGCGCCATATTCGCTCGGACAATTTCTGTGGAGCGGCTTCGACTACATCGGAGAGCCGACGCCGTACCATACGAAAAACTCGTATTTCGGACAGCTCGATACCGCGGGCTTCAAAAAAGATTCGTATTATATTTACCAAGCGGAATGGACGGATTATAGAACGAAGCCGATGGTCCATATATTCCCGTATTGGGATTTTTCCGAAGGGCAGATGATCGACGTGCGGGTGTGCTCCAACGCGCCGAGGATCGAATTGTTCTTGGACGGCGAATCGTTGGGCGCCTTTGAGATCGACCATGCCCGCGGGGACAAGCTTGTGGGCGATTGGCGGCTGCCGTACCGCAAAGGCGTGCTCCGGGCGGTCGCGTACGACGAGCACGGCACCGCGATTGCGGAGGATACGAAAGCGTCGTTCGGAGACGCGGCCGCGCTCGTATTGACGCCGGACAAAACGACGTTCGCGGCGGACGGCTCCGACCTCGTATTCGTGGAGATTTCGGCTGTCGATCAAGAAGGCCGCCCGGTCGAAAACGCCAATAACCGGGTCGATGTCGCCGTGGAAGGGCCGGGACGGCTCGTCGGGCTCGATAACGGCGACAGCACCGACTACGATTGCTATAAAGGGACAAGCCGCCGTATGTTCAGCGGCAAGCTGCTTGCCGTGATCGCGGCTACGCTTGACACCGGTACGGTAACGGTACGGGCCGTATCCGGCGGATTGGCTGCCGGCGAGCTGACGTTGTCCGCCGCCGCCCCTGAACGGCCGGGCGACGACGAATATCCGCTTTATGACTTGGCGCTTATGAACATGAAGAAGCACGGACAGGATCGATCGGGAGAGGAAACCGCCGACATCCCCGTGCGCAAGCTGGAAATCGTATGCCCGGAAGGCACCCGGCTCTCCCCCGAACGTAAATCGATTCGTGTGCGTGCAATCATTCACCCGGACAATGCCACGTACCGGGACGTGCAATGGCGAATTGCGAACGCGGCCGGGATCGACGCCAATATCGCCACGCTTGAGCCGAACGGGCACGAAGCCGTTATTACCGCTTTGGGCGACGGGGAGCTTTACGTCCGGTGCGGGACGACGAACGGCGCGGACGGAATTCGGCTGTATTCGCAGATGGAGCTGCATATCTCCGGCATGGGGCAAGCGTATTTGAACCCGTACGACTTTGTCTCGGCCGGTTTCTGCAACAAGGAAACCAGCGTTAACCTGACGAACGGCAACGAGCGGGGCGTCGCCACGGCAAGGGACGGCGAAAGCCGGATCTGCTTCGACAACGTCGATTTCGGAAGGTACGGCTCGAGCGAAATGACGCTGCCGATATTCTCCTTGGACAGCGAACGGTTTCCGATCGAAATATGGGAAGGGGTTCCGGGAGAAGAAGGCGCGGCAATGCTGACGGAGATAACTTACCAGAAGCCGTCCCGCTGGAACGTGTACCAGGAAGAAACGTACCGGCTGCCTAAAAAGCTCAAGGGCGTCGTCTCGCTGTCCTTCGTTTTGCGGCGCAAAATCCATCTGAAGGGCTTCCGGTTCAAACAAACGGCAAAGGCGTACGAACCGATTAACGCGCTCGACCGCGACTATATTTACGGCGATTCCTTTACGCTCGCGGACGGGGCGATCGAGAACATCGGCAACAATGTGTCGCTGGTGTTTAACGGGATGGATTTCGGGGAAACGGGAAGCGCGAAGCTTATAATGTGCGGGCACTCTCCGATCGACAACAATACGATTCATATCCAGTTCGGCGGTCCGGACGGCGAAACGAGACAAATCGTCGAGTTTCCGTATTCCGAAGGCTACTGCGAGCGGGAATTCGCGCTTGAGCGGATCGCCGGCCCCCGGACGGTAACGTTTATCTTTTTGCCGGGCAGCCAATTCGACTTCAAATGGTTTCAATTCGTGGAGGGCTAACGACATCGGCGGCCAATGACCCCGCCGCAATCCGGTTGGATCAGGGGGACGGACGAATATGGTTATTTGTCTGCCTGACGGATACCCAAGCCATCCCGGCCGAAACGACATACTTTAAAGAGTACTCCATCGCAAGGAGGTGCTAGTTAGAATGTCCGGATTCGGTTACGGTTGCGGCACGGGTTCCTTCGGTTTTATCCTTGTATTGTTTATTCTGTTGGTGATTATTGCTTGCAGCTGCGGTTTCTTCGGCGGCGGTTTCGGCTGGTAATCCAGACAAAAAAGGTCTGCGGCGTTATGCCGCAGGCCTTTTTGCCATATTATTCGGTTTCGCCCGTGGCCGTTTCATCCTCAGCCGGAATGTGCAAATAGGCGGGCACGTCTTCCCAAGGAACCGTGAACCCTTTTCCTTTGGCGCAAAAAATGGACGACGACGGATATTGCGGGTCGGCGTCTTTGTTATACCCCTTCCCCTCGATCACCGCTTCCGCGTCGTGGCACGGCTCGTACCCGGACAGCTTCAGGCTGACGGACCCTTTCCCGCTTGTATAGGCGGCCAGCTCCGTCTGGTAATTCATAAACCTGGCGACCGGAACGCGTCCGGTCATATACGCGGTATCGCCTTGAACTTCCGGCGGGTCGAAACGGCCGGACGCCGTCTGAACGTCGCTCATGATTTTGCCGATATGATCGATTCCCGCCTTAATTTTGAATTCGTACACCGGCTCCAGCAGCATGCCTGGCGTCTTCTCCAGCCCTTGCCTGAGCGCCCGAAGCGTCGCTTCCCGGAAATCGCCGCCGCTTGTATGCTTGTTATGGGCTCGTCCGGTCAACAAAGTGACGACGACGTCCGTAAGCGGCGCCCCGGCAAGCAAGCCGCGATGCGGCTTCTCCAACACATGCTGCCCGATCAAATTCTGATAGCCGGTGCTCAGATCGTCGGCATGACAGTCGTTCACGAATGTGACGCCGCTGCCTCTCGGCGCCGGTTCGATCCGCAAATGCACCTCGGCATAATGGCCAAGCGGTTCGAAATGCCCATAGCCGACCGTCCCTTGCGTTATCGTTTCCTTGTACAAAATTTCCGGTTGGCCGAACGTTACCGCCATACCGAACCGCTCCTTGACAACCTCCTCCAGCACTTCAAGCTGGATCGCCCCCATCACGCGAACATGCAGCTCCTGCAGCGTCTCCTCCCATTCGACGCCAAGCGAAGGATCTTCCGCGTCCAGCATCCGGAAACAGCGAAGAACGTCCCGCAGCGGATACGACGGATCGAAGATCACCTTCGATTTAAGCGCCGGCTCAAGCTCATAGCGAAGCCGCTCTTCAAGAGCTCCAAGCCCGTCGCCGGCCGCGGCGGCCGAGAGCCCCGTTACCGCTACCAGCTGCCCCGCTTCCGCTTCGTTTGCCGCCGCAAATTTATCGCCGTTGCAAATGCGGATGGACGTAACTTTCTCCCGAATAAGTTCCCCGCTCTCGTCCTTATACGCGATCTCGTCCCTGACCGCCAGCTTCCCCTGCAGCAACTTCAAATAGGTTAGTCGCGTGCCCTGCCGGTCATGCCTGATTTTATAAACCCGCGCCGCGAAAGGAGAGGAAGCGTCGTACGCCGTATGCGCCAGCAGCTCCAGATTGGCGAGAAAAGCCGTAATCCCTTCATCGAGCAGCGCCGAACCGCTCATGACCGGATAAAGGGCGGCTTCCTTCACAAGCTTGGCAAGCGTCTTGACGAACATGGGCTCGTCTGCCTTTCCTTCCATATAAGCCTCCAGCAGCTCTTCGTCCCGCTCGGCCGCCATAACGGCCGTTTCCTCGGCTACTCCATCCGCCAAGGAACCTTGCAGCGGCACCGCGTCGGGCGTAAGCTCCCGCCGGATTTGCGCCAGCACGGCGTCGGCGTCGGCGCCTTCTCGGTCCGTTTTGTTGATGAAAAAAAACGCCGGAATCCGCCGTTCTTTAATGAGACGCCACACCGTTTCGGTATGGCTCTCGACCCCTTCCACCGCGCTGACGATGACGACCGCGTAGTCCATCACTTGCAATACCCGTTCCATCTCTGCGGAAAAGTCGACATGGCCCGGGGTGTCGATCAAATAAAAGGTTGCGCTGCGGCCGGCCATGACCGCCTGATCGGCAAATATCGTAATGCCCCGGGCCCGCTCCAGCTCATGGCTGTCCAGAAAAGCGTTCCGATGGTCCACTCGGCCACGGCTGCGAATGCTGTCCGTATGGTAAAGCAGCTGCTCGGCGAAAGTCGTCTTGCCCGCATCGACATGCGCCAGCAGCCCGATCGTTATGTTCATCATTCTTTTTTCACGTCCTGTATCGTGATCGGCAAGCGCCGTTATCGTCAACCCTCATTATATAACGGCTTCACGATCCGGCAATACCCTAAGGTTAATTCGAAGCCGCTTCGCCGGCGCCGCGTTTGGCAAGCGGTGCGTACTTAGCCGAAACTTGCGCGGCCAGGCTCGCCGGTTCAAGCTCCACCTGCAGGCCGATTTTGCCCGCGCTGACCAGGATCGTTTCCAGCTTCATGGCGCTGTCGTCGATATAGGTCGGATACAGCTTCTTCATGCCGACGGGCGAGCAGCCTCCTCTTATATAACCGGTATGCTTAAGCAAATCTTTAACAGGGAGCATTTCGATTTTTTTGGCTCCGGCCGCTTTGGCCGCCTGTTTCAGATCGAGCTCCGAGCCGACCGGAATGACATATACGAACAAGCTTGCGCCTTGATGCGCAACCAACGTTTTGAATACCGTTTCGGGCGGTTTGCCGATCTTCGCCGCCACCGCAGTCCCGTGTATATTGCCGTCCCCGGGGTCGTAATTCCATACGCGATAGCGGATTCCGGCCTTATCCAATAGCCGCATCGCGTTCGTTTTATGTTCAGCCATCATGTCATCTCCGTCCTTGTATCTTTTTATTATTGATGATAACAGGAGGCCCGGCGAATGCAAGCTTGTCCCCGTTCTTCCGCAAGCGCGGCGCAAAAAAAGACGAGCCCGCCTTCCGGCGGATTCGTCTGCTTCTTTTCCTATAAGGCCGTTACTTCGCGGCTTCGGCTATAGGCCACTCGCCTACAAATTCTTTTTCGTCGTAAGCATAGAACCGGCTTAAGATGCGTTCCCGGTCGTCGAGGAACAATTGGTCGGCCACGGCCGATACGACCTTCGGCACCGCAAAACGAATGCCCGACAGCGCCGAAGCGGAAACGCCGCAGCTGACGAGCGCCGAATAGCTGAATGTAAAGATGCCGTGCAGCAGCTTCTCGCCTTCCTCGTCCCGGCTCGTAAAAGCAAACCCCGGCGTCAAATACGGGTGTGCGTCCAGCAGCTTGTTCGCGACTCGATCGGGCGCTTTGTACCGGTCGCCCCAACGGGCGATGTGCTTCTCCACGAGCTTCAGCTCCGGCCTTAACGCGGGATCGGTAAGCAGCCCCGTGCTGACGATCAAATAATCGAAAACGTGCTTGCCTTGCGGCGTCGTCACGACAGCCCCTTCTTCCGCCGCTTCGACATCGAGCCAAGGTGCGCCCAGATGGAGCCGGAAGCCCGGCCACGAAGCGGCGCGCTCGAACGTATCGTTGGTCGGCGGCTGGTTGTGCTTGAAGAAATGCGCCATCACTTCGTATTTATCCGCATCGGACAGCGCCGCATACCGTTCGATCAAGCCGGAGCCTTCCATTTGGCGGATCGGGTTAATCCGGGGCAGCTCCTTGCGCCTGACGAACACATGCGCTTCGGCGACCCCTGCGGAAAGGGCGTAATTCGCGTTGTCGAACGCCGATGCCCCGCCGCCCAGCACCGCTACCCTTTTGCCTTGCAGCGCCGCGAAATCGATCGCTTCCGAGGTATGGGCGTAGAGCGAAGACGGCAGCTTCCGTTTGATCATCTCCGGCACATGCCATTCCCCGCCGCCTTGAATCCCCGTAGCCAATACGACTTTGCGCGCAAGCAGCGATTCGCTTGCCGCCCCCGCTCCCGAAATATGGAGGCGGTGCAGTCCGCGCGCGGCAGGCTCGATGAGCTCCAGCTTTACTTCGTTGACGACCGGCAAGCCCAGCACCCGGCGATACCAGCGCAAATAGTTCATCCATTCGCCTCTCGGAATTTTGCCGAGCGCCTCCCAAGCTTCCGGCCCGTATTGCGCTTCCCACCAGGAACGGAACGTAAGAGACGGTATGCCGAGATCGACGGAAGTCAGATGCTTCGGCGTGCGCAGCGTGACCATACGCGCATACGTTTCCCACGGGCCCTCCGTCCCTTCCGGATTTTCGTCGATGACGATAATATTGGAAATTCTCTCGCGCATCAAGCCGAATGCGATGCTAAGGCCGCACTGGCCGCCTCCGACGATCGCGACATCGTATACATGGCCCTCCGGACGGCTAACCGGCTGCAGCCAATCCGGGCCGCCGAACGCCAAATAGGACAGATCGGTTTTCACTCGTTCGTTCAAAGCTTCTAAACTCATGATCATCATACCTTTCAACGTTGACTTCCATTCAGCCTGCGAATCCCGAGCAGACAGCAAAAGCTATGCCGGACCATCCAATCGCCGGTTCCAATGTAATGTTTCCTGACACAACATTTCTTTTATCATATAGAGATCCGATTCCGGTTTAAACCCTTAAGCCGACGATTTGTAATCCCGCCTAAAAACTCGCCGCCGAATTGTTCACGCTCAACAGACGGCGGGAGATAGGAAAATAATGGACTCTTGACGTGAAGACGAAATATGTTATCATCAAAAATGCTTTAAAACCAAGTGACATACTAAACATTACAAACGAGAGAGGTTGAACATGCTGCAAATGATCGTCACCGGGTTGCTGTGCGGCGGATTGCTTGGCTTCGTCATGCAGCGGGGCCGGTTTTGCCTGACCGGCGGCTTCCGGGATATGTATATAGCGAAGGATAACCGCATGTTTTATGCGCTGTTGATCGCCATAACCGTCCAAAGCGTCGGCGTATTCGCCCTTATCCGGCTCGGACTGATTCAATTTAACGCCGGAGATTTCCCATGGCTCGCCACCGTATTGGGCTCCTTTATTTTCGGCATCGGCATCATATTGGCAGGCGGCTGCGCAACCGGCACGTGGTACCGGGCGGGCGAAGGGCTGATCGGCAGCTGGATCGCCTTGTTCGGTTATATGGCGATGGCGGCCATGATGAAATCGGGTGCGCTTGTGCCGGTTAACGACGGGATTAAGGAAGTCGCCGTACCGGTCAATTCCATTCCGGAGACGTTCGGCATTTCGGCGTGGCCGTTCATTGCGCTGCTGGCTCTTATTACGGCGGGGCTTGTCGTTAAAACGCTGCGCAAGCCGAAAGTGGCTATTCCGGCCATGAAGCCGAAACGGAAAGGACTTAACCATCTGTTGTTCGAAAAACGCTGGCACCCGTTCGTCACGGCGGTGCTCGTCGGGCTGATCGCGCTGCTCGCTTGGCCGCTCAGCGAAGCTACCGGAAGAATGTCCGGTCTTGGCATCACGACGCCTTCGGCCAACATTCTGCAATATTTGGTTACGGGAGATGGAGATAAGTATATCAACTGGGGCGTGTTCCTCGTGCTCGGCATCTTCCTTGGCTCGTTCGCAGCGGCCAAAGGGAGCCGGGAATTCCGCTTCCGCGCGCCGGACGCGAAAACGGCCGTATCGAGCTTTGCCGGCGGCCTGCTGATGGGCTTCGGCGCAAGCTGGGCCGGCGGCTGCTCCATCGGCAACGGTCTTGTCATGACCGCCATGATGACTTGGCAGGGCTGGATTTCATTGATCTTTATGATTCTCGGCACGTGGACGGCCGCTTATTTCGTTTACGTCCGCCCTCGCGCCAAAGCGAAACAAAATCGTTCTGCCGCCAGCGCGGCAGCGACCGCATAAGGAGGACCCGACTATGAAGCATAAACTTGAAGTGATCGGAATGGTATGCCCGTTCCCGCTGATCGAAGCGAAAGAAGCGATGGAGAAGCTGAACAGCGGCGACGAGCTCGTCATCGATTTCGACTGCACGCAAGCGACCGAAGCGATTCCGCGTTGGGCGGCCGAAGCCGGCCACGCCGTCACCAATTTCGAGCAGGTCGACGACGCGTCGTGGACGATTACGGTTCAAAAGAAATAATAGCAAAAACGGCCGTTCCCGCTTGCGGGACGGCCGTTTTTTATAGGCTCTCGCTTTCGATTTACATCGGCTCGCTGTTCAAATTCAATTGCCATTGGACGCCGAACTTATCGGTCACTTGGCCGTAAAGCTTGCTCCAGAACGTCTCTTGGAGCTCCATGGCGACGGTGCCGCCTTCCTTCAGCTTGTCGAAAGCCGCACGGACGTCCTCGGCATTATCCGTCAGCAGGGCAAGCGTAATATTGTTGCCGGTTTGAAACGGCATCCCCGGAAAGACGTCCGAAAACATAACGTTGCTTCCCCAAATCGAAAGACGGGCATGCATGACCAGATTTTTAGCCTCTTCGGGCAATGTAAACTCGGGGCTTTGCGGTCCTTCTCCGAACGTCATAATTTGAGGCTTGTCCACACCAAACGTTTCGGCGTAAAACTCGATGGCTTCCCTGCAATTTCCGTTAAAGTTGAAATAGACCTCGACCGGCAAATCCAATCACTCCTCGTCATAGGGATAGGTTGTCGCCTCCTGCTGCCTTTAAACCTTACATATTGTACCATATTTACATGCGGGCTACAAAAACAAAAACGCTCGCCGGAACATTCGCATGATCCGGCCGCAAAGGACATAATAATGGAAGATGCCCGATGTTCGGCTTGTTAGCGAAGGCGGCTAACGCTTACAATGAAAGAAGACGGGCTTGACTCGCGTTTACGGCAATTTTGGTGTAGGATGAAGATAAAGGAGTTGTCATGCATGTCACAAGAAGAAGTCATTTTAACGCAAGAAGGCATTGAGAAATTGGAGCAGGAATTGGAAGAGCTTAAAGTCGTAAAACGGCGGGAGCTTGCCGAACGGATCAAAACCGCGATCAGTTACGGCGACTTGAAGGAGAACAGCGAATATCACTCCGCCAAGGAAGAGCAGGCGTTCATGGAAACGCGGATCGCCCAGATCGAAAAAATGCTCCGCAAAGCGCGCGTCGTCGATCCGCAAAAGATGGACACTTCAAAAGTTAATGTAGGCGCCGTTGTCGTTCTGCACGATACGGAATTTGACGAAACGATCGAATACACGCTGGTAGGGCCGGCCGAGGCGGATGTCGTCAATAACAAAATTTCGTATGAGAGCCCGCTCGGCAAAGCGCTGCTCGGCCAAAAAGTCGGCAGCGTCATTCAGGTCGACGCGCCGATGGGCATCATTACGTATAAACTGCTTGAAATTAAAGGCGCTTAATTCCGCACCTGTCGAAACGCCGCGAACGCTATCGTTCGCGGCGTTTGTAGTGTGCTCTTACTTGAACGACGTTTCCCCCGCCTGCCGCGCTTCCCGACGGATGAACAAGCAGACGACCGCGCCGATCAGCGACAGACACGCCATGATGCCGTACAGGTTGGCGCCCCCCAGCGTCTCGAGCAAATATCCTCCCGCGAAGGAACTGAAGATGCCGGATATGCCGAAGAACACGACCGCCAACACCGTTTGTCCGGTCGCTTTGAATTGCTCCGGAATTATCGTGTACAAATACTGGACCGATGCCGTATAGAACAACACGAACGTAACGCCTTGCAGCGCCTGGAGCAGCACGGCGACAACCGGATATCCGGCGATGGCGGTGAGCCCGAACCGGATCGCGTAAATAATCCCCGCAACCGCGATAATGCCGAGCTCTCTCCCCGGCTTGAGCAAACGGTGCACAAAGGCGAAGCAAACGACTTCCGAGATCGTCATAATGAACCAGGCATAACCGACGAGCTTCATGCCGCCACCCAGTTCGGCGATATACAGGCCGATATACGTATCGTTCGTCCGGTGCGGAATCGCCATCAGAAGCACAAGCGCGAGAAAGACGAGCGTGGACCGCTCCGACAGGAAGCCGCCGAGATCCTTCATCCGCAGCGGCTTGTTGACCGCCTGCACGTCCTGCAGGGCAAAGCCGGTCACGAAGGTAACGAAGCCGTACCCGAGAAACAAAAAGGCGATGCTGGCCATGCCGGCGTTGTCGGTGATATAGCCGATTAAGAGCGAAGCGGTCGCATAACCGAGGGCGCCGAACATTTTGATCGAGCCGTACGGAATTCCCCTCCGCTGGGCAGACTGGTAATTCAAGCTTTCGATCAGCGGGTCGGTCGGCATGCAGAACACGTACATCATGATGACCAGCAGCACGATTGCAGCCGGCGCCGATGCGTTAAACAGGCAAAATCCCGAAACGACCGAGACGCCGATAATGACCAGCAGCACTTTTTTGATCGTTTTTTTATAGTCGCTCACGAGCCCCCACATCGGCTGGGCAAACACGCTTACGACGCCGCCAACGCCCAGCAGCGCTCCGATTTGCGTCCGGGATATCCCTTCGTCCGCTAAATAAAGCGGCAGAAACGATAAAAAAATCGAAAACATGGAAAAATAGCCGAAATTGAAAAACCTTAAAATGTTGACCTGCACAACCGTTCCTGCCTTCCGTCATTCCGAATTATTTGTATAGATCGTCCGAAGACCGCGCGCGCAGCTTTTCGCTATCGACGATGACGATTTTGCCCCGCTTCCGCTCCACGACGCCTTCAGCCGCGAACTTGGCGATAATCCGGTTCAAATGCCGGTAGCTCGTGCCAAGCAGCTCTGCGACATGCTGCAAATTCGAGGCGTGAAATTCCGAGCTCGCCGCAGCTTGACTGGACATCAGATAATTGGCAAACCTTTGTTCCAGCGGGAACAGCCGATTGACGCTCGTCGAATGGGAAACCGTATCCAGCTTATGCGCCAGGTGGCGAAGCAAAAATTGCAGAAAATCCGGATTGCGGCCATGCTTCGCCCGCAAAACCTCATAATCGATGGCGATGACTTGCCCTCCCGTCACCGCTTCCACAAAAGATCCGGCTTGCCGGCCGGTCACGAATTCCAAATCGCCGATCATGGCGGGCGGATTGCAGAAACGAAGAAGAAGCGATTTGCCGTTGGACAACGTCCGAAAGACGCGCAGCCGGCCTTGGACCAAAACGTACAGCCGGTCAATCGGCTCGCCCCCTCTGCAGATGAAGTCCCCCTTTTGAAACCGGAATAATTTGATCTCTTCCCCTTCCAAGCCGTTAAGCATAACCCCGAGACCATATTCGTCGATCAACCTGTGAAGCATTTCGGTATCGGCAATAAGCTGCATCTTTATCCCCTTTTCGAAGTCCGCAATTTCATTTAATACATCCTACAGCAAATAATAAAGGACATATGTCCCAAGCGCAAAAGATTAAACGAGCGGCCGTCTAAATCGTCTCAGATATTGACTTGTGCAATTATTTGCATTAAAATTAGTTGTCATAACAACTATATTCGGAGGCAGGCTCACATGAAATACACGTCATTGGATGATTCAATCGGGTACTTGCTGGGCATTTCGTACCGCAAACTGACCAATCTGCTGCAGCACCGCATTCGAAGCTACGATATGACACCCGAGCAATGGTCGGTTCTATACCGGATTAATGAACGGGACGGCCTAATACAGAAAGAAATCGCGGAGCGGAGCGGCAAGGATAAGCCCACGACGACGCGCATTCTCGATTTGCTCGAGGCGAAGGGCTATATTGTGAAAAAACCGGGCGAAAAGGACCGGAGAGCGTTCCTCGTCTATATAACGGAGGCGGGCAAAGAAGTGGTTGCGGCCATCACGCCGATTGAAAAGCAGCTAGTCGAAGAAGCGACGGTTAGCCTTTCCGATAACGAATACGCGTATTTACTGGAGCTGCTTGCGCGCATTGACGCCGCCGTCGATAAGCTTACAGAGAAAGAAAGAGGAGAGATGGAGTAGTGGAAGTTCAACAACCAGAAAATTCGGCGGGAAAGCTGTGGACCAAGGCGTTCATCACATTGACGATCAGTTATTTATTGCTGTTCCTATGTTTGCAAATGCTGCTTTCTCCGTTTCCGACTTATGTGAAAGACAAGTTTAACCCGAGCGATTTTACGGTCAGTCTCGTCATCAGCGTCTTCGCCTTTTCGGCGATCGCCGCCCGTTTTATAACCGCGTTTCTCATGAAAAGGCTGAACCGCAATTTGCCGATTATGTACGCCGGGCTGCTGCTTGCGGCTGTAGCCACCGCGCTATATCCGTTTGCGGATTCGGTAGCCGTGCTGCTCGTTCTGCGCGTTCTGTTCGGTATCGGCTTCGGGGCGGCGAGCACCGTCATGCCTACGCTCGTGGCGGAGATTATACCGAAAAGCCGCATGGGCGAAGGCATCGGTTATTTCGGCATGTCCACGACGCTCGCCATGTCGGTCGGGCCGATTATCGGTCTTGCCGTCTTGGGGGATTTCGGCTTCGAAACGCTGGCGTTGATGGGCACGCTCGCGGCGGTTGTCTCGATTCCGCTCGCCCTTCTGTCGACCGGTTCCGGACCCAAACGGACCGTTCCGGCTCAAGCCGCTCCGGAACGCGCCGTGATTCGGGCTGCCGAAGGTGAGCCGGGGCGCAGCAAACGGTTTAACGCTCTGCTGCTTCTTCCTTGCGGCTTGAACGTGCTGCTGTCGATTACGTACGGCGGACTGCTGAGCTTTCTGGCGCTATACGGGCAAGAGCGCAATATCGCGCATATTTCCTTGTTCTTTTTGTTTAACGCTTTGGCCGCTTTTATCGTCCGTCCGTTCTCCGGCAAGCTGTTCGATGCCAAAGGCCATATCGCCGTCATCGTTCCCGGCGCTGTTTTCAGCTTTATCGGTCTAATTCTCATATCGTATACGGAATCGCTGCCTCTGCTTATTTTGTCCGGGTTGTTCTACGGCGTCGGCTACGGCGCGATTCAGCCGACGCTCCAAGCCTGGATGCTGCAAATGACGCCGCCGAAGGATCACGGCACGGCGAACGGCTTGTATTACAACGCGCTTGACCTCGGCGTAGCCATTGGCTCGATGCTGCTCGGCATCATCGCTTCGGCGACAAGCTACGGGTCCATGTACCGCATCAGCTCGCTTGCGATGGTCTTGCTTGCCATCCTGTATATCGTCACCGTGGCGGCAATGGCAAAAAGCAATAAAAAAACAGCCTTGGCTCAATCTGAAGCCCGAACAAAAGAGCTGTCCGCCTAATCGCCGAAAGTCGAGCCCTCCGCCGTCGCGGGGGGCTCGACTTTTTGGCATCGCCATGCGCCTATCCGGATAGGACGGGTTCGCTTGCGCCCGGTCTAACGCAGCGAATCCGCAAGAGCGTCCAGCAGCAGGCCGAGCATTCGGGCGGAATCGGCGCATCTGGCTAGACCGGAACGGATTTGCTGCGCGGATTGGATATACGGCCCGTCCGTAAGCTCGCTTGCCCAATGCCCGACCATTGCTTCAATGCTCGCCGGCGTCGGCTCCAAATGAAATTGCAGGGCGAGCACGCGGTCCCCGTATGCGAAAGCCTGATTCTGCGCGCATTCGTTCGTGGCGAGCCGTTCGCACCCTTCCGGCAGTTCAAAGCAATCGCCATGCCATTGAAAGCTGTGGAACGCCGGAGGCATCGAACGAAACAACGGATGTCCGGAATCGGTACGTTTTATCGGGTGCCACCCGATTTCTTTGTGGCGGTTGCGGCTTACTTTCGCCCCTAGCGCCTCCGCGATCAGCTGGGCTCCCAAACAAATGCCGAGCACCGGCTTGGCGTCCGCTATCGCCTGCTTGAGGAAGCTTTTTTCCGGACGGAGCCACGGATTCGCCTCCTCTTCGTATACGCTCATCGGTCCGCCGCAAACGATCAGCAAGTCGAAGCTGTCCTGCGAAGGCAGCGCTTGTCCGAGGTGCGGTTCCGCCACCGTATAGCGATGCCCGCTCCTTGCGGCCCATTCCTTCATAACCGAATCGTCGTCAAACGAAAAATGTTTAAGCGACAAAACGCGTAACTGCAATGTCAACCCCCATCCCTTCGCTGCGATTAATCACGTCTATTCTATTATTGTAGGGGTCTATCGCACTACATGTCAATTATATTAACATGAACTGAAGGGTTTACGGGAACAAGCAGCATCTCGTTTCCTAGCTCTAGATGATACATGGAATTCGGTGGAGGACGTTCCTTTGCTGCTGCGGTCGGCCTCAGCCGGGTTAGCGCGGACGTTCTCCTGCCGCCTCCGCCCCCGAAGCCGTAGACTTCCTCCATCAGCCGTTGTACGCCTTATTCAATTGTTCGCATTTTTTCAAGCCGGTATGTGTAACCGCAAAACCCGCAGCGGAACAGAACCCCGTGATCTCCCACTATATAGGTCACTCTCTCGTCGTCCTCCGGTTCGATATATTCCCTTCCTTGCTCGTCGATATCGCCCGTGGCGAACAACGCCGTCCGGTTGCCGCACTCGCATTGAAACGTTAATGCCATAGGACATCTTTCCTTTCCGATTGGATCAAGCTGAAACGACTTTGTCGTCCTTCTCGCAGCGATGAACACTTTCGCGCTGAATGATAAGCCGTATTACAAGGTTTAACTTATCCCTTGGGGAGCTTATCTTTTGAAAAATCACTTGACATTGATACAAAATGTATCATACATTACTAGTAGCAGAGAACCTGGAAACAGGGAGCCTTCTGCTCAAACTGGCTATATTACGTGAGGAGTAAAATCAATGACGATGGGAGAACGCCTCAAGATGCTTCGTGTCAGTCGGAATTTATCTCAGGACGCGGTGGCGCGGACAATCGGCATTACCCGCTCCGCCTACAGCCATTACGAAATCAATAACCGCCAGCCTGTATACGATACCCTCATCAAGCTCGCCGCATTTTTTAACGTAAGCATCGACTTCATCATCGAAGGCGAAGACCGCAAAGCGGGGGAGGATCTGACCCCGGACACGAAGGAAATCGTCCAGCTGCTCAATAACATGGATGAAGAGCAGCGCAAACAATCGATCGACAAAATGCTGCAAGCTCTGCGCGCCCCGGAAAGCAGCTAATCGTTGCGGCAGGCCGCTCCCCTTGCCGCATCCACCCCCCGTCACGCATCGGGAGACGCTCCGATCCGCCGCCTCTTCTGAAAACGCATTCTTTGACCCGCCGCACCGCTGCCCGTCTTCGCCCCAAGCTTCCCTTTCCTGCGATTCCCCCCTCCAGTATTACGTCCTTCGGGCCGCTCGGCCCTTCGACATTCGGTCCTCCGCCTTGTAATGGACAGCCAGCGTTCTTATGGACGCCGGTTTTGTTTGATTCGGGAAGTCCCCTTCGTTATAATAGTCGTTGACTTTATTATATGAAAAGCTTCTGCCGAAGCCAATTCGTTGAACCGGCCCCTGGCATCAGCGGCAGCTTTTCATGCCAGTCGGAAAGATCATCAGTACGGTAACGCAGTACCAAACTTTAAGCTTTCCGACGGCAATTTAAGCAGCAACGGCTTCGTCGCCGGTGTCCGGGGACGAAGCGCAACTCTATACCATTAAGGAAGGATTTCATAGCATGTACATAGCAGATCAATGGACCGACTTCGAGGTTATCGATACCGGCGGCGGCGAAAAGCTGGAGCGATGGGGGACCTACATCCTGCGCCGTCCCGACCCGCAAATTATTTGGCCGATCGCAAACGAAAGCGGGCTTTGGCTTAAAGCGGACGCCCGCTATCACCGCAGCTCATCGGGGGGCGGCCACTGGGACTTCAACCAGAAGCTCCCCGAACGATGGACAATATCGTACGGCGAGCTGAAGTTTCACATTCATCCGACAAACTTCAAGCATACCGGCTTATTCCCCGAGCAGGCGGTAAACTGGAGCTGGATGATGGACAAAATCCGCTCGGCGGGCCGTCCGATCCGCGTGCTGAATTTGTTCGCCTACTCCGGCGGCGCTACGGTTGCGGCCGCTGCGGCCGGCGCCGAAGTCGTCCATGTCGACGCCGCCAAAGGAATGGTGCAATGGGCGAAGGAGAACGCGGAGCTTTCCGGCCTGAAGGATCATCCGGTCCGATACATCACGGACGACGTATTCAAGTTTGTGCAGCGCGAGCAGCGCCGCGGCCGGCAATACGACGCGATCATCATGGATCCGCCGTCTTATGGGCGGGGGCCAAAGGGCGAAACGTGGAAGCTGGAAGAAAATTTGTATCCGTTCGTCGAATTTTGCACCACGATTTTATCCGATAACCCGCTGTTCCTGCTTATTAATTCGTATACGACGGGCTTGTCCCCGTCCGTGCTTCACAATTTGCTTCATTTGACGATGAAACGCAAATACGGCGGCATGATCAACTGCGGCGAAATCGGCCTTCCGATTACAAAATCCGGCCTTAACCTGCCGTGCGGCATTTTGGGCCGTTGGGAGTCGAACTGATGGCGATGGAAACGACTCCGTCCATCCCGATTTTGTACGAGGACAACCACGTTCTTGCCGTCGTGAAGCCGCCCGGCATTCCGTCCCAGGAGGACGACTCCGGCGATCCCGATATGCTGACCTTGCTGAAGCAGGACATTAAAGCACGCTATAACAAGCCCGGCAACGTCTTTTTGGGACTCGTTCACCGCTTGGACCGTCCCGTCGGGGGGGCCATGGTGTTCGCCAAAACGTCGAAAGCCGCCTCCCGCTTGTCGGAAGCGGTACGCAGCCGTTCCTTCGGCAAAACATATATATGCGTCGTTCACGGCACGCCCCGGACCCCGCGGGCGCAGCTGAAGCATTATATCCGGAAAGACAGCGGCCGCAATCAAGTTACGGTGTTCGACAAGCCGGCGGCCGATGCGAAGGATGCCGTACTCGATTACGAAACGATCGCCGTAAACGGCCGGTATTCGCTCCTCGCCGTAAAGCTTCATACCGGCAGACCGCATCAAATAAGGGCCCAAATGGCCCATATCGGCTGTCCGCTCGCCGGCGACCGGAAATACGGCCATGCCTCCGCCGAAGCCGCTATGGACGTCGCGCTTTGGTCTACTTCGGTTACCATTCCCCATCCGGTTACAAAAGAACGGCTTACGTTCCGGTCTGTACCGGAAGGCAAGCCGTGGGAATGGTGGAGCGGCGAACAGCTGGAGCAGGCGGCCAGCTTCTATATCGCGCAAAACAAATAACCCGCCCGCTTATCGCGGCAGGCATGAATCGCAAGCCGGAGCCCATCCGCATGCGCTCCAGCCGTATGTACGCTTAAGGTGGCCCCTATGCCCGGACTACAGATTGGCGACTTTGCCGAGCAAATATACAAGCAGCTGCTGATTATGGGACGAAATCCGGTCCAAGGAATCGCCGATGACTTTGGAACGGATTTCCGCCCCGCGGCTTGCTTCCTTCTTCCCTTTCTCCGTTACGGTTACCCATACGATTCTCCGATCCCGCTCGTCTCTTGTACGTACAATTAACTCGTTACGCTCCATCCGATCGAGCAGCGTCGTAATCGCGGCCGGCGTCGTCGATAAATATTGAAGCAAATCCGAAGGCTTCATCGGCTGGTGCTCCAGCAGCAGCTCCAGCACGCCAAGCTGGCCTTCCGTCAGAGGTGCAAGCGCTTGCTCGAGCGTAAACTTCCAATCGCGCGAAAGCTTGGACCATACTTTCGTGAAATCGTCAGAAACCATGATCAATCCACCCTCCTTGTCCGAATTGCGTTCTCTACCTAAATTATACCATCCGAAAATGTCGAATTAAAGGTTAATCCAATTAATAATTTGCGAGATTAATCGACGTTATTTTCGAACCTTTTGACAGAGATAGACATAAGCTGATTAGGCGAATGTCACGGGTGGCGGTTCCTGGCAGCCGGCAGTCCCGCTCCATGATTTATTCGTTTTTATTCTCGCCGACGGGGGATGAATGCGATGGACAAAACGGAACTTCTCCGCAAAATCCAAGATTACGGCATACTAAAAGACCCACAATGGCTTGACCGTCTGGACGATCCGACTCCATTGTGGGTAATTGTGGAAATGCTTATTCAATTGATCGAGCGGCTTGAACCGCCCAATGGGCCATACGATTAACCCGCTTTACCGGGCAATGACGATGTCGATCGTCTCGTTTTTATCCAATGGCACGAAAATGCGGCCGACCGACTTGCGTTCTTCGATATGCGCTTTCTCCGAGCTGACGGAATGGGTGGCGCCGGCGGAAGTCGCAACGACCAGATCCCGGGCTTCGCGGCAATAAAACGCTGCGACAAGCGCCGTTCCGTTCGGCTTGACCCGCTTTCCTTCCTTGAATTCGAAGGTTTGAACCCCTTTGCCGCCTCTGCCTTGAATCGGATAGTCGAGCAGCAGGCTTCGCTTCGCATAACCAAGGTCGGATATGACCAGCAATTCCCCTTCGTCGTCCTGAACGAATTCGGCCGAGATCAGCTCGTCCTCCTCCTTCAGTTGAATGCCGCGCACGCCCGCGGCAACCCGGCCCATCGGGTTCACTTCGCTTTCCTCGAAACGGATGCTCATGCCAAGCTTGCTGACCAGAACGAGCTGTTTTTTGCCGTCGCTCGGCTTCACGCTGATGACCTCGTCGCCGTCCGCCACCTTGCAGGCCGCGATCGCCGTCGACCGGGTCGTCATATAATCCTTCAGCATCGTCCGCTTGACGTTGCCACGCTTCGTAACGAATACCAGCGACGTCTCCTCGTCGTTAAAGTCTTTGACCGGTATGATATCGACGATCGAGTCGTCCTTCGGCAAAGCGATAATATTGACGATCGCGGTGCCGTTTTCCTTCCATTTGAACTCCGGAATTTGGTGAACCGGAAGCATGTAATATTGGCCCTTGCGGGTAAACAGCAGCAGGTTATCCAGCGTGTTCACCTCGAGAAGCTGCTCGATCATGTCGCCTTCCTTGACGCCGGAGCTGTCCAGCTCCCCGCCCGAACGGGTAAACGAAAGCATGCTCGTCCGCTTCATGTAGCCTTCGCGGCTTAGCGTCACCAGCACGTCCTCCGGCGTGATCATCACCTCGAGGTTGACCTTTAGTTCCTCGATTTCTTCCTGGATGGCCGAACGGCGGTCGATGCCGTACTTGTCGCGAATTTCTTCAAGCTCCGACTTGATGACGCCAAGCAGCTTCTTTTCGCTCTCCAGAATCGCTTTCAATTGGCCGATCCGCTTCATGAGCTCGTTCAATTCTTTTTGCAGCGACGTAATCTCGAGGCTTGTCAGCCTGTACAGCTGCAACGTAAGAATCGCATCGGCTTGCCGTTCCGTGAAGCCGAACTTCTCGACCAGGTTGTTCTGGGCGTCGGCACGGTTTTTCGAGCCTTTGATCGTCGCGATAACGTCGTCGAGAATGTTTAACGCCTTGACGAGCCCCTCCACGACGTGAGCGCGGTCTTCGGCTTTCTCCAGCTCGTATTGCGTCCGGTGCGTGACGACTTCCTTCTGGTGCATGATATAGGCGTTCAGCATCGCCTTCAAGCCGAGCTGCTGCGGCTGTTTATTGACGATCGCCACCATATTGAAGTTATAGGTGACTTGAAGATCCGTCTTTTTGAGCAAATAGGCGAGAATGCCTTCGGCATCGGCATCCTTCTTCAGCTCCACGACGATGCGGAGACCGTTCCGTCCCGTCTCGTCGCGCACCTCGGCGATGCCCTCCACCTTTTTCTCCAGCCGGATCGTTTCCATGGCGGTAACAAGGCGCGCTTTTACGACCTGGTACGGGATTTCCGTAATGACGATCTGCTGCTTGCCGCCCCGCAAGCTTTCGATTTCGGTTTTGGAGCGGATATAAATCCGGCCTCTTCCCGTCGCATACGCTTCGCGGATGCCGTCGCCGCCCATAATGATGCCGCCCGTCGGAAAATCGGGCCCTTTTACGATCTGCATCAGCTCTTCGAGCGTCACGTTCGGATTGGCCATCAGCGCGATGCAGGCGTTAATGACCTCGCGCAAATTATGGGTCGGGATTTCCGTCGCGAAGCCGGCCGAAATACCGCTCGCTCCGTTCACGAGCAGGTTCGGATAACGCGAAGGAAGCACGACGGGCTCCTTCGCCGTATTGTCGAAATTGTCCTTGAACTGCACCGTCCGTTTGTCGATATCGCGAAGCAGCTCCATCGCGATCGGCGAAAGCCGCGCTTCCGTATAACGCATCGCCGCCGCCGGATCGTCGTCAAGCGAACCCCAGTTGCCGTGGCCGTCGACAAGCACATGGCCCATCTTCCACGGCTGCGCCATCCGGACCATCCCTTCGTAAATCGAAGAGTCCCCGTGAGGGTGATAATTGCCCATCACGTCGCCGACGGTTTTCGCCGATTTGCGGTACGGCTTGTCCGGCGTATTGCCCGACTCGTACATCGCGTACAGAATGCGCCGCTGTACCGGCTTGAGCCCGTCCCGGACATCGGGGATCGCCCGGTCCTGGATAATATATTTGGAATAGCGCCCGAAACGGTCGCCGACGACCTCTTCCAGAAACGCCGGCAAAAACGATTCCATCGTACTCATGCCCTACTCCCCCTATTCCTCAAATTCCGTGAAGTCGACGTTTTCCATAATCCATCGCTTCCGCGGATCGACCTTGTCGCCCATAAGCGCCGATACGCGCCGTTCCGCTTTGGCCGTATCGTCGATTTGAACCTGAAGAAGGGTGCGGGTCTCCGGGTTCATCGTCGTCTCCCACAGCTGTTCCGGATTCATCTCGCCAAGACCTTTATAGCGCTGAAGCTCATAGTTTTTGCCGAATTCCTTCAAGTAGTTCTGCAGCTGCTCGTCCGTCCAGGCGTAACGAACCGTCTCCAACTTCCCGGATTTGCGGGTAATTTTATAGAGCGGCGGCTGCGCGATATACACTTTGCCGTTGTCGATCAGCGGCTTCATATACCGGTAGAAAAACGTCAGCAGCAGCACTTGAATGTGCGCTCCGTCCGTATCGGCGTCGGTCATAATGACGATCTTGCTGTAATTGCTTTCCTCGCACTCGAATTCCGAGCCGACGCCCGCGCCGATGGCGTTTATAATCGCGCGGTATTCGTCGTTTTTCATAATGTCGGCAAGCTTCGCTTTCTCCGGATTCATCGGCTTGCCCTTCAGCGGCAGGATCGCCTGATATTTGGAGTCGCGCCCTTGCTTCGCCGACCCGCCGGCGGAGTCGCCTTCGACGATAAACAGCTCCGTCCGCGACACGTCCTTGGATTGAGCCGGCGTCAGCTTGCCGCCCAGGTTCGAGCCTTCGCTCTTCTTCTTCCCGCTGCGGATTTCCTCGCGCGCCTTGCGCGCCGCTTCGCGGGCTTTGGAGGCTTGCACCGCCTTCTTCAGCAGCGTTTGCGCCGTTTGCGGGTTTTCCTCAAGAAATACTTGCATTTTTTCGGCCACGACGGCGTCTACGGCGCTGCGGGCAGACGAGCTGCCAAGCTGGTCCTTCGTCTGTCCGACGAACTCCACCTCGGCCATTTTAATATTGATGACGGCCATCATGCCTTCGCGAAGATCGCTGCCCTCCAAATTTTTGTCCTTTTCCTTGAGCAGCGACGTTTTGCGGGCGTAATCGTTCATCACGCGCGTGTAAGCGGTTTTGAAGCCGGTTTCGTGCGTGCCGCCGCCGCGCGTCGGAATCGAGTTCACGAAAGAAGCGATCGTTTCGGTATAACCGTCGTTATATTGAAGCGCGATTTCCACTTCGATCTCGTCTTTCTCGCCCGTAAAATGGACGGCATCGCAAAGCACGGTCTTCCCTTCGTTCAAAAACTGAACGAACTGCTTCGCTCCGCCGTCGTAATGAAATACTTCCTGCTTGCCGTGGCGTTCGTCCTTAATCGTCACCTTCAAGCCCGAATTCAAAAACGCGATTTCCTGCAGCCTTTCGGCCAGCGTATCGTAGTTCAGCGACGTACCGGCGTGGAATACGCGAGCGTCCGGCTTAAACGTCACCTTCGTGCCGGTCTTGTTCGTCGTGCCGATCACTTCAAGCCCGGTTACCGGTTCGCCGACATGCTCCTTGCCGTTCTCGTCGACCCAATACTCGTAACGTTGTTTATGTATTTTCCCGTCGCGGAAAATTTCCACCTCAAGCCATTCGGACAACGCGTTCGTGACGGACGCGCCGACACCGTGCAAGCCGCCGGACTTCTTGTAGCCTCCGCCGCCGAATTTGCCCCCCGCGTGCAGAATCGTATAGACGACCTGCGGCGTAGGGATGCCGGTCTTGTGCATGCCGGTCGGAATGCCCCGTCCGTTGTCCAGCACCGTTACCGAGCCGTCCTTGTTCAACGTTACGTCTATCGCCGTACAAAACTTGGCCAAATGCTCATCGACCGCGTTATCGACAATCTCCCATACCAAATGATGCAGACCGGAGCTGCTTGTACTGCCTATATACATGCCTGGCCGTTTGCGTACCGCCGCCAAACCTTCCAGAACCTGGATGTCGTCGGCTTCATAGCTGCGGCTCTCTTCGGCTTGCGTTGCGTACAGATCCATTTGCTCAGCCATGAGCGTCCCCCAATCTTAAATCTCTCATCCCCTGACACCGATATCGGGGCCATTTGTGCTTAAGTTTATATTTTAATTCAATATATCCTGTTTCGTAAAGACTGCAAACGACACGGCCAGCGCTCCGGCCGCCCATACCGCAAGCACCGCGGCGGAAAAAGAAAATGTCATCCCTTCTACCGGGGGCGGAGATCCGTTTAAATAGTTCATAAGATTCAGGTTGACCGAAAATAAATATTTTGGAGTTTGCCACGACGAGGACATATTCGACAAAATGGTGCCCGATATAAGAACGGACGTCATTGTGACGATGCTGGCCGACGTGCTTCGCAGCAGGATGGAAACCATCAGCGACAAAACGGCTACCGTCATGGAAGATGCCCAAGCAAGCCCCAGCTCCATCAAAATATAAAGCCATTGCGGCACGGAATGGACGAACGAAGCGTCGACGGCCGTGCCGTCCAGCACAAAACCGGTAAACACCGGCATAAACCAGCCTCCGTAGCCGAAAGCAAGCCCGGAGACGAAGTAGCTGAGCACGGCGGTCAGAACGACGATAAGCGACACGTACAACGAAAGCGCCGCAAGCTTGCTGAACAAAATGCGCCACCGCCGCACCGGCTTCGTGAGCAGCAGCTTGATCGTTCCGTCGGTCCGTTCCCCGGATACGAGATCGGAGGCAAGAGCGAGCACAAGCACCGGGATGAGCAGCGTTACCGCGTTATGCATAAAATCCCGCGTAAACGTTGCCGCGCTTTGCGCGGCAGGATTGACGTCATGATCCAAATAATATTGAAGCTGCTGCACGAGAACGCGCCGCTGCCGCTTCCACTCCTCCGGCATCCGGTCGCTTGACAAGGAATTCTCGATATCGGTCATTTGCTGCAGCACCTGACTGCGCCAGTTTTCGAAGACCGACGCGTTATGGCGCAGCGTTTTCAATTCCGCGTATGTAAAAACCGGTATAATCGCGAGCAAAATCAAAACGATAACGAGAAACCGTTTTTTCTTCCATATTTTAAGCGTTTCGTTCTGTATAAGCGGCAGCAGTTTTTGCATCGTTCCCGTCCTCCTGTCAAACCGTTTCCGAAGTCGTTTCAAGAAACAAATTTTCAAGCGTTTGCGCCGCCGGGCGAACCGACAGCACCCCGATTTGCTCATAGACCAGCTTCTCGACCGCGGCCGGAATGCGGGAGAAGTCCATAACCGCCGCAATCGCGGCATCGCCGAACGACGCCGGCGCGGAGCGGCCTGCAGCCTGGCCCGGAGGTCCGTCCAGCAGCCGGATCGCCGGATCTTTAGCAAGCACCGCTTTGCCTTTATCGCGCTGGTCCAGCTCCCACAGCACGATACCCGTCTCGCGGCCGGCGAACGATTCCATGCTTCCGACCGCCCTGATTCGTCCGCCGTGAATGATCGCGTACCGGTCGCACATGAGCTGGATTTCGTTCAGCATATGGCTCGATATGAACAAGCTGACGCCCTCCCCGGCCAGCTTGCGGACGAAATCCCGAAGCTCGTGAATGCCTTGCGGATCGAGACCGTTCGTCGGCTCGTCCAATATAAGCAGGCGCGGCCGGTTAAGAAGCGCTTGAGCGATGCCGAGCCGCTGGCGCATGCCAAGCGAATACGTTCTGACTTTGTCGTGGATGCTGCCGGTCAAGCGGACAAGCTCCGTCACTTCGGCCATGCGGCCGGGACCGACGCCAGGCAGCATACGGGCGAAGTGCTCCAGGTTTTCCCAACCTGTCATATAGTTGTACACCTCGGGGTTTTCGACGATGCAGCCGATAAGGGACAACGCCTTCTCCGGGGAACGATGCACAGAATATCCGCATACGCTCACCTCGCCGGCCGTCGGCTTGATCAGGTCGACCAGCATGCGGATCGTCGTCGTTTTGCCGGAGCCGTTCGGCCCAAGAAATCCGAAAATCTCGCCCGCGTGCACATCGAAGCTGACGCCATCGACAATCGTCCTGGCGCCAATCTTTTTCGTCAAATTCCGTACAGACAGCACTTTATCCATCTTGGTCTTTACGCTCCTTCCGCGTTCAAAGACTGAACGATCCGCTCGGCGATTCGGCCGTAGCCTTCATGATTCGGATGAAAATGGTCGGAAGACAAATAGGAGCCTATGTTGCCCTCGAACAAATCGAACACCGGGATCATTTGCATATTTTCGTATTGCGAGAGCATCCGGTAAGCTTCGGCATTCCATTCCGTCACCCGCATGCTGCCGGCGCGCAGCCGTTCGACGTCGTAGAACGGATTGTACAATCCGATATAAACGACCTGCGCATCGGGATTCAATTCGTGGATCGCCTTCAGCACCCGGCCCAGTCCGTCAAGCCCTTCCGGCAGCCGATCCGGGATCGAAGCCGAAACGGCGGAATCGCGGCTTCCGTTCCCTTTCATAGATTCGCGGGCCGCCGCGAACAAATCGTTGCCTCCGATCGAAAGCATAATGACGTTCGCCCGCTTGATCGCATAACGGTAACCGGCCGTTTGAATCCGTTCCGCCAACTGATCGGCACGCTGGCCGCGAATGCCCAAATTATTGACGAGCTTCACAGGCTTGCCGGTCTCCTCCTGCAGCTTTCCGATCGCCTGCTTGACGAATCCTTCCCCGCTGGCGTCGCCTGTTCCTTTCGTAAGCGAATCGCCGATTGCCGTCACCCGCAGTTCATGGGCGCCCGCAAGCGCATAAACCGGCTCGCGCTGCTTGCCGGCTGGAGTGGCCGCCGGGCTGCTGTGCGTCATATGCGACGGATATAGCAGCGTAAACGCCGCATATCCGAAGCCGTATAGCAGCAGCAGCGAAGCGCAGCAGGAAACCGCCCCTATCGAGATCCATAAGCTTCTGGAATGAGAACGTTTATGACGCATAAAAATCCCCCCAATATGTAGTCGCTTCCGTCAACAACAATCATCATTACCGTAAACGGCCCGAAATAGCCGCAGCAAACAATTGCCACATTCCCATTTTTCTGCAATGCAGCCGAAAATATGTACGAGAGCCTTCAAAGGACTTCCAATCCCCTTGAGGTCCCCCTGCCGTAAGGGCCCCCCAAGGAGCATCGTCCCTGAAGGCACCTCAAGGAATTACGATCCCCAACCAGGGTTGCGCCAACCCTGATTTTACTTCTTACAGGCAATATCCCATTTGCTCGGAAACGTAGCTGATGCCGTTCTTTCCCCGCTCGCCTGAGACTTGGGGATACTGCCCACAAGATAAAGAAACCGTAATCACTTAAGGACTCGCCGCCAAAGAGCTCATGAGAAAAACTTCTAGCGAAGTCCTTCGAGGGTGGCCAGCCGCGGTCAAAGGTCAAAAAAAACGCACGGCGCCCGGGTCATCGTCATGACCCAAACGTCGTGCGCTATTGCTCCAATACCGATTATTCCTCGTAGCGAATAAACAAAGCTTGCGCCGCTTTCGCAGCCGATTCGCGAGCCTCTTCCACGTCCGATGCCGTGCTTAAGACGACGGCCATCCGCCGTCCGACCTTCGTTTCCGGCTTGCCGAACAGCCGAACTTGCGTATTCGGGACGGCGAGCGCCTGCTCGAGACCGCCGATCCGGAAAGCGCCGCTCTCGCGGTCCGCCTTGAGCGTATGGGACGCGCCCGGCGACAGCAAGCGGACGGACGGGATCGGATAGCCGAGTATGGCGCGGACATGCAGCGCAAACTCCGACAAATCTTGCGTTGCCATCGTAACCATGCCCGTATCGTGAGGCCGCGGCGACACTTCGCTGAACAACACGCCGTCCTTTGTCAGGAACAGCTCGACGCCGTACAGGCCGTATCCGCCAAGCTCGTCCGTAATGCGGCGGGCGATATGCTCCGCCTCTTCGATCTGCTCCGGCGGCATGTGATGCGGCTGCCACGATTCGATGTAATCGCCGTCCTTCTGCACATGCCCGATCGGCGCGCAAAACGCCGTTCCGGACACCGATCTGACCGTAAGCAGCGTAATTTCGGAGTCAAACGAAATAAAGCCTTCCACGATAATGCGCTGCTTTTTGGCGCGGCCGCCTTCCATCGCGTAATTCCAGCAAGCTTCGATTTCCTCCTCCGTGCGGCAGACGCTTTGGCCTTTGCCCGACGAGCTCATGATCGGCTTGATCACACACGGCAGGCCAAGCTCTTTCACCGCTTGCTTCAGCTCGTCCAACGTATCGGCGAAGCGGTAAGGGGCCGTCGGCAGCCCAAGCGTTTCCGCCGCCAGCCTGCGAATGCCTTCCCGGTCCATCGTCAGCTTTGCGGCGCGGGCGGTCGGGATGACGTTGAAGCCTTCCCGCTCCAGCTCGAGCAGCGTGTCGGTCGCGATCGCTTCGATCTCCGGGACGATATAGTCCGGGCGTTCCTCTTCAATAATTTTGCGGATCGACGCGCCGTCCAGCATGTCCGTTACATAAAAGCGGTGAGCGACCTGCATGGCCGGGGCGCCCGCGTAACGGTCGACCGCAACGGTTTCGACGCCGAGGCGCTGCGCTTCCAGCACAACCTCTTTGCCCAGCTCTCCGGAGCCTAGAAGCAACAGTTTACGGGACTGCTTAGATAGTGGGGAACCATACATAAAAAAATAAGAACCTCCCGGAAGCGATAGACTTACAACTCCGTTTGCCGAATGGGCGTAGCGGCTGTCTATCTTTTTCTTCCATTGTGGAGGTTCTTCAGGCAAAAATCAAGGGATTGCCTCTTTATCAGGCGAAGCTAAGCCGACAGGAAGCGGTATTGCGCTTCGATAAGTCCGTTATATACGCCGCCGCTTGCGATCAGCTCGTCGTGGGTTCCTTGCTCCACGATTTTCCCGTGGTCGAGCACCACGATCAGATCGGCGTTCCGGATCGTGGACAGACGGTGAGCGATCATAAAGGAAGTTCGTCCGGCAAGCAGCGTCTTCAGCGCGTCCTGGATTTTAAGCTCCGTTTCCGTATCGATGCTGGCCGTCGCTTCGTCCAATATGAGGACGCGCGGATCGGCGAGCAGCGCCCGGGCGAACGAGAGCAGCTGGCGCTGCCCCATCGACAATACGTTGCCTCGCTCCTCGACCTGCGTGTCATAGCCGTCCGGCAAGCTCATGATGAAATCGTGCGCGTGCACCGCTTTGGCGGCTTCGACGATTTCCTCGTCGGTGGCGTTCAGCCGGCCGTACCGAATATTGTCCCGGATCGTGCCGGAGAAAATAAACGTATCCTGCAAGACGATTCCCACCTGCGAACGGAGGCTGTCGATCGTTACGTCGCGGATATCGACGCCGTCGATCGACACCTTTCCTTCGACGGGATCGTAGAACCGGCAAAGCAAGTTGATGATCGTGCTTTTGCCCGAGCCGGTATGGCCGACAAGCGCAATCGATTGGCCGGCTTCCACGTTCAGGCTGATGCCTTTCAGCGCGGGACGGCCCGGCTCGTATTCGAACACGACGTTGTCGAATTTCACGTCGCCGCGAATGCTCGGCAGCGGCGCCGCGTTTTTCGCTTCGCCGACCGTCGGCTGCTCGTCGATAAACTCGAAGATCCGTTCCGATGAAGCCATCGCGACAAGCAATTGGGAATACATCTGGCCAAGCCGGTTGATCGGATCCCAGAAGTTGCCGATATAGTTCGCGAAGCCGACCAGGATGCCGACGGTTATAAAACCGGCTTGAATCAGGTAAGAGCCGTACCAGAACAAAATAAGCGTGCCGACGGCGGCCGTCAGCTCAATGATCGGCCCGAACGCCTGGTTCAGCGCGGACGCCTTGTTCCACGCCTTAATGTTCACTTCGTTCATGTTGTTGAAGAAACGCATGTTGTCCTTTTCCTGCACGTAAGCCTGCGTCACTTTCATGCCCTGTATGCTTTCGTTCAAATGCGAGTTGATGCGGGACTGCTTCATCCGCACGTCCTGCCAGGCGAAACGGATCCGTTTGCGAAGCGAGGTCGAAACGATAAACATAAGCGGCACGGTAATCATGACCGCCAGACCAAGCTGGAAGTTCCAGATGAGCAGGATAAGCACGATGCCGACCAGCTGTACGCAATCCATGAGCAGGTTGACGACGCCGTTCGTGAACAAGTCCTGCAGCGCGTTGACGTCGTTCGTTACCCGGACGAGCACGGAGCCCGCGGGCCGCTTGTCGTAGAAGCGGAACGACAGACGCTGAATATGGCTGAACAGATGCTTCCGCAAGTCGTAGATCACCTTTTGCCCGATCACGTTCGTATGCCGAATCCGGTAATTGTTCGCCGCCCATTGGATTAGGTACAGCACGACCATCGCTCCGGCGAGCGTAAACAGCAGCGGAACGCTTGGCTCTCCTTCTCCTTCCGGCGGACGAATAGCCGTATCGATGGCCCAGATGAACAGCGCCGGAACGGTCAGCCGCGTGAGCGTGCCGACGACCATAGCCGCGATAATCGGAACGAGTTCTTTTTTGTAAGGCGCCATATAATGAAACAATCTTCGCATTTGCGCCCAGTTAAACGGCTTTTCGATCGCGTCGTCATCCTGGTAAATGAAACGCTCGCCTTTATTGATTGCGCCGGCCTTCTGCCCTTGCGTCCGGCTTGTATCCTTGTTCATCGGCTAACCCTCCTGTGCAGCGTACGATCCTCGGTTTCATGCTCATCTACGGCCTCGACATGAGGACGGTCGGCATACTGAATATTGTACGTTTGCCGGTACGGTCCCGGCATCCGGACGAGCTGCTCGTGCGTGCCCCGCTGCACGATCCGCCCTTCATCCAGAACGATAATTACGTCCGCGTGGCGGAGCGAAGAAATGCGGTGCGCGATAATGAACGTCGTCCGTCCGGCCATCAGCTCCTTGAAGCCGGCCTGGATTTCATGCTCCGTCTCCATGTCCACGGCGCTTGTCGCGTCGTCAAGGATGAGAATGCGCGGGTTTTTGATCAATGCGCGGGCAATGGCGATCCGCTGCTTCTGGCCGCCGGAAAGCCCGAGCCCCCGCTCGCCGACGATCGTGTCGTAGCCTTGCGGCAGCTCCATAATGAAGTCATGCGCTTTGGCCAGCTTCGCCGCGTATTCGATTTCCTCCTGCGTCACGTCCTTGACCCCGTAAGCGATATTGTTGCGGATCGAAGAGGAGAACAGGAACGTTTCCTGGAATACCGGCGCGATCTGGCTGCGCAAGCTTTGCACGTCCAGCTCGCGGATATCGATGCCGTCGACCGTAATGCGGCCGTTCTTGACGTTGTACGCATGCATCAGCAATTGAATGATCGTCGATTTGCCGGAGCCGGTCGCGCCCAGCAGACCGATAACGCTGCCGGCCGGCGCGTCGATATTGATATCGTATAAAGCCGGAGCCTTGTCCGGGTAGTTGAACGTCACGTTCTCGAACCGGACATGACCTTTCGTCGTTTGCGCGTCCAGCACGATCGGATGATCGGTATTGCGCACGTGCACATGCTCGTTCAGCAGCTCCAGCACCCGTTCGCCGGAAGCCTTCGACTGCGTATAGTTGTTGATATGGAAGCCGACGCCCCACATCGGTCCGATAATATAGCCGATCATGCTGAAGAACGCGACGAATTCGCCGAGGCTGATCGACTCCTGGATGACGAGGTAACCGCCAATCGCAAGCAAGATCACCATGCACAAGTTCGCCAGCAGCTCCATGACCGGAAAATATTTGGCCCATAGCGACGCGGCGCCGATCTGGTTCTGTTTGTATTGCTCGCTGCGGACAAGGAACTTGTTCACCTCATGCGGCTCGCGGGCGAACGACTTGACGGTGCGCACGCCCGTAATATTTTCCTGAACGGCCGTCGTCAAATTGCTCATCGCCTGGCGCATCTCGCGAAACGCCGGGTGGATCAGCTTCTCGAACCGGAGCGCGGCGATCATCAGGAAAGGCATGGACACCAAGGTGATGAGCGTCAGCTGCCAATGGATCGACAGCATCATCGAGGCGCCGAACACGACCATCAGCACCATATTCAATATTTGCGCGAACCCGAAGCCGATAAAGTTGCGGATCGCTTCGAGATCGGCCGTCAGCCGCGACATCAGGTCGCCCGTCTTCGCCTTGTCGTAATATTGGAAAGATAACGTTTGCAGCTTGTCATACAGCGCGTTGCGCAGCCGGAACGCGACGCGGTTGCCGAGCCGCCCGCCAAAAAAACCGTGCAAAAACTGCAAAGACGCCTTCACCGCCACGACGCCGACGACCGTTAACGCCAGGGCCGGCACCTTGCCGAAATCTTCGATCAAGATGACGTTATCGATCAGATAGCGCAGCAAGTTCGGGTAGACGAGACCAAGCGCCGTCGCGCACATCAGGCACAAAATCGAAGTGATCATGTACTTTCGCTCGACCCAGTAAAACGGTTTCAATTGCTTAAATACGTCCAACTTTCTCCAACTCCCGTTCCATTATTTATAAGCATGAATGAATATTATCAGCATCCCCCTCGCCTAGCAATCGGGAGATAAACCCGAATATCCGTTCCTAACAGCCGAATTGGGCGAATTGGAAATATATAATAGCAATCCCTTTTAAATAGTCCCGAATCGTCTCGCTCTTCAAGCAATTGCTCCATTTTTGCACAAAAACACACAAGTTTTTTTTCAACAAAAAAACGGATGCTTGTGAAAGCTTCCTATGCAGAACAAGCATAGTCCCGGGCTTCCTTCCGTTTTCGCTACCTTCCATTATGTATCCCTTCCGCTCGGCTACTCCGCATTTCAAGCCCGGAATTGTTCTTGCACGTTTCAACCTAAACTATTCGTTCCGTTTCCCATCTGGAGCGGCGCTCGAAAAAAAGCCCGAAACGGAATGAGTTCCGATTCGGGCTTTCGCGGTTGTATACAGCTTTATGCCATTCGAGAGCTTTTATTGCGGGGCGAGAAGACGTTGAAACCGTTCGTGCAAGCTTCTGAGCTGCTCCTTGTCGGCCGAGTCGGACAACGATGCCAGCTTCCCGTCAACGTAAGCGGACAAGTCCTCTTGCAGCTTCAATGCCGCCCCCTTGACGGCGTCGCTCCATATGCCGGAGTAGAAAGCCGACCAATCCGCAATCCGTTCCGACATCCATCCCTGCAAAGAAGGGCCGACAATCGCTTCCAGCTCGCCGCGCAGCTTTCCTTTTCCTTCTCCTTCAAAAAACTGGCGCGGAGACTTGAAGCGGCTCCACAGCCATTTGGCATCGACCGTTTCCGGCGTCCATTCCGGAGCTTCATCGGGCATTGCCGTCGGTTCGCTTGCATACGCGGCGGCTTCGTACCCTTCGATTAACGCTTCGATCCGCTCGGCAGCCGCTTGATGACGCTTGGCCAGCAGGCCGTGCAAAGCTTTTTCCATGCGGAGCGTCGTAGCCTGCAGCTCCTGGGAGAGCTCCACGCGGATATACCGAGTAAGTTCCAGCCACGCCGTCCATACCGCTTTGCGCAAATCCCGCCCGTCGTCCTGTAGCGAAGAAGGATTAAAGGCCAAGTTGTACATTTCGCCAAAACGGTACTGCAGCCGCTGCGCTACATAATAAAGCAGCTCGCCAAGCTCCTGCGGCAGCTGCGCAGGCGTATCGGCGGCGCCGAATTCGCGGATAAGTCCGGCCGCCTCCTCGGCTTGCTCCTTCAGCCGCTCCGCTTCCGCCTGCCGCGAGGCGGCATCGCCTTCGGCGCTTTGCAGCCAGCCGCGCACGGCGGCGGCGGCGCGGCGGATTTCCCGCTCCGCCGCATCGACGGCCAGACGGCCGAGGTCGTTATGGACGAACGACAGAAAGGAGCGCTCGAATTGCGCGACCCCGGATGCGGCAAGCCGCTCGTCGTTCCCTTCCAGCTTGGCGTCCAGCGCCTGAAGGCTGGAAACCGGAAACAGCCGCGGATTCCGAATGCCGTGCTGCAGCAGCTGCTGCTCCACATGCTTCAGAACGCCGTCCAGCTCCTCTTCATCGGCGGCGAGGTCGGCCGCGTTGACGAGGAAAAACATTTTGTCGAGCTCAAACTGGTCCTTCACCCGTCCAAGCTGGGACAAAAATTGACGGTCGGCTTGCGAGAACGCATGATTGTAATAAGTGACGAACAATACCGCGTCCGCGTTTTTTATATAGTTGAAAGCAACGCCCGTATGGCGCGCGTTCACCGAATCGGCGCCCGGCGTATCGACAAGCACGATGCCTTGGTCGGTAAGCGGGCACGCGTAATGCAGCTCGATCTCGCCGACGAAGCAAGACCGCGATTCCTCGGCCACGTACCGTTCGTATTCCGGCTGCTGGACGTCAAGCTCGCTGCCCAGCAGCGGACCGCATGCTTCCCAGCCGGCCCGGGCTGCCCGCAAGAAGCTGTAATGCGGCCGGCCGCTTCCGCGGATCGCGTCGGGCGACAGCTTGTCGATCGCTTTCAGCAACGCGTTCGTATCCGGCATGGCCGCTTCCGACGCGTCTTCGCCAAGCATCGTAAGCGAATAGCGTAAATCGGAAAGCATCGCTTCGCGGCTTTTCATGACGACGCGGGCCGTTCCGTGCGGCCGCTCCGCCGTCGGCGGAACAAGCCGGTTGATCGCCGCCGTTGTCGGATTCGGCGATACCGGCAGCACCGGCTCGCCGATCAGGGCGTTGGCGAGCGAAGACTTGCCCGCGCTGAACGCCCCGAACAGCGCGATCGTAAAGCGGCTGCTCGCAAGCCGAGCCGCTTTGTCCGCCATCGCCGCCGCCGCTTGCGCCAGCGGCGGATACGGCGCGGC